>PNMW01000004.1 GCA_013823855.1 Lysobacteraceae bacterium | reverse complement strand
ACGGCGGCGACGGCCGCGCCGAGCAGGGCCTGGGAGACGGAATCCATGCCGCCCAGCCTACGGATGCTTCGTGCGCGCCGGGTGATCGCAGCTCGGGCCGCGCCAGCACGGCGCGGGCAGCCTGCGGTTCACGCCGCCTCGGGCATCGGTTCGCACTCGCGGGGCTGCACGGGCACCAGGCGGCGCTCATCGATCCAGCACACTTTCGGCCCGATCCGCTGCAGCGTCTCGCCGCGGTGGTCGAGCAGCCGCAGGGTGCCGTCCGCGTCCTCGACGAGCGCGGTCAGGCTTTCGACCCAGTCACCGTCGTTGGCGTAGATCAGCCCATCGCGCTCCAGCAGGGCCGGTCGATGGATGTGGCCGCAGACGATGCCGTCGAGGCCGCGACGGCGCACATCATCGAAGCCGGCCTCGATGAAACGCTGGATGTAGCGCTCGGCCGCGCCGCTCTGCCGTTTGAGGAAATCCGCCAACGACCAGTAGCGCAGGCCGAAGCGACGACGCAGCGCGTTGGCGAGACGATTACCGGTGAGGATGCGCTCGTACAGCCAGTCGCCGAGCTGCTCCTGGAAGCCGCCGAATTGCGTGACGCTGTCGTAGTCGTCGCCGTGCACCACCAACAGGCGACGGCCGTCGGCGGTGGTGTGGATGACGCGGCGGCGCACGCTCATGCGCGGCAGCAGCAGGCCGCAGAAGCGGCGGATCGGGCGATCGTGGTTGCCAGGCACGTAGACGATCTCGGTGCCGGCGGCGCGCAGCCGGTGCAGCGCCTCGACCACGTGGTTCTGCCCGTGCCCCCATTCCGCGCGCTTGGCCGACATCCACCACAGGTCGACGATGTCGCCGACCAGGTACAAGCGCTCAACATCGAGCGTGGCGAGGAAGGCGGCCAGTTCCTCGGCATGGCAATGCTTCGAGCCGAGATGAACATCGGAGATGAAAGCGGCACGCCGGCGTGGTGATGCCTTCGCCGCGGGATGGATGGCGATGGCCCGGCTCAAGCGCCCTCTCCGGCGATGT
>PNMW01000019.1 GCA_013823855.1 Lysobacteraceae bacterium | reverse complement strand
CTGCAGGAACTCGGCGAACGCCGCCTTCACGCGTTCGAAGTCGTTGCCGTAGTTCTCCAGGTGATCCGCATCGATGTTGGTGACGATGGAGATCAGCGGATTCAGCCGCAGGAAGCTGCCATCGCTCTCGTCGGCCTCGGCCACCAGCCACTGGCCGTCGCCGAGCTTGGCGTTCGCGCCCGCGGCCAGCAGCTGGCCGCCGATCACGAAGGTCGGGTCCAGCCCGCCCTCGCTCAGCACCGCCGCCGTCAGGCTGGTGGTGGTGGTCTTGCCGTGGGTGCCGGCCACGGCGATGCCGCGGCGGAAGCGCATCAGCTCGGCGAGCATCGCCGCACGCGGCACGATGGGGATGCGCTGGCTGCGCGCTTCCATCAGCTCGGGGTTGTCGTGCTTGATCGCGCTGGAGACCACCACGCAGTCGGTGCCCAGCACGTTGGAGGCATTGTGGCCGCGCATCACGCGCGCACCCAGCGACGCCAGCCGGCGGGTCGCGGCGTTGTCGGCATTGTCCGAGCCGGACACTTCGTAGCCCAGCGTGCACAGCACCTCGGCGATGCCGCTCATGCCGGAGCCGCCGATACCGACGAAGTGCACCCGGCGGAATTCCTTCGCCAGGTTGCCGGTGTGCTGCAGGCGGCGCTCGCGTGCGGCGGCCATCATCATGCCTGCGTCCTCATTTCGATAGCTTCCTCAAGAATGATGTCGGCGATGCGGTCGGCCGCATCGGGTTTGGCCAGCGTGCGCGCGGCCTTGGCCATCGCCATGCGCGCAGCGGTGTCGCCGGACAGCCTGCGCAGCGTGGCTGCCAGCGCATCGGCCAGGGCGTCGTCCTGCTTCAACAGCACGGCGGCGCCGCGCTCGACCAAGTACTCGGCATTGCGGGTCTGGTGGTCGTCGACGGCCTGTGCGAACGGCACCAGCACGCTGCCCACACCCACCGCGCACAGTTCGGCCAGCGTGGAGGCGCCGGAGCGGCAGACGACAAGATCGGCCCAGGCGTAGGCTTCGGCCATATCGGTG
>PNMW01000074.1 GCA_013823855.1 Lysobacteraceae bacterium | reverse complement strand
CCACGGGCTGGTACTCACTGCCGGAGGCGCGGCGGGTGCGCTGGTCGCTCGACGTCGACCCGATCGATCTGTACTGAAATCTGTACTGAAGCCGCGCTTCAGGGCTGCGGCAGGGGCCACTGCCCTTGCTGCAGCGCCTGCAGTTGTCGCAAGGCGGCCGTGTCGAGTTGACGCACCTCGCCATTGGGCAGGGTGAGGGTTGCCGAGCTGAACTGCTGGCTGATCGGGTCGATCTGGATCGTCAGGGCACCCACGCCCTTCTCACCGGTGATGTTGATGCTCAGCGCCGCCTTGCCGCTGCCGCCGGCCGCCATCAGGGCACCCAGGTTCGTGTCCAGATCAGCGCTGGTGATGGTGCCGAAGTGCTCCTGCACGAGCGGGATGCCGCCAACGATGTCGCGGCTGGCGGTGCCGATCATCTTCGCGCCGAAGTAGACGACGGCGGCGATCGCCAACACCGCCGCCAACAGCAGCAGCAGGCAGCCGCCGAGGAACAACGGCCAGAGCTTGCGGGGCTTGCCGGATGCCGGCGGCGGAGGGAAGGGGGAGGTCATCGGTGTCGTCCTTATCGAGGGTCGTGGCGTTCAGGCCAGCAGCAGGCCGCGCAGTTTCTTCAGGGCCGTGGCTTCGATCTGCCGCACGCGCTCGGCCGAGACACCGTACTCGGTCGCCAGCTCCTGCAGCGTGGCTTTCTGCTCGTCGCCGAGGAAGCGGCGTTGCAGGATGGCGCGCGAACGCGCATCGAGCGCCTCGAGGCCCTCGCCCAGCGCATCGAGCTGCTTCTCGTCGTGGTTCTCGCGCTCGAACAGCGCGGCCGGGTCGGCGTCGGCCTGCTCGAGGTAGGCGATCGGTGCCGGCGGCGCGTGGTCGTCGTCGCTGTCGGTGGGCGCGTCGAAACCGATGTCGCGGCCGGAGAGCCGCGATTCCATCTCCAGCACCTCGCGCTTGGAGACGTTGAGATCGTTGGCGACCGCGGTGACCTCGGCATCGTTCATCCAACCCAGGCGCTTCTTGCTCTTGCGCAGGTTGAA
>PNMW01000009.1 GCA_013823855.1 Lysobacteraceae bacterium | reverse complement strand
CGTCGAGCACCCGGTGATCGCCGGGATCGCTCGCAGTGGCCGACTGAAGGTCGTGGGCTACAACTACAAGGATGCGCCCGAGGACGCCGCACGCTGGCTGCAGCAGTTCGGCAACCCGTTCCACCTGGTCATCGTCGACCTCGAGGGCCGTGCCGCCATTGACTGGGGCATCTACGGCGCACCGGAAACCTTCCTCGTCGACGCCGCCGGCGTGGTGCGCTGGAAGCACGTCGGCCCGGTCACGCCCGAGGTGGTCGAGGAGCAGCTCTGGCCGCTGCTGGCCACACTGGAGCACGTGCGATGAGCGCCACGCTACGCACGCTGCTGGCGATCACCCTGCTGGCCGTCGCCGGCTTCGCGCTCGCCGTGCTCCCGAAAGACTTCCAGAGCGCCGAGGAGGAGGCCCGCTACAACGACCTCGCTCGCGAGCTGCGCTGCGTGATGTGCCAGAACCAGTCGCTGGCCGACTCGCCTGCAGGCGTCGCCGACGACCTGCGCCGGCAGTTGCTGGTGCTGATGCGGCAGGGCAAGACCGACGCCGAGATCAACGCCTGGTTCCATGCCCGCTACGGCGATTTCATCCTTTACCGCCCGGCAGTGACGCCGGTGACCTGGGCGCTGTGGTTCGGCCCCTTCGTGCTGCTGCTGGTCGGTGCCGGCGTTGTCGTTGCCGTGGTCCGCCGCCAGCAGGGAAAAACACCGGCCACCCCGCCGGCCGATGACCGCCAGGAGTGGTGATCCACTGATGCTTGCTTTCCTTCTTTTCGCCGTCGCGCTGGTCGCGCTGACCCTCGTCTTCGTGCTGCCGCCGCTCTGGAACGATGCGCGCCGCAGCGCCATCGCCATGTTGCTGGCCATTCCCTTGGGTGCCGTCGGCCTGTACGCGGCCTTCGGAACGCCGGACGGCCTCGACCCCGCGCAGCGTGAAATCCCGGAAACCATCGAGCAGGCCATCGTGCAGCTCGAGCACCGGCTGCAGCGCGAGCCGGACAGCCTCGAGGGCTGGGTGCTGCTCGGCCGCGCGCACAAGAGCCAAGGGCGCGACGCCAC
>PNMW01000008.1 GCA_013823855.1 Lysobacteraceae bacterium | reverse complement strand
GGACGCGGTGAAGTTCGGCGCCGACCTGGGCCTGCGCTTCGCCCTGGTCTACGGCGGCGTGGACTACGACAAGCAGCGCGAACTGCTGCAGAAGGGCGTGGACGTCATCATCGCCACGCCCGGCCGGCTGATCGACTACGTCAAGCAGCACAAGGTGGTCAGCCTGCACGCCTGCGAGGTGTGCGTGCTGGACGAAGCCGACCGCATGTTCGACCTGGGCTTCATCAAGGACATCCGTTTCCTGCTGCGGCGCATGCCCGAGCGCACCACCCGGCAGACGCTGCTGTTCTCGGCCACCCTCTCGCACCGCGTGCTGGAACTGGCCTACGAGCACATGAACGAGCCGGAGAAGCTCGTCGTCGAAACCGAGTTCATCACCGCGGCCAAGGTGCGGCAGAAGCTGTACTACCCGGCCGACGAGGAGAAGATCCCGCTGCTGATCGGCCTGCTGTCGCGCAGCGAGGGCGCACGCACCATGGTGTTCGTCAACACCAAGGCGTTCGTCGAGCGCGTGGCGCGCGCGCTGGAGCGCGCCGGCTACCGCGTCGGCGTGCTGTCCGGCGACGTGCCGCAGAAGAAGCGCGAGTCGTTGCTGAAGAGGTTCCAGGCCGGCCAGCTGGAACTGCTGGTGGCCACCGACGTGGCCGCGCGCGGCCTGCATATCGATGGCGTGTCGCACGTGTTCAACTTCGACCTGCCGTTCGATGCCGAGGACTACGTGCACCGCATCGGCCGCACCGCGCGCCTGGGCGCCGAGGGCGATGCGATCAGCTTCGCGTGCGAGCGCTATGCGATGTCGCTGCCCGACATCGAGGCCTATATCGAGCAGAAGATCCCGTCCGAGCCGGTCACCGCGGAACTGCTGACGGCGCTGCCGCGTCCGGAGCGTCCGAAGCCGGTGGCAGGCGAATGCGATGACGAAGAAGAAAGCATCGGCCAGATCTTCCGCGAGGCGCGCGAACAGAAGGCCGCCGACGAAGAACGCCGTGGGGGTGGCCGCAAGCCCGGTAGCGCCGGCGGCGCCGGTCGTCGCGACGGTACCCGCCGCGA
>PNMW01000083.1 GCA_013823855.1 Lysobacteraceae bacterium | reverse complement strand
CGGGTCACCGCTCAGCGCGACCCAGCGGAACGGGCCTACGCCTCGGCAGAAAAGCGGACGCACGTAGGCCGGCACGAAGCCGGGGAAATCGAACGCGTTCTTCAACCCCTGGTCGAACGCCATCTGCCGGATGTTGTTGCCGTAGTCGAAGGTCGGCACGCCCATCTGCTGGAACGCCAGCATCGCTTCCACGTGCACGCGCATGGACTGCTTGGCCGCATCGCGCACGCGCTCGGGTTCGGCCTTCTGCTCGGCCAGCCACTGCTCCACCGTCCAGCCGATCGGCAGGTAGCCGTGCACGGGGTCGTGCGCGCTGGTCTGGTCGGTGACGGCATCCGGGCGTACGCCGCGCTTCACCAGTTCCGGCAGGATCTCCGCGGCGTTGCCGAGCAGCGCGATGGACTTCGCCTCGCCGGCCGCGGTGTACTTCGCGATCCGCGCCAGGGCGTCATCGAGGTCGGCGGCCTGTTCGTCCACGTAGCGCGTGCGCAGGCGCATGTCGATGCTGGACTGGCGGCACTCGATGTTCAGCGAACTGGCGCCGGCCAGCGCCGCCGCCAGCGGCTGCGCGCCGCCCATGCCGCCGAGGCCGGCGGTTAGGATCCACTTGCCGGCCAGGTTGCCGCCGTAGTGCTGGCGCCCCATCTCGACGAAGGTTTCGTAGGTGCCCTGCACGATGCCCTGGCTGCCGATGTAGATCCACGAGCCGGCCGTCATCTGGCCATACATCATCAGGCCCTTTCGGTCGAGTTCGTTGAAGTGCTCCCAGGTGGCCCAGTGCGGCACCAGGTTGGAGTTGGCGATCAGCACGCGCGGCGCATCTGGATGCGTGGGGAAGATACCGACCGGCTTGCCGGACTGCACCAGCAGGGTCTCATGGTCGTCGAGTTCGCGCAGCGACTTCAGGATGGCGTCGTAGCAGGCCCAGTCGCGCGCGGCGCGGCCGATGCCGCCGTACACCACCAGCGATGTGGGGTCTTCGGCGACTTCCGCGTCCAGATTGTTCTGCAGCATCCGGTACGGCGCCTCGCTGAGCCAGGACTTGCAGGT
>PNMW01000006.1 GCA_013823855.1 Lysobacteraceae bacterium | reverse complement strand
GTCGGGCGGCACCGAGCAGATCAGCGGCCTGAGCATCCGCGAAGTGTTCTCGCCGGCCGGACGCATCGCGGCCGACGGCATCGACGGCGAGCAGGCGCTGGCGCTGCTGGCGGACAGCCGCACCAAGAAGCTGGGCAGCTGGGAGATCGCCGGCGACGTGCTGTACTTCGTCATCAAGCTGCCGGACAACGTGGATGCGGCGGCGCTGGAAGCGGCGATGGACATCGCGGCCGAGACGGCCGACAACCAGGAGATCGAACTCTCCGGCGACCAGGACGACCTGTAAGTGAGCTATCGCGAGGGCCGGTTCTGGCAGCCCGACGTCACCGTGGCCACCGTGGTGGTCCGCGATGGCCGGCTGCTGATGGTGGAAGAGCGCGCTCAGGGCCGGCTGGTGTTCAACCAGCCCGCCGGCCACCTGGAGCCGGACGAAAGCCTGCTGGACGCCGCCCGTCGCGAAACCCTCGAGGAAACCGGCTGGGAGGTGGCGCCGACCGCCTTCATCGGCGCTTACCAGTGGAAGGCCGAGACCGGGCGGCATTACCTGCGCTTCGCCTTCTCCGCCGATCCTGTTCGGCACCTGCCCGACCGTCCGCTGGATGACGGCATCGTCCAGGCGGTGTGGCTGACACCGGCGGAACTGCAGGCGCAGGCCGACCGCCATCGCAGTCCACTGGTCTGGCGGGTCGTGCAGGACTACCTGGCCGGCCGTCGTTCGCCGCTGTCCACGCTGCAGCACATCGCATGAGCGCTCCGCGGGTCATCGTCGGGGTGTCCGGTGGCGTGGATTCGTCGGTGGCCGCGCTGCGTCTGGTGCAGCAGGGCGAGTCCGTCGCCGGGCTCTTCATGCAGAACTGGGCCGACGACGGTACCGGCGAATGCCGTGCCGAAGACGACCGCCGCGACGCCGTGGCCGTCTGCGGCCGGCTGGGTATCCCGTTCCATTTCCGCGATTTCTCGGCCGAGTACTGGCAGGGCGTGTTCGAACATTTCCTGGCCGAGTACGCCGCCGGCCGCACCCCGAACCCGGACGTGCTGTGCAACCGGGAGGTGAAGTTCAAGCATTTCCTGGATGCCGCCCGCGAGCTGGGGGCCGAGAAGATCGCGACCGGCCACTACGCGCGCGTGGGCGAAGCGGGC
>PNMW01000080.1 GCA_013823855.1 Lysobacteraceae bacterium | reverse complement strand
GCTCGGCGCAGCTCCGGCGTCAGGAACGGCGAGGGCGACTCCTCGAGCACTTTCTGGTAGCGGCGCTGCGCCGAGCACTCGCGCTCGTTCAAGTGCAGGGTGTGGCCGTGGGCGTCGGCGAACACCTGGATCTCGATGTGGCGCGGTTTCTCGACATAACGCTCGAGCAGCACGCGATCGCGGCCGAAGGCGTTCTTGGCCTCGCGCTGGCAGCTTTCGAGTGCCGCGGCGAAATCGGTCGCGGCGCGAACGATGCGCATGCCCTTGCCGCCGCCGCCGTGCGCGGCTTTGATCATCAGCGGGTAGCCGATGGCGTCGGCCTCGCGCTGCAGCAGCGCGGGCGACTGGTCTTCGCCGGTGTAGCCCGGCACCACCGGCACGCCGTGGGCGCGCATCAGTTCCTTGGCGCCGGCCTTGCTGCCCATCTTGCGCATCGACGCGCCCGAGGGCCCGATGAACACCAGGCCGGCCGCCGCGACGGCATCGGCGAAGTCGGCGTTCTCCGACAGGAAGCCGTAGCCGGGATGGATGGCCTCAGCGCCGGCTTCCCGGGCCGCCGCGATCACGGCGTCGCCGCGCAGGTAGCTGTCCGCCGGACGCGGCCCGCCGATCAGGTAGGCCTCGTCGGCCTGGCGTACGTGCTGGGCATCGGCGTCCGCCTCGGAATACACCGCGACGGTGCGGATGCCGAGTCGACGGCAGGTACGGATGACACGGCAGGCGATCTCGCCGCGGTTGGCGATCAGGATTTTCGAGAACACGGCTTCTAGCCCTCCCCTTCAAGGGGAGGGTTGGGTGGGGATGGTGCGGCTGTCCGTGGGATCAACGAGTCGAGAATCACTTCAATCACCCCTTCGATGTTGTCGAACACATCATTGTTCCAGAACCTGAGCACCTTGAATCCTGCACTTTCGAGGAAACAGCTGCGCTCCGTGTCGTAGTGCACGTCGTCGGCATGCTGGCTGCCATCCAGTTCCACCGCGATCTTCCGCTCCAGGCAGGCGAAGTCCAGGATGTAGTCACCGAAGGGATGCTGCCTGCGGAACTTGCATCCCGCCACTTGCCGGCCGCGCAGGTATTGCCACAGCCGGTGTTCCGCTTCGGTGGGCCGATTGCGCAGCGTGCGT
>PNMW01000033.1 GCA_013823855.1 Lysobacteraceae bacterium | reverse complement strand
TCGACGAGGTGCAGCAGCAGCCGCGTGCGCTGCACATGGCGCAGGAACAGGGCACCGAGGCCAGCACCATCGGCAGCGCCCTCGATGAGGCCGGGGATGTCGGCGATCACGAAGCTCTTGAAGGCCTCGACGCTGACCACGCCGAGGTTCGGATACAGCGTGGTGAACGGGTAATCGGCCACCTTCGGCGTCGCCGCCGACACCGCGCGGACGAAGGTGCTCTTGCCGGCGTTCGGGAAGCCCAGCAGGCCGACGTCGGCGAGCAGCTTCAGCTCGAGGCGCAGCTCGCGCTCCTCGCCCGGCCAGCCCTGTGTGGCCTTGCGCGGCGCGCGGTTCACCGAGGTCTTGAAGTGGACGTTGCCGCGGCCGCCG
Source organism: Lysobacteraceae bacterium (assembly GCA_013823855.1). GTDB lineage: Bacteria > Pseudomonadota > Gammaproteobacteria > Nevskiales > Nevskiaceae > Nevskia. Next base: position 828 of record PNMW01000033.1, on the reverse strand, counting down.
TCGCCACCCTTGGCGACCAGCAGCCGATGCCCGTGTTCGGTGAGGTCGCCGATGATCTCGTCGGTGGCGACATTGCAGACTGCCGTGCCGACCGGCACGCGGATGATGACGTCCTCGCCGGCCTTGCCGTACATGTCGCGGCCCATGCCGTTCTGCCCGCGTTGCGCGCGGTAGACGCGCTGGTGGCGGAAGTCGATCAGGGTGTTGAGGTTCTCGTCGGCGACCAGCCAGACGCTGCCGCCATTGCCGCCGTCACCGCCGTCGGGGCCGCCGAGCGGGATGAACTTCTCGCGGCGGAAACTGATGCAGCCGTTGCCACCGTTGCCGGCGTGGACGGCGATCTCGGCTTCGTCGACGAATTTCATGGGTGCACTCCAAAGAGACGGCGGCCGGCCTCGCGGATGCGGTGCCGCCAGAAACGACGACGCCCCGCCGTGGCGGAGCGTCGTGTGTTGCGATGCGTGGCGAGCGGCGACTCCGGCAAACCGGGACCGCGTCGCGGGCCGATTACTCGGCGCCGACCACGCTGACGGTGCGGCGCTTGTTGGCACCCTTCACCGCGAAATCGACCTTGCCATCGACCAGCGCGTACAGCGTGTGGTCGCGACCGATGCCGACGCCTGCACCCGGATGGAACTCGGTGCCGCGCTGGCGGACGATGATGTTGCCGGCTTCGACAGCCTGGCCACCGAAGATCTTCACACCGAGGTACTTCGGGTTGGAATCGCGGCCGTTGCGGGTCGAGCCTACGCCCTTTTTACTTGCCATGACGTGTTCTCCTTATGCGGACGGATCAGGCCGAAATGCCGGTGATCTCGAGTTCGGTGT
>PNMW01000068.1 GCA_013823855.1 Lysobacteraceae bacterium | reverse complement strand
GGTGATCCTGACCCTGCTGGTCGGCATCGCCTTCGCTGCCGGACTTGGGCTGCTGCGCGTGGACGGCCTGTCCCTGCAGCTGGCGAAGCCGGTGTTCACCACGCCGACGTTCTCGCTCGCCGCCATCGTCGGCATCGCGTTGCCGCTCTTCATCGTGACGATGGCGTCGCAGAACGTCCCCGGCGTGGCGGTGATCCGCGCGTCGGGGTATGCGATCCCGATCTCGCCCGTCGTCGGCTGGACCGGCCTGGTCAACCTGCTGCTGGCGCCCTTCGGCGCGTTCGCGCTGAATCTCGCCGCGATCACCGCCGCGATCTGCATGGGGCGCGAGGCGCACGAGGATGCGGCACGCCGTTACGTGGCGGCCATCGCGGCTGGCGTGTTCTATGTCGTCGTCGGCCTGTTCGGCGCCACGGTGGCGGCGCTGTTCGCCGCGTTCCCGAAGGAGCTGATCCTCGCGATCGCCGGCATCGCGTTGCTGGGCACCATCGGCAACAGCCTGGCGGCGGCGTTGCGCGACGAAGCGGAGCGCGAGCCGGCGCTGGTGACGTTCCTCGTGACGGCCTCGGGCCTGTCGCTTGCAGGCATCGGCTCGGCGTTCTGGGGCCTGCTGGCCGGCGTGGTGACGTTGTTGGTGCTGCGACGCACGTAGCCCGCGTTCGCACGCGGCTCATGCAGGTGAAGACCGCGTGGAGTGTTCAGTTTGGAGGGCGTGGATTCACCTGTGGGTGACGATCCGGTGGGCAGGATCGGTCCACCCCTCCACCGGAGATTTCCATGACTGTTCGCAACCGCCATCGCCTGCTGACCCTTGCCGCCCTTGCTGCGCTGTCCGCTGCCGCCGTCGCCCAGCCGCCTGCGCCCACAGCCGGCAAGGATGCGCTGAAGGAACCACAGGTGCGCGCCCTGCTCACCGAGAAGGGCTACACGAACATCGACGACCTCGATTTCGAGGACGGCATGTGGGAAACCGACGCCACCAGCGCCAACGGCGACCGGGTGGACGTGCGCATCAATCCGGCGAGCGGTGACGTGATGGCCGAGAAGCTGGTGTCCGATCTCAGCGAGAACGACGTGAAGGCCAAGCTGACGGCCGCCGGCTATTCCAAGATCCACGACGTCGACTTCGACGATGGCGTCTGGAAGGCCGAGGCCGAACGTGCCGACGGCAATGACGTCGAGATCCACCTGGCCGCCAAC
>PNMW01000078.1 GCA_013823855.1 Lysobacteraceae bacterium | reverse complement strand
ACCGGCGACCTGCTGCGCGCCGAAGTGGCCGCCGGCAGTCCGCTGGGCCTGCAGGCCAAGGAAGTGATGGCGCGCGGCGAGCTGGTCAGCGACGACATCCTGCTGGGCATGCTGGAGGACCGCTTTTCGCGCGACGACACGAAGGCCGGCTTCATCCTCGACGGCTACCCGCGCAACCTGGTGCAGGCCGCGGCGCTGGGCCAGCTGCTGTCCAAGCTGGGGCAGAAGTTCGATTTCGCCGTGCAGCTGGAAGTGCCCACCGAACTGCTGGTGGAGCGCATCGCCGGCCGCGCCCAGGCCGAGGGCCGTGCGGACGACAATCCGGAATCGGTCCGCAAGCGCCTGCAGGTCTATACCGACCAGACCGCGCCGGTGATCGATTTCTACCGTCAGCAGGGCGAACTGACCGTCGTGGACGGCGTGGGCTCGCTGGACGAGGTGTTCACCCGCATCACCGAGGCGCTGGCGCCGGCCAAGGAAGTGGGCTGAGCCTGCGCGGCAGGTACATCGTGCTCCGAAGCCCCGCATTCGCGGGGCTTCGTGTTTCTGGCATGCCACGACGCGTGCCGAAGCCCATCGGCTCGGCTAAAGTCTGCGCAGTCATCCCGGAATTCCCGTCTTGAAGATCCACATCCTCGGCATCGCCGGCACCTTCATGGGTGGCGTGGCCGCCCTGGCCCGCGAACTCGGCCATACCGTCGAAGGCAGCGACCAGGCCATCTATCCGCCCATGTCCACCCAGCTGGAGACGCTGGGCATCGCGCTGGCGCAGGGTTACCAGCCGCAGAACATCGCACCGGACTGCGACGAGATCGTCATTGGCAACGCGCTGTCGCGCGGCAACCCGGCGGTCGAGGCTGTACTGGACCAGGGCCGGCGCTACATCTCCGGCGCGCAGTGGCTGTCCGAGCGCGTGCTGCCCGGACGCGACACGCTGGCCGTGGCCGGCACGCACGGCAAGACGACCACCACGACCATCCTGACCTACCTGCTGGAAGCCGCCGGCCGCTCGCCGGGTTTCCTGATCGGCGGCGTGGCCGAGGACTTCGGCGTGTCCGCGCGCATCGGCGGCGGCCGCGAGTTCGTGGTCGAGGCCGACGAGTACGACACCGCCTTCTTCGACAAGCGCAGCAAGTTCGTCCACTACCGCCCGCTGGTCGCCATCCTCAACAATCTGGAATACGACCACGCCGACATCTTCCCGGACGTGGCCGCTATCCAGCGCCAGTTCCATCACCTGGTGCGTACCGTGCCGCGCCG
>PNMW01000027.1 GCA_013823855.1 Lysobacteraceae bacterium | reverse complement strand
TTGGCACCGCGCAGCAGATGCCCGCGCTCGACGATCTTCGAAAGCGCGCGGAGCATGTCGGCCTCGAAGCGGAAATCCATCGTGCGATACGGATGCTCCCAGTCGCCGAGCACGCCAAGCCGCTGGAAATCGCGCGATTGCCCGGCGATCTGCTCAGCAGCGTAGTCGCGGCAATGCTGCCGGAATGCGGCGGCGTCGAGCTTGTCGCCGACCTTGCCGAACTTCTTCTCGACGGCCAGTTCGATCGGCAGGCCGTGGCAGTCCCAGCCCGGCACGTAGGGCGCGTCGAAGCCGGAGAGCAGCTTCGACTTCACCACGAGGTCCTTCAGCACCTTGTTGACGGCGTGGCCGATGTGGATGTTGCCGTTGGCATAGGGCGGGCCATCGTGCAGCACGAAGCGCGGGCGGCCGGCGGCGTGCGCGCGCACCTGCTCGTACAGACGGCCGTCCTGCCAGCGCTGCAACGTGACGGGCTCGCGCTTGGGCAGGTCGCCGCGCATCGGGAAGGCCGTGTCCGGCAGCGAGAGGGTGCTCTTGTAGTCGATGCTCACGGTGTCGTCAGGCTCAAGGTTTGGAGTTGGCCGGCATGCGGCCGTCCAGTAAGGATCGCGCGCGCTTGCGCCGAATCACGATCCATCTGTTCGATCAATGCGGGTAGGTCGTCGAACTTCAACTCATCCCTGAGCTTGGCGACAAATTCGACGCCGATGCGCCGGCCGTAGAGGTCGCCGTTGAAGTCGAACAGGTGGGCCTCGAGCAGCGGCTCCGTGCCGTTGACCGTCGGCCGCGTGCCGAGGCTGGAAACGCTGGGCATGGGCTGCTTGCCGACGCCGTGCACCCAGGTGGCGAAGATGCCGCGCATCGGCGGGCGCTTGCCGCCGAAACGCAGGTTGGCCGTCGGATAGCCGAGCGTTCGTCCCAACTGCCTGCCGCGCACGACGCGGCCGGGAATCGCGTAAGGCCGGCCCAGAAGGGCTGCGGCACGATCCAGCTCGGCCGCCGCCAGTGCGGTGCGCACGGCGGTGCTCGACACGCGCCCACTGGCATCCTCGACCAGCGGGAGCGCCTGGGTGACGAAGCCCAGCTCAGTGCCCATGCGCTGCAACAGGGCCACATCGCCGCCGCGGCGGTGGCCGAAGCGGAAATCCGGCCCCACCCAGACCTCGCGGGCGTGGAGCTTGGCCACCAGCACTCTTCGGACGAAGTCCTCCGCAGCCATCGCCACCATCGCCGGGTTGAAGCGCAGCAGGCCGATCACATCGACCCCGAGCGCCTGCAGGCCGGCGATCT
>PNMW01000036.1 GCA_013823855.1 Lysobacteraceae bacterium | reverse complement strand
TTCAATTCCTCGCTGGATGGCGACAACCTGGTGCTGAAGAAGTATTTCAACATCGGTTTCGCCGCCGACACGCCGAACGGCCTGGTCGTGCCGGTGATCCGCGACGTCGACAAGAAGGGCGTCAACGAGATCGCGCAGGAAAGCGGCGAGCTGGCCAAGAAGGCGCGCGACGGCAAGCTCGGCCCGGCCGAGATGTCGGGCGGTTGCTTCTCGATCTCCTCGCTGGGCGGCATCGGCGGCGTGGCGTTCACGCCCATCGTCAATGCGCCGGAAGTGGCGATCCTCGGCGTCTCGAAGTCGTCGATCCAGCCGGTGTGGGACGGCAAGCAGTTCCAGCCGCGCCTGATGCTGCCGCTGTCGCTGAGCTACGACCACCGCGTGATCGACGGCGCCGCCGCCGCGCGCTTCACCGCCTATCTCGCCCAGCTGCTCGGCGACATGCGCCGCGTGCTGCTGTAAGGAGACCGAGACCATGGCGAACACGATTGAAGTCAAAGTCCCCGACATCGGCGATTACAGCGATGTGCCGGTCATCGAGATCCTCGTCGCCGTCGGCGACACGGTGAAGAAGGACCAGGGCCTGGTCACGCTGGAATCGGACAAGGCCACGCTGGAAGTGCCCTCGTCGGCCGCCGGCGTGGTGAAGGAGCTCAAGGTCAAGCTGGGCGATGCGCTGTCGGAAGGCAGTGTGGTGGCCGTGCTGGAAACCGAAGATGCTGCAGTGTCCGCGCCGGCACCGGCCGCGCCTGCTGCTCCCGCCACGCCCGCGCCGACGCCCGCCGCTGCACCCGCACCTGTTGCCGCGACGCCGGCCGCTGCCGGCGGCGGTGGCCTGATCGAGGCCAAGGTGCCGGACATCGGTGACTACGACGGCGTCCCGGTGATCGAGATCCTGGTCGCCGTCGGCGACACGGTGAAGAAGGACCAGGGCCTGGCGACGCTGGAATCCGACAAGGCGACGATGGAAGTCCCGTCGCCCGCCGCCGGCGTCATCAAGGAGATCAAGGTCAAGCTCGGCGACGAACTCGCCGAGGGCAGCCTGGTGGCGATCATCGAAGGCGAGGGCGCTGCGGTGGCCCCCGCCAAGCCCGCACCGGTCACGCCCTCGCCCGCCGCGCCTGCTGCGCCCGCCACGTCGGCGCCGAAGCCCGCCCTGGGCACCGGCAAACCGGCCGACATCGAGTGCCGCATCGTCGTGATCGGCTCCGGTCCGGGCGGCTACACGGCGGCGTTCCGCGCCGCCGACCTCGGCCTGGATACCGTGCTGGTCGAACGCTACGACACCCTGGG
>PNMW01000005.1 GCA_013823855.1 Lysobacteraceae bacterium | reverse complement strand
AGCTCGCGGTCGCCGGCGGTCTGCAGCAGGCTGATCAGGCCTTCGCGCAGGCTGACCGCGTTGTAGCGCGCGGTCTGCACGTTGTTGTCGACGATGGCGGTGCGTTCGTTGAACACGCGGCGCAGGTCGTCCTCGCTGCGGTACGACAGCAGCATGGCCGCATCGGTGCGTCGACGCGTCTCCGCGGCGGCCGCATCCATCTGCCGCTGCTGTGCCTCGACGGCGGCCTGGGCACGCTCCTCGGCGGTCAGGGCGCGCTCCACGCCACCCGTGCGCAGGCCGCTGCTGGCGCTGATCTCGTCGCGCGCGGCATTCACGGCGTCGGCGGGCAGGGCGTCGCTGCAGACGCGCTGGCCCTTCTCCTCCCAGCAGAACAGTTTCTTGGCGCCGGCGGCGCCCTTGTCCTGCGCCAGCGCGCAGGGCATCGCCACCAGCGCAGCGGTGGCCAGCAGGATGGATGTGCGGACAGTCATGGCAGCCCCCTGCTGCATCAGTCCTGGGTCGCGCTGCCGTAGCGGGCCCGGTAGGCCAGCAGGTCGTCGCGATGGCGGACAAGGTCGGCGCTTTCGCCGGCAAATGCAAGCAGGTCGTGCAGGTTGGCCACGGCCACCACGGGGACGCCGGTTTCCTCGGCGACGGATTGCGCCGCCGAACGACGCGGCGCGGCCGCGCCCGGTTCGCCCAGCACTTCCTGGCGGTCGAGCGCGACGACGATCCCGGCCGGGGTGCCGCCGCCGGCGCGGATCAGGCCCAGCGCCTCGCGGATCGCGGTACCGGCGGTGATCACGTCGTCGACGACCAGCACGCGCCGGTCTTCCAGTGGCGCGCCGATCAGCAGACCGCCCTCGCCATGGTCCTTGGCTTCCTTGCGGTTGAAGGCCACGGGCAGGTCGCGCCCGCGGCGGGCGAACTCGCAGGCCAGTGCCGTCGCCAGCGGGATGCCCTTGTAGGCCGGGCCGAACAGCAGGTCGAACAGCAGGCCGGCTTCTTCGATCGCGTCGGCATAGCAGGCGGCCAGGCCGGCCAGAAGCGTGCCGCTGTCGAAGCGGCCGGCGTTGAAGAAGTAGGGACTCTGCCGGCCAGATTTCAGCGTGAACTGGCCGAAGCGCAGGGCCTGCGCGTGCAGGGCGAGCTGGAGGAAACGGGCGCGATGGTCGGTCATGGCGGCAGGGACTGAACAGGACGGGGGACAGGATAACCGCCGCGGCCTGCGCGCCGC
>PNMW01000064.1 GCA_013823855.1 Lysobacteraceae bacterium | reverse complement strand
CCTGCTGGGCAGCGGCGAGTTCAAGGCCGCGCTGGTCGACGACAAGGCCGTGCTGACCGACCAGGACCGCAAGTACGTCTACGTGGTCGACAAGGACGGCAAGGCGCAGCGCCGCGACGTGCAGATCGGCCGCATGGCCGACGGCCTGCGCATCGTCGAGCAGGGCCTGGCCGCCGGCGACCGCGTGATCGTCAGCGGCGTGCAGAAGGTGTTCTTCCCCGGCATGCCGGTGGACGCCAAGGCCGTGGCGATGGGCGCTCAGGCGCCCGCGCCGACCCAGGCCGTCGCCAAGAACTGACGCCACCCGCACCGCAATGATGGAACCCACGCCTGCCGCTCCCGCGGCAGGCGGCGGGGACGCTCTTTCTTCTTTCCAGGAAATCCACCCATGGACTTCTCAAGATTCTTCATCGACCGGCCGATCTTCGCCGCCGTGCTGTCGATCGTGATCTTCGCCGCCGGCCTGATCTCGATCCCGCTGCTGCCGATCGGCGAATACCCCGAAGTGGTGCCGCCCTCGGTGGTCGTGCGCACGGTGTACCCGGGCGCCAACCCGAAGGTGATCGCCGAAACCGTCGCCACGCCGCTCGAGGAAGCGATCAACGGCGTCGAGGACATGATGTACATCAAGTCCGTCGCCGGCTCCGACGGCGTGCTGCAGCTCACCGTCACCTTCAAGCCGGGCACCGATGCCGACGAGGCGGCGGTGCGCGTGCAGAACCGCGTGGCGCAGGCGCAGGCAAGGCTGCCCGAGGACGTGCGCCGGCAGGGCGTGACCACGCAGAAGCAGTCGCCGGTCTTCCTGATGGTCGTCCACCTGGTGTCCAAGGACGGCAAGTACGACTCGCTGTACCTGCGCAACTACATGCGCCTGCACGTGAAGGACGAACTGGCCAAGATCGCCGGCGTCGGCGACGCCCAGCTGTTCGGCGGCGGCGACTACGCCATGCGGCTGTGGCTGGACCCGGACAAGGTCGCCTCGCGCGGCATGACCGCCAGCGACGTGCTGCGCGCGGTGCGCGAGCAGAACGTGCAGGTTTCGGCCGGCCAGCTGGGCGCCGAGCCGATGCCGAACGGCAGCGACTTCCTGCTGCCGATCAACGCCAAGGGCCGCCTGGAGACGGTCGAAGAGTTCGGCGACATCGTGCTGAAGAGCGGCGCCGATGGCGAAATCGTGCGCCTGGCCGACGTGGCCCGCATCGAACTGGCCGCCGGCGACTACACGTTGCGCGCGCGCCTCAACGGCCAGAACGCAGCGGCCATCGGCATCTTCCAGGCACCGGGCGCGAACGCGCTGCAGATCCGCGATGCGGTGGTCGC
>PNMW01000061.1 GCA_013823855.1 Lysobacteraceae bacterium | reverse complement strand
TGAGGCGGGGTCCGGCCCGCACTAAGCGGCTGCACGGCGCGAGGGCGTGACCTCACGCCTTGCGCCGCGGCGCATTTAGCGCCTAACATCGGGGTTTTCCTGTCGCCGGAGCCCCGGATGAACCTCAGATCCGCCCTGTTGCCCCTCTGCCTGCTGGCGGCGCTGCCGTCGCTCGCCGCCGCCCGCGGCCTGGATGTGCGCGACCTGCAGAAACTGGACCGCGTGTCCTCGCCGGTGCTGTCGCCGGATGGCAGCACGGTCGTCTTCGCCAAGCGCATCGTCGATGCCGACGTGGTCAAGGCCAGCAGCAGCCTGTGGGTCCGCAACCTGCTGACCCGCGACATGGCGCCGCCGAAGCGCTTGACCCCGGAAGGGTGGAACGTCAACTCGCCGTCGTTCTCGCCGGATGGCAAGACGGTCTATTTCCTCAGCGCGAAGTCCGGCACGCAGCAGCTGTATGCGATGCCACTGGTCGGCGGGGCGCCGCGCCAGCTGACGGCATTCGCACTGGATGTGGCCAGCTACAAGGTGTCGCCGGACGGGACGCGCGTGCTGTTCAGCACCGACACCTTCGCCGATTGCAAGGCCGACTTCGCCTGCACGAAGAAGACACTGGACGACACCGCCGCCAAGAAGAGCAGCGGCGTGGTGTACGACGGCCTGTTCGTCCGTCATTGGGACACCTGGGCCGATGGACGCCGCAGCCGCCTGTTCGTGGCCGCACTGCCGGAAGGCAAGGCGAAGCCGGTTTCCAGTGCCACTTCGCTGACCGACCGCCTGGATGGCGACGCGCCGTCCAAGCCGTTCGGTGGCGCGGATGAGTACACCTGGTCGCCGGATGGTGCATCGGTCGTTGCCGCGATCCGCGTGGCCGGCAAGGGCGAGGCCTGGTCGACCAACTTCGACCTGTACCAGGTCGCTGCGGACGGCAGCAGCGCACCGGTCAACCTGACGGCGTCGAATCCCGCCTGGGACACCGGTCCGGTGTTCAGCGCCGACGGCAAGACGCTGTTCTACCGCGCGATGAAGCGTCCGGGTTTCGAGGCCGACCGTTTCGGCCTGATGGCGATGGACCTGGCCACGAAGCAGGTGCGTGAGATCGCACCATCGTGGGACCGTTCCGCCGACGGTATCGTGGTGTCGAAGGACGGCGCGACGATCTACACCACCGCGCAGGATGTGGGCCAGCACCCGCTGTTCGCCGTCGATGTCGCCAGCGGCACGGCGAAGCCGGTGGTCGCCGAGGGCAGCATCTCGGCCTTCGACATCGCCGGCGACACCCTGGCGTTCACCCGCAACACGCTGAAGACGGGTGACCAGCTGTTCACCACCACCCTGGCGGGTGCGCCG
>PNMW01000067.1 GCA_013823855.1 Lysobacteraceae bacterium | reverse complement strand
CCGCGCCGATCTGGTTGCGGTTGACGTAGCAGTTGCCCACGCGGATGTTTTTCGCGATGTGGTCGATCGTCGCGTCGATGCGCGAGTGGATGCCGAGCGTCAGGCCGAAGCCGGTGGCGTTGATGTCGTTGATGACGCCATCGAGGTTGTCGGCCTTCCAGCGCAGCACGTGCAGGATCGGGCCGAACACCTCGCGGTCGAGCTGCTTGATCGACGACAACTCGTAGGCGCGCGGCGCGACGAAGCAGCCGTGCGCCGCCGCTTCCGGCAGTGCAGCCATGTGAATCAGGCGCGCCTCCTTGTCCATCCGCGCGGCATGCGCTTCGAGGCCGCGCTTGGCGTCTTCGTCGATCACCGGGCCGACGTCGGTGCCAAGCAGGCCGGGGTCGCCGATCACGAGTTCGTCCATCGCACCTGCGAGCATGTGCATCACCTTGTCGGCGATGTCGTCCTGCACGAACAGCACGCGTGCGGCCGAGCAGCGTTGGCCGGCCGAATCGAAGGCCGAGGCCACGGCGTCCTTGACCACTTGTTCCGGCAGCGAGGAGGAGTCGGCGATCAGCGCGTTCTGGCCGCCGGTTTCGGCGATCAGCGCAGCGATCGGCGCATTGCGAGCGGCCAGCGTGCGGTTGATCGCCCAAGCGGTTTCGTTGGAGCCGGTGAAGGCCACGCCCGCCACGCGTGCATCGCGAGTCAGGCCGGCACCGACAGTCGCACCATCGCCGGGCAGGAGCTGCAGCACGTCCTCGGGCACGCCGGCTTCATGCAGCAGTTTCGTCGCGGCGAAGGCCACCAGCGTGGTCTGCTCGGCCGGCTTGGCGATCACGCTGTTGCCGGCGGCGAGCGCGGCGCTGACCTGGCCCAGGAAGATCGCCAGCGGGAAGTTCCACGGGCTGATGCAGACGAACACGCCACGGCCCTGCAGCTGCAGCTGGTTGGACTCGCCGGTCGGGCCGGGCAGCTGTTCCGGTGCACCGAACTGCGCGCGCGCCTGGGCGGCGTAATAGCGCAGGAAGTCCACCGCTTCGCGCACTTCGGCCACGCTGTCGGGGATGGTCTTGCCGGCTTCCTTCACGCACAAGGCGATGTAGTCGGCCATCCGCTGTTCCAGCAGGTGGGCGGCATGCTCGAGGATCGCCGCGCGGCTGGCGGCGGGCGTGCGGTCCCAGGCCGGCTGCGCGGCCACCGCATTCGCCAGCGCCTTCTCGACGGTGCCGCTGTCGGCGGGCTGCCACTCGCCGACGGTCTGACGGCGGTCGGCGGGATTGGTCACCGGCAGCGCCGCGCTGGACACGACGGCACCCGGCACCAGCGGCGCGGCGCGCCACGGCTTGACGGCGGCGTTGACGCGCTCGGCCAGCGCGCGCAGGTCGTTGTCGTTGGCGAGGTTGGCGCCCATGGAATTGTCCCTGTCTGAATTCTGGATG
>PNMW01000030.1 GCA_013823855.1 Lysobacteraceae bacterium | reverse complement strand
GTTCGATTCACTGGTCAGTTTGCGGGAGCGCTCGCGCAGCGCCGATGGTGCCGTGCATCTCGGCTTCGGCCTGCACATCGTGCGGCTGGTGGCCGCAGCGCACGGCGGGAATGCCGAAGCCGACGACCTTGCGGACGGCAGCGGCGTGGTGTTCCGCCTGCGGCTGCCGCTGCGCTGATCGAAGCGGCGCGCTGGCATACTCCGGGGCCGATCCCGCGCGGCGCAAGGCCGTCACCCGACCTCGATGGACGCTGTCGAATTCAATGCCCTGGCCGCCGCCGGCCACAACCGCATCCCCGTAGTGCGCGAGGTGCTCTCCGACCTCGACACGCCGCTTTCGGTGTACCTGAAGCTGGTCGACGGGCCGAACGCCTACCTGTTCGAATCGGTCGAGGGCGGCGAGAACTGGGGCCGCTACAGCATCATCGGCCTGCCGGCGCGGCGCACCTGGGCCGTGCATGGCCGCACCTTGACCGCGCGCGAATTCGGCGAGCTTGTCGAGACGCGCGAGCTCACCGACCCGCTGGGCGAAGTGGAGCGCCTGCGCGCCGCGTACTCGGTGCCACGCATCGAGGGCCTGCCGGGCTTCACCGGCGGGCTGGTGGGCTGGTTCGGCTTCGAGTGCATCGCCTACGTCGAGCCGAAGCTCGCCAAGGCGGTCGCGCCGGACCATCTCGGCACGCCCGAGATCTTCCTGATGCTCAGCGAAGAACTGGCGGTGTTCGACAACCTCAAGGGCAAGCTCTACCTGATCGTCCACGCCGATCCTTCCGAGCCGCAGGCCCTGGTGCGTGCGAAGGCGCGGCTCGATTCGCTGGTGCACCGCCTGCGCCATGCCGGTGCCAGTTACCCGGACGTGCTCGATCCGGGCTTCGTCGACGAAGCGGATTTCGTCTCCGGCTTCAGCAAGGACGGCTTCAAGTCGGCCGTGCTCAAGGCCAAGGACTACATCGCCGCCGGCGACGCGTTCCAAGTCGTCCTGAGCCAGCGCCTTTCCGTGCCCTTCAAGGCGCGGCCGGTCGACGTGTATCGCGCGCTGCGGGCGTTGAATCCCTCGCCGTACATGTATTTCCTCGACACCGGCGCGCTGCAGGTGGTCGGTTCGTCGCCGGAGATCCTCGTGCGCCAGCAGCAGGGCACGGTGACGGTGCGACCGATCGCCGGCACGCGGCCGCGCGGTGCCACGCCTGAGCTTGATCGCGCGCTGGAAGCCGAGCTACTCCGTGATCCGAAGGAGCGCGCCGAGCACCTGATGCTGATCGACCTCGGCCGCAACGACGCCGGGAAGGTGAGCGAAGCCGGCAGCGTGCGCGTGCCGGAGCAGTTCGTCATCGAGCGTTACAGCCACGTCATGCACATCGTCTCGGAAGTGCAGGGCACGCTGAAGGCGGGTCTCTCCTACGCCGACGTGCTGAAGGCCACCTTCCCGGCCGGCACGGT
>PNMW01000087.1 GCA_013823855.1 Lysobacteraceae bacterium | reverse complement strand
CTTCTTGGCGTTGTCCCAGGCACCGCCGCCGGTGCACATCGAGATGGCCACGAACAGGCCGGTCACGATGGTGCCCATCAGCAGGCCGCCGAGTGCGGCCGGGCCCAGCACCAGGCCGACGATGATCGGGATGAACAGCGGCAGCATCGAGGGCACGATCATTTCGCGGATCGCCGACTTCGTGAGCAGGTCGACGGCCTTGTCGTACTCGGGCTTGGCCGTACCCTCCATGATGCCGGGGATCTCGCGGAACTGGCGCCGCACTTCCTCCACCACCGCACCGGCCGCGCGGCCCACCGCCTGCATGGCGTAGGCGCCGAACAGGTAGGGGATCATGCCGCCGATCAGCAGGCCGATCAGCACTTCGTGGTTGTCGATCGAGAAATCGATCACGCCAGGGCCGAACTTCTCATCGAGCTTGTGCGAGTAGTCGGCGAACAGCACCAGCGCCGCGAGGCCGGCCGAGCCGATCGCATAGCCCTTGGTGACGGCCTTGGTGGTGTTGCCCACGGCGTCGAGCGCGTCGGTGGTCTTGCGGATCTCCTTGTCGAGGCCCGCCATTTCGGCGATGCCACCGGCGTTGTCGGTGATCGGGCCGTAGGCGTCGAGTGCGACGATCACGCCGGCCATCGACAGCATCGCCGTCGCCGCCACCGCGATACCCATCAGCCCCGCCAGCGCGTAGCAGCACCAGATCGCCAGCGCCACGGCAAGCACCGGGGCTGCCGTGCTCTTCATCGACACCGCGAGGCCGGCGATGACATTGGTGCCGTGGCCGGTCACCGAGGCGGCGGCCACGTCGCGCACCGGCTTGTACTCGGTGGCGGTGTAGTACTCGGTGATCACCACCATCGCCGCGGTCAGCGCGAGGCCGACGAGGGCGCAGAGGAAGATCTGCAGGGTGTTGACCGCGATCATCGCGTCGGTGACGAACCAGAAGCCCACCGCCGAGAGCAGGCCGGCGACGATCAGGCCCTTGTACAGCGCCTTCATGATCTTGCCGTCGCTGCCCACCTTCACGAAGAAGGTGCCGATGATCGAGGCGATGATCGACACCGCGCCGAGTACCAGCGGGTACATCACGCCGGCGAAGCCGTAGGTGCTGAACATGATCCCGGCGATCAGCATCGCCGCGATGATCGTCACCGCGTAGGTTTCGAACAGGTCGGCAGCCATGCCAGCGCAGTCGCCGACGTTGTCGCCGACGTTGTCGGCGATCACCGCCGGGTTGCGCGGGTCGTCTTCGGGGATGCCGGCTTCCACCTTGCCGACGAGATCGGCACCGACGTCGGCACCCTTGGTGAAGATGCCACCGCCAAGGCGGGCGAAGATCGAGATCAGCGAGCTGCCGAAGGCCAGGCCGATCATCGGCTGCAGCGCGTCGTTGACGGCTGCCTTCGCGACTTCGGCATCGGAGACATTGCCCGCCATTCCGCCGACGAACCAGAAATAGCCGGCCACGCCGAGCAA
>PNMW01000070.1 GCA_013823855.1 Lysobacteraceae bacterium | reverse complement strand
TGGATCTACCGTGCCGACATCGGCCTGCTCGACGCGGCCGATGCGGTGCTGGCGAACCTGGATTTCTTCCGCGGTGCCGAACCGGACAGTGGCACCTGCTTCGAAGTGGGTTACGCGATCGCCCGCGGCAAGCCGGTCTACGGTTACGTGCCCGAAGGCGGCAGCCTGGCAGAGCGTATCCGCCGGCGCTGCCCGGAATACCTGGGCGAAGACGCCGGCAACGACATGCAGGGCTGGCAGCTGGAGGAGTTCGGCCTGCCGCTCAACCTGATGCTCGCCGTGCCCTGCGTGATGGTGGTGGGCGATGCCGAAGCGGCATTGCAGCGCCTGCGTCGCGACCTGAACGCCCGGCACAGGGTCGCCTGAGCCGCGTCAGCGGCCGCCGTACAGCCGTTCGGCACGCTGGAACAGGATCCAGCTGGTCGCGATGTACTTGTCGCCACCCACGGGGCGGTTGCCGCGATGCGTGTGGGTGAACGCGGTCGGGGCGATCAGCAGGCTGCCGGTGCGCGGCGCGATCTTGCGCTGCTGGTGGAAGAACTCGGTTTCGCCCGCCTCGAAGCCATCGTTGAGGTAGAGCGTCCACAGCACGTGGCGGTGCAGCGGCTCCGCATCGGCGCCCTTGGGGAACAGCTCGCAATGCCAGTAGGGATAACCGCCTTCGCCGGCCGGATAACGCTGCAGGTTGATCCGGCCCGGCACGAACACCGCTATGATCAGCCGCATCAGTGCATCGTCGTCCATGCCGGCGACGTCCTCGTAACCGAGGCGGCGCAACTGCCCGTCCTCGCCCGGCTGCTGCAGCATCAGCGGTGCGATCAGGCTGAAGGGATAGGTGCGCAGGTACTGCTTCAGCCCGGCGAGCACGGCCAGGTTGAGGCGCTGTTCCACGTCGCGCCAGTCGGCCTGCCCGCTGATGCTGATGTCACGGCTGTGCTTGAGCTCCGGATGGTGACCACCCCCGACCTGTCCCGGCCGGTCCTGCCGGCTGGCGTCGAAGCGCGCCACGATGGCGCGGCAGGTCGCCGCGTCCAGCGCGTCGTGGTAGACCTCGATGAAGTCGGCAGGATGCGGATGCGGCGTCATGGCCGGATTCTAGCCGCCCGTGTCGCGGTCAGGCGGCGGCGGTGTCGTGGGCCCGGTGATAACCGACGGCCGCCTCGACTTCCTTCTTCGATCCGAGGAACACCGGCACGCGCTGGTGCAGCTGGGTCGGGCGCAGCGACAGGATGTCCTCGCGCCCGGTGCTGGCGGCGCCGCCCGCCTGCTCCACCAGCAGGCCCATGGGATTGGCCTCATACATCAGGCGCAGTTTGCCGGCCTTGCCCGGGTCCTTGCGGTCCCACGGGTAGATGAAGATGCCGCCGCGGGTCAGGATGCGGTGCACGTCGGCGACCATGCTGGCGATCCAGCGCATGTTGAAGTCCTTGCCGCGCGGACCTTCCCGGCCGGCGAGCAGGTCGGTGACGTAGGTCTGCATCGGCGCCTCCCAGTGGCGCTGGTTCGACATGTTGATGGCGAACTCCTTGGTCTCCTCCGGGATGCGCATGTCGCGCTGGGTCAACATGAAGGCGCCCTGCTCGCGGTCCAGGGTGAAGGCGTGCGTGCCGTTGCCGGTGGTCAGCACCAGCATCGTGCTGGGGCCGTAGATGCAGTAACCGGCGGCGACCTGTTCGCGGCCCGGCTGCAGGAAATGCTCGTCGCCCGGCG
>PNMW01000028.1 GCA_013823855.1 Lysobacteraceae bacterium | reverse complement strand
CGAGGAGTTCGATTTCGAAGTCGCGGCCTTCCACCACGCCACCGAGGCCTACAAGATCGCCGACCAGCTCGCCGAGGCGGGCGCCTGCGGCGCGCTCTGGGCCGACTGGTGGGGCTTCAAGGCCGAGGCCTACGATGCCGTGCAGGAAAACATCCTGATCGTCGACCGCGCCGCTGGCGGCAAGGGCTGCGCCATCGTCCACTCCGATTCGCCGGAAGGCATCCAACGGCTCAACCAGGAGGCCGGCAAGGTCATCGGCGTCGGCCGCCGGGCCGGCATCGAGGTGGCCCCGGAGCACGCCGTGCGCTGGATCACCAGCAACGCCGCGAAGGCGCTCGGCATCGAGGAGCAGGTCGGCACGCTGGAGCGCGGCAAGATGGCCGACGTGGTGCTGTGGAACCAGAACCCCTTCAGCGTCTACGCCAAGGCCGAGAAGGTCTGGATCGACGGCGCGCTGATGTTCGACCGCAACGACCCGGCCCTGCAGCCGGTCTCCGATTTCATGCTCGGCCAGGAGCCGCTCTGATGCGCCGCCTCTCCACGCTCGCCGGCGCGCTCGCGCTTGGCCTCACCACCCTGCTCGCTGCCGGCACCGCCGCCGCGCAGGCCGTGCTGTTCATCGACAACGCACGGGTCCACACCGCCGGGCCACAGGGCACGCTGGCCAATGGCGATGTCATCGTCACCGACGGCGTCATCACCGCGGTCGGTGCTGCGCTGACAGCACCCGCCGGTGCGACCCGCATCGACGCCAAGGGCCAGCCGCTGACGCCGGGCCTGTTCGCCGGCCTCACCGCGCTCGGGCTCGAGGAGATCAGCGCCGAGTCGAGCACGGTGCACAGCAATCTGGGTGCGCCGGTGCCCCACGTGCATCCGGGCGAGACGCGCTGGCGCCCCGAGTTCGACGTGCTGCCCGTCTACAACCCGCGCTCGCAGGTGATCGGCGTCAACCGCATCGAAGGCCTGACCTTCACCGTGCTCGCCCCCGGCGCGCTCGAGGAAGGCAGCTTCGTCGCCGGACAGGGCGGCGCGGTGCGCTTCGACGGCGGCTTCGACGCGCTGCTCGAGGGCAGCCGCAGCCTGTTCGTCGACCTCGGCAGCAGCGCCGTGGCGATGTCCGGCGGCAGCCGCGCCGGCCAGTACATGCTGCTCGACCAGGCCATCCGTGAATCACGGCCCGCGCCCTCAGCGATGATGATGGTCAGCCCCGGCCACGGCCTGCTGACGCCGGCCGGCCGCGACGCCATGAGCCGCTATCTGCGCGGTGGCCGCGTGGTGTTCCACGTCGATCGTGCCGCCGACATCCTGCAGGTGATCAAGCTCAGCCAGCGTCATGGCTTCCAGCCGGTGATCGCCGGTGGTGCCGAAGCCTGGCTCGTCGCCAGCGACCTCGCCGCCGCCAAGACCCCGGTGCTGCTCGATGCCTTGGTGAACCTGCCGTCCAGCTTCGACCAGCTCGGCGCGCGCCTGGACAATGCCGCGAAGCTGCACGCCGCCGGCGTCAGCATCGGCTTCTCGCAGGACGGCGATGCCACCCACAACGCCCGCAAGATCCGCCAACTCGCCGGCGTGGCCGCGGCCAACGGCCTGCCTTGGGAAGCGGCACTGGCCGGCCTCACCAGCGCACCGGCGCGGATGTTCGGCGTCGACGCGAAGATCGGCAGCATCGAGGTCGGAAAAACCGCCGACCTCGTGCTCTGGAACGGCGACCCGCTGGAGGTGACCAGCACCGCCACGCAG
>PNMW01000025.1 GCA_013823855.1 Lysobacteraceae bacterium | reverse complement strand
CGGCGTCGTCGGCGCCACCCTCAGTACCGACATCGCCCGCCTGATCGGCCGCGCCGTCGGCGCGGTGATGAAGGAGAAGGGCCTGCGCGGCATCGCGGTCGGTCGCGACGGCCGGCTGTCCTCGCCCGACATGTCGCGGGCCTTGATCGACGGCCTGCGAATGTCCGGCATCGATGTCACCGACGTCGGCATGGTGCCCACCCCGGTTGCGTACTTCGCGGCGCACCAGCTGCGCCTCGGCAGCGCCATCGCCGTGACCGGCAGCCACAACCCGCCCGACTACAACGGCTTCAAGATCGTCGTTGATGGCGAGACGCTCTCCGGCACGGCCATCAGCGACCTCTACGGCCGGATCGTCGAGGGCCGCATGCCGGTGGCCGAGCGTCGCGGCGACCTCGAGAGCGTCGACATCGGGCAGGAATACATCGACCGCATCGCCGGCGACATCCAGATCGAGCGCCGCCTGCGCGTCGTCGTCGACGCCGGCAGTGGCGTGGCCGGCGACCTCGGCCCGCGCGTGCTCGAGGCCATCGGTGCCGATGTCGAGACGCTGTACTGCGACATCGACGGCACCTTCCCCTTCCACCATCCGGACCCGAGCGACCCGCACAACCTCGAAGACCTGGTGCAGGCCGTGCAGCGCGCCGGTGCCGACCTCGGGCTGGCCTTCGACGGCGACGGCGACCGCCTTGGCGTGGTCACACGCACCGGCGAGATGATCTACCCCGACCGCCTGCTGATGCTGTTCGCCGCCGACGTGCTGGAGCGCAATCCGGGGGCTTGCATCATCTACGACGTGAAGTGCTCCGGGCACCTCGCCGGCTTCGTGCTGCGCCACGGCGGCAGCCCGCTGATGTGGAAGACCGGGCACTCGCTGATCAAGGCGAAGATGAAGGAGACCGAAGCCGAGCTCGCCGGCGAGATGAGCGGCCACTTCTTCTTCAAGGAACGCTGGTACGGCTTCGACGACGGCCTCTACGCCGCCGCGCGCCTGCTCGAGATCCTCGCCACCCGCGCCGAAGAACCCGAGGAGGTCTTCGCCGGCCTGCCGACCGCCATCAGCACGCCCGAGCTGAAGATCCAGATGCAAGAAGGCGAGCCGCACGCTTTCATCGAGGAATTCGTGGCCAATGCGCGCTTCGAAGGTGCGCGCGTCTCGACCATCGACGGCGTGCGCGCCGACTGGCCGGACGGCTGGGGCCTGGTGCGCGCTTCGAACACCACACCGATCCTGGTGCTGCGCTTCGAGGCCGACAACGAGGAGGCGCTCGGTCGCGTCCAGCAGGCCTTCCGCGAGCGCCTGCTGGCGCAGCGCGCCGACCTCGCCCTGCCGTTCTGACCGGAGCCGGGCCTCAGGCGCTCGGCGCGGCGCTCGGCATGGGCGGCGCGTTCGCCTCGGCCTCGGCGCGATCGCGGGCCTGGCGCTCGCGGAACAGCACCACCAGGCGCTCGAGCTCCTCTTCCAGCACCTGCTTCTCGGCCGCCCGTTCGACGCGTGCCTGCTCCTGCTTCTGCAGCTCGACGCGCAGTTCTGCGATCACCGACAGCGTGCGCGCGCCGACCGGCCGACCGGCAAGCTCGGCATCGCCGGCCACCCCGAGCTGTTGGTGCAGGCTGCCGCGCTGGGCACCGAGTGCCGCTTCGAGGCTTTCCAGGGTTTCATCGATCACCGACTGGCGGTCGGCGTAGGCCGCGCGCAGGTCGTCCTCGGTGCGGAAGCTGCTGACCTTCGCCTCCTCCGCCCGGCGGTTGTTCTCGAGCCGTGCCCGC
>PNMW01000050.1 GCA_013823855.1 Lysobacteraceae bacterium | reverse complement strand
GGCAGTGCCTACGCCTTGCGCGACGCCATCGCCGCGGGTGACGTGCCCGGCCCGCGCATCCTCTCCGCCGGCCGGATGGTGTCGATCATCGGCGGCCACGGCGATCTCACCGGCTTCCGGCCCGAAGTGGGCCGGGCCCTGGACGAGGGCAACACCTGCACCGGCGCCGAACAGTGCGCCGCGGTGGTGCGTCGCCTCGCGCGCGCGGGGGCCGACGTCATCAAGTTCGCGGCCACCGGCGGCGTGCTCTCGCAGCAGAACCGCGGGCTGGACAAGCATTTCACCGATGCCGAGATGAAAGCGATCGTCGACACCGCCCACCAACTCGAGCTCAAGGTCGCTTCGCACGCGCACGGCCCGCGCGGTATCGAGGCGGCGGCCCGAGCCGGCGTCGATTCGATCGAGCACGGCACCTTCGTCGACGCCGCCGGCATCGCTGCGATGAAGGCCAGCGGTAGCGTGCTGGTGCCGACCCTGTCGCCGACGATCGCCTACCGCGAGAACCTCCCCAAGGGGCTCTACACCTCGATCGTCGCGGCCAAGATCAAGGTGCGGCTCGAGGCCACCGGCAAGAACATCGCCGCCGCGCGTCGCGCCGGACTGCCGATCGCCTTCGGCACCGACGCCGGCGTGTCCGAGCACGGCCGCAACGCCGAGGAGATGCCGCTTATGGTCGAACACGGCGGCATGAGCCCGCAGGACGTGGTGGTGTCGGCCACCCGCACCGCCGCCGACCTGCTGGGCTTGGGCGACGAGATCGGCCGCCTGGCACCGGGCTTTTCGGCTGATGTCATCGCCGTGCGCGGCAATCCGCTCGAGGATCTCGCGGCCCTGCAGCGCGGCAATATCGCCTACGTGATGGCGCGCGGCCGCGTGATCGAACTCGATCCCGCGGCCGGCGCGACGCCCCGCTAGGCCGGCAGCGGTCGAAGGCCGATGGGTCTCATCGAGTCACTGTCGCCGGACACCGCACTGGCCCTCGCCGACGGCCTGCTCGGGCTGCACTTGGCCATCGTGGTGTTCAACCTGCTGATGCCGCCGGCGATCCTGCTCGGGGCTTGGCGGCGCTGGGCCTGGGTACGCAACCGTGTGGTGCGCCTGCTGCACCTCGGCAGCATGGCCGTGGTCGCCCTGCAGGCGGTGCTGGGCGACCTGTGCTTCCTCACCGTCTGGGAAACCGACCTGCGCCTGCACGCCGGCACGGCCGGGCACAGCGGCAGCTTCATCCAGACCCTGCTGAGCGCGATCCTCTACGTGGACGCACCGTTGTCGGTGCTCGTGCCGATCTACCTGGGCTGGGCGGCATTGGCCGTGGCGCTGTGGTGGTTAGTGCCGCCGCGCGGCGTGGAGCGCCTCAGATCGTGAAGCTGATGCCGGCATCGGGATGCCGTGCGTCGCCGGTCACTTCGCGCGCTTGGCCTTCTTCGCGGCAGGCTTCTTCTTCGGCTGCAGCATGGTGCCGGTGCACTTCGCCGAGCCGCAGCGGCACTCCCAGAGCTTCTTCAACGCCGGGGTGTAGGGCTCGTCGAGCACGATGCCGTAGTTGTAGCTGAGCTCCTCGCCGGCGGCGATGTCGCGCAGCGCGTGGATGTACACCTTGTCCTTGTGCTTCTTGCCCTTGGCGTTTTCTTCCTGGATGGCCTCGCAGCTCGGCGCGCAGCTGTGGTTGATCCAGCGCGCGACATTGCCGTCGATGTTGGCGTCGATCACCCACTCGTCGTTGAGACTGAAAAGGAAGGTGTGCCCGGTCTCGTCGTGGCCGGCGTAGTCGGCGTCGACATCGGCGTGGCGGCGCACCTC
>PNMW01000081.1 GCA_013823855.1 Lysobacteraceae bacterium | reverse complement strand
GGTAATACCAGCCGTCGTGCTTGAAGACGTGGGGACCTTCGACGTGTTCGGGGTTCGTGGCCGGATCGGCGCCGCCGTCCACCAGCAGGATGCGCTGGCCGACGCGCTCGCGCGTTCTGAAGTCGAAGCGTTGCAGCCAGATGGCGCGGTGCCCCTCGTAGCGGAGCTTTCCGTCGGGCACGTCGTTGTGCACGATCCACGCGCTGCCGTCGTCGTCGAAGAACAGCGAGGGATCGATGCCGCTGATGCCGAGCCAGATCGGGTCCGACCAGGGGCCGGCAGGATTCTTTGCCGTGACCACGAAGTTGCCACGGTCGCAGTAGAAGCAGGTGTTGGCGACGTAGAACGTGCCGTCGTGATGGGCGAGGGTGGCGGCGAACAGGCCGCGGGTCAGTTCTTCCTTCTCGCCGTAGTTGATCTGGCCGGGGCGGTGGATCGCGTTGCCGACCTGCGTCCACGACACCAGGTCGGTGCTGTGGAAGACCGGCAGGCCGGGGAAATAGCCGAACGTGGACGTCACCAGGTAGAAGTCGTCGCCGACGCGGATCGCGGACGGGTCGGGGTAGAAGCCGGCGACGACCGGATTGCGGTACTCGTCCGCGCCCACCGGCGGACCGCCATCGTCGCCGTGGTAGCGCACTTCGCTGAAGACCGCATCGCCCGCCCATGCGGGACCGGCCATCAACGATACCGCCAGGATCCATGCGCAGTGCTTCAGCATCCGGTCTTCCTCTAGTAGGGGGCGGTCGCGGTGCGCCGTGCCCACAGCGCATGCAGGCCGCGCGCGGACAGGTCTTCGGGATGGCGCTGCACGCCGACGCCCAGCGTCGTCAGTGCGTGCGCGTAGGAGGCCAGCAGGCGGTCGTTGCCGATCAGGTGCACCTGGGCCGGACGCGGCGCATGCGAGAGCAGGCCCGATGCGCGCAGCTCGTGGCCGATCAGCAGGCCGGAGAGATACGAAGGCAGCGCCGCTTCGGCGAACTGCTGGAAAAGGCCCGTCGTACGCACGCCGAACAGGTGGTGCAGCAGGCCACCGGCGTCGGCGCTGCGCTTCAGTCCGGCGTCGAAGGCGTAACCATCGAAGCGCACGTCGCCGGCCGGCATCAGCCGGCCGAGGATGCTGTGCTGGCGCAGCAGCGCGAAGAGTTCGCCGGTCATCGCAGTGGCGATGCGGTGTACCTGGCCGTCGCGCACCGTGACCCACTTGCTGTGGGTGCCGGGCAGGCAGACGACGTGCGTTCCGCCGGGCAGGGCATCGAGCAATGCGGCGAGCTGCGTTTCTTCGCCGCGCATCACGTCCGGCACGCTGTCCGAGTCGCTGTCGCGCAGGCCCGGCACCAGCCACAGCGCACGGCCATCGAAGCCCGGCGGATGGAAACGCTGCATGCCCAGCGCCAGCGCATGGTTGCCGGCCGGGCAGGACAGGTACGGCATCTCGTACCAGCCGCCGCGGCCGCCCACCATGCCGCACAGCAGGATGTCGGTGTCGTCCCAGCCGGCGATTTCCTGCGCGAGCACGTCGCCGAAGCGGCCCGCGCACACCAGTACGCCCTGGTCGCTGCGGCGGCGTTCGCGTACCTGGCCGTCGTCGGCCATCCGGTACAGGCGCAGGCTGCTGGTCCCCCAGTCGACGGCGATCATGGCAGGCGCACCCGGTCCACGCCGCGCGCCAGTACGCGCCCGGTGCGATGCGCGAACACGCCGCCCGACAACGGCGAAGCGGCGAGCGCGGCGGCATCGAGGCCGACGCGTGCGCTGCTCACGTACAGCGTGTCCTCGTGCAACACGCAACACGAAGGCTGCGGCGCCGGGACGCGCACGATCCTGTCG
>PNMW01000016.1 GCA_013823855.1 Lysobacteraceae bacterium | reverse complement strand
TGCGACCCGGCGATCACGCAGAACGCGTGCCGCCTGCCCACGCCGGTGCAGTTGTCGGCGTCGGTGTCGGGCACGGTGTGGTTCGACCAGGGCAGCGACTTCGGTCGCATCGACGGCGGCGACCGCCGCCTGTCCGGCTGGGTCGTCGAAGTCGTGAACGAGAGCGGCCAGGTCGTCGGCACGGCGACCACCGGTGTCGATGGCACGTATTCGATCGCCGACCAGGTGCCCGGCGTGCTGTTGAGCGTCCGCTTCCGCGATCCGGCGACGGGCGTGGTGTGGGGCCTGCCGGTCAGCGGCGACACGATCGCCGGTGCGCCGGTGCCGTGCGATGCGAGCACCGCCATCGCCAACGGCACCGCCAGCTCCTGCCGCAGCAACGAGGGTGGCAACACGCACCTGGCCGTCGTGCTGGCGCCGGGTGCGAACCTGCCGCAGCAGAGCCTGCCGTTGAATCCCGGTGGCGTGGTCTACGACGCGACGACGCGCACGCCGGTCCCCGGTGCGCGCGTCACACTGACGCCGATCGGCACGTGCGCGGGCTACACGCCCGAACAGCACGTGCTGAACGCCGCGCTCGGTGGTTATAGCGTGCAGGGCACGTCGATCTCGATGACGGTCGGCGCGGAAGGCTTCTACCAGTTCCTGCTGGGCCCGAACGCCCCGGCCTCGTGCCGCTTCCAACTGGCGGTGACGCCGCCGGCCGGCTACACGTTCGAGTCCGGCATGATCCCGGCGGAGACCTCGTCGCTGACGCCGCCGTCCACCCCGGGCGAGGGCTACCCGGTGCAGACGAACGCGACCGCGCCGACCGGCCCGGTGGGCACGTCGACGACGTACTACCTGGAGCTGACCCTGGGTTCGGGCGTGGCGGTGCCGGTGCACAACCACATCCCGCTGGATCCGCAGATCGCGCCCGGCCTGGTCATCACCAAGACCGGTGATCGCAAGACGGTGGAAGTGGGCGACAGCCTGGTCTACACCATCACCATCCGCCAGACCGCGGGTGCGTCGATGGGCACGGTCAACGTCATCGACCGCCTGCCGCATGGTTTCACCTACATCGATGGCACCGCGCGCGTCGACAACGCCGGCATCGCCAATCCGCTCGGCAAGCCGGGCCCGACGCTGGTGTTCGACGTCGGCGCGCTCGCCGTCGGCCAGCAGAAGGTGCTGACCTACCGCGTGCGCGTGGGCGTGGGCAGCCAGCAGGGCGACGGCATCAACCGTGCGCGCGCCTACGGCTGCTCGATCGACGGCGGCTGCGTGGATCCGACCACGCTGACGCCGTACCCGAACGGGGGCGTGGTGCCGTCGAACCCGGCCGAGTACCGCGTGATCATCAGCGGCGGTGTGTTCGCCGACGAAGGCTGCGTGCTGGGCAAGATCTTCGTGGACTGCAACGTCAACCACGTGCAGGACAAGGAAGAGCTCGGCATCCCCGGCGTGCGCATGTACTTCGAGGATGGCACCTGGATGGTGAGCGACTCGGAAGGCAAGTACAGCTACTGCGGCTTGCCGCCGAAGAGCCACACGCTGAAGGTCGATCCGTCGACCCTGCCCGTGGGCTCGCGCCTGACCACCAGCAGCAACCGCAACCTGGGCGATGCGGACAGCCTGTTCATCGATCTGAAGAACGGCGAGTTGCACCGCGCCGACTTCATCGAGGGCAGCTGCTCCAACCCGGTGATCGAGCAGGTCAAGGCGCGCCGTACGCAGGGCGAGATCCGTGCGCCGGAAACCGAGCGCAACCAGCAGCCGCTGCGGTTCGAGAGCAAGCCGGCGCGTGCCCCGCAGCAGGGCACCGACTCGGCCAACCAGCGGCCGATCGTCGAACCCAGGCCTACGACGAGCGCGCCGACCGGCACGGATGACGCGCGCAACGGGGAGGTGCAGCCATGAGCCGCTCCGCCCCGCGTCCGTCGACCTTCATGGAATCCCGT
>PNMW01000084.1 GCA_013823855.1 Lysobacteraceae bacterium | reverse complement strand
GCCGATGCCGTAGCGCGCGGTCAGGTTGTGCACCCACTTCGGCGCCTGCGGCAGCGGATTGCCGTTGATCGCGTAGCCCGTCGGCGTGAGCGGATCGGTCACGGTGCAGCCGCCGCCGCATCCCGGCACGGTCAGGTTGGCGTCCTGGATCTCGGTGTCGTTGTAGCTGCTGCCCAGGGTGACCAGCAGGCTGTCGGTCAGGTAGGCCTCCAGGTCCAGCTCGAAGCCCTGGCCCACGCTCTTGTCGGCGTTGAGCAGGGTCGCGATGTTGGAGCCGCCGCCGACGGCGATGATCTGCTGGTTGTCAACGTTGTAGCGGAACACGTTGAAACCCAGGCGCGCACGCTTGTCCCACAGGTCGGCCTTCACGCCGATCTCGTAGGAAATGACCTCTTCCGAGTCGGCCGTGGACACGCCGCCGTTGGGCGCGGTCGGTGCGGCGAACAGCAGGCGGCCCTGCACCGACGGCGCACGGAAGCCCTTGGCCACGCGGCCGTAGAAGTTCACGTCGTCATTGAGCGCGTACACGGCGCTCAGGTCCCAGCTGACGTCGTTGACGTCGGTGCTGACGCGGTACGGGCCGCCGACCGGGGCGCCGAACGGCGCGGCTTCCAGCACGCTAGCGCTGAAGTCCTTCTTGTCCTGCGTATAGCGCACGCCGCCGCGCAGCTTGAGCTGTTCGGTCACGTCGTACTCGCCCGACGCGAACGCGGCCCATGCGGTGTTCTCCTGCTCCTGCACGGCATGGCCGGCGCGCGGGTTGCCCGGCGCCAGCGAGTCGTAGTTGAAGCTGTCGATGGTGATGTCTTCCTTGAAATAGAACACGCCCGCCTGCCAGTTGAACTTGCCGGCGTAGTCGGACTCCAAGCGGAACTCCTGGGTGATCTGCTTGTGGTCGGGCAGGCCGTCGGCCGACTCGGAGGCGAACGGGATCACGCCCGGGCCGGAATCCGGCAGGAACACGGCACCGTAGCCGCCGTCGATGTCGCCGCGATTGAGCGACTCGGCGGTCTCGTAGCCGGTGATCGAGTACAGGCTGAGGTCGCCGAAGTCCCAGCGCAGGCGCGCGCTGCCACCCCAGGTGTCCAGCCAGGAGAAGTTCTGGCCGTCGACCGACACCTCGTCCTTGTCGAAGCCGGGCACGAAGTTGTTGCTGCCCGGATCGATGATGTTGGCGCGGAACAGGCGCGCGGTGCCGTTGAGGTGGCGCTTGTGCAGGTTGAACAGTCCCTCGAACGCCTCGCCTTCGTACAGGAACTGCACGCGGGCGGCGGACTCGTCGTATCCCTCGAAGCCGTCGCTGGTGCCGGCGGCGTAGGTGTTGGTCACCCAGTCGTCCTTGCGCTGGTACAGCGCGGACACGCGGGCCGACCAGCGCTCGCTCAGCGGGCCGCCGACCGCGCCCTCGAAGTTCCACATGTTGTCGGTGCCGTAGGCGAGCTGCGCGTAGCCGCTCAGTTCACGGGTCGGCTTGGCCGATTCGAACTTCACCACGCCCGCCGGCGTGTTGCGGCCGAACAGGGTGCCCTGCGGGCCGCGCAGCACTTCGATGCGTTCCAGGTCGAACACCGGGAAGCCCTTCAGCAGCGGGCTTTCCTGCACGACTTCGTCGTAGATCAGCGAGACCGGCTGCGACGCATTGAGGTCGAAGTCGGTATTGCCCAGGCCGCGGATGTAGAAACGCGGGAAGGCGCGGCCATAGGAGGATTCGATGTTCAGGCTCGGCACGCGGCCGGAGAGGAAGCGCACGTCGTTGCCGCCCGAACCCAGCACGTCCAGCTTCTCGGCGCTGACGCTGGAAATCGAGACCGGCACATCCTGGATGTTCTCCACCTTGCGCTGCGCCGTGACTTCCACGGTGTCGAGGGTGGCGGCTTCCTTTTCCGCCGTCGTCGTGGCGGCATCCTGGGCGAAGGCGGTGCCGAACGGCAGCAGGGCGGCGATGGCAAAGGCAAGGCGATGCGGCCGGACGACGGCCGGGCAGAGTCGGGACATGGCGGTGGGCTTCCG
>PNMW01000049.1 GCA_013823855.1 Lysobacteraceae bacterium | reverse complement strand
TGGGGTGCGCGATCGGCGCGTTCACGGCGGGCCGGCTTGCGGACAGCCTCGGCCGGCGCAACGTGTTGATCATTTCGGCCGTGCTGTTCCTGCTCTCGGCGATCGGTGCGGGTGCGGCGACCTCGTCGGTCGTGTTCGTCATCGCGCGCGTGATCGGCGGCTTCGCCGTGGGCGCGGCCAGCGTGATCTCGCCGGCCTACATCGCCGAGGTCGCGCCGGCACGCTACCGCGGCCGTCTCGCCACCGTGCAGCAGATCGCGATCATCAGCGGTCTGACCGCAGCGTTCCTGTCCAACTACCTGCTGGCCGCCAAGGCGGGCGCCTCGACCGAAGCGCTGTGGGGCGGCCATGCCGCGTGGCGCTGGATGTTCTGGATGCAGGCGGTGCCTTCGGTGATCTTCCTGGTGCTGCTGCTGACCATTCCGGAAAGCCCGCGCTACCTGGTGGTGAAGCGGCGCAAGGATGAAGCGCTGCGCGTGCTGACACGCCTGTTCGGGGGTGCCGAGGCGCAGGCCAAGCTGGCCGAGATCGACGCATCCTTGTCGGCCGACCACCACCGCCCGCAGCTCTCCGACCTGAAGAACAAGACCACCGGCAAGATCCGCCCCATCGTCTGGGTCGGCATCGGTCTGGCGACGTTCCAGCAACTGGTCGGCATCAACGTGGTCTTCTACTACGGCGCCGTGCTGTGGCAGGCCGTGGGCTTCTCCGAGAACGATGCGCTGGCCATCAACGTATTGTCCGGCGGGCTCAGCATCGGCGCCTGCATCGTCACCGTGCTGCTGATCGACCGCATCGGCCGCAAGCCGCTGCTGTGGATCGGCTCGGCCGGCATGGCGGTGTCGCTGGCGCTGGTGGTCTGGGCGTTCGCCAGCGGCTCGCTGGTCGATGGCCACCTGCAGCTGCCCGAAGGCATGGGCACGCTGGCGCTGGTGGCGGCCAATGCCTACGTGGTGTTCTTCAATATCTCCTGGGGCCCGGTGATGTGGGTCATGCTGGGCGAGATGTTCCCCAACCAGATCCGCGGTTCGGCGCTGGCGGTGGCGGGTGCGGCGCAGTGGACGTCGAACTTCGCCGTCACGGTGACCTTTCCGATCCTGCTGGCCGCCATCGGCCTGGCCGCGACCTACAGCATCTACCTGGCATCGGCGATCATCTCGGTCATCTTCGTACTGAAATACGTGCACGAGACCAAGGGCAAGGAACTGGAGCAGATGGAAGGATGAAGACGATCATCTCCAAGAACACGCGCAGCGGCGCGTTGCTGGCCGCCCTGGTGCTGGCGCTGGGCGCCTGCAAGGGCGACGACAAGGCGGCCGCACCCGCGACCGCCGCCGATGCCAACCCCTGGCCGCAGGTCGCCTGGCCGCTGGCCGAGGACGCGGCGCTCGAGCAGCGCATCACCGACCTGATCGCCACGATGACCGTGGAAGAGAAGGTCGGCCAGCTGGTGCAGGGCGACATCGCCAGCATCACGCCGGATGACGTGCGCAAGTACCGGCTCGGCTCGATCCTCGCCGGCGGTAACTCCGATCCGGGCGGCCGCTACGACGCCTCGCCCGCCGAGTGGCTGGCGCTGGCCGATGCCTTCTACGAGGCGTCGATGGACACCTCGCAGGGGGGCAAGGCGATCCCGATCATCTTCGGCATCGATGCCGTGCACGGGCAGAGCAACATCGTCGGTGCCACGCTGTTCCCGCACAACATCGGCCTGGGCGCGACGCGCAATCCGGATCTGCTGCGCCGGATCGGCGAGATCACCGCGCTGGAAACGCGCGCCACCGGCATGGAGTGGGCGTTCGCACCCACCGTGGCGGTGCCGCAGGACGACCGCTGGGGTCGTTCGTACGAAGGCTATTCGGAATCGCCCGAGATCGTGGCCAGCTATGCCGGTGCGATGGTCGAGGGCCTGCAGGGCAAGGTCGGCACGCCGGGCTTCCTCGACGGCCGCCACGTGATCGCCTCGGTGAAGCACTTCCTCGGCGATGGCGGTACCACGGACGGCAAGGACCAGGGCGATACCAGGATCAGCGAAGCCGA
>PNMW01000020.1 GCA_013823855.1 Lysobacteraceae bacterium | reverse complement strand
CTGGGATCCGGGCAACCTCGTCTTCGGCGGCCTGGCACCCATCGTCGGCACCCTGATCACCGCCGGCATCGCCCTGCTGATCGCGGTACCGATCAGCTTCGGCATCGCGTTGTTCCTCACCGAGGTCGCGCCGCCCTGGCTGCGTGGCCCGGTGGCCACCGCCATCGAGCTGCTGGCCGGCATCCCGTCGATCATCTACGGCATGTGGGGCCTGTTCGTGCTGGTGCCCTTCCTCTCCGTGCACGTCTACCCGTTCCTGAGCGAGAACGCCTCGCAGCTGCCGCTCATCGGCCCGTGGTTCGACGGCCCGCCGATCGGCATCGGCATGCTCACCGCCGGGCTGGTGCTGTCGATCATGATCATCCCCTTCATCGCCTCGGTGACGCGCGAGGTGTTCATGACGGTGCCGAATCGCCTGAAGGAATCGGCCTACGCGCTCGGTTCGACCACCTTCGAGGTGGTCTGGAACATCGTGCTGCCCTACACCCGCTCGGCGGTGATCGGCGGCATCTTCCTCGGCCTCGGCCGCGCGCTCGGCGAGACGATGGCCGTCACCTTCGTGCTCGGCAACGCCAACCGGCTGGCCAACCTGCTCGAGCCCTCCAGCTCGATCGCCGCCACCATCGCCAACGAGTTCGGCGAGGCCTTCGCCGACCTGCACCGCAGCTCGTTGCTGGCGCTGGGCTTCGTGCTGTTCGTCGTGACCTTCGTGGTGCTCAGCATCGCCAAGCTGATGCTGATGAGCCTGAAGCGCCGGGAGGGCAACTGATGGACACCACCTTCGCCGAACGCCTGTTCCTGCGCCGCCGCATCGTCAACGGCCTCGCCCTCGTGCTGTCGGGTGCGGCCGCCATCGTCGGTCTGTTCTTCCTCGGCTGGATCCTCTTCACCACGCTCTCGAAAGGCATCGACGGCCTCAGCGTGGCGATGTTCACCGAGATGACGCCGCCGCCGGGTGCCGACCTTGGCGTGGGCGGCCTGCTCAACGCCATCCTCGGCAGCATCATCATGTGCACGCTGGCCGTGCTGATGGCGGCACCGATCGGCATCGCCGCCGGTACCTATCTCGCCGAATACGCGAACTACCGCAAGATCGGCACGGTGATCCGCTTCGTCAACGACATCCTGCTCTCGGCACCGTCGATCGTGCTCGGCCTGTTCGTCTATGTCGTGCTGATCGGCGCACCGATGCAGGTTTCGGAGATCCTGCGCGACACCGAGGCCGGGCAGACCGGCTGGCTGGTCGGCGTGGCCGACTGGCTGCAGGGCATCGCCGGCTTCTCGGCCATCGCCGGTGCGGTGGCGCTGGGCTTCATCGTGCTGCCGGTGGTGGTGCGCACCACCGACGAGATGCTGCAACTGGTGCCGACGCAGATGCGCGAAGCGGCCCTTTCGCTCGGTATCCCGCAGTGGAAGGTCACCACCCACGTGCTCTACCGCGCCGCACTCTCCGGCATCCTCACCGGCGTGATGCTCGGCCTGGCCCGCATCTCCGGCGAGACCGCGCCGCTGCTGTTCACCGCGTTCAACAACAGCTTCTTCAACCTCGACCTCGGCGAACCGATGGCCAACCTGCCGGTCACGATCTACCAGTTCGCGATGAGCCCGTTCGAGAACTGGCAGCTGCTGGCCTGGGCCGGTGCCTTCCTCATCACCTGTTTCGTCCTGCTGGTCAGCATCACCGCCCGCTTCCTCCTGCTGCGCAAGAAGATCGCCAATGACTAACGCCCCGATCGCCCTGCAGACCGCCGTGGCCGCTGGCGAACCCGCCGCCGCCTCGCCGGCCAAGCTGGTCGCCAAAAACCTCAACTTCTTCTACGGCGACTATTGCGCGCTGAAAGACATCAACATGACGGTGCCGGAGAAGCGCGTCACCGCGCTGATCGGCCCCTCGGGCTGCGGCAAGTCGACCCTGCTGCGCATCTTCAACAAGATCTATTCGATCTACCCCGGCCAGCGCGCGGAAGGGCAGATCATCCTCGACGGGCAGAACCTGCTCGACCCGAAGTATCCGATCAACCGCCTGCGCAGCAAGATCGGCATGGTGTTCCAGAAGCCCGTGCCCTTCCC
>PNMW01000066.1 GCA_013823855.1 Lysobacteraceae bacterium | reverse complement strand
TGACGGCGCTGATGGTCCGTAGCATGCGCTTCAACGTGATGGTCCAGGACGGCGAGATGCAGTGGATGACCGACGACCGCGTCGTCAGCGTCATTCCCGCGATCCGCCAGACGGGGCTCGCACGGGCCGCCTGAGCGCATGGCGCCCACCTACGACGTCCTGGTGATCGGCGGCGGCGCGGCCGGTCTCATGACCGCGCTCACGGCCGGCCAGCGTGGCCTGCGCGTGCTGGTCGTCGAGCACGCCAACAAGGTCGGCAAGAAGATCCTGATGTCGGGCGGCGGACGCTGCAACTTCACCAACACCGGCACCACACCGGCCAACTTCCTGTCGGCCAATCCGCATTTCTGCAAATCGGCGCTGGCGCGCTACACGCCCGGCGACTTCATCGACATGGTCGAGCGCCACCGCATCGCCTACCACGAGAAGGAACTGGGCCAGCTGTTCTGCGATGTCTCGTCCAAGCTGATCGTGAAGATGCTGGTCGACGAGTGCCAGGCCGCCGGCGTGCGCATCGAGACCGGCTGCAGCGTGCAGCAAGTCGAACAGGCCGACGGCGTGTTCCGGCTGGACACCACCCTGGGCCGCTTCGCGGCACCCTCGCTGGTGGTCGCCACCGGCGGCCTGTCGATCCCCAGCATGGGCGCTACCGGCTTCGGCTATGAACTGGCACGCCAGTTCGGCCACGACGTGCTGCCGACCCGCGCCGGTCTTGTGCCCCTGACTTTGAGCGGCAAGCACCAGGAGCGGCTGGCCGACCTGAGCGGCGTGTCGTTCCCGGTGGAAGCGCGCTGCGGCAAGGTGCGCTTCCGCAACTTCATGCTGCTGACCCATCGCGGCGTGAGCGGGCCGTCGATCCTGCAGATCTCGTCGTACTGGCAGCAGGGCGACGACCTGCGACTGGACCTGCTGCCCGACCGCGATGCGCTGGACTGGCTGGAAGCCCAGCAGAGGCAGCGACCCGACGCCGAACTGAAGACGGTCCTGTCCGACGCGCTGCCGCGCCGTTTCGCCCAGCGCCTGTGCGAGGTCTGGCTGCCCAACCGGCCGATGAAGCAGTTCAATGCGCCGCAACTGAAGGAAGCCGCCGCGTTGCTGGCCGACTGGCCCCTGGTCGCCAGCGGCACCGAAGGCTACCGGACGGCGGAGGTGACGCTCGGAGGCGTGGACACCGACGGCGTATCCAGCAGCACGATGATGTCCAGGCACGTGCCCGGCCTGTTCTTCGTCGGCGAAGTCCTCGACGTCACCGGCTGGCTGGGCGGCTACAACTTCCAGTGGGCCTGGGCCTCGGGTCACGCGGCGGGCATGGCGGTCTGACGCAGTGCGGCGTTCCTGGCAGGGCCGCCTTTGCTAGCCTTTGGAAACCGGTGTCATCACAGGTGTTCCGTGCCGCAGCAACCGCCTTCTCCCTACCCGCGCCGCGATTTCCTGCGCCAGCTCGCCGGCACCGCCACGATGGCGGGCCTGGTCGGCCCCGGCCTGTACGCTGCCCGAGCGGCTTCCGGACCGCCGCTCGCGACCACGCGCAGCGGGCGCATCGCCGGGTTCGTGGAACGCGGCATCCACGTGTTCCGTGGTGTCCCCTACGGCGGCGACACCGCCCGCCGGCGGTTCCAGCGAGCGGTGCGTGAAGCCCCCTGGACCGGCACGCGCGATGCCACCCGTTTCGGCGCCTCGGCCCCCCAGCGCGGCGATGCCGACGGACAGGCCGTCAGCGAGGACTGCCTGTTCCTCAACGTCTATACGCCTGCCCTGCGCGACGGCGGCAAGCGTCCGGTCCTGTTCTACATCCACGGCGGCGGCTACAACAACGGCTCCGGTTCGCATGCCCTCTACGACGGCGTGAACCTGTGCCGCCGCGGCGATGCCGTCGTGATCACCGTCAATCACCGGCTCAACGCGTTCGGCTACCTGTATCTCGGCGAGAGCGGCGACGAACGCCTGCGCGACGCCGGAAACGTCGGCCAGCTGGACCTGATCGACGCCCTGCGCTGGGTGCGCGAGCATGCGCACGAGTTCGGCGGCGACGCGGGCAACGTCACCGTGTTCGGCCAGTCCGGCGGGGGTGCCAAGATCGCCACGCTCATGGCCATGCCG
>PNMW01000071.1 GCA_013823855.1 Lysobacteraceae bacterium | reverse complement strand
TCAATCTGACGCTCTACCAGCTCGACCGGGTGATCGCCGGCGAACTCGACGGCGTGATCAAGCCGCTGCTCGCCGAACACCAGGCCGAGCTGATGGCCAGCCTCGGCGATCAGGGATGAACGACGCCGCGCCGCCGGCGCTGCCGACCGATGCCAGCCCGCGTCCGGTGCCGGCCCCGCAAGGGCTGGCGCCCGGTGTGGTCGCCAACTGGCTCGACTGGGCGGCGGCGGAACTGGCCGCCCATTCCGACAGCGCTCGCGCCGACGCCGAAACCCTGCTCGCCGAACTGCTCGGCAGCGCGCGCGCGCAGCTGCGGCTGCGTCATGACGAGGCGCTCGAAGCCGCCACCGTGCTGCGGTTCGCGAGCTGGATCGAGCGGCGCAGGAACGGCGAGCCGGTCGCCTACATCGTCGGCCGGCAGGGCTTCTGGACGCTGGATCTGGTGATCGATACCGCCGTGCTGATTCCGCGTCCGGACACCGAGACATTGGTCGAGTGGGCGCTGAGCCTGCTGCCGGCCGGAACCTCGGGTCGGGTGCTCGACCTCGGCACCGGCAGCGGCGCGATCGCGCTGGCCGTTGCCAGCGAGCGGCCGGCGGCCTCGGTGCTGGCGACCGATGTCTCCGACGCCGCGCTCGACGTCGCCCGCGAAAACGCGCGCCGTCACGGCATCGTCAGCGTCCATTTCCGCAGCGGCGCCTGGCTGGCGGCGCTGTCGCCTGACGATGGTCCGTTCGATCTGATGGTCAGCAACCCGCCGTACATCGCCGAAGGCGATGCCCATCTCGCCGCGCTGCGCTACGAGCCGCGGTTGGCGCTGACCTCCGGCATCGACGGCCTCGATGCGATCCGCGAGATCGTTCGCGAGGCGCAGGCGCATCTGAAAGCCGGCGGCTGGCTGCTGCTCGAACACGGTCACGATCAGGGCGCGGCCGTCCGCGCACTGCTCGAAAGCGCGGGCTTCACTGCCGTTGAAACCCGCAAGGATTTCGGCAGCAACGACCGCGTCACCGGCGGCCGCAAGCCGTGAGCGACTACGCACGCTACAGCCGCCAGATCATCCTTCGCGAAGTCGGCGTCAACGGCCAGAGCCTGCTGCGCGATTCGACCGCGCTGATCATCGGCGTCGGCGGTCTCGGTGCTCCGGCCAGCCTGTATCTGGCCGGCGCCGGGCTCGGCCGGCTGATCTTGAGCGATCGCGATCACGTCGAGCGCTCGAACCTGCAGCGGCAGATCGTCTACCGCAGCGCCGACCTCGGCCGGCCGAAGCTCGATGCCGCCGCCGGCAACCTGCGGGCGCTGAATCCCGATTGCCTGATCGAGACTCGGCCGGGCCCGCTCGACGACGAGGCACTGCGGGCGGCGGTCGACGCCGCCGACGTGGTGCTCGACTGCACCGACAACTTCCCGGCCCGCTTCGCGATCAACCGCGCCTGCGTCGCGGCGCGCAAGCCGCTGGTCTCGGGGGCGGCGATCCGCTTCGAAGGCCAGATCGCCGTCTTCCGGCCGGGCGGCCCGTGCTACGCCTGCCTGTTCGGCGAGGGCGGCGAAGCCGCCGAAACCTGCGAGGAGGCTGGCATCCTCGGACCGGTGGTCGGCGCGATCGGCGCGATGCAGGCGCTGCTGGCGCTGAAGGTCCTGCTCGGCATCGGTGACGACGCCGGTCGCCTGCACCTCTGGGATGCGCTCACACTGTCGTGGCGGCGCCTGCTCGTGGCCCGCGATCCCGGTTGCCGCGTCTGCGGCAATCATTGACCGAACCTGCCGCCCGCGCGGCAACGACCCTCGAAATCTCCGATGCCGACGCCGTCCTTCCCGATCCTGATTCCGCGCCGCTTCGCGATCCGCCTGCTGCATGAGGCACAGATCGCCAGCGCGCCGTTCCTGAGCGCCGTGGTCGCCGACGCGGCCGATGGCAGCACCCCGAACGGCTGGGTGCCGATCGCCGAGGGTCGCGCGATTGCCGAGCTGCAGGCCGAGCTGCAGCGGCACGGCAAGCGGCTGTGGGCCCTGTACCGGCACCGGCCGGAACTGCCGAATCCGCCGCTCGCCGAGGATTTCGCAGATCACCCCGAGCTGCTGCGGCTGACCGCTTCGCTGGCGATCAAGGGCGTGTTGCAGCTGCGCGGCTGGTGGTGGCTGGATGGCGTGATCGTCGAGCAGGAGCTGGACGTCGAGCAGTAGGCCCGGCCGGCCGGTTCACAGCTGCAGTTCGGCTTCGAAGTACTCGCCGGCGCCGCGCGTGCCGCCGGCCCGGCGCTCGGCCTCGATGCGGCGCAGCTCGTTGCGGCGTATCTTGCCGGACACCGTCTTCGGCAGCTCGCAGAACTCGATGATGCGGATGCGCTCGAACGGCGCCAGCCGCTCGCGGGCATGCCGCAGGATCGCCTCGGCCGTGTCACGGCCGGCGGCGACGCCGGGGCGCAGCATCACGCAGGCCTTCGGCACGAACAGCCGGCGTGAATCCGGGCTTTCGACGACGGCGGCTTCGGCGACAGCCGGGTGCTCGACCAGCACGCTTTCCAGTTCGAACGGCGAGATCCGGTAGTCCGAGCTCTTGAACACGTCGTCGTTGCGGCCGACGTACCAGAGCGTGCCGTCGTCCGCGATCGACGCGATGTCGGAGCTGCCGTAGGCGCCGCCGCCCAGCGCCCGCGCGGTCTTTTCGGCATCGCCGACATAGCCCGCCATCAGGCCGGCCGGCCGGTCGTCGCCGAGCAGCACGGAAATCTCGCCCTCGCGTGCCGGCTGGCCGTCGGGGTCGAGCAGGGCGATCCGGTAGCCGGGCAGCGGCCGGCCCAGCGAGCCGGGGCGCAGCGGCTGACCGGGCGGATTGCCGAGCATCGCCGTCGATTCGGTCTGGCCGTAGCCCTCGCGGATCGGCAGTCCCCAGGCGGCAAGGATGCGGTCGTAGACGTCCGGATTGAGCGGCTCGCCGGCGCTGGTCAGTTCGCGCAGCGCCAGCCCGGGAATCGCCAGGTTCTCCAGCACGATCGCCCGCCAGGCGGTCGGCGGCGCGCACAGCGAGGTGACGCCGCAGCGGGCGATGGTGGCCAGCGTCCGGCCAGCATCGAAACGCGGCTGGTTATGGACGAAGACCGTGGCACCGACCGTCCACGGTGCGAAGAAGCAGCTCCAGGCGTGCTTCGCCCAGCCTGGCGAGCTGATGTTCAGATGGATGTCGCCGGCGCGCAGGCCGAGCCAGTACAGGGTGCTCAGGTGGCCGACCGGGTAGCTGCG
>PNMW01000017.1 GCA_013823855.1 Lysobacteraceae bacterium | reverse complement strand
GGCGAAACTCTGCTCTCTGAAGGGGTGCTGGAATGAACGACAAAACCCTCCCGCCGGCCTGAAACGCCTTCGGAAGGGGATCGATATGGTGCCCGCCACCGTGAATCGAACCGACCCCGGCCGAGGCCGCGGTCGTGATGACCGTGGTTGGGAGGTCATCGTTTCGATTCCTCGTCGCGGAACCGCTTGCTGCGAATTGGTGCTCACAATCGGAATCGAACTGACCCCGGCCGAGGCCGCGGTCGTGATGACCGTGGTTGGGAGGTCATCGTTTCGATTCCTCGTCGCGGAACCGCTTGCTGCGAATTGGTGCTCACAATCGGAATCGAACCGATGACCTCTTCCTTACCAAGGAAGTGCTCTACCGACTGAGCTATGTGAGCGTGTTGCCTTGCTGCCTGCTGCATGCCGACTGCGGGTTGGAGCGGGTGATGGGAATCGAACCCACGTCAGTAGCTTGGAAGGCTACAGCTCTACCATTGAGCTACACCCGCCTGACCTGCCCGTTCCAGCTTGCCGCGAAGCACTGTGGTGGAGAGAGAAGGATTCGAACCTTCGTAGACGTTAGTCAGCAGATTTACAGTCTGCCCTCGTTGGCCACTTGAGTATCTCTCCGCAGTGCAGCCGTCACAGCGAGCGGCGGATTCTGGTGACATTGCCGCTGCTCGTCAAGCGAAAAATGCGTTCGCGCCGTGAAAATCTCGCCGGGCCCTCGAAAGGGCCGGGAAAGCTCAGGTGCCACGCGGCTTGGCGCGAGCCGTCGGCGCCGCCACCAGCGGATCATCCGGCCAGGGATGCCGCGGATAGCGTCCCTTCAGCTCCTTGCGGACCTCGGCATAGGTGCGCGCCCAGAAGCCGGCGAGATCGCGGGTGACCTGGATCGGTCGCCGGCCCGGCGACAGCAGATGCAGCGAAACCGCCATCCGCCCGTCGTCGACGGTCGGCGTCCGGGTCGCGCCGAACAGCTCCTGCAGCTTGACCGCCAGCACTGGCGGCGCGCCGTCCGGCTGGTACTCCAGCGCGATCCGCGAGCCGCTCGGCACGTCGAGATGGGTTGGCGCCAGCCGCGCCAGCCGCTGCTGCTGGGCGTAATCGAGCTGGTTGTTCAGCAGGCTGGCCAGATCGAGCCGCGCCAGATGCTCGCGCCGGGTGATCCCGGCCAGGTGCGGCGCCAGCCAGCGGTCGAGCTGCCCGAACAGCGTGTCGTCGTCGAGCGCCGGCCAGTCTTCGGCCGGCCGCCAGCGACGCAGGCTGATCACCCGCGCCTGCCATTGCCGCGCCGCCTCGGTCCACGGCAGCGCCGACAGGCCCAGGCTGCGCAGCCCGGTGATCATCGCCGCCCGCTGGCGCTCGCCTTCCGGCTGCATCAGCGGCTTGCGTTCGAGGACGATCGCGCCCAGCCGCGTCTGGCGCTCGGCCAGCACCGCCTGCTGCTGATCGTTCCACGTCACTTCGACGGCGTTCTCGATCCGCGTCGCGTGGTCGCGCAGTACATCGCTGGCGCTGATCGATGCGGCCGCCCGGATCCGGCGCGGCGCGCCACCGTGGGCAGTGCCCACGGTCCAGTGCGCGATCGCCAGCCATTCCGACGCCGCCAGCGCATCGCGTTCCGGCAACTGGGCCTCGCCACCATCGGCGCAGAAGTAGCCGACATCGCGAACGCTGCGCGACTCGGCGCGCCGCTGCGCCAAGCGCTCCGGATAGGCGAGTGCCACGATCCTGCCGATCGCATCGACCTCGACCGCCTCGCGCTCGTCGGCGTCGATCAGCCGCAGCAGCTGGCGCACCGAATCGCGCATCCGCCGCAGTGCGCCGGGATCGCTGCGCCCGGCAACTGCATTGCGCACCGCCTGCGCCAGATCCGGGCCGCTGTCGCGTTCGTCGAGCACGGCGGCGGTCCAGGCGCCGACAGCGGCCAGCCCCGCGCCTTTGGCGACGATCAGCATGTGCGCGATGCGCGGGGCGGTCGGCAGCTTGGCCAGCGTGCGGCCGTGCGCGGTGATCCGGCCGTCCGCCCCGATCGCCCCGATTGCCGCCAGCAGTTCGCGCGCCTGCGCCCAGGCGGCGGCTGGCGGCGGATCGAGGAAGACCAGGGTCGACGGCTCCGCCACGCCCCAGGCCGCCAGTTCCAGCGCCAGCCGCGACAGGTCGACGGCGAGGATGTCCGGCGTGTCGTGCGCCGGCAGCTGGCCGTGCTGGTCCCGGCTCCACAGGCGGATCGCGGTCCCCGGTCCGAGGCGGCCGGCGCGGCCGGCGCGCTGATCCGCGCTCGCTCGTGAAATCCGCTGCAGTTCCAGCGCGTTGGCACCGGCGCCGAGATCGAAGCGGGCGACCCGCGCATAGCCGGCATCGACCACTGTGGTGACGCCTTCGACGGTCAGGCTGGTCTGGGCGATGTTGGTCGCCAGGATCACCTTGCGGCAGCCGTCGCCAGTCGGCATCAGCGCGGCGTCCTGCTCGGCGCTCGACAGGTCGCCATACAGCGGATGGATCGCCACCTCGCGCAGCCGCGCTTCGAGCAGCCGCTGGGCGCTGCGGATCTCGCGGGCGCCGGGCAGGAAGGCCAGCACGTCGCCATCGCGCTCGGCGAGCGCTGCGGCGCAGGCATCCGCCACCGCAACATCGATCGCGGTGCCGGGACGCGGCGGCGCAAAGCGCACGTCGACCGGAAACATCCGGCCGCAGGCTTCGACCACCGGCGCGCCACCGAGCAGGCTGGCAACGCGAGTGCTGTCGAGCGTCGCCGACATCACCAGCACCCGCAGGTCTTCGCGCAGACTGGCGGCGGCATCCAGGGTCAGCGCCAGCGCCAGATCGGCGTCGAGGCTGCGCTCGTGGAACTCGTCGAAGATCACCAGACCGACACCGGGCAGTTCCGGATCGGCCTGCAGGCGACGGGTCAGCAGGCCTTCGGTGATCACCTCGATCCGCGTCGCAGGGCCGATCTTGCGCTCGAAGCGCACCTGATAACCAACGGTCTCGCCGACCTTGTCGCCGACCAGACTGGCCATCCGCGCCGCCGAAGCCCGGGCCGCGACCCGGCGCGGTTCGAGCATCACGATCTTGCGGCCCGCCAGCCAGGGTGCGTCGAGCAGCGCCAGCGGAATCACCGTGGTCTTGCCGGAACCCGGCGGTGCGGCCAGCACCGCCCTGCCACCCATGGCCTGCAAGGCCTCGCGCAGCGCCGGCAGCGCCGCCAGGACCGGGTAGTCCGGCAGGCTGATCGACCGCGAACCGGACACGCTCAGTTGGCCAGCAGCCAGGCGATGCGCTGATCCAGCTTGTGATGCCAGTTGACCGCCAGCCCGGGCGTATCGCGCAGCCGCTGCAGCGCAGCCGGATCCGGCCGATGCTCGTGGATCAGCGCCCAGAACGCCGCGACGGTCGGCGCATCCGGCGCGCGGTCGACCAGTTCGATGCTGTCGCCGAGTCCGACGTCACCGGTCTCGATCACCCGGTAGTACCAGCCGGCGATGCCGGCGTCGGCGATCGCCCGGGTCATGCCGTCGACGCCGTGCCGCGCCTCGATCTTCCAGCACGGCTGGCGCGGCTGGCACAGCTGCACGCGCGCGCTGCCGACGGTGAACACGTCGCCGATGCAGACCGTGGTCTCGTCGGCGCCGAGCGTCGAGAAATTCTCGCCGAGCGCACCCGGGCCGAGCGTTGCGGCCGCATCCGGGAAGCGCGCGGCGAGCCGGGCGTGGGTTTCGGCCGGGAAGTGATGCAGCGCCTTGTCCGGCCCGCCGTGGACGCGGCGATCGGCCTGGGCATCGCCGGCCAGGCCTTCGCGGCCGATCGCCATCCGCCCGGAAACCGGGGCCTTGAAGATCGCGGTGGGGCGGCCATCGCCGGGCATCGGCTGCACCCGGCCGGCGTAGAGCCCGGTAATGATCAGTTTCATGCGGATATTATGGGCGACGCCGACACGGCTCGGCCTTCCCCGCCACGAACGCCACATGCAAAGACGTGAACTCCTGAAATCGCTGTCGGCCGGTGCCGGCGCGCTCGCCACCGGCGTGTCCGCCAGCGCCGAAGCCGCCTCGGCGCCGAAGCTCAAGCTGCTCGGCAAGCCGCAGCCCTTCGACTACAGCTGGCTGAAAGGCCAGGCCCGGCAGATGGCTTCGGTGGCCTATCTGGCCGCGCCGCGCGATCTGCCCAGGACCCTGCAGGGGCTGGACTTCGACCGCTACCAGAACATCCGCTTCAAGGCCGACCGCAGCCTGTGGGCGAAGGACGACCTGAGCTTCCAGGTGCGCTTCTTCCACATGGGCCTGTTCTTCAAGGACCCGGTGCGGATGTTCGAGATCGTCAACGGCCAGTCCCAGGAAATCGCCTACGACTCGACCCTGTTCGATTTCGGCAAGTCCGGCGTCAAGGCCGCGCAGCTGCCGAACGACCTCGGCTTCGCCGGTTTTCGCGTGCTGTTCCACACCGATCTGGAGCGCGATGTCGGCGCCTGGCTCGGTGCCAGCTACTTCCGCGCGGTCGGCGGCGACTGGCAGTACGGCATGTCGGCCAGAGGCCTGGCAATCGACACCGGCGCGCCGACGCCGGAGGAATTTCCCCGCTTCACCGCCTACTGGCTGGAACGTCCGGCACCGGGCTCCAACAGGCTGGTGATCTACGCGCTGATGGATTCGCCGAGCGTTTCCGGCGCCTACCGCTTCGAGATCGCGCCCGGCCAGAGCCACGTGATGGAGATCGATGCAGCCCTTTATCCGCGCCGCAAGATCGAGCGTCTGGGCATCGCGCCCGGCACCAGCATGTACCAGACCGGCGAGAACGACCGCCGTCTGGCCTATGACTACCGCCCGGAAATCCATGATTCCGACGGCCTGCAGATGTGGACCGGTGCCGGCGAGTGGATCTGGCGGCCGCTGGTCAACCCGACCGGCTTGCGCTTCAACAGCTTCCTCGACAACAACCCGCGCGGCTTCGGCCTGATGCAGCGCGACCAGAACTTCGACCACTACCAGGACGACGGCGCGTTCTACGACCTGCGGCCGAGCCTCTGGGTCGAGCCGAAGGGCGACTGGGGCAAGGGTTCGGTGCAGCTGGTCGAAATCCCGACCAGCGACGAAACCTTCGACAACATGGTCGCGTTCTGGAACCCGGAAAAGAAGCCGATGCCGGGCGAGGAACTGCTCTACGCCTACCGCCTGCACTGGGGCCGCAAGCCGCCGGTGGCGCCGCGCCTGGCCACGGTGCAGGCCACCCGCACCGGCCTCGGCGGCGTCGTCGGCCAGAAGCGCAGCTATTTCTCGTGGCGCTTCGCGGTCGATTTCGCCGGCGGCGATCTGGCGCTGCTCGGCAACAACACCAAGGTCGAGGCGATCGTCACGGCGTCGCGCGGCACCGTGGAACTGACCTCGG
Source organism: Lysobacteraceae bacterium (assembly GCA_013823855.1). Classification (GTDB taxonomy): domain Bacteria; phylum Pseudomonadota; class Gammaproteobacteria; order Nevskiales; family Nevskiaceae; genus Nevskia. Next base: position 343 of record PNMW01000017.1, on the reverse strand, counting down.
CGCGGCCGCTGCACGCGATCAAGGGCTACCGGGCGATCTTCGACATCCGTCCGCCGGATGACTCGACCGATCCGATCGACCTGCGCCTGTTCCTGAAGTCGGTCGGCCAGCCGCTGACCGAAACCTGGGTCTACCAGTACACGCCGCCGGCACCGGCCGACCGGCACCTCGACCGGCTGTAGGGCGCAGCCCGTACTGATACGGCCGCACGGCCTGCGGTTCGGCGCCATCATGGCGGCCGGACCGCAGGAGGAACCGTGACGATGTGGCAACTGACCGTGCCGTGGTGGGAGCTGGTCCTCCGCTCGATCGCCGTCTACCTGTTCCTGCTGGCGCTGCTGCG
>PNMW01000052.1 GCA_013823855.1 Lysobacteraceae bacterium | reverse complement strand
AAGGAGCGCAAGCTCTACGCGATCGTCGACGCGTTCCAGCAGAACAATGGCCAGTTCAACATCGTCGACGCGCGCTACATCAACACGCTGAAGCTGTTCCTGACCGGCGTCTCGCCGCTGGAGTACGCCGCGCATCGCGGCTTCGCGATGGCCGGCCGCAACTTCCGCGGCACCAGTGCGCGGATCGCCAGCCAGATGCAGGCGATCGACGAGCTGCGTCATGCGCAGACCCAGGCGCACACGATCAGTCACTACAACAAGTTCTTCAACGGACTCCACGATCCGGCGCACATGCACGACCGGGTCTGGTATCTCAGCGTGCCGAAGTCGTACTTCGAGGATGCGATGACGGCCGGGCCGTTCGAGTTCGTAACTGCGATCTCGTTCTCGTTCGAGTACGTGCTGACCAACCTGCTGTTCATGCCGTTCATGAGCGGTGCCGCCTACAACGGCGACATGGCCACCGTGACCTTCGGCTTCTCGGCGCAGAGCGATGAATCGCGCCACATGACTCTGGGCCTGGAAGTCGTCAAGTTCATTCTCGAACAGGATCCAGGCAACGTCCCGATCGTCCAGCGCTGGCTCGACAAGTGGTTCTGGCGCGGCTACCGGCTGCTGACGCTGGTATCGATGATGATGGACTACATGCTGCCGAAGCGCGTGATGTCCTGGGCCGAAGCTTGGGAGATGTACTTCGAGCAGAACGGCGGCGCGCTGTTCAACGATCTCGCCCGCTATGGCATCCGCATGCCGAAGTACCACGAGGTCGCGTCGAAGGAAAAGCACCGCCTGAGCCACGAGGCCTGGGCGACCTTCTACAACTACGGACACGCTGCCGCGTTCCACACCTGGGTGCCCGAGGAAAGCGAAATGAAGTGGCTGTCGGAGAAGTACCCGACCACCTTCGACCAGCATTACCGGGCGCGTTTCGAGTACTGGCGCGAGCAGCAAAAGGAAGGCAAGCGCTTCTACAACCCGACCTTGCCGATGCTCTGCCAGACCTGCCAGATCCCGATGTTCTTCACCGAACCGGACGATCCGACCAAGATCTGCTACCGCGAAACCGAGTACCGGGGAGACAAGTTCCACTTCTGCTCCGACGGCTGCAAGGACGTCTTCGAATACGAGCCGGAGAAGTACGTGCAGTCGTGGCTGCCGGTGCACCAGATCTACCAGGGCAACTGCTTCCGTCCGGAAGCCGATCCGACCGCGCCCGGCTTCGATCCGCTGGCCGAAGTCCTCCACTACTACAACTTCAAGCCTGGCCATGACGGCGGCGAGTACCTCGATTCGCCGGATCGCAAGAACTGGGAATCCTGGACCGGCAAGCCCGGCGTCAGCAGCTGAGGAGCGCGCACATGACTGTCACCGCCATCAAGCCCGGCTACACCGGCGAGATCAAGGATCGCGTCGAGAACTTCCACGGCAAGCAGCTGCTGTACATCGGCTGGGAGGATCATCTGATGTTCTGCGCGCCGCTGTGCATTCCGGTGCCGCCAGAGCTGCCGTTCGGCGCGCTGACCGCGGAGATCATTCCGAATCTCTACGCGCAGCATCCGGATACCGCGAAGATCGACTGGAACCGGGTCGAGTGGCTGCGCTCCGGCGTGCCGTTCACGCCGGATGCGGCCAAGTCGGTCACCGACAACGGTCTGGGTCACAAGGCCGTGATCCGCTTCCGCACGCCGGGGTTGCACGGCATCCACGGCACCTGCAGCTGAGCTCATGAGCTACCAGATCACCATCGAGCCGCTGGGTCACACCATCGAGGCGGCGGAAGGGCAGACCATCCTGGATGCCTGCCTGCGTGCCGGCGTCTGGCTGCCGCATGCCTGCTGTCACGGCCTGTGCGCAACCTGCAAGATCCAGGTGCTCGACGGCGACTACGAGCACGGCAATGCCTCGCCGTTCGCGCTGATGGATTTCGAGCGTGACGAGCGCAAGGCACTGGCCTGCTGCGCCACGGTGCAGTCGGACGTCACCATCGAGGCCGACATCGACGAGGACCCGGACGCGCGGCACTGTCCGGTACGCGATCACGCCGGCACCGTGGTGGTCCACGAAACGCTGTCGCCGACCATCAAGGGCATCGTCATCGAGCTCGACGATCCGGAAGGCATCGATTTCCAGGCCGGCCAGTACGTGCAGGTGAAGATTCCCGGCGAGGAGCAGCCGCGTGCCTTCTCGCTGGCCGATCGTCCGAGCGAGCGGCGGCGCATCGAACTCAACGTGCGTCGCGTGCCGAACGGCAAGGGCACGACCTGGCTGCATGACGGCCTGAAGGTCGGCGATCGCATCGAGCTGTCCGGTCCGTACGGCCGCTTCTTCGTGCGCTCGTCCGATCCCAAGCCGCTGCTGTTCATGGCCGGCGGCTCGGGCCTGTCGAGCCCGCGTTCGATGATTCTCGATCTGCTCGAGCAGCGCGAGATGCGCGACATCGTGCTGGTCTACGGTGCCCGCAATCGCGCCGAGCTTTACTACCACGACGAGTTCGTGGCGTTGACCCACGAGTACCCGAACTTCATCTACGTGCCGGCGCTCAACGAGCCGACCGAGGCCTGTGCCTGGGATGGCTTCAAGGGCTTCGTGCACGACGCGGCATCGGCGCATTTCAGCAACGACTTCCGCGGCTGGCGCGCCTACCTGTGCGGGCCGCCGGTGATGATCGAAGCCTGCATCCGCACGCTGATGCAGGGACGCCTGTTCGAGCGCGACATCTTCACCGAGAAATTCCTGACCTCGGCGGACGGTGCCAATGCGGCGGCGCGCAGCCCGCTGTTCCGGTCGATCTGAGGCGGCCGATGTCGATCCGCATCCACATCGAGAACTGCGACGACAGCTTCCCCTGCCCGGAGGGCAGCAATGTCCTTCGCGCCATGGAATGTCTCGGGCGTCGCGGCATTCCAGTGGGCTGCCGCGGCGGCGGCTGCGGCGTCTGCAAGGTCAGGGTGCTCGCTGGCGAGTACCGCAACGAGACCATCAGCCGTGCCTGCGTCAGCGTCGAGGAGGAAGCAGAGGGCTACTCGCTGGCCTGCAAGCTGATTCCGGAAGGCGACTTGCGCCTGCGCGTCATCGGCAAGATGGCGCGTTCCTTCGATGCAACACGGGGCGGCTTCCATTTCTACGGGACGCCGTCCGCGGCGTCCCACCGTAGCTAGTACGCGAAGAACAAGAGGAGAGGAACATGGCAATGACTGGAGTCCTGAGGCCGGGACACGTCGCACTGCGAGTGCTCGACCTGGAACAGGCGGTTCATCACTACACCGAAGTCGTCGGGCTGAGCGAAGTCGCGCGCGATGCACAGGGGCGCGTTTTCCTGAAGGCCTGGGACGAGGCCGATCACCACAGCGTGGTGCTGCGTCAGGCCGATGAAGCCGGCATGGACTACATGGGCTGGCGCGTCGATTCCGATGCCACGCTCGACCGTCTGGTCGCCGAGCTGGAAGCAAGCCCGCTCGCCACCGAAACCACCTGGATCGCAGCCGGCGAACATCCGCATACCGGACGCCGCTTCCGCTTCACGATCCCGACCGGTCACAGCATGGAGCTGTACGCGCACCGCGATGTCACCGGCTGCGCCACAGGCTATCTCAACCCCGAGCCGTGGCCGGATGGCCTGAAGGGCATGGCGCCGTCGCGTTTCGATCATTGCCTGCTGTACGGCGATGACCTCGACGGCACCGTCGAGCTGTTCACCAGGATCCTCGGCTTCAATCTGGCCGAACAGGTCGTGGCCGGCCCGGAGCGCCTGCAGATCGCCGCCTTCCTTACCTGCTCGAACAAGGCGCACGATGTCGCCTTCATTCGCCAGCCGATGAAGAACAAGTTCCACCACGCGTCGTTCCTGCTCGGCAGCTGGAACGAGGTGCTGAAGGCGGCCGACATCATCTCCAAGAAAAAGGTCTCGCTCGACCTCGGGCCGACCCGTCACGGCATCACCCGCGGCGAAACGATCTACTTCTTCGACCCGAGCGGCAACCGCAACGAAGTGTTTGCCGGCGGCTACATCTGGTATCCGGACAAGCCGACGATCACCTGGACCGACGACCAGCTCGGCCCGGCGATCTTCTATCACGACCGGAAGCTCAACGAAGCCTTCCTGTCGGTGGTGACCTGAGTCCGGCCCCGCAACGAATCCGAGTCCAACATGGCAACAGATGCTATTCCGGCGGCCGCCAGGGCCGATGTCCGGCGCAATTTTCCTCACTTCATTGACGGGGTCTTCGTCGAATCGGCGAGCGGCAAGACGTTCGAGAACCGCAACCCGCTGGACGGATCGCTGATTGGTCTGGTGTCGGAAGGGGGGCAGGCGGAAGTCGACGCGGCGGTCTCGGCGGCGCGTGCGGCGCTGGACGGCCCCTGGGGCAAGATGCCGGTGGCCCGGCGCGTGGAACTGCTGTACGCGCTCGCCGACGAGATCAACCGCCGTTTCGACGATTTCCTGGCGGCCGAGATTGCCGACACCGGCAAGCCGGCCAGCCTGGCCTCGCACATCGACATCCCGCGCGGTGCCGCCAACTTCAAGATCTTCGCCGACGTCATCAAGAACGTCCCGACCGAAACCTTCGAGATGGCGACGCCGGACGGCGGCGAAGCGTTGAACTACGCGGTGCGCACGCCGCGCGGCGTGATTGCCGTGGTCTGCCCGTGGAACCTGCCGCTGCTGCTGATGACCTGGAAGGTCGGCCCGGCACTGGCCTGCGGCAATGCCGTGGTGGTCAAGCCGTCGGAAGAAACGCCGGCCACCGCCACCCTGCTCGGCGAAGTGATGAACAAGGTCGGCATCCCGAAGGGCGTCTACAACGTCGTCCACGGCCTGGGCCCGAACTCCGCAGGTGAATTCCTCACCTCGCACCGCGGCGTCAACGCCATCACCTTCACCGGCGAAACCCGCACCGGCGAAGCGATCATGGGCGCGGCGGCCAAGGGCCTGCGGCCGGTGTCGTTCGAACTCGGCGGCAAGAACGCCGGCCTGGTGTTCGCCGACGCCGACTTCGATGCCGCCATCGACGGCATCACCCGCGCCGCATTCGCCAACTGCGGCCAGGTCTGCCTGGGCACCGAACGCGTCTACGTGCAGCGGCCGATCTTCGACAAGTTCGTCGCCGCCCTGAAACTCAAGGCCGAAGCGCTGAAGCCCGGCCTGCCGTACGACAAGAGCACCGGCATCGGCCCGCTGATTTCCGAGGAACACCGCGGCAAGGTGCTGTCCTACTACGCCAAGGCCAGGGCCGAAGGCGCCACCGTGGTCACGGGCGGCGGCGTGCCTGAGATGCCGGCGGAACTGGCCGGCGGCAGCTGGGTGCAGCCGACGATCTGGACCGGCCTGCCGGAAACCGCCTCGGTGATTCGCGAAGAGATCTTCGGGCCGTGCTGCCACATCGCGCCGTTCGACACCGAAGAGGAAGCGATCGCGCTGGCCAACGACACGCCGTACGGCCTGTGCACGACGGTGTGGACCCAAGACCTGTCGCGCGCGCACCGGATCGCCAAGCGGATCGAGGTCGGCCTGTGCTGGGTCAACTCCTGGTTCCTGCGCGATCTGCGAACCCCGTTCGGCGGCTCCAAGCAGAGCGGCATCGGCCGTGAAGGCGGCGTCCACTCGCTGGAGTTCTACACCGAGCTGCGCAACGTCTGCGTCAAGTACGCATGAGCACCGTAGCCGCCACCGTCTCGCCGGAGGTCGGCAGCAGCATCGTCGCTGCCGGCATCCGCACCAATTACCACGATCTCGGCAAGGGCAGCCCGGTCCTGCTGCTGCACGGCTCCGGCCCTGGTGTCAGTGCCTGGGCCAACTGGCGCGCGGTGCTGCCGTCCCTATCGAGCCACCGGCGCGTGATCGCTCCTGATCTGGTCGGCTTCGGCTACAGCGATCGTCCTGCCGGGCACCGCTATGGCCTGGAGACCTGGGTCGCCCACGCGGTCGGCCTGCTCGACGCGCTGGCGCTGCCGCAGGTCGATCTGGTCGGCAACTCGTTCGGCGGGGCGCTGGCGCTGGCGGTCGCGATCCGCCATCCGCAGCGGGTGCGCCGGCTGGTGCTGATGGGCTCGGCCGGCCTGCGCTTCGAGCTGACACCCGCGCTCGATGAGGTCTGGGGCTACCAGCCGTCATTTGAAGCGATGCGCAAGATGATGGATCTGTTCGCCTTCGATCGCAGCCTGGTCACCGATGCGCTGGCGCAGCTGCGCTACGAGGCCAGCCGGCGTCCCGGTGTTCAGGAAGCGTATTCGGCGATGTTCCCGGCGCCGCGCCAGAACGGCGTCGATGCACTGAGCAGCGACGAAGCGCAGATCGCCGCGCTGCGCCATGAAACGCTGGTGATCCACGGCCGCGAGGACCGGGTGATCCCGCTCGAAACCTCGTTGCGGCTGGCAACGCTGATTCCGAAGGCGCAGCTGCACGTCTTCGGCCAGTGCGGTCACTGGACCCAGATCGAACACGCGGCGCGCTTCGCCAAGCTCGTCGATGCCTTCCTTGCCGAGGCCGACGCCTCCAGTTCCCCGACATGACTCCAGAACGAATCAAGTTCCACGGCGATGCGCTGTACCAGGCGCTCGTCGATCGCCAGCCGATCGTCCCGCTGACCGAGCGCGAGCCGGACATCAGCATCGATGACGCCTATCGCATCCAGCTGCGGATGATCGAACGCCGTCTCGCCAGCGGCGAAACGGTGATCGGCAAGAAGATCGGCGTCACCTCCAGGGCCGTGCAGCAGATGCTGAACGTCTATCAGCCGGATTTCGGCCTGCTGCTGTCGGGCATGGTCTACGCCGAAGGCCAGGCGATCCCGGCCAACAGCATGATCGCCCCGCGCGCCGAAGCCGAAGTGGCATTCATCCTCAAGCGTGATCTCGACGGCCCGGGGGTCACCGCGGCCGACGTGCTGCGCGCCACCGACTACGTGATGCCCTGCTTCGAGATCGTCGACTCGCGGATCAAGGACTGGAAGATCAAGATCCAGGACACCGTCGCCGACAACGCCTCCTGCGGCGTGTTCGTGCTCGGCGGCACGCCGCGCAGCCTGCGCGGCCTTGATCTGTCGGTCGCCGGCATGGTCGTCGAAAAGAATGGCGAGATCGTCTCCACCTCCGCCGGTGCCTCGGTGCAGGGTTCGCCGGTCAACGCCGTGGCCTGGCTGGCCAACACGCTCGGCGCGCTCGGCATTCCGCTGAAAGCCGGCGAAGTGATCCTGTCCGGTTCGCAGTCCCCGCTGATGCCGGTTGCTGCCGGTGATTCCTTCCATTGCGCCGTCGGCGGCCTCGGCAGCTGCTCGGTGCGCTTCTCCTGATTCCCGTCATGACCATCGACCCAAAAACCATCGACTCGCTCGCCGAGTACCTCGAATCCGCCGAGCTGGAAGCCCGCGAGGTGGTGAAGATCACCGACGCGCATCCGCAGCTGACGCTCGACGACGGCTATGCCATCCAGGCGGCGATCCGTGCACGCAAGCAGGCGCGCGGCCACCAGGTCGCCGGGCTCAAGGCCGGCCTGACCTCGCGGGCGAAGATGAAGCAGATGGGCGTCGAAGTGCCGGTGTTCGGCCTGCTGTTCGACTACATGAGCATCGCCAACGGCGGCGAGATCAGGACCGGCGAGCTGATCCATCCGAAGGTGGAAGCGGAGATCGCCTTCGTGCTCAAGGCGCCGCTGCGCGGCCCGGGCTGCCATGTCGGCGCCGTGCTCGCCGCGACCGACTTCGTGGTGCCGGCGGTCGAGATCATCGATTCGCGCTACGAGAACTTCCGCTTCGATCTGGTCAGCGTGGTCGCCGACAACACCTCGTCGTCGCGCTTCGTGGTCGGCAGCGTCGCCCGTGGCATCGAGGGTATGGACCTGCGCACGCTCGGCATGGTGATGGAGAAGAACGGCGAAGTGGTGGCGATGGCCGCCGGTGCCGCGGTGCTCGGTCATCCAGCCGAAGCGATCGCCCAGCTGGCCAACCATCTGGCGGCGCGCGGCGAGGAGATTCCCGCCGGCAGCTACATCATGAGCGGCGGCGCCACCGAGGCCATTCCGGTGGCGGCGGGCGATTCGATCCAGGTCCGCTTCCAGGATCTGGGCAGCGTGTCGATGCGCTTCGTCTGAGGTCAGGAAGGTCGCCAGGTACATGTCCGCCAAGCCGCCCCGCGTCAATCCGTTCACCCAGGAAGAGGGCCAGATCCACCTGGGAGGCGTCGATGCCCTCGTTCGCCTGAGCCTCGATCAGGTCCGCACCGACGCCCGTCGCGGCCTGAAGACCGGCATGTTCATCTCCGGCTACCGAGGCTCGCCGCTCGGCATGCTCGACGCCGCGCTGCAGAAGCAGCAGAAGACGCTGCTCGAACAGAACATCCACTTCGTCGACGGCCTCAACGAGGATCTCGCCGCCACTGCCGTGTGGGGCACGCAGATGCTGCACGCCGTCGGCAAGCAGAAGTTCGATGGCGTCACCGGCATGTGGTACGGCAAGGCGCCGGGGGTCGATCGTTCCGGCGATGCGCTGAAGCACGCCAACTACACCGGCATCGACAAGAACGGCGGCGTGCTGGCGATCGTCGGCGACGACCCGAGCTGCAAGTCGTCGTCGCTGTGCAGCCAGTCCGAACCGATGCTGATGCACGTCGGCATTCCGTCGCTGTATCCGGCCAACGTGCAGGAAGTGCTCGACTACGGCCTGCACGGCTATCAGATGTCGCGGCTGTCGGGCCTGTGGGTGGGTCTCAAGTTCGTCACCAACATCGCCGACGGCACCGGCTCCGCCGAAGTATCGCCGGACCGTCTCAAGTTCCTGACCCCGGACCTGGCGTTCGACGGCAAGCCGTTCTCGCCGCGAATGAACCTGGGCATGAACGTGCGTGCCGAAGCGCTGGAGATGGAGCAGTCGCTGTATACCCGACGGCTCGAAGTGGCCAAGCGCTATGTCGCCGTCAACAAGCTGAACAACGTGGTGTTCGACTGCCCGGACGCCTGGCTCGGCATCATCACTGCCGGCAAGACCTACAACGATCTGCGCCAGGCCTTCCTCGAACTCGGTCTCGACGACGCCGCGCTGCGCCGTTACGGCATCCGCATCCTCAAGATGGGCATGCTGTTCCCGATGGAGCCGACCATCGTCCGCGACTTCGCGCGCGGCCTCGAGGAAATCTTCGTCATCGAGGAAAAGCGGCCGTTCCTGGAAATGTTTGCCAAGAACGTGCTCTACGGCATGGCCAATGCGCCGCGCATCGTCGGCAAGTTCGACCAGAGCGAGCAGGAACTGCTGCCGCACTACGGCGAGTTCGAGCCGGACGTGATCGGCCGGGCGCTGGTCAAGCGGCTGTCGCAGCGGGCGCGGGTCGAGTCGGCCGAAGCCTGGCTGCAGCGGGTCGACGAGATCCACGCGCGCAACAAGCTGGCCACCGCCACGCGCACCGCCTGGTACTGCTCGGGCTGCCCGCACAACAGCTCGACGCAGGCGGTCGAAGGCAGCGTGGTGTCGGCCGGCATCGGCTGCCACACGATGGCGATGTGGATGAACCGCAACGTGGTGATGGGCACCCACATGGGCGCCGAAGGCACCCAGTGGATCGGTATGGCGCCGTTCACCGACGAGAAGCACATCTTCCAGAACATCGGCGACGGCACCTACTTCCACTCCGGCGTGCTGGCGATCCACTACGCCGCCGCCGCCAACGTCAACATCACCTACAAGCTGCTCTACAACGCGCACGTGTCGATGACCGGCGGCCAGGAAGCCATGGGCATCCGCCCGGTTGCCAGCGTGGTGGCCGACCTGCTGGCCAATGGCGTCAAGCGGGTGATCGTCACCACCGACGAACCGGCGCGCTACAGCGGCGTCAGCCTCGCCGGCGGCACCGAGGTCTGGCATCGCGACCGGCTCGACGAGGCGCAGCGCGCACTGGCGTCGATCCCCGGTACCACGGTGCTGATCCACGATCAGGAGTGCGCTGCGGAACTGCGCCGTGCGCGCAGCCGCGGCAAGGCCGAGGAACCGGTCGAAGTCACCGTGATCAACGAACGGGTCTGCGAAGGCTGCGGCGACTGCGGCGTCAAGGCCAACTGCATGAGCGTGGAGCCGGTGGCGACCGAGTTCGGCCGCAAGACCCGCATCCACCAGTCGTCGTGCAACAAGGACTTTTCGTGCGTGAAGGGCTTCTGCCCGTCGTTCCTGACCATCACGCCGAACCCGGAGCCGGCTGGCGACGGGGCGGTGAAGAAGAAAAGGAAGGGCCGCATCCCGGCGCTCGACCGGGCGCTGCCGGATCCGGTCAAGAAGGTCGATGACAGGCTGGGCGTCGGCATCCACGTCATGGGCATCGGCGGCACCGGTTCGGTGACCGTGGTCGCCACCCTGGCCAATGCCGCGCGCCTGGAAGGCAAGCACGTCATCGGCCTTGACCAGACCGGTCTTGCGCAGAAGGGCGGCGCGGTGATTTCCGACATCAAGATCTCGCACCAGCCGTTCAACGGCTCAAGCAAGATTTCCGATGGCCGCACCGATCTGTTCCTCGGCTTCGACATCCTCAACGCGACCGATCCGAAGAACCTCGACAAGTGTCTGCCGGAGCGGACCATCGCCGTGGTGTCGACGACGCAGACGCCGACCGGCCAGATGGTGTCCAACCGCAACGCGCTGTTCCCGAACATCGAGGCGCTGACCGCCGGCATCAACAAGGTCACCCGTCGCGACGACAACGTGTTCCTCGACGGTCAGGCATTCGCGGAAGGCCTGTTCGGCGACGCGATGGCGACCAACAACTTCATGGTCGGCGTCGCCTTCCAGGCCGGCACCATCCCGCTGAAGGCGGAGTCGATCGAGAACGCGATCAAGCATTCCGGCGTCGGCGTCGAGCAGAGCATCGCGGCGTTCCGCTGGGGCCGGATGACGGTGGTCGATCGCACCTTCGTCGAGGCCGAGATCGCCAGGTACGCACCGAAGGTCGGGAAGCCGGTGCTGTCGCCGATCGCCCGGGCCATCGTCGAGTCGGTCGGCGCCAGCGGCGAGACGCAGCGGCTGGTCGAGGTACGGGTGCCGGAGCTGATCGCCTATCAGGACGAGGCCTACGCGAAGCGCTATGCCGAGGTGGTCAGGCGGGTGATCGATGCCGAGACCCGCCTGGTGCCCGGCACCTCCCGCCTCGCCGAAGCCGCCGCCCGCTACCTCTACAAGCTGATGGCCTACAAGGACGAGTACGAAGTCGCCCGCCTGCATCGTGATCCGGCGTTTCTCGCCCAGCTCGACGCCATGTTCCCGAACGGCTACCGCGTCAAGTACAACCTCGCGCCGCCGGCGATCGCCAAGAAGGATCCGGTCACCGGGCATCTGGTCAAGCGCCAGTTCGGCGCCTGGATGGGCACCGCGTTCAGTCTGATGAAGCGCTTCAAGGGCCTGCGCGGCAGCGCGCTCGATGTCTTCGGCAAGACCGAGGAACGCCACCAGGAGCGCCAGCTGATCGAGGACTACATCCAGCAGCTCGATCGCAGCCTGGCGAGCCTGAGCCCGGCGAGCCACGCGCAGGCCGTGGCACTGGCCTGCCTGCCGGACGAGATCCGCGGCTACGGCCACGTCAAGCAGCGCAGCATCGAGGCCGCCAAGGCAGCCGAACAGGCGCTGCTGGCACCGCGCAACGATCGTCAGGCGGCCTGAGCGGCAGGGACGGGGAAGTCACCGGGCGGAAGACGCGGGCCTGCGCGGCGCGTTGCCGATCCCGGCGTTTCAGACCATGGCCGACGGGCGCGATTGCCGTCGTGGCCGGAGAGGTGATGCCGATGCGCTTCCTGGATCTGGGCGGCGCATTCAAGCGAATGGACCATGCCCAGATCAGGAAACCGAACATG
>PNMW01000026.1 GCA_013823855.1 Lysobacteraceae bacterium | reverse complement strand
GCCGCGCGTCGTCGCGCTGATGTGCTCGATGCTGCTGATCGGCATGGCGCTCAGCGCCGTGATCTTCGGGCTGCTGCTGCGCGACTTCAGCCAGCTACGCCTGATCCAGGTGATCCAGGGCTCGGCGGCGGTGACCATGCTGCTGAACATCGCGGCGCTGTGGAAGCAGGAAGCGCGTGATCCTTCGCGCACCGCCCATGAACTGCCGACGCCGTCGTTCCGCGAATCCTGGGAAAGCTTCAGCCATCGCAGCCATGCCCGGCGCCGGCTGATCGCGCTGGGTCTCGGCACGGTGGCGTTCTCGATGCAGGACATCCTGCTCGAACCGTTTGGTGGCGAAGTGCTGAAGCTGCCGGTGGCCTCGACCACGGCGCTGACCGCCGCGCTCGCGCTCGGCGGCCTCGCCGGCTTCGTGCTGGCAGCGCGCGCGCTGGTGCGCGGCGTCGATCCCTATCGCATGGCCGCATACGGCGCGGTGGTCGGCATCGCCGCGTTCTCGGCGGTGATCCTGTCGGCGCCGATGGCCTCGACCTTCCTGTTTGCACTCGGCGTGGCCGGCATCGGCGTCGGCAGCGGCCTGTTCGGCCACTGCACGCTGACCGCGGCGATGAGCCTGGCGCCGCAACGGCAGATCGGCCTCGCGCTCGGCGTCTGGGGCGCGGTGCAGGCCACTGCCGCCGGTGGCGCGATCGCCATCAGCGGGCTGCTGCGCGATGGCATCGCCCATCTGGCGGCCAGCGGTGCGCTCGGCGAAGCGCTCGCGGGCCCGGCGACCGGCTACACGGTCGTCTATCACCTGGAGCTCGGCCTGCTGTTCGCAACGCTGGTGGCGATCGGCCCGCTGGTTCGCCACGCGGCCGAGCACCACGGAACTGTCGGCGACGACGGCGGCGACGACGCCGTCTGGCCCAATCTGAAGTCGATGAATCTACGGGAGGAGGTAACACAATGAATCACGGTGCCATCACGGCGAGCCTCGATATCGCCCAAGTCGCGCTGTACCTGTTCTGGGGCTTCTTTGCCGCCCTGGTGATCTATCTGCATCGCGAAGGCCAGCGCGAAGGCTATCCGCTGGAAACCGCGGACCGCTCGCCGAACCAGTTGCAGGAAGGCCTGGGCGGACGTCCGGATCCGAAGACCTATCTGCTGCCGCACGGCGGCACCAAGACCGTCCCGGAAGCCTGGAAGGCCGGCCCGCCGGAGCAGCTGAAGGCGCGTCGCCTCGATCGCAGTCCGGACTCGCCGCTGGTGCCGACCGGCAACCCGCTGCTGGCCGGCGTCGGCCCCGGTGCCTGGGCCGAGCGCGACGATCACCCGGATCTGGAACTGACCGGCACGGTGAAGATCGTGCCGCTGCGCAGCGATCCGGCCTACGGCGTCGCCAAGGGTGATCCGGACCCGCGCGGCAAGACCGTGTCCGGCGCCGACGGCAAGTCGGGCGGCACCGTTGTCGACATCTGGGTCGATCGCTCCGAGCGTCTGTTCCGCTACTTCGAGATCGAGGTCGCCGGCGGCGGACGCGTGCTGCTGCCGTGGAACTTCGCGACCGTGGCCGGCAATGGCGCCGTCAAGGTCGGCGCGATTCTCGGCAGCCAGTTCGCTGCCGTGCCGCGCACCAAGTCGCCGGAGCAGATCACCTTGCTCGAAGAAGACATGATCGCCGGCTACTACGGCGCCGGCACCTTGTACGCCACGCCGGATCGTCTGGGACCGCTGCTGTGAGCGGCCACGAGCATGACGATTACAACTTTTCCGGCGTGCGCGAGCTGCCGGGGAAGTTGCCGGACGGCGAGCGCATCCTCTGGCAGGGCGCACCGCGCTGGACCTCGCTGTTCCGCCGCGCCTTCCACGGCCGGTCGATCGCCGTCTACTTCGCGCTGCTGATCGCATCGCGCGGGATCGCGGTGATCGCCGGCGGCGGCAGCACTGCCGAGGCCCTGCTGGCGATGAGCTACCTGCTGCCGCTGGCCTTCGCCGGACTCGGCCTGCTGGCGCTGGTGGCCTGGCTGACCGCGCGCGCGACCTGGTACACGGTGACCAACCGGCGCGTGCTGATGCGCGCCGGCGTGGTGCTCGAGATCACCTTCAACTTCCCGTACGCGGTCGTCGATTCCGCCGGGCTGCGCGTGCACGCGGAAGGCACGGGCGACATCCCGCTGCGCTTCAGCGACGGCAGCAGCATCGCCTACGCGCACCTGTGGCCGCATGTCCGGCCGTGGCATTTCCGCCAGACCGAGCCGATGCTGCGTTCCATCGACGAGCCCGGGAAGGTCGCCGCCATGCTGGCGCAGGCCATTGCCCAGGTAACCGGCGGCAGCGCCTTGCCGGTCGGCGCCCCGGTCAGCGTGCGGACTCTGCCGATGGCCGGCGCCGCGGCAGCCGCCGCCGGACGCTGAACCTGTTGCAACGCCCCGGTCGCGATGCGTCGGCCGGGCTGCCATATCTGAAGTGCCGCCGGACACCTGTCGATGAACGAAGCCAGCCCCTACGCCCGCAACATGAACATGCGCTTCCCGCTGTACGCGGTGCTGGCGGCGATCGCGCTGGCCTTCGCGCTGGCCATCGAAGGACGCATCGAAAAGCGCGATGCGGTGAATCAGGACGAGACCGCCCAGCCGATCGCCGAGCGGACGCTGCGCTTCGATGACCTGGCGAACGGCGACATCGGCATCTTCGACGCCGACAGCGGCAAGCGGATCGACACCATCGCGCCGGGCCAGGACAACTTCATGCGCGGCATGGTGCGCGCGCTGGTGCGCGAACGGCGCAAGGCCGGCATCGGCCGCGACACGCCGTTCCGGCTGAGCATGCACAGCGACGGCCACCTGCTGCTCGCCGATCCGGCGACCGGCGAAGTGCTCGACCTGGGTTCGTTCGGCTCGGAAAACATCGGCGACTTCGCTCGCCTGCTGCCGACTCCGTCGCCGATGAAGGCCGCCGACGCCAGCGCCGTTGCCGGTCAGGCCGGCTGAAGCCCATCCGCATTCCATCCCGATTGCCATTGACGTCGAGAGTCCCATGAGCACAGTCACTGCCAGTGCCACCCGCGAAGCCCGCCTGCCGAACGAAACGACGCTCAAGGCCCAGGAAGACACCCTGCTGACGCCGCGCTTCTACACCACCGACATGAAGGCGATGGACGCCATCGACGTCGATCCGATCCGCGCCCAGTGGCAGTCGCTGATGGACGAGTACCGGAGCGACAACAATAAAGTCCACTTCACCCGGCCAGCGAACCTGATGGCCGACTACTCCGATCTGCCGGAAGGGCTGCATCGGGAATTCGTCGATTTCATGGTCTCGTCGATCACCTCGGAATACTCCGGCTGCGTGCTGTACAACGAGATCAAGAAGAACGTCGCCAATCCGGACATGAAGGAACTGTTCGGCTACATGGCCCGTGACGAAGCACGCCATGCCGGCTTCATCAACCAGTGGCTGAAGGACTTCGGGATCGCCGTCGATCTCGGCTTCTTGACCCGCGCCAAGAAGTACACCTACTTCCGGCCCAAGTTCATCTTCTATGCGACCTATCTCAGCGAGAAGATCGGCTATGCCCGCTACATCACCATCTTCCGCCAGATCGAGAAGCACCCGGAGCTGAAGTTCCATCCGATCTTCGGCTGGTTCGACCAGTGGTGCAACGACGAATTCCGCCACGGCGAAAGCTTTGCCCTGCTGATGCGCGCCAATCCGAAGCTGCTCGAAGGCCACAACAGGCTGTGGATCCGCTTCTTCGTGCTCGCGGTCTACGCGACCATGTTCGTCCGCGATCAGTCCCGCCCGGAGATGCACGAGGCGCTGGCGATCGACCCGCGCGAGTACGACTACACGGTGTTCCGCATCACCTCGGACATCTCCAGGCAGGTATTCCCGTTCACCGTCGACATCGACAACCCCAAGTTCCGCGCCTGTCTGGAGAAGCTGCTGGCGATCTCCACTGCCAACGACAAGGCGCGTGCCGAGGGTGGCGTGATCAATGCGATCAAGCGCATCGGCTATGGCGTGTCGGCAGCAGCGACCTTCCTGCGGCTGTACACCTTGCCGGTGATCGACCACCGCCTGCCGGCGAACGTCCGCCTGTCGCCGACCTGGTAGCTCGCACCTCGAAATGACGGACTTGGGCCTCACCGTCCTGTACACGCTGTTCGCGTGGTGGTTCTCCACCGGCGCCATCCTGTATCTGGACGGCCTGCCACAGCGCACCTACCGCTACAGCATGGCTGTCGCCAGCCTGGTGCTGATCGCCGCCCTGCATGGCCTGGACATCAGCAGCACCGATGCCAGCGCGGCCGGCGCCTATGTCGCATTCACCAGCAGCCTCCTGGTCTGGGGCTGGCTGGAGATGAGCTTTCTGATGGGCTACATCACCGGTCCGCGCCGCAGCGCCTGCCCGCCCGGCGCCCGCGGCTGGCGACGTGCGCGCTACGCGCTGGAAGCGGTGCTGCATCACGAACTGGCACTGCTGGCTGGGGCGCTGCTGGTGGCTGGCATCACCCGGGACGCCATCAACAGCACCGGCTTCTGGACCTACATGATCCTGTGGACGCTGCGCAGCAGCGCCAAGCTCAATGTGTTCCTCGGCGTCCGCAATCTGTCGGAAGCCTTCCTGCCGGAACACCTGCGCTACCTGCAGAGCTATTTCACCCGCCGACCGATGAATCTGCTGTTCCCGTTCTCGGTGATCGTGTCGACGACCGTCGCCACCCTGCTGTGGCGGATGGCGATCCTGGCGCCGGACGACAGCCACCAGGCCGCATCGCTGGGCTTCCTGGCGACCCTGCTGTCGCTCGCGGTGCTCGAGCACTGGTTCCTGGTGCTGCCGATCCCGGCCGATCTGCTGTGGAAATGGGGACTGCGCTCACGCGCTGCCGAAGACGGGTCTGCGATCAAGACCGGGTTCGGCGCCGGCCGCTGAACGAAGCGCAGGAACCGGGTGGTCGTCCCGGCAAAAGCCTGGGGCGACGGCGCCGCCGATGCACGCTCGGACTGAAGCCCGTTCCGCACCTTGTCGGGTGGTCGGCATTTCGACACCATGGTTTGCCGGCTACCTGCAGCCCGGCATCGGCATCGGCATCGGCATCGGCATCGGCATCGGCATCGGGAGAAGACCATGGACGATACGCGGCGTCGCCTGCTCTGGCACGGGATGTTCCTGTTCCTGCTCGGCCTGGTCACCGGCCTGGTCGAAACGAAATTCAGCAATGTCCGCATGGGCCTGGTCGCGCATCTCGAAGGGGTGATGAATGGCACCTTCCTGGTCGCGGCCGGCGCGATCTGGCTGGAAGTCAGGCTGGCCCCTGGCTGGAAAGCCGCCGCGTGCTGGACCCTGCTGTACGGCACCTATGCGAACTGGCTGTTCACCCTGCTGGCGGCGGTCTTCGGCACCGGCGCGCTGTCGCCTGTCACCGCACCCGGTCTGGTCGCAGCCCCCTGGCAGGAAAACCTGGTGACCGGCGGACTGATGAGCTGTGGCGTGGCCATCATCGCCGCCACCGTGCTGATGCTGTGGGGCCTTCGGGGCAAGGCGGCGGCGTGAAGACGGAAGGCCCGTGCAGGTGCCGATCTCGGCGATGCTGATCGTGGTCGGCATCGTCCATCTGCGGCCGGCGATCGGCCTGTTCGGCAGCGCCCGCCCGGGCAGGCTCTAATGCCTGTCGTTCGAGGAGCCAAGCCTTAAGATCCTGATGCGCCACCGCGCCGCGCCGTTCGGCCTGCTCGGGGCGTACCTGGTCGCGGCCGCATTCCAGCCCGCCTGGCGGGGACTGGCCCTGCTCGCCGGTTGGCCAGCGCGCTGTCCTTCCCGTGGCTGGCCTGGTCGGTCGGCGGCGGCAACGAGCGGCACACCTGCACCGGCTGCCCCGCTGAGCAAGCGGCGGGCTCGGCACACCCGCCCCGTAAGGCGGCCCGCGGCCGCCGATTCGGTCCACCGGCGAGGGCACATGGCGGGCATGGCCCGCCCTACGGCCAGTGATCGGCTCGACCGCTCACTTCTTCCAGAACAGCACCGGCGGCTCCAGCGCACCGAGCTGCACGCCCACTTCGCGGAAATTCCACTGCGTGGTTTCGCGAACGATCTTGCGGTTGCGGTAGCAGTGGAAGGTGATGCCGCGGCAGGTCGTGGTCCTGCCTTGCGCGCCTTTGAGACCGAGGAAATCGTCGGCATTGTGCTTGGCCTTCCAGACCCATTGCATCACCGCCCACTCGTCGTATTCGAGATCGATGCCGGCCAGGGTGCCGCTGCTGGTGGCCACCCAAGCGGCGGCATCGGCCGCGAACGCCGCCGGAGGAGTCAGGCCGCCGACGAGAATGGACGTACCCGCGGTCTTCAAGAACTGCCGGCGTTCGGCCGACAGGTCGGTGCTGCGCATTTGATCGAGATATGCGAGATGCAAGTGATGTCCCCTTCGCCCTGCGAATGTGATTGGCGATCTGGAATTGACGATCTGGAAAGCGGCAAAGCCGGTGGCCGCATGCTATCGCGACCCTCACCGGTCACGTCGATGTGCGGAAAGCGGACGGCCTTGCCTCAGCCGCGCGGATCGCCCGGCAGATAGCCGCCGGTCACGGCCTTGTAGGCGTTGGAGGTCTTTTCCCCCGGCACACCGTCGACCTTCAGGAAGATCTGCGGGAAGCCGCTGAGCCAGCGCTGCAGCGACTCGACCTGGGCGACCACCGCGGCATCCCTCGGCCTGCTCAGCGCGTAGCGCGGCACCGCCTGCGCCGCTGCCGCCCTGGCCGGCGTGGCGAAGCTGATCTGCCCCAGTTCCGCGAAACGGCGCAGCAGCACCGCGGCACCGCACTGGTCAGTCACCGCAGTCGGCGACCAGACGCCGTCCTTGACGTACTTGCCGCTGACATAGTGGTTCGACCAGCCCCACAGGTACGGCGTCAGCGTTTCCGGGTGATAGGTGCGGTAGCCCCAGCCGTTGTACAACTCCAGCCGGTACAGCGTGCCGGCGAGACTCCAGTCGGTATCGGCGCCGAGCTTCTTCAGGCCAAGCGCATCGATCGCGCTGGCCTCCCAGGTGAACGGCGGCGAGCCGGTGGCCGGTCGCCCGGCCGGCACCTGCACGGTGCGCGCGGTCAGCGGATCGCCGTTGTGCAGGTGGCGGGAGAAGTTCTGGCTCGACTCCATGTTGTGGGTCGCGGCAATGAAATGCCAGGGCACGCCGGTCGCCTTCGACACCGCGTCATAGCGGGCGCGGTTGCCCAGCAGCTTGTCGACCAGCCCGCCGACCAGCCTGGCCTTGCCGGGATTGATCACGCAACGGTTGAACAGGTCTTCGTACTCGTTTCGCAAGGCGGCGGTCAGGCTGGGCATGGTCAGGCTCCTTCGTCGAGATCCGGGGCGCTCGCTCACCGGGCGGCGGCAGCACCGGCATCGGCGACGAGCCGCTGGAATCTAGCAACTGCCGACGGCCATCACAGCCGCTGGCCGCCGGCGACGATGACCGCGATCACAGTGTCGCCGCGCCGCGGTTCAATCCGGTGATTCGCGATGGCTCAGATGGAAGGCGCCGTAGGCCGCCGCCAGCGCCACGCAGATCAGCACCGGCCCCCAGAGCGCCGGGAAGCCCCAGCGCAGCCAGGCGGAAGCACCGGCCACGGCGCCGGCCGCGAAGCCGGCGATCACCAGCAGGTGCAGGCGCACGCGACGACCATCGACTGGCAGCCGGCGCAGCCAGTGGCCGAGCGCGAGCCCGAGGTCGGTGACGATGCCGGTGACGTGGGTGGTGCGGATCACCGCGCCGCTGTAGGTCGACACCATCGCGTTCTGGATGCCGCAGGCTGCCGACGCCCACAGCGCCGCCGTCGGCGCATCGCGCTCGAAGCCGCGCAGCGCGGCGGCCAGCAGGACCGCCTCGACCAGCAGGCAGACGCCATAGCGGCGCCCCAGCCGCAGTGCGCTGTCTTCGAGCAGCGCGCCGCTGAATGCGGCACCGAGAAAGAACACCAGCACCACCAGCGCCAGATGCAGCGCCGCCGCGCCGTGGCCGCTGGCCAGTTCAAGGCCGAGCCAGGACACCGAGCCGGTGACATGCGAGATCGCCTGATGCTCGAAGCTCAGCAGCCCCACGGCGTTGATGCCGCCGGCATTGAAAGCCAGCAGCCAGGCACCCCATTCGACCCAGGTCGGCAAGCGTTTGGTCATCGGGCGCCAGTATCGTTGCCGCGTCCCCCGCCGTCGATGTCGCGCACCTCGCGACCTGACTCGGCAAGCTCCGGCTATCGCGGCGTCGGCGACGCCGCGACCGTCAGCAGTCGGGCACTGCGCACGGCACCGGCATCGCTGCCGCCGTCGAGGGCGATCACCCTCGGGATCGCCATCAGCATCCGCACCGTGACTGCCCGGCCGAGTTCCGGATCGTTGACGCTGTCGCTGCGCAGCAGCGTCTTGACCAGACGGCGCAGTTCAGCGATCGCCGGAGCCTTGACCGAGAACGTCTGGTCGAGATGCATCATCCGCATCGACCATTTCGGAAAACGCCGCTCGCTGATGCGGCCGCGATACAGGGTCCGGAAATCGGTATGTCGTTCGTCGTGCAGGATCCTGGCGATCAGGTCGATCAACGCCTGCTCCTCGCCTTCGAGCACCTGCACGAAGTGGTCGCCGACCTTCATCAGCACGCCGGTGATGCCGCCGGCCTGGTTGCGCTGGGCGAAACGCGCCGCCATCACGTCGAGCTCGGCCACGTCGGACGCCTTGAGCGCGCGACTCATGTAGATCCAGGTGAAGAGCATGCCAATGATCCTTTCAGCAGCAGGGCGGCGGGTGTGGACACGACCAGGGCGGTAGCGCGGTCCTGCCAGCGTCCCGCCCGGGAAGATGCAGCGGCATGCCGTTCAGAACAGTTCGACCGCTCCGGCCTGCATCGACAGCTGGGCGACCGGCTTGTGCACCGGCGTGCGCCAGTCGGCCTTGCCGGCATCGTTGCTGGCCTGCGCCGGCGGCGGCGCGCTGTAAGCCGGTGCCGGCTTGGGCGCCAGCGGCGCCGCAGCGGCATGCTGGTAGCTCGGCACTTGGCTGGCGACCGAGGCATGCGGCAGCGCCTCGTTGACCAGCACCGCCTGCAGGCTCTGGGTCTCGTCGCCGATCTGGCGCAGGCGGTTCAGGTGCATCAGCGCCGAACCCAGTGCCTGGGTGGCGATGTCCTCGAACTGCAGGCAGCGCACCGCCTGGCCGACCGCCACATTGATCTGCTCGCCGGCGGCATGGGCCTCGCGCGCCGAACCGGCGACCGCGCTGTTGATCTCCTCGACCTGCTGCATAAGCCGGCCGACTTCGTTGCGGGCGTTGTGACTGGCGCTCATGTCGCGGGTGGCCATCTCGCCGACCGCTTCGCGAACCTTGGCGATCGAATCCTTGGAGCTGAACACCAGCTTGCGGATCTGCTCGTTGAAGCTGGTCGAGCGTTCCGACAGGTTGCGCACTTCCTCGGCGACCACCGCGAAGCCGCGGCCGGCTTCACCGGCACGCGCCGCTTCGATCGCCGCGTTCAGCGCCAGCAGGTTGGTCTGGTCGGCGATGGTCTTGACGTCGCCGAGCAGCTCGAAGATCGCGTCGAGATGCTTGACCATCGCGTCGATGTGCTGCACCGAGGTCGCGCTCTGCTTCGACACGCCGGCGAGGATGTCGACCAGGCCTTCCATCAGCTGGCTGGCGGTGCGGGCGAAGTGCTGCACGTCGACGCCGACACCGCCGGCACCTTCGGCGCGGCTGAGGATGCGGCCGACGGCCGCCTCCTGCGCCTGGCTCTGGCGGTTCATCGATTCGAACGCGGTGGTCAGGCTGCGCACCGCTTCGAGAATCAGGCTGCGCACCCGTTCGACTTCATGCTGGACGCCGGAGGATTCGCTGATCAGGCCACCTCTAAGCTCTTCGAGCATCTGCCGGTGATGCGCCAGCTGGCCTTCGTGGACCATCGCCTGCTGGCGGCCGCGCTGGTCGCCGCGGCTCGACAGCCAGCCGAACGCGGCCCAGCCGGCGATCGCCAGCACGGCGCCGGACCAGACCGCCGCCGGCGCTGCCGCCACGGCAAACAGCACGAGGAAGACAGCCGTGCCAGCCAGCGGCAGCAGCCAGGGTTTCTGTTGGATCGCGTTCATGTCGGTTGTTCCGGGTTCGCGGTTGATCGGGGATGACAGGTAAAGGCGGTGGGCAGCGGATGCGGCGGGGGCGGTGTGCGGCGTGTTGTCGGAGTGATCGGCCACTGCGGCGATTACTTGAATCGCCGATGCCGCTAGGCGGCCCGCCGGTCGGCTGCGCACAGGTTGAGGAGTTCGGCGGCGATGTTGTCGAGCTTGATGGCGCGGTCGGCCGCGCCCATCTTGTACGCCGCGCCGGGCATGCCCCAGACGACGCTCGACGCCTCGTCCTGGACGATCGTCGGCGCGCCGGCCTTGAGCATTTCCAGCAGGCCGCGGGCACCGTCGTCGCCCATGCCGGTCAGGATGCAGCCGACCGCATTGGCGCCGGCGAAGCGGGCCACCGACTTGAACAGCACATCGACACTCGGCCGGTGGCGGTTTTCCGGCGGCGCGTCGGTCAGCCGGGTGACATAGCGGGCGCCGCTGCGGGTGACTTCCAGATGCCGGTCGCCCGGCGCGATGTAGACATGCCCCGGCACGATCTGCTGGCCGTCGCGCGCCTCGCAGACCGCCATCGCCGACGAGCGATCCATGCGCATCGCGAACGGCCCGGAGAACATCGCCGGAATGTGCTGGGTGATGACGATCGCCGGAGCATCGGCCGGCATCCGCTCCAGCACTTCCTTGATCGCTTCGGTGCCGCCGGTCGACGCGCCGATCGCGATCAGGCGTTCGGTGGTGCGGTAACGGTTGCCGACGCTGGCCAGCGGCCCTTTCGACGGCTGGCGCGGGAACGCCGGCGCCCGGACATGGCTGCGCGCCGCCGACTTCACCTTGGCGATCAGATCTGCCGTGTAGCCGCGCATGCCGGCGGCGAGATCGATCTTCGGCTTGGTGACGAAGTCCACCGCGCCGAGTTCCATCGCCTGCAGGGTGACTTCGGCCCCCTTTTCGGTCAGCGACGACACCATCACCACCGGCATCGGCCGCAGCCGCATCAGGTTTTCGAGGAAGGTCAGGCCGTCCATCTTCGGCATCTCGACGTCGAGTGTCAGCACGTCGGGATTGAGCGCCTTGATCAGGTCGCGGGCAACGAATGGATCGGGTGCGGCACCGACGACTTCCAGCTCGCGGTCGCCGGACATGATCTCGGTCAGCAGCTGCCGCATCAGCGCGGAGTCGTCGACGATCAGGACCTTGATGATCTTGTTGGGCATCAGAAAAGCTCCACGGAGCCAGCAGTGGGGGATTCGGCGAGCTTGTGCCGGTACAGGCTTTCGCTGGCCAGAACCTCGGTGTCGTTGGCCGAAGCCAGGCGCTTGACCATCACGCGGCCGGTCAGCGGGAAGTAGTGCACGCGCCTCGGACAGGTGTCGTACAAGTCCTGTGCCGCGACCGCCAGTCCTTCGGTCGACAGATAGCGCAGCACGAACTGGCCGTTGCGCTTGCCGACATTGGATACCGTGAAGCCGGCCAGCACCGCGCCGCCGCCGAACACCTTGCATTCGAGACGGTTGCGCGCGGCACCGCGCTTCAGCAGCTCGTTGATCAGCACCTCCATCGCATACGAGCCGTAGCGCGCGCTTTCGTTGGCGGCGCCGCCGTTCTCCAGATCCGGCAGCATGAAGTGGTTCATGCCGCCGACGCCGGCCAGCGGATCGCGGATGCAGGCCGACACGCAGGAGCCGAGCACGGTCACCAGCATCACGTCGCGATCGGTGACGATGTACTCGCCCGGCAGCACCTTCATCGCATGGGCATTGAACTTCGGATCGAAATAGGTCGTCGGCGATGCGATCTTCTGCACCTTGTCGCGGACCTTCCGCATCTCGTACACGGCGTTCAGCCTCTGGCGGGCGCGCGGCGATACACGGTGCGGCCGATCGAGGTGACGATGTCGGTCGCGTGGAAGAAGCTTTCCGAGTGCCCGGCGAAGAACAGGCCGTCGGCGCTCAGCAGCGGCGCCATCTTCATCAGGATGTCGCGCTGGGTCGGCTTGTCGAAGTAGATCATCACGTTGCGGCAGAACAGCGCATCGAACGGCCCCTTCATCGGATAGCGGGCGTCGAGCAGGTTCAGCGGCCTGAAGCTGACCAGGTCGCGCAGCTCGTCGATCACCCGGACCTTGCCGGCATTGGCGCCGCTGCCGCGACGGAAGAAGCGGCGCTTGCGGGCATCGCCGAGCTTCTCGATCCGTTCCTCGGGATAGACGCCGGCTTCCGCCGTTTCCAGCACATTGGTGTCGATGTCGGTGGCCAGGATCTTCACCGGCGGCGTCAGCGAGTCGTAGGCCTCGCAGGCGGTGATCGCCAGCGAATACGGCTCCTCGCCGGTGCTGGCGGCCGAACACCAGATCTTCGCCGGCGTGTGGCGGCCCTTCTTGACCAGGAACTCGCGGAGGATGTCGAAGTGGTGCGCCTCGCGGAAGAACGAGGTCAGGTTGGTGGTCAGCGCATTGGTGAACGCCTGCCATTCGTCGGCACTGCCGCGGGCTTCGAGCTGGTCCAGGTAATCCTTGAACGACTCCAGGTTCAGCGCCCGCAGGCGCCGGCCGAGCCGGCTGTAGACCATGTCGCGCTTGGATTCCGACAGCGCGATGCCGGCCCTGGCGTGGATCAGCTGGCGAACGCGCTCGAAATCGCGGGTGGTGAAGGTGAAATCGCGATCGTCACCGACGATCTGCTCTTCTGCGACGGCTGCGTGGCTCATGGGGATCAGGCTTTCAGGTAGGCGCGGAAAGGGAGGAATCGCGGGACGGAGCATCGGCACGATCGTCGAGCCAGGCGATTCCTTCGGCAGCACCGAATCCCAGCCCCCAGACCGCGAACAGCGGCAGCAGCTCGGCAGCAGCGAAGGCATCGGCAGCGACCCGCCAGGCGTCGGAAACAAGCTGCGTCAGAGGTTCGAAGGACATGGCGGTGCTCCGGTGCATTGGAAGAAGTGGTTGCGCACAAGGGACACAAAGGGCACTTCGTGTTCTTCATGTACTTCGTGCGAAATGCCTGGCGTGAACCGCTTGCAGATGCCGTCAAACCGTCATGACGGCCGCTGCAAGCGGGCTATTGCAGCGAGCCGTTCAAAATTCGGTCCACTGCTCGCCGCTGCCGCTGGCGACCTTCACCGCAGCCGTGAGCGCGCTTGCAGGGCTGGCAGCGCTGCGCACCGGCGGTTTCGGACGGCTGCCGGGACGGACTCCCGCCGCCGCTGCCGGCGACAGCGCCGGCGTTCTGACACCGACCCGCAGGCCGCTGTCGCCGGCGCTGACCCGAAAGCCGGCCACCGAGGCGCTCAGGCCTTCCGCCTGCGATTCCAGCGAGCGGGCGGCTGCCGAGGCTTCCTCGACCAGCGCGGCGTTCTGCTGGGTCACCTCGTCCATCTGGGTGATGGTCTGGTTGACCTGCTCGATGCCCTGGCTCTGTTCCTGCGAGGCCGCCGAAATCTCGGCCATGATGTCGGTGACCCGCTTCACGCTGGTGACGATCTCGTCCATCGTCCGGCCGGCCTGCTCGACCAGCCGCGTGCCGTTGCCGACCTTCTCGACCGAGTCGCCGATCAGGCTCTTGATCTCCTTGGCAGCACCGGCGGAACGCTGGGCGAGGCTGCGCACTTCGGCCGCGACCACCGCGAAGCCCCTGCCCTGTTCTCCGGCGCGGGCCGCTTCCACGGCTGCGTTGAGCGCCAGGATGTTGGTCTGGAAGGCGATGCCGTCGATGACGCTGATGATGTCGACGATCTTCTTCGACGAGGCCTGGATGTCGCTCATCGTGCCGACCACTTCGCCGACCACCTTGCCGCCGCGCAAGGCGACATCGGAAGCGCCGAGTGCGAGCTGGTTGGCCTGGCGGGCGTTCTCGGCGTTCTGCTTGACCGTCGAGGTCAGCTCTTCCATCGAGCTGGCGGTCTCTTCGAGCGATGCCGCCTGCTGCTCGGTGCGCGCCGAGAGATCACTGTTGCCGGTGGCGATCTCCCGTGCCGCCGTGTTGATCGCCTCGGTCGACTCCTTGATCCGGGTGACGACGGCGGCCATGTTCTCGACCAGCGCGTTGACACCGCCGCACAGTTCGCGGATCTGGCCGGACTTGTCGTCCAGCGGCACGCGCTGGGTCAGGTCGCCTTCCTTGGCGGCAACCGCCACGGCCTGCGTCTGCTCCACCGCGCGGTTCAGCGCCAGTTGCGCGTTGACCTGCT
>PNMW01000039.1 GCA_013823855.1 Lysobacteraceae bacterium | reverse complement strand
CTGTGCCACCGCCTGGTGGTAGGAGGTATGGATGCGCCCGGTCTGCGGGTTGATCTGCTTCGGCAGATTGTCGGTATAGGTCGATTTCAGCTTCGACATGCCGCGCCATTCGAGGATCAGCCGCGGCAGCGGATGCTCGTCGGCCAGCTCCTCTAGGACGTTCTCGGCGGTCGAGGGATCGCCTTTCGGCGTCTTGCTGACGACTCTGAGCTTCAGCTGCTCGAACAGGATCACCTGCAGCTGCTTCGGCGAGCCGAGGTTGAACTCGCCACCGGCGGCGGCGAAGCACTCGGCCTGGATCTCGTCCATGCGTTTGGCCAGCTCGGTGCTGATCCGCGCCAGCAAGGCTGCGTCGACCTTGACGCCCGCCCGCTCCATGCCGGCCAGCACCGGCACCAGCGGCATCTCGATGCTGTCGAACACCGATTTCAGCGCCGGCTCGGCCGCCAGTTTTGGGTACAGCGCCTGATGCAGGCGCAAGGTGATGTCGGCATCTTCGGCCGAATACTGCGTGGCCTCGTCGATCGCCACCTGATTGAAGGTGATCTGGCTCTTGCCCTTGCCGGCGACATCGGCAAAGGAGATGGTCTTGTGGCCGAGGTAGCGCTCGGCCAGGGTGTCCATGTCGTGCCGGTTGCCGGCGGCATCGAGGACGTAGCTTTCGAGCATCGTGTCGTAGGCAACACCTTGGACGTCGACGCCGTGCCGGGCCAGTACGTTCAGGTCGTACTTGATGTGCTGGCCGACCTTCGGCTTCGCCGGGTCTTCGAGCAGCGGCTTGAGCCGCGCCAGCACCGCCGCGCGATCGAGCTGCTTCGGCGCGCCGAGGTAATCGTGGGTCAGCGGCACATACCAGCCGTGGCCGGCTTCGGTCGCGAAGGCGAGGCCGACGAGGCCGGACTGCATCGCGTCGAGCGCATCGGTTTCGGTGTCGACACAGATCAGCGCCGCCGCTTCGAGCTTCGCGACCATATCGGCAAGGGCTTCATCGTCGAGCACGGCGACGGCTTGCGTTGGCGCAGACGCGGCCGGCGCCGGCACATCGTCAGTCTGCTGAACGGCCTGCGCTTCTTCGTCGGTCACCACCGGCGCGGCCTTGGCCGCCGGCTTGATCTCGGTGGTGCCGTCGAGCGGCCCGAGTTCCTCCAATGCCCGATGGAAACCGGACTCGCGGTAGATCGCCGCCAGCCTCGGCTTGTCAGCCGGCCCCGGCACCAGCTCTTCAAGCGTCAGCGGCAGTTCGACATTGCAGCGGATCGTCGCCAGATCGTGCGACATCGGAATCTGCGGGATCGCGTCACGCAGCTTTTCGCCGACCTTGCCCTTGATCTCCTCCGCCCGAGCGATGATCGCGTCGAGCGAACCGTACTCGTTCAGCCATTTGGCGGCGGTCTTCGGGCCCACGCTCGGCACGCCGGGAATGTTGTCGCTGGTGTCGCCGATCAGCGCCAGGTAATCGACGATGCGTTCCGGGGGCACGCCAAATTTTTCGACCACGCCAGCCGGGTCCATGACCCGGTTCTTCATCGTGTCGACCAGCTTCACGCGGTCATTGACCAGCTGGGCCATGTCCTTGTCGCTGGTCACGATCAGTACCTCGTGGCCGGCGGCCTCGCCGATCTTCGCGAGCGTGCCGATCACGTCGTCGGCCTCGACGCCGGACACCGACAAGGTCGGCAGACCCATCGCCTCGACCATCTCGACGATGATCGGCCACTGGTGCAGCAGGTCCGGGGGGGTGGCATCGCGGTTGGCCTTGTAATCGGCATAGATCGCTTCGCGAAAAGTCTTGCCGGGCGCGTCGAAGACCACGGCGATGTGCTCCGGCGCGTAATCCTTCTGCAGTCGTTTCAGCATGTTGACCATGCCGAAGATCGCGCCGGTCGGCTCCCCTTTCATGTTCGAAAGCGGCGGCAGCGCGTGATAGGCGCGGAACAGCCAGCCCGAGGCGTCGATCAGGACCAGCGGCTTGGATTTCAACGTGACGTCGGACATGGCTGCGCGCCTTGCGGGTGAGGCGGGGAGCCTAGCGCAGCGATGGTGCTTTCAGCGTCTTTTCGGCTTCGAACAGTCGTCCAAGGTGCTCGTTCCGTTGGCTGATCACGTCTGCGACCATTGATAGCGGACGGTCCGAAAGATCGAAATCGTCGGACAGGGCGTGAAAGTTTTCTCCCACGTCAAACAGCATCTGAGCAAGCCGAACTGCAACGAAGTTGAAAGTCATGCCGCAGTCATCGGCGAACTCGCGCCAATCCCGCATCGACATGTACCGAACCGTCTTCGCCCCGCCGATCCGCATCGCGAATTTCTCGCTCAGCCCCGGATAAGCCGCTGTCGAGATCAGGTCGTAGAACGGCGCCAGCCGCGTCTGGCCGCCGCGATAGATCAGCGACAGGTTCTTCGCGTGGGCATCGTGGTTGCCGATCAGGAAGTTGAAGATCACCCAGTCGAGCAGGCGCAGCAGGTCGCCGGTCGGGTCCGAGCTGACCCGGCGGACGAGGTCGAAGCAGGCTTTCAGCGACGGCCCGCCCTCGGCTTCGTACTTGTTCGACGACGGCACGCCCAGCGCCTGGCAGAAATCCTCCTGATGCAGGCGCTTCACCCGGCCGGTCGCGACATCGCGGATGCGGTCGTAGCGCTCGACCACGTACAGCGGCGGATCGGTCTCGATCCAGCAGTCCGGCACGCCGAGCCCGCAGCGCCTGGCGAGCGTCATGCAGAAGGCTTCGTTTTCGATCGAACCGGGCAGGTCGCGAATCGCCGGCTTCAGGATGTGGGTGGAGATCGCGCCTGGTGCCGGCTTCACCCAGCTGTCGCCGGCCTTGCACAGCGCGAACTTGGTCTGCGCGCCCGCCAGCGACAGGCGCATGCCGTGCTCAGCCGTCAGCAGCGGCCGGCTCGGTGCATCGCTGACCATGCGGCGCAGCTCGTCTGCGGACAACAGGCTGCCGGCGGCGTTGGCCTCGACGACCGGCGCGTCCGGCCGCGACAGCATCAGCGCACCGGCGCAGTCGCCGCCGATGGCGTCGAGCAGCGCGTAATCGTTGCGCTCGGAAATCCGCAGCGCGCGGGCGACGGCGCTGCGGACATCGCCTTCCGGCAGCAGATTGCCGAAAAAGGCTTCGACTTCCGGGCCTTCGTGCGGCTCGGCCTGCACGGCCAGGCTTTGCGAGAGCACCGGAATGGACTTGCGGACCAGCCACGCCGGGTCGTAGCCAAAGACCAGGCGCTGCCGCTGCTGCCAGAGCCGGCCGGCCAGCACGCCGTTCAGGTGAACGAGCAGGTGCTCGTCCGGAATGGCGGTGGCTTCAGACATCGTCAGGGTCGTCTCGCAGCATCGGCTGCGGCGGCCACATCAGGCTGCGGTCGTGCAACAGCAGGTCGCAGCCGAGCGAAGCCAGCACCTTCAGCACCAGATTCAGGTCGACGTTCGGCTTGCCGCGTTCGAGTTCCGACAGAAAGCGCAGGCCGACGCCACTGACCCCGGCCAGCTCGCGCTGCGTGTAGCCGCGCGACTGTCGGCGATCACGGATGTACTCGCCCAGATGCTCGAACTGAACCGCTGCGTGATCGGTGTAGAACTTCATGACACCCCATCAAATATTCCCGATCGGGTAATTTTAGGGGGTCAGATGGAAAAATTTCAATAACGATTCCCGATCGGGATTTCATATTGAAAAAATTGCCATTGCGCTGCCAATCATTCCCGATCGGGATCAAGATAGTAGCGCCTCGTTCCGCACCAGATCGTCGAAGCTTTCGCGTGATCGCACCCGATGCACCGTGGCGCCGTCGACCAGCACTTCGGCGGCGCGGCCGCGCGAGTTGTAGTTGCTGCTCATCGTGAAGCCGTAGGCACCGGCGGTGCGGAAGGCCAGCAGGTCGCCCTCGGCCAGCGCCAGCTCACGGTCTCGGGCCAGCCAGTCGCCGGTTTCGCAGACCGGGCCGACCAGGTCCCAGGTCTTCGCTTCCACGTCAGTGCGCGGCTCGGCCGGCAGCACGGCGTGCCAGGCGTCGTAGAAGCTCGGCCGGATCAGGTCGTTCATTGCCGCGTCGATGATCGCGAAATTCTTGTGCGCGCCCGGCTTCAGCAGCTCGACCCGGGTCAGCAGCACGCCGGCATTGCCGGCAATCGCGCGGCCCGGCTCGGTCATCACCACCAGCTTGCGGCCGGCCAGCTTCGGTTTCAGCGCATCGGCCCATTCGCTCGGCGACGGCGGCACCTCGTCGTCATAGCGCACGCCGAGGCCGCCGCCGACGTCGAGATGACGCAGCTCGATGCCCTTCGCCGCCAGCCGGTCGATCAGCGCCAGCACCCGGTCCAGCGCGTCGAGGAACGGGGAGAGTTCCAGCAGCTGCGAGCCGATGTGGCAGGCGACCCCGTCGATCTCGATGCCGGGCAGGGTCGCGGCGAGCACGTACAGCCGCTCGGCCTCGGCGATGTCGACGCCGAACTTGTTCTCCTTGAGCCCCGTCGAGATATACGGATGCGTCCTGGCGTCGACATCCGGATTGACCCGGAAGGCGATGCGCGCCGTCTTCGCCATCCGCGTGGCAATTGCCGACAGCCGATGCAGCTCGGCTTCCGACTCGACATTGAAGCAGTAGATGCCGACGCTCAGTGCCAGCTCGATCTCGGCGGCGGTCTTGCCGACGCCGGAAAAGACCACCTTGGCCGGATCGCCGCCGGCCTTGAGCACGCGCTGCAGTTCGCCGCCGGAGACGATGTCGAAGCCGGCGCCGAGACGTGCCAGCACCTGCAGCACGGCGAGGTTGGAATTGGCCTTGACCGCGTAGCAGACCTGATGGGCCAGGCCATCGAGCGCACGGTCGAAGGCGCGGTAGTGGCGTTCCAGGGTCGCGCGGGAATAGACGTAGGTCGGCGTGCCGTGTTCGGCGGCGATGGCCGACAGCGCCACACCTTCGGCGCACAGCACGCCGTCGCGATATTCGAAATGATCCATGGGGTACTTCGGAAGGGTTACGGCGTGGCGGGTGTTTCAGCGGGCGTTTCGACGGCCGGCGCCGGTGCTTCCGGCGATGCTGCCGCCTTCTTCCTGGCGTTCGGATTGCTGCCGATCAGATAGCCCTCGCGGCTCGGCGCGTCGGCCGGCAGGTGCAGCGGGCCGGTCTGGCCGCAGCCGCTGACGGCGGCGCCGGCGGCGAACAGGGAGACGGCGAGCAGCAGGCGAGCGGACATCGAGGCACCTCGGCGGGCGGTCGTGGCACAGCAGGGCGCGAAGTTTAACAGCCGTTGCCGCAGACCCCGGGCGCCGACACAATCGCCGGTGCCGCTCCTTCCGCCCATCGGGAAACCCGCTTGAAGACCCAAGAAACCCCTGACGCCGTCATCGTCGAGCCCACCCAGCCCGCCAATGCCGCGGTGATCTGGCTCCATGGCCTCGGCGCCGATGGCCATGATTTCGTGCCGATCGTCCCCGAACTGACGCTGCCGGCCGGCGCGCAGGTGCGCTTCATCTTCCCGCATGCGCCGGTGCGGCCGGTGACGCTGAATGGCGGCATGCGGATGCGCGCCTGGTACGACATCAAGAGCCTGACCCGCAGCGATCAGCAGGACGACGCCGGCATCCGGGAATCGGCGGCCACGGTGATGAAGATCGTCGCCGAACAGCGCAAGGCCGGCATCGCCGCGAAGCGCACGGTGCTCGCCGGCTTTTCGCAGGGCGGCGCGATCACCCTGCACGCGGTCTGTCGCCTGGCCGAGCCGCTGGCCGGCGCGATGGCGCTGTCCACCTATCTGCCGCTGCACGACACGCTGCCGAAGGAACTGACCGACGCCGCCAAGGCCACGCCGGTGCTGATGTGCCACGGCCGGGTCGATCCGGTGCTGCCATTGAAGATGGGCACTGACAGCCGCGACGGCTTGAAAAGCTGGGGCATGACCGTCGAATGGCACGACTACCCGATGGCCCACGCGGTCTGCGCCGAGGAGATCGCCGACATCTCCGCCTGGCTCGGGCGGGTGCTGGCCTGAGGCCGACGCTGCTGTGTCTGCGGGCAGTGGCGATGCAGGAACCTGCGGCACTGCTGCACCATAATTTGTTTAGAACATTTTATTGTGCGTTTTTACGGCCTAAATGTAGTTAGACAACATAGGAACGTAACGTATGAATGACAACCTCTCCACATCAGTTGATGCTTTGCGAATCCAAGCGGCACTTTCGGAGTCGGCGAATGCTCTGCGCGAGGCAAACGAGATGGCGCGCCGACGGCTTTCCTTTGACAAAGCCTCCTCAGAAGCAGCGCAGAAAGCAGCGAACGCCGCAAGCATTGCTGCAATCGCCGCAGCCATAGCGACCGTTGTGAGTGCGGTATGCTCTTTGATTCGAGTGTTTTCGTCGCAGCGAAGCATTTTTAAATACTTTCTATCAGCTCGCGAGGCCCCATATGAATTTGGACGTAATGAAGAATCAGTACAAGGGGACAACTCTTGGAAAGCTAATCAAGGATCACATCGAGAAACAGTCTGCTGACGCTATCCGACGAGCCATGGTCGGGACGTGGGATACCTTTGATCTGGCTACCCGCCCAGAGATTGACCGACTCACTGGCAGTCTTGCCGAGTTTGTCTTCGCAAAGAAAAAAATTCATGAGGACTTGGGTGATGTCTTCTCGGGCCTGATCGAAATCATTACTAATCAGCTCTCCGTGAAGGGAATCCGGCTTACGCCTTCTCAGACATTCGACGTCTTCAACATCATCGTCCTCCTGTTGGCACACGCAGCAGCAACGCAGCCCGAAATCAAGAAGAAGCTTGGAATCAAGACGGGATGGTTCTGACTGAAGGCTGAAAAGCAGAGATGTCGTCCAATAACTGGCTCCAGTAAGCCATCCTCACTTTCAGCAATGCTGCCCCCGGACGTAGGTTTTAGCGCTCTACCCAATACTAATGAGCGGTAAGCGGTTCAAAGGCAAGCTCTGCGTTTACTGTGTAACCCGGCCGTCCATCACCGGTGATCACGTATTCGCGCGGGAGTTTTTTACAGACGAGTCGCGCAGTAATCTGCCGCAGGTTCCGACCTGTGATTCCTGCAACAACGAGAAGAGCAAGCTCGAGCACTACCTGACAGCGGTCCTTCCTTTCGGTGGCAGGCATCCGGACGCTTACGCGAATCTCACCGAGATGGTGCCTGGAAGACTCGCAAAGAATCTACGGCTCGCTCGCGAACTCAGTGCCACGCGAAGTCGCACTTGGTACTTAGAGCAAGGCATGTATCGTGAAACGATGACTATCCCTCTCGATTCCGACAAGTGCCACCTTCTATTCGAGTTAATTGGCCGAGGTCTTGCTTGGTATCACTGGCAGGTCTACCTACAGCCGGGGCAGACCAGTCGAGCAATGTTTCTCTCAAAGTCCGGCACCGCGTGGTTCGACGCAATCTTTACGATGGATGCGGCTGCCCGGGTGCACGGCGATCTTGGCAAGGGCACCGTCACTTACGTAGGGGTGCAAGCAGTGGACCGCCGCGACCTGACGCTATGGCGGATAAATTTCTACGGCGGCATCGCAGTTGCAGGCGACCCCGCAGCGCCAGCCGAGGTAGCAACGGAAATCGCCGTTGTTACCGGCCCCACAACCCTGGTCAATTCGCTCGCGGAGCGTAGCCAATCCAGTCAAACACCGCGCTCAATTTGATTCAGTCCGTGAACGGGCCGCGCGCTAGCTTGAGCGTTTTGACGAACCTAAATCGACTAGCCTCAGGCGAGCCTCGCCATGCTTGACCCAGACCCATGGAATTAGGACTCGCGCCGTTAAGCGTCGACAAAACCAGTTTGCCGCTGCGGCTGATCGGCCAGCCGAAAGTCCATCTCGACGAACCTCGGCCTGCGGCGACGCGATGGAAACTGCGGGCCAAGTCGTACCCTAGGGCTCGGGCGCAGTCCCTTCCCGTTCGATCACCGGGTCCGGTGCCGGTATCGCCTCCGGGCTGCGGGTCGGGTCCGGCGCCGGGCCGGCTGAAGCCCGCATAGGGTGGGTCTCGACCCGCCGGCTTCTGTCTCGCCCCACCCAGCACCGTCACGACCGGCGAATCGTTACGCCTGATCCTCCAGCCGAAAGTCCACTTCGGCGAACCGGGACCGGCGGCGGCGCATCGGGCTACGGCACCGGTGCCGGGCCTTCTCTCTCCACCACCGGGTCCGGCGCAGGGATTGCGTCCGGATTGCGCGACGGGTCCGGTGCCGGACCTGCCGAGGGCACCTCGTCGCGGCTTGGCCGCGACGGCGTATCGGGGTCCTTCTTGCCGCGTTCGGTGGTGTAGATCACGTCGCCGCCGCTGGCGGTGCCGGACTCGGTCGACAGCTTGAAACCGCGGCCGAGCGTGTAGAGCATCCGGAACGTGTAGCCCTCCTGGAACAGGCTGATGCCGTAGCTGACGAACAGCTTCGGCGTCAGGTACTTGCCCAGGGTCAGCTGCGCGGCCTGGGCACCGGCGTCGACCGCTCCGGCGCCGCCCTGGGCGCCGCTGATGCTCTGGGCGTTGGCGGCGACTTCCGAGTTGTTGGCGGCTGCGTTGCCGACCGAGAACTCGTCGAGCCCGACCTTCTTGCCGATCAGCCCGGCCAGGTAATCGCCGCCGCCGAGGCCCAGGCTGAGGGCGGCGCTCGACACCATGCTGCGATCCTGGGTCGAGCTGTTTTCCAGCGAACGGCCGAGCACCAGCCAGGACAGCTGCTGTTCGCGCGGCATGCTCGGGCTCGATTGCAGGCTCAGTTCCGGCTTGGCCAGCGTGCCGCGCACCCGCACGCCGACCTTGATGTCCTCGCGCGGCTGCCGCGTCGCATACAGGTCCACGGCCGGCGTGGTCACCGGGCCACCGCTGAAGATCAGGCGACCGGTCTCGATGCTCAGATCCTGGCCATAGGCCTGGTAGCGGCCGTCGATCAGGCGCAGCTCGCCGCGACCCATGGCGTCGAAGCCTGGACGCTGGCTGACATTGACGCCGCCTTCGATGCGCGTCTTCAGGCCGAAGCCCTCGATCTTGACCTTGTCGCCGAGCACCAGCTTGAGATCGACCGACACCTTCAGCGGCGGCTCCTTCTCCGGCACCACGACGCCGACCAGCACCTGATCGGCGCTGACATCGACACCACCACCGCCGAGACCCTTCGGCGTGATGTCGGCGCGCGGCACGCCGAGCTGGCCGCTCAGGCGGGCGCCTTCGGCGTTGCGCAGCAGCTGCAGGTCGGCATCGATCCAGGCGCGCGCCTGTGGCGTGTTCATCGCCTGGAAGCCGCTGCCGTTGACCTTGATGTCGGCGGTCAGCGGCAGCGAATACGGGTTCACTTCGCCGCTGATCGTCAGCTGGCCGCCACCGGACTTGACCGCGCCTTCGAGCGCCAGCGGATCGCTGCCGCGGGTCTTCAGCAGCAGGTCCAGCTCGGTCAGGTCGATGCCGGCCACGACTAGCCGCGCCTGGCCGTCGCTGAGCCGGATGTCGCCGGTGTAGCGGGGATCGCCGATGCTGCCGGACAGCGCGATGTCGCCGGCCAGGCGGCCGTCGAGCTTGTCGAACTGCGGCAGCAGCGGTTCGATGAACTTGAGGCTGGGGATGTCGAGGCGAATCGCGCCGCCCAGGGCCCGCTCCATGAAGTTGGCGCCGGGGGCAGCGGTGATCTCCGCTTCGAGCGCGGCCCCGGACAGTTTCAGCTCGGCCTTCGCGGTCAGCCGGCCGTCGACCTGGTCGGCCACCACGGAGCCGGTTTCCAGGCGATAGGTCGGCGCGTCCGGCAGGTCGATCGTGGTGTCGCGCAGATTCAGTGTCGCCTTCGCCTGCTGCAGGTCGCCGCCGGTGAAATTGATGAAGCCGTCGCCGTCGACGCTGCCGGCGACCTTGAGGTCGGGGCCGAGGAACGGCTGCAGCGCCGACAGCAGCAGCCGGTCGATGTTCCAGCCGATGCGGGCACCGTCGGCCAGCACGTTCTGTTCGAGATTGAAGCAGGCGCGACCGTCGCGGCCGTTCAGGCAGGCCGGTTCCAGCGCCCGACGCTTCTGGCCCAGCAGGATGCCGGCCGGCTTGTCGAGCGCCCAGGTCGACATGCTTTCCGGCGCCAGTTCGAGCAGGTTCAGCTCGCCGCCCCATTCGCCGCGGGCCCGGTCGAAGCCACCGATGAGGCCGAGCTTGCCGTTGCCGCGCTCGGTGACCGCGTCGAGCAGCACCCGGTGGTAGACCTCCAACCCGGTCAGCGACAGCGACACGCTGTCGACATGCAGGCCGACGTCGGCATTGCGCAGTTCGGCGCTCAGCTTCGAGGTCTCGACCTTGGGGTCGATATCGGCCTGCCAGTCGAGGCGGGCGACGGTCTGTTCGCCGAACGCGAAGTCGCGGAGATTGCCGTCGGTCACCAGATGCGGCTGTTCGACGGTGCCGTCGAGCGCGAACTTGAGCGCCGCGCGGCCGGACAGCTCCGGCAGCAGCGCGCCGAGATCGGGGCTGTTCAGGCTGCCGGTCAGCGCGAACGGCGGCGTCACCTGACCCTGCGCTTCCAGTGTGGTGCCGCCCGATTCGAGCCGCGCCCGGTCGAGCGTGACCGCCGTGCCGTCGTCGGCGATCCGGGCGCTGCCGGCGGTGTCCAGCCGCAGCCGGTAATCGCGCAGCCGCGATTTCTCGATCAGGGCCTCGAAGCGGATCGGCCGGCCGTCGGTGGCGTCGTCGCTCTTGACCTTCAGGCGTCCATTCAGGTCGCCGGGCCATTCCGGCACCACGATCGCCGGATCGAGCCGGGCGATCGTGGCGTCGACATCGACGCGCAGCGCGGGCTGCCAGCCGACCGAGCCGCGGGCGGCGATGCTGCCCTTGCCGGCCTTGAGCGTCAGCGCCTCGAGGCTGGCCGAACGGGTGTCGGTGACGCCGTTGGCCAGCAGTTCGAACGGCTGGCCGCGCAGCGAGGAGTGCTCGAAACGGGCGTCGAAGGCGATCGTCGGCTCCTCGCCGATCAGGGTCGTCGAACTGCTCAGGCGGCCGTTGAGATCGCCCGCGAAGTCGGCGACGAACCACGAGGGATCGACATGGCTGAACTCGGCCTCGATCGCCGCCAGCAGTTTCGGCGACCAGGCAACGGTGCCGCTGGCCTTCACCGAGCCCGGCTGCGGCTGGGTCTTGCGCTTTGCCGCCGAGGCGGCGAGCGCCACCGGCAGGGCATCGAGCGTCAGCGCATCGAGGCGGATCTGTTCGAGGCTGCCGCTGCCCCGGGTCGACAGCGTGGCGGCGAAGTCCTGCAAGGTGGCCGTGCTGTCGAGCGCGAAGCGATAGGCCTCGAAGGTGCCGGTGAAGCTGGCGTTGCCGACCAGATCGCCGGCCAGCACCGGCACGCCGTCGGCGAGGTTCAGCGGCCAGTGCAGCTGCTGCCAGGCCAGTTTCAGATCGCTGGCGACGCTGCCGAGCCCAAGCCGTCCGCTGGCCTGAAGCTGGCCCGGGCCGCGGATGTCGAGCGCGGCGAAATCGATCTGGGCGCCGCCCATGCCCAGGCGCGCTTCGGCGTGCAGCGCGCCGGTCAGCGGCAGGCCGGTGGAGTCCAGCGCCTTGACCACGATGCGGTCGCCGATCCAGCTGCCGACCAGCGTGCTGTTGGCGAGTTCCAGGGTTGGCGGTGCCTCGGGATCGCTGCTGCGCAGCACGAAGCCGTTCAGCGCGAGCGCGTCGATGACGATGTCGACCGGCAGCTGCGACGGCAGATCCGGCGGGGTGTCCGGCTCCGGCTCGGCGGGCGGTGGCGCCAGGCGGACGTCGAGGCCGTCGATGACCAGCGACTCGACGTGCAGGCGGCGCCCGAGCAGCGTCAGCGGCCGATGGCGCAGCGCCAGCCGGCCGATGCTGACGCTCAGGCCATCGCTGCCGGTGTAGCGGAAATCGCGCAGTTCGACGCTGTCGAGCAATCGACCCCGCGCCTGGCCGACGGTGATCGCGTCATCGGTCAGCGCCGCCAGCTGGACGAGCCCGAAGCGCAGGCCGCGTTCGCTGCCGACCACGAAGCCGACGGTCGCCAGCACCAGCAGCACCGGCGCCAGCAGTGCTGCGGCCAGCCAGCGTCCCCAGCGGCGCGGCCTGGCTGCCGGCGGCTTGGCGGCGGTGCTGCTCACAGGCCGACCTGCACGCCGAGGTGCAGCCGTACCGGCGATTGATCGGCGTCGAAGGGATGGGCGAGGTCGAGCGCGAACGATCCGAACGGCGCCCGGTAGCGGACGCCGAGACCGGCACCCAGGCTGAGGTCGACCAGCGGTGTGTCATCGGCGCCGCCGGCATCGACGAACGCGGCGAGGCCGTACTCGCGCAGGAAATACCAGTCCAGCTCGGCGCTGGCGGTGGTCAGGTAGCGGCCGCCGATCACGCGGCCGTTGCTGTCACGCGGTCCCAGCGACTGGAACGAGTAGCCGCGCACGCTGCCGTCGCCGCCGGCGAAGAAGCGCTGCGAGGGCGGCAGGTTGTCGAAGCTGCCGACCCAGGTGGCGCCCTGGTCGGCACGCACGCGCAGCTGCAGGCCGCGGCGCAGTTCGAGCAGGCCGCGCAGCTTGACGGTGCCCTGGACGAAATTCGTGTCCGACAGCAGCGCCGTGCTGCCGCCGTGGGCGTCGACGAAGGCGTACCAGCCGGCCCGCGGGAAGATCGGATCATCGCCTTCGGTGTGGTCGAGGGAGATGCCCGGTACCAGCAGTTTCGACTGTCGCCGCGGACTGTCCTTGATGGTGTACTCGTCGAAGGTGTACTCGAGATAGACGCGGCGCTGCCAGCGCTTGCCGCGCCGGTTGTAGCTGGTGCCGATCCGGTACAGGGTTTCCTTGACGTCGCTGAAATCCTGGGTGAGCGCCTGGCTGGTGATGCTGACCGAGTCGCTGGGGACGATGCCGACCGGGATGCGGTACTCGGCGACCACCGTGGAGATGCGCTGCGAGACGCGGACATCGGTGCGCAGCTTGTGGCCGAGGGTGTTGAGACGACGGAAGTCGGCGCCGACCGAGGCGCGCGGCCCGGTATCGGTGCCGAAGCCGAGGCCGAAGCGGTAGCTGCGCGGCGCCCGCTCGGTGGTCGAGATCAGCATCGGGATGCGCGCGGAGGTGTCGGTCGTCTCTTCCTTCTTGCCTTCGATATCGACGGTCTGGAAGTAGTCGAGATCGCTGAACGCGAACTGGGTGCTGAGCACTTTCGCGGGGTCATAGGGCTCGCCGGG
This sequence comes from Lysobacteraceae bacterium, assembly GCA_013823855.1. Lineage (GTDB taxonomy): Bacteria > Pseudomonadota > Gammaproteobacteria > Nevskiales > Nevskiaceae > Nevskia. Next base: position 2,979 of record PNMW01000039.1, on the reverse strand, counting down.
CGCGAAGGTCAGATAGCGGCGCAGGAAGGCATCGCGCAGCAGCTTGTCGCCGTCCTGCACGATGCTGATGTCGCCGAAGTAGTAGCGGCGACCGGTGTCGAGCGTCAGCAGCACGTCGGCGGAATTGTTCGGCACGTCGACGCGCAGTTCGCGGCGGGTCAGCTTGGCATCGAGCAGGCCGAGACCGTAGGCCGACTGCACGATGCGGGTCTTCAGCGCCTCGTAATCCTCATGCTTGAGACGCTCGCCGAGCTTCAGCGGCCAGGTGCGGGTCTTGTAGCGGACCAGGGCCGGATCATCCGCACCCTCGCCGGTGATCTCGATGTCGATCGTCGAGATCGCGGTCAGCGGTCCGGCGTCGACGCGATACTCGGCGATCCAGTCCGGTGCGGCGCCGCTCAGTTTCGGCGTCACCTTGACGTTGTACCAGCCGTACGGGCGCAAGGCGTCCTGGATTTCACGTTCGCCCTGCCGGAACAGGCGTTCGACATCGGCCTGGTCGTAGTCGCCCTTGTCGGCATCGGTGCGCTTGGCGAATTCGAGGATCGACAGCTTGGCGTAGGCATTGTCGCGCTCGTCCGGCCCCAGTCCCTTGACGCGGACGTCGATGCCGGCGCGAGCCGGCAGCGACAGCAACAGCACGGTGGAGGCCAGCAGGAGGAAGCAACGCATCGTGATCGGCAGTGGGGCCTGCTAGTGGCTTGCGAGCAGCACGCCGGTCGCCGCGTGGGCCTGCTGGGCAGGGTCGATCACCAGGTAGGGACGGACCTTGTAGCCGGCGGCCTCGAGCCCGGCGATCAGACCGTCGGGTCCGAGCCAGTGGGCGGCGCCAACGACGAACAATTGCCGTTGCGGCGCCGCGAGCCTCCGCTTCAGTTCAGGCAGCCAGGCGCGATTGCGTGCGGCCAGCAGGTGGTCGTGCACGGCCGGGAATTCGCGTTTCAGCTCGGCAATCACGGCGGTCATCCGCTCGATGTCGTTGTCGCGCCAGGCGCGGTACATCTCGACCGGTTCATCGGCCTTCGGGTTCCGTTCCGACAGGGCGGCATCGAGGAACTGCCGCGACAGTGGCGCCGGCATGGCCGTGAACAGGTTCAGATGAGCGCTAGGATCCTCGAACCAGGCGATCGTCCGTGGCGTGCGTCGGGCGATCTCGTACAACTGCCGGTCAAGACCGAATTCGCCGCGGAAACCGGCGCGCTGGTAGGTGAACAGTTCCAGCGACAGTGCGCAGAACCAGGGCCGGTAGCTTTCGCAGAGCGCCGACGGCATCTTCAGATCGACCATGCGGGCCCGGACCCGGGCCAGCGTGTCGGCGTCGATCTCGCTTTTCAATCCCTGTGGCGCCCTCGCCGAGTCGAGCATTGCCGCAGTGCTGTCGCGGTCCGACAGCCTGGCGATATCGCTTTCGAACACAAGGGTGTCCGCCGCCTCGAAAGCCTGCCTGATTCCCGCTGGCAATTGCCCGGCGGTTTTCGGCAGCAGATGCACCGAGCCGAGCAGGTAGTGCGTGGTCTTGTCGCCGGTGACCTGCCACAGGAACGGCGATGCCGACGGCGGCAGTTCTGCCGTCGCCGGGAAGCTGCAGCACAGCAGCAGTATTGCGACCGCCAGCCCGCGGGCGCGGACCGGGCGATCAGGGCGCATCGTCGCCGCTGCCGTCGCGATCGTGCTTGAGCCAGTGGCGGACCGGCGCGTCGCCGTCGAGCCCGACGAAGTCGAACAGCGATCGATCTGCCAGCTGCGACGGCGCGATGTTCTGCATCGCCGAGAACACGTGTTCGACGCGGCCCGGATGCTTGGCGTCCCACTCTTCCATCATCTTGCGCACCTGCCTGCGCTGCAGCTGTTCCTGCGACCCGCAAAGGTTGCAGGGGATGATCGGGAACGCCTGCTGGCGCGCGTACTCGATGATGTCGGTCTCGCGCACGTAGGCCAGCGGTCGGATGACGATGTGCTTGCCGTTGTCGCTCTTCAGCTTCGGCGGCATCGACGCCATCTTGGCGTTGAAGAACAGGTTCAGGAAGAAGGTCGCGACGATGTCGTCCCGATGGTGACCCAAGGCGATCTTGTTGTAGCCGTTCGCTTCGGCAAACGAATACAGCGAGCCCCGGCGCAAGCGGGAGCACAGGCTGCACATGGTCTTACCTTCCGGGATCACGCGCTTGACGACCGAATAGGTGTCTTGCTCGATGATGTGGAACGGCACGCCACGGCTCTTCAGATATTCCGGAAGCACGTGTTCCGGAAAGTCCGGCTGCTTCTGGTCGAGGTTGACGGCCAGGATCTCGAAATCGACCGGCGCAGCGTCCCGCAGCATCAGCAGGACATCGAGCATCGTGTAGCTGTCCTTGCCGCCGGACAGGCAGACCATCACCCGGTCGCCGTCGCGAATCATTCCGAAGTCGGTAATCGCCTGACCAACCTGTCGGCGTAGCCGCTTGACCAGCTTGTTGCGTTCCAGACGCTGGCGATGGTCGAGCGCGGTGCTGTCGGTCGCTGCGGCACCCGCCTGCTCGGAATCGGCAGCAGCGGCGGTCAGTAAATCGGTCAGGGCAACGACGGACATGCGCAATGTTTCTGGGGAATGCGGTAACGGATGATGCGGGAGCGGCGGTGACCTTGTCGAAATGCCGAGCCTGTCAGGGCGGGATCAGGTGTCGGGCAATGTGCCGGATTTGTTCGGGCTGCCGACGCTGGCTTGCCACTCGGCATCCGGAATTACTAGCTGCATGTGCTTCACGAGGGTCGCGATTTCGTCGCTGCGGACCCAGCGACGCTCGAACGGGGAATCGTCCTCTTGGTCCGGCGGTTCGTTGGGAATCGGCTTCATTACTATCGAGAGCTTCAGAGATTGAAGATTCGGGGTTGAATTTATCGCCGCATGACTCGGGCCACCATGCTCGGAAATGCCGTCGTCGGCGCCATCGCAAAAATATTTCAGCAACTCGATTGACGCCTGCGAAAAGGCATCTATAC
>PNMW01000051.1 GCA_013823855.1 Lysobacteraceae bacterium | reverse complement strand
CGCCGCTGCCGGGCTTGCGGCAATGCGGCTATTCGGCAGCCGTCGGCTTCCTGCTGCTGAATGTCGGCAACGGCGCGGTGGTCTATGCGCAGCAGTCGGTCGGATCGGCGCTGGCGGCGACGGTGGTGGCGACGATGCCGCTGTGGGCCAGCCTGTTCGGCGGCATCTGGGGGCAGTGGCCGCGGAAGATGCAGTGGATCGGCCTGGTGGTCGGCTTCTCCGGCATCCTGCTGCTGAACATCGGCGGTGACTTCGCGGCCAATCCGCTGTCGGCGGCGCTGCTGGTGACGGCATCGGTGTCCTGGGCGTTCGGCTCGGTGTGGAGCCGGCGCATCGATCTGCCGAAGGGGGCGATGAGCACGGCCTGCCAGATGCTGTCGGCCGGCCTGCTGTTCCTGGCTGCCTCGTGGGCGAAAGGCGAGTCCTGGCAGCTGGTGACGACGCCGAAGGCGATGGCTGCGCTGGCTTATCTGGCGCTGTTCGGCAGCGTCATCGCGTTCAGCGCCTACATCTATCTGGTGCAGACGGTCACGCCGCAGCTGGCGACCAGCTACGCCTATGTCAACCCGGTGATCGCGCTGCTGTTCGGCGTCGGCCTTGGCGGCGAGCTGTTCGTCGCCAGCGAACTGGCGGCGATGGCGCTGGTGCTGTTCGGCGTGCTGCTGATCGTCCGCTACAACCGGCCGCCGCCGGTGCGGCAGCCGGGGTGACGAAACCGGCTCAGGCCGGCGTCACCTTGAAGCCGGCGCGCGGGAAGTGGACCACCAGTTCGCCGGCGCGCTCGTCGACGCGCTTGATGACGATCTCGAACACCGAGGCGTGGATCAGCCGGCCAGCGACCGGATCGACACCGTAGTCGGTCGCGGCCACCGTCACCTGCGAGCCGATGCGCGCGCCCTCGGGTTCCAGCAGCGGGCCATCGGGTGGCTGCAGGTCGGCGCTCGAACGGGCGAGCGCGATGGCCTCGTCGGCGCTGATCTCGGCCGGGCTGCCGTTGCCGAACGCGGTCATCCGCTCGAACCAGGCCATCAGGCTCTTGAACGGGTCGAGCAGCGGCGCCACGCCGGCGTTGTTGCGGATGAACCAGACCGGGTGGAAAGCGCTGAAATCGGCGGCCGTCGGGGCTTCGCCGAGCAGGAACGGCGAGGCCTGCAGCTGCTGGTCCAGCGCATTCATCAGCGGCAGGAAGTGGGTCTTGCCGAATTCCGGCCCGGGGCGCGATGCGCTGCCGCCGGTGAACAGCTGGGCGCGATCGGCCGAGAAGCGCGCCATCTGCTCCGGGCCGATGCGCTCCATCAGCACCTTGAGGCCGGCCGGCTGGAACACGGTGGGCACGGCCGCGAAGAACAGGGTCTGCTCGATCGCCGCGAAGGCGGCACAGCTCGCCTTCAAGGCGCTCGGCAGCAGCGGTGGCGTCGGGTACAGCCGGTCGATGACGCGGACCATCAGCGCGCTGTCGCAGTAGATGTCGCGGCCGATCTGCAGCACCGGCGCCTTGCGGTAGCCGCCGGTCAGCGCCAGCAGGTCGGGCTTCGGCAGCTGCAGCGGCGTCACCACCGATTTCCAGGCGAGTTGCTTGTAGCCGAAGATCGCGCGGATCTTTTCGCTGTACGGGGACAGCGGGTAGTGATGCAGCACCAGTTCGCTCATGCTCGCTCCGGAATCGCCACAGATCATTGATTTTGTTGACGGATTCGCGACGCCGCCGCAAGTCCGGGGCGGCAGTATAGCGATGCCCGCCGGTTTTCAGAGGCGGACGCCCAGCAGGCCCAGCAGCGCCCGCGCCGGGCCGGAGCGGGTCCGGCCGCGGTGCCAGACCGCGCCCAGGTCGCGGCTCAGGGTCAGTTCCGGGCGATCGATCGCGACGATCGAATCGTCGAGCATCGAGCATGGCAGCACGCTCCAGCCGAGGCCGATCGCGACCAGCATCTTCAAGGTTTCCAGATAGTTGGTCGACAGCCGCACGCGCGGCGCCACGCCATGGGCCTGCAGCGCGCTCATGACGATCCGGTGGGTGTAGGTGCGTTCGTCCGGCAGCACCGCCGGGTGGCTGGCCAGCTGATCGAGCGAAGGCACGCCGGCCTGGGCCAGCGGATGATTCGGCGCCACCACGACCGACAGCGGATCGCGCCAGATCGTCTGCATCAGCAGCGCGTCCGGCGGCGCGTCGGGCAGGGTGACGATGCCGAGTTCGAGCCGGCCCTGCGCCACTTCCTCGCAGGCATCCTCGGAATCCATGAAATGGATGTCGAGATCGACATCGGGATAGGCCTGGGTGAACGCCCGCAGCACCGGCGGCAGCCGGTGCAGGCCAATGTGGTGGCTGGTGCCGATCGACAGCCGGCCGCTGACCGTGCCGGACAGCCGCGACAGCGCACGCCGCGCGTCCTCCATTTCCGCCAGCACCCGGCGGGCATGCGGCAGCAAGGTGCGTCCGGCATCGGTCAGGTCGATGCGCCGGCCGACGCGGTCGAACAGCGGCTGGCCGAGGCTGTCCTCCAGCGCCGCGATGCGCTTGGAGATCGCCGGCTGCGACAGGTGCAGGCGCTCGCCGGCCTTGGAGAACGAGCCGGTGTCGGCAACCTCGATGAAGGCGTTCAGGGCATGGGTGTCCATGGCCGCGAGGATGCCGCAATTCGCGCGGCCTCGGCCGGGGTGGCTGGCGGCCGCCTGTCCGTCCAGTCGCGGACACTGTCCGGGGGCTGTCCGCGGACACCTTCGTCGCTCTTCAGGTCCCGACTGAAACATCGTGAAAACAGCAGCTTGAGACGAAAGTCCTGGCTGGTACGGCGATTGCGCGCAGCACCCTGCAATCGAACAGGGAGAACGGCGATGCGCAAGCGGATCGGAGTGGTGCTGACGGGGCTGGCCTTGAGCCTGCCGCTGCTGACGGCGGTCGGTTCGCGCACCATCCTGCGTGGCGCCAGCGACGCGATGACCCGGCCGGCAAGCCTTGCGCAGCCGCAGCTCAAGGCCGGCACCGTCGAGCCGAGCACCGGCATTCCATGCCGGCGCAGCGCAGCCGAGCGCCTCGATGCGCCGGCGCCGAAGCACCCGGCAGCCCCGAATAGCGGCTGCAACCTGCGGCTGGTCAAGCGCAAGCCGGCCGATCCGACGATCTGGGTCTGAGATCGACGGGCGCCGCTCGCCGTCAACCCCGCCACCACCGAACCACCCGCATCGCTGCCCGCACGCGGCGAGGGAGAACCCATGTTTCGTGATACCGCTGCACAGGACCGCGTGATTGCCGCCGCACCCGGCTGGCGCCGCCGGCTGCCGTGGATCGTGGTGACGGCAGCGGCCGTGCTGCTGCTCGCCATGGCGCTGCCGGCGGCGCGGCGCACGCTGACCGCCGAAGCCACCGCCACGCTGGCGCGGCTGAATGTGGCGACCGTCGAGCGTGGCGACTTCGTGCGCGACATCGCCGCCGACGGTCGGGTGGTGGCGGCGGTCAGCCCGACCTTGTACGCCGCCGCTGGCGGCACCGTGACCCTGAAGGTGCAGGCCGGCGACCGGGTCGAGCGCGACGCGGTGATCGCGGTGATCGACAGCCCGGAGCTGAGCAACCGCCTGGCCCAGGAGCGCGCCCAGCTGGCGGCGCTGGACATCGACTGGCAGCGCGCCAAGCTGGCCGCCCGTCGCCAGCAGATGACGGTGCAGGAAGCCGTCGACCGTGCCGAGGTCGATCGCAAGACCGCCGCGCGCGAAGTCGAGCGCAGCCGCAAGGCCTACGAGCAGGGTGCGTACTCGGAGCTGCAGGTGCTGCGCAACGAGGATGCGCTGGAAAAAGCCGCGTTCGCGCTGAACCGCGCCCGCGAGGACCTGGCGCTGGAGCCGGAGCAGATCCGCTTCGACGTCGAATCGAAAAAGCTGGCGCGCGATCGCCAGCAGCTGCTGGTCGCCGATCTGTCGCGGCAGGTCGATGCGCTGGCGCTACGGGCGCCGGTGTCCGGCCAGATCGGCCAGCTGCTGATCGCCGAGCGGGCCAGCGTGGCGCGCGATGCGCCGCTGCTGACGGTGGTCGACCTGAGCCGCCTGGAGCTGGAGATCAAGGTCGCGGAAAGCTTTGCCCGCGATCTGGCACCCGGCATCCCGGCGCAGATCAGCAATGCCGGCCGCCAGTGGCCGGGCGAGATCAGCGCGGTGTCGCCGGAAGTGGTCGCCGGCCAGGTCGCGGCCCGGGTGCGCTTCGCCGGCGACGTGCCGGAGGGCCTGCGCCAGAACCAGCGGCTGTCGGCGCGCGTGCTGCTCGATGAGAAGAAGAATGTGCTGACCGTCAGCCGCGGCCCGTTCCTCGACGCCGGTGCCGGGCGCGTCGCCTACGTGATCCGCGGCGATGTCGCCGAGCGGGTCAGCATCGAGACCGGCGCCACCAGCCTCAACAAGGTCGAGATCCTGACCGGCCTCGACGCCGGCGACCGGATCGTGATTTCCGGCACCGACGATTTCAACGGCGCGCAACGCGTGGTGCTGCATTGAACCGCCCTGCCACCACCCGTTCCGTCCGGCCGGCCGGGGCCGGACTGCCGATGCCATTTCCGCTGACGAATCCCGAGAGCACACAGCCATGCTGAAGATGAACCATCTGTCCAAGGTCTACCGCACGCACCTGATCGAGACCCATGCGCTGCGCGACTTCTCGATCCATGTCCGGGAGGGCGAGTTCGTCGCGGTCACCGGCCCCAGCGGCTCGGGCAAGACCACGTTCCTGAACATCGCCGGCCTGCTGGAGGAGTTCACCGGCGGCGAGTACTTCCTCGACGGCGTCGACGTCCGCGGCATGGACGATGCCGCCCGTTCGCGGCTGCGCAACGAAAAGATCGGCTTCATCTTCCAGGGCTTCAACCTGATTCCGGACCTGAACCTGTTCGACAACGTCGACGTGCCGCTGCGCTACCGCGGCTTCAACGCCAGCGAGCGCCGCAGGCGCATCGAGGAGGCACTGGCCCGGGTCGGCCTGTCGGCGCGGATGAAGCACTACCCGTCGGAGCTGTCCGGCGGTCAGCAGCAGCGGGTGGCGATCGCCCGCGCGCTGGCCGGTTCGCCGAAGATCCTGCTGGCCGACGAGCCGACCGGCAATCTCGACACCCAGATGGCGCGCGGCGTGATGCAGTTGCTGGAGGAACTGCATGCCGACGGCGCGACCATCATCATGGTCACCCACGACCCGGAACTGGCTGCACGCGCGCAGCGCAACGTCCACGTCATCGACGGGCAGGTGGTCGACATCCAGGCCGAGCCGCGGATGCGCGGGCTCGGCGTGGTCGTGCCGCAAGCGGCGCAGGCCTGAGCGCGGCCGGAGATCACGACCATGTTCGGCTACTACCTGAGTCTGGGACTGCGCAGCCTGCGCAGGAACCCGGTGCTGACCGCGCTGATGGTGTTCGGCATCGCCCTCGGCATCGCCGCGAGCATGACCAGCCTGACGGTGTTCCACCTGATGGGCAGCGATCCGATTCCGTGGAAGTCGGACCGGCTGCATGTCGTGCAGCTCGACAACTGGGACATCAACCAGGCCTACGACGAGGAAAAGGGCCGGCTGCCGGATCAGCTGACCTATCTCGATGCCACGGCGCTGATGGCCGCCGGCCGCGCCGATCGGCAGGTGGCGATGTACAAGGTGGTGCTGCCGGTGCAGCCCGCCAACGATGGAAGCGGGCCGGAAGTGAAGCCGTACCTGATGCTGGGACGCGCGACCTACAACGACTTCTTCCCGATGTTCGAGCCGCCGTTCCGCTACGGCGCGCCGTGGAGCCGCGAGCAGGACGAAGCCATGGCGCGGGTCACGGTGCTGACCCAGACCACCAACGAAAAGCTGTTCGGCGGCGCCGACTCCACCGGCAAGACGGTGCGCTTCGACGGCGTCGACTACACCGTGGTCGGCGTGCTCGACCACTGGCAGCCGCGCGTCAAGTACTTCGATCTGACGGTCGGCGCGCTGACCGAATCCGAGGAAGCCTTCATCCCGTTCACCACCGCGATCGACCTGCGCGCGCAGTCGTCCGGCAACAACAGCTGCTTCAAGGCGCCGGCACCCGGCTGGGAAGGCTATCTGGCGTCGGACTGCATCTGGATCCAGTTCTGGGCCCAGCTCGACAGCCCGGCGCGCGAGGCCGAGTACAAGAATTTTCTCGATGCCTACGTGATGGAACAGAAGAAGCTCGGCCGCTTCGAGCGACCGCTGGCGACCTTGCTGCCGGACGTCAACGAATGGATCGCGCTGCAGGAAGTGGTGTCGCGCGATGTCGAGATCCAGGTCGGGCTGGCATTCGCGTTCCTCGCCGTCTGCCTGGTCAACACCGTCGGCCTGCTGCTGGCCAAGTTCATGCGCAAGAGCGGCGAGATCGGCCTGCGCCGGGCGCTCGGCGCCAGCCGTGGCCAGCTGTTCCTGCAGCACCTGATCGAAGCCGGCGTGGTCGGCATCAGCGGCGGCCTCGTCGGCCTGGCCTTGACCGGCCTGGGCCTGATGGGCGTGCGGGCCCTGTACAGCGAGTTCAAGACCATCACCCAGCTCGACTGGACGATGGTCGCAGTGACCCTGCTGCTGTCGGTGCTGTCGGCGACGCTGGCCGGCCTGTTCCCGACCTGGCGCGCCTGCCGCGTGCAGCCCGCTTCGCAGCTCAAGACCCAGTAAGGAGAGACCGATGGAACTTCGTCCGATCCTGTCGGCGCTGATGCGCTCGAGAGTGGCGCTGGTGCTGCTGGGCCTGCAGATCGCGCTGACCCTGGCGATCGTCTGCAACAGCCTGTTCATCATCAGCGAGCGCGCGGCGCTGATGGAACGCCCCAGCGGCATGAACGAGCGCGATACCTTCGTGCTCGCCTCGATCGGCTTCGGCGCCGACTTCAACCTGAAGAACGCCATCGCCGATGATCTGGCAATGCTGCGGGCCTTGCCGGGCGTGGTCGAGGCCGCACCGATCAATTCGCTGCCGATGACCAACGGCGGCTGGAGTTCCGGGCTGTCGCTGACCCGGGAGCAGAAGACCTCGTCGGCCTATTCGGCGATGTACTTCAGCGATGACCACGGCCTCGACGCGATGGGCGCACGGCTGATCGCCGGCCGCCCGTACCGTCCCGACGAACTCGGCGAGCGCAGCCGCAAGACCAAGGGCTGGCCGCCGGTGATCATCATCACCCGGGCGCTCGGCAACAAGCTGTGGCCGGGGCAGGACCCGATCGGCAAGTCCGTGTGGCTGGATACCGACGCCGATGCCTCGACGGTGATCGGCATCATCGATCGCCTGCAGGCGCCGTGGGTGCACAACGACGAGGTCGTCGAGTTCGCCACGCTGCTGCCGGAGGTGATCAACGAAGGCGCGTTCATCCGCTACATCATCCGCACCGCGCCCGGTCAGCGCGATGCACTGATGAAGACCGCCGAGGCGAAGCTCGCCGAGATCAATCCGAACCGCATCGTCCGCGAAGGCAAGACCGTCGAGAAGATCCGTGCCGATGCCTATTCGGATGACCGCGCGATGATGATCATCCTCGGCGTGGTGATCGCCTCGCTGCTGATCATCACCGCGCTCGGCATCGTCGGCATGGCCAGCTTCTGGGTCACCCAGCGGACCAAGCAGATCGGTACCCGGCGGGCGCTCGGTGCGACGCGCGGTGCGATCCTGCGCTACTTCCTGGCCGAGAACTTCGTCATCACCAGCATCGGGCTGGTGCTCGGCGCCGGGCTCGCCTACGGCTTCAATGTCTGGCTGATCCAGCACTACCAGACCCAGGCGATGCCGTGGTACTACGTGCCGGTCGGCTGCCTGAGCCTGTGGCTGCTCGGCCAGCTGGCGGTTTTGGGACCGGCGCGGCGCGCCTCCCGGGTGCCGCCGGCGATGGCGACCCGTTCGATCTGAGACCCTCTGCTGCAGCGACATTCGCCTTCCTCACCCCTGTTCCCGACGTCCTGCCGATGACCCGTCACCCGATGGCCTGTTTCCGGTTCCTGCTGCTGATCCTGGGTCTGGTCATGGCCGGCGCTGCCGGTGCGGCCGAGGCGCTGTCGCTGGAAGCGCGTCGCCAGGCGCTCGGCAGCCTGCTCGCCGAGCACTGGCAGGACACGCTGAAGCAGAGCCCGGAGTTCGCGACCATTCTCGGCGACGATCGCTACAACGACCGCTGGAGCGACAACTCGCTGGCCGGCAGCGCGGCGCGGCAGCAGGCGCTGATCGGCTGGCTGGCCCGCTTCGAGGCGATCGACAGCCGCGACTTCCCGGAGGTGGAACGGCTGAATCGCGAACTGATGATCGGCCAGCTGCGCGATGCGCTCGAAGGCTTGCGGCTGAAGCTCAACCTGATGCCGCTGGACCAGACCAATGGCGCGCAGCTGCAGTACCCGCAGTTCGCCGGCGTCGTGCCGACCGACACCGTGCGGCATTACGAGGACTGGCTGGCGCGCCTGAACGCGATGCCGGCGCAGATCGATCAGCTGATCGAGGTGTCGCGCGCCGGCATCAAGGCCGGGCTGATGCCGCCGAAGTACCTGCTGGAGAAAGTGGCGGCGCAATGCACCGAGATCGCCCGGCCAGCTGGCCTCGACAGCGCCTTCGCGGCCCCGCTGGCCAGCATGCCGGAGCGTTTTCCCGTCGCTGACCGGGCGCGGCTGAAGGCGGCGATCGTCGCCGCGATCGATGGCAAGGTGCGCCCGGCCTACCGACGGCTGGCGAACTTCGTCACCCGCGAGTACGCCCCGAAGGGCCGGCTGCAGCCCGGCGTCTGGGCCTTGCCGGACGGCGACGCGCTGTATCGCTACATGGTGCGCAACCAGACCACCACCGATCTGACCCCGCAGGCGATCCATGAGCTGGGGCTACGCGAAGTGGCCCGCATCGAAACCGAGCAGGTGGCGATCGCCCGACGCTTCGGCTACGACGATCTGGCCAGTTTCCGGGTGGCGCTGAAACAGGACCGCGACACCTTCGCCAGCTCGCGCGAACAGATTCTCGAGCGCTACCGGGCCTACAACGCCCAGATGGAGCCGATGCTGCCGAAGCTGTTCGGCCTGCTGCCGAAAACGGCGGTGCAGGTCAGTGCCGTCGAGGCCTATCGCGAACAGGAAGCGCCGGGCGCCTCGTACCTGCAGGGCTCGCCGGACGGCAAGCGTCCCGGGCAGATCTATGTCAACACCGGCGACTTCGCCCACCGCTCGCTGCTGACCATCGAATCGACCGCCTATCACGAAGGTTCGCCGGGCCATCACATGCAGGTGTCGATCGCGCAGACCCTGCCGGAGCTGCCGCCGTTCCGGCAGCAGGGTGGCTACACCGCCTATGTCGAAGGCTGGGCGCTGTACTCGGAGCGCCTCGGCAAGGAAGTCGGCTTCTACAGCGAGCCGCTCAGCGACTACGGCCGGCTGTCGGACGAACTGCTGCGCGCCAACCGCCTGGTGCTCGACACCGGCGTCCACTACCGGCACTGGACTCGCCAGCAGATGGTCGACTGGTTCCACGCGCACTCATCGGACGACGAGCCGGAAGTACAGTCGGAAACCGATCGCTACATCGCCTGGCCGGGGCAGGCGCTGGGCTACAAGCTGGGCCAGTTGCGGATCCTGGCGCTGCGCGACGAAGCCAGGGCCGCGCTGGGCGAGCGTTTCGACATCCGCCAGTTCCACGACATCGTGCTCAGCGGCGGCGCCTTGCCGCTCGATGCGCTGAGCGACCGCGTGCATCACTGGCTGAAGACCTCGCGCTGAGGCGGTCGGCGGCGTCGCTGTCGACCGCGAGCGGTGTTGCCGGCCGCGATCAGCGCTTCAGCGTCGCCATGATCTTTGCCGCCAGCAGCGGCGCCGAGCGGTTGCCGGCGTCGGCACCGATATCGGTGCCGGCGTCCTCGTGCTCGTGGAACATCCGGCCGCCGACCACCACTACCAGCTGCGGATTGCGTGAGGCATCGCGGACATGCTGGATGGTCTGGGCCATCCGCGGCAGCCATTGCTCGCGGCGGAACGACGAGCTGAGCGACAGGTCGAGCGCATCGAACCAGGTGTCGGCGACCAGCTGCTCCAGCGCCTCGTCGGTGGCCGGGGCTTCGTACTGGGTGTTCCAGCCCGCCTGCCAGAGCACTTCGGCGTCTAGGCTGGCGCCGAGCCGGTGCTGCTCGCCGGGCTGCGGCGTGACCAGCACGGCCGGCAGCTGGGTCATCGGCAGGCGTTGCGCGCCGACGGTCGACTGGCGTATCGCCGATTGCACGCGGCACAGGGCAACCGTCATCTCCAGTTCGGTGCAGTCGTCATCGAGCCAGAGATCGCCGAGGCTGCGCGCCAGCGGTTCGTAGAGATCGCTGCACAGCGCGCCGATCGACCGTGACAGCCCCTGCAGCTCGGCCATCTGCGACAGGCCGCTCTGCGGATCGGCGGCAATGAGCAGCCGGGCCAGCTCGGCGATCCGGGGATCGACCGATGGCAGTACCGTGTCGTCGGCGTGCAACGCGGCGAGCTGCGGCACCAGGACCGATTCGACGACGTTCTTCAGCACCTCCTGCTTCGGTCGTCCGGAAATCCGCCGGGCGGCGTCGGCGGCCGACAGCGGTTCGCGGGCGATCACCACCGGCGAGCGGATCGCCATCGACGCCAGCAGTTCGGCGGCCGCGTGCGGGCGCCGGTTCAGGGTGTCGATCAGGCTGGGCGGCAGGTGGATGAAACCGGCGTGCGCCTTGTTGGCGGCAGAGCCGCGGGTCGACAGCTTCATGTCCCAGTCGCCGAAGCAGCGGATCGGTGCCGGGCTGCGTCCGAGCACATCGATGGCGCCGTGGCGTGGATCGCGCTGGATCGATAGCCAGACCTTTTCCAGGCTGGCTTCCGGGCCTTCCAGCCATTGGAAGAAGCGGCCTTCGTCGTAGATCATCAGGCCGGTCAGGCCTTCGGCCCGGTTGCGCGCGGCGGCGGCGCGCTGCAACTCGTCAAGCTGGTCTTCCGACATCGGCCAGCGGGCGCGGCTGTGGTAGACCAGCGACCAGATGGCCGGCTGCGCCACTTCGCGGATCGCGTCGCGGGGGCGCGCGGGTTCGGGCTTCGATGAACGAGAGGTCTGCACGGTCGGGTCCTCGTTGCTTTCCGTCCCGAGCGGCCCGGCGAACGCGTTCGAGGTACTTGCGCGGCGGCGCCAGGCCAGGAAAGCGTCCGTTCGGTGCACCCCGCCCGAGGACTGTTGTTCTTGCGTCGGCAGGTCTCCTGGCTCGCGGGTCGTTGTTGCGTTCCAGCCTTCCCGATGCCTGCGCACCAGTGGCGTCCCACGAACGCGAACTCGCCGCTTACAGTTGCGGGGGCAGCTCCGGAATGACTCGTCCTCAGCGCACCGGATTCCCTCTTGGCACCCAGAAATGACAGTCCCTGGATGACCGAAGCGCGGGCAGGTTGGACCTTGGATCCGAACCTTGTCAAGGTGAATTGACTGCCGTTTGTCCGGAGCCTGTCCGAGTTTCCGGACAGTGCAGCCACGCCCAGGGCGCCGTCCGGTCCCCTGGCGCAAGTTGTTCATTCGAGACAGGAATCGTTCCCGTTCCCGGGCGGCGTCGAGCGCCGCGGATTCGCCGGATGCCGCCCGGTGCGGCTACGGCTTGGCCCACAATCAAACCCGGCCCTCCGCCGGTTCATCGAAGCGCCATGCGAACCATCCTGATCATCGACGACAACCCGGGCGTCTGCGACGCGCTGAGCCTGCTGTTCTCGCTGCACGACATCCACGCGCTCACGGCGGCATCGCCGGAAGCCGGCCTCGAGGTGCTCGGCCGCGAACCGGTCAGTCTGGTGGTGGCTGACATGAACTTCAGCGCCGACACCACCTCCGGTGCCGAGGGCGCGGCCCTGTTCCATGCCATCCGCGCCCGCAATCCGGATCTGCCGGTGATCCTGCTGACCGCCTGGACCGATCTGGCGACCGCCGTCGAACTGGTCAAGGCCGGCGCTGCCGACTACCTCGCCAAGCCCTGGGACGATGCCAAGCTGCTGGCCACCGTCGAGAACCTGCTGGAACTGGCCGAGGCGGCGCGGGAAGCCAGCACCCGGCGCACCGAGCGCAACCGTCGCCGCGAGCAGCTGGCCGCGCGCTTCGATCTCTGCGGCCTGGTCTACGCCGCCGATGTCACCGAACGGGTAGTGACCATGGCCTGCCAGATCGCCCGTTCGAACGCGCCGGTGCTGATCACCGGCCCGAACGGCGCCGGCAAGGAGCGCATCGCCCAGATCGTGCACGGCAATTCGGCGGTCAAGGCGGCGCCGTTCGTCGCGGTCAACTGCGGGGCCCTGCCGAACGAGCTGGCCGAGGCCGAACTGTTCGGCGCCGAGGCCGGCGCCTATACCGGCTCGACCCGTGTGCGCGAAGGCCGTTTCGAGCAGGCCGATGGCGGCACGCTGTTTCTCGATGAGATCGGCAACCTGCCGCTGGCCGGGCAGGTCAAGCTGCTGCGGGTGCTGGAGACCGGCGACTACCAGCGCCTCGGCTCGAACCGGATCCGCAAGGCGCGGGTCCGGGTGCTGAGCGCGACCAATTCCGACCTGCCGCAGATGATCCGGGAAGGCCGCTTCCGCGAAGACCTGTATTACCGGCTCAACGTCATCGAGCTGAACCTGCCGCCGCTGGTCGAGCGCATGGACGATGTCGATGCGCTGGCCGAAGCCTTCCTGCGCGACAGCGGCGTGCTGCTGTCGCCGGAAGCCCGCGACCTGCTGCACCAGCACAGCTGGCCCGGCAATGTCCGCGAACTGAAGAACGTGCTGGAGCGGGCGCGGCTGCTGTGCCAGCACGGCGTGATCCAGCCGGCGGATCTCGGCCTGAACATCCAGCCGAGGCCGATCGCGCGGTCGCTGGATGATCCGTCGAAGGAGGCCGTGCTGGCGGCGCTGGCCAGGGCCGGCGGCATGGTCAGCCGCGCCGCGCAGTCGCTGGGCCTGTCGCGCCAGGCGCTGTACCGGCGCATGGAGCGTTTCGGGATTGCCGGAGACAAGCCCGACAGCCGGTAGAATGAGCAACTGTTCACCGAGAACGCCCCAGGGTTGCAACGCCGGTCAATGGATTCCGATTCCTCGAACAAGCCACCGCACAAGCCCAGCCTGTCGTCGCTGAAGACCCGTCCGTTCGAACGCAACATGGCGCTGACCAAGCTCGGCTTCGGCGCCGGCACCAAGATCGTCGCCCACTCGCTGATGAACATCTTCCGCGGCGAGGTCGAGAAGACCGGCGCCAACCGGGAGTTCTATCGCAAGCAGGCCCAGGTGCTGGCCGACGAGCTCGGCCAGCTCAAGGGCAGCGTGATGAAGGCCGGCCAGATGATGTCGCTGTTCGGCCAGTACTTCCTGCCCGAGGAAGCGGTCGAGGTGCTGGCCAGCCTGCAGGACGACACGCCACCGGTGGACTGGAAGGTGGTCGGCCCGGCCTTGGAAAAGAGTCTCGGCCGCCAGCGGCTGGCCGAGCTGGAGGTGGATCCCGATCCGATCGCGGCGGCGAGCCTGGGTCAGGCGCACCGCGCGCGGCGCCGCTCCGACGGCCTGGAACTGGTGGTCAAGATCCAGTACCCCGGCGTCGCCGATTCGATCGACAGCGATATCCGCACCCTGTCCCGGCTGCTGGCGATGACCCGGCTGGCGCCGAAGGAAATCGATCTCGAACCGACCTTCGCCGAAGTCCGCGACATGCTCAAGCGCGAAGTCGACTATCGCGCCGAAGCCGATTTCACCGAGGCCTTTGCCCGAAGACTGGCCGACGATCCCCGCTTCGTGGTGCCGAAGGTGCTGCGCGATTACTCGTCCGGCGCCGTGCTGACCACGACCTACGAGCGCGGCGTGGCGATCCGCGACCCGGCGCTGATGGCGCTGTCGCAGGCGCGCCGCAATCGTTTCGGCGCCGCCTTCCTCGATCTGTGCCTCGCGGAGTTCTTCGACTGGGGCCTGGTGCAGAGCGATCCGAACTTCGGCAACTACCGTTTCCGGATCGGCGACACGCCGGCCGACGACAGGATCGTGCTGCTCGACTTCGGCGCCACCCGCGAATTCGAGCGCGGCTTCATCCGCGCCTACGGCGAGCTGGTCGCTGGCGCATCGCTGCACGATCGGCCGCGCGCGCTGCAGGGCGCGATCGACATCGGCCTGATGCAGGCGCAGTTCCCGGACCAGGTGAAGAACGATTTCCTCGACATGTGCGAGTTGATCACCGAGCCATTCAACGCCGCCGACGATCCACGCACGCCGAAGGAACTGCGCAATGCCCGCGGCGAGTACCGCTGGGGCGCCAGCCGGCTGCCGATGCGGGCGGCGAATGTCGCGGCCCGCAACGCCCTGTCACGCTACTTCCGGGTGCCGCCGCGCGAGATCGTGTTCCTGCATCGCCGCCTCGGCGGCGTCTTCGTCATGCTGGCCACGCTCGATGTCGAACTCAACGCGCGCGCCGCGCTGTTCCGCACGCTGCACCTCAAGGACGCCGTCTGAGCGTCCCTTTCCAGACCTGTCCCAGTCGAGATGATCGCCATGAAGTTCGATGAAACCCACACGCTGAACAAGCCGGCCGCGTCGGTGCTGAAGATGTATTCGGACCGCGGCTACTTCGAGCGCAAGTACCAGACCTTGGATGGCGTCAAGGACTTCGAGGTCCTGGAATGCGAGTCCAGCGGCGACACGTTCCGCATCAAGCACCGCTCGCAGCAGCGCTCGGACATCGCGATGCCGGATTTCGCCAGGAAGATCCTCGGCGAGTACAACGCGGTGGTCCAGCAGGACACCTGGAACCTGAAGACCGGCGTCGGTCGTCTGGAAATCGAGCTGAAAGGCGTGCCGCTGAAGATCAGCGCCGACATGAAGGTGGCTGGCAGCGGCAACGCCACCAATACCTTCAGCTGGAATGTCAGCTGCTCGATTCCGCTGCTTGGCGGCAAGCTCGAAAAGCTGATCGCCGACGACATCCGCGCCAAGTCCGCAGCCGACATGGTGCTCAGCAACAAGCTGCTGGCGGACTACTGACCGTGAGCCAGGAGCCGAAGCTGCCGCCGCCGGTCAAGCCGCCGACGCTGGTCGACACCATCATCAGCGTGCTCGCCTCGTTCTTCGGCGTGCAGAGCCACGAGAACCGGGTGCGCGATTTCTCGTCCGGCAAACCGATGGTGTTCATCATCGTCGCCATCGTATTGACCGTGGTGTTCGTGCTGACCCTGGTCACCATCGTCAAGCTGATGCTGCGCAAAGCCGGCGTGTAACGGACTCAGCGCGCCTTCTTGAGCCGGTAAAGCGCATCCAGCGCTTCGCGCGGACTCAGCGCGTCGGGATCGATGCCGTCGAGCAGCGCCAGTGCCGCTGATTCCGGCGCGGCGAACAGGGCCAGTTGCGGCGCCGCCGGCTTCTTTGATGCCGGCGGCGGCGCCTTCGCCATCGGCTGCGCGGCGGCGCCGGCTTCCAGCGCATTCAGCACCGTCCGCGCCCGGGCGATCACTGCTGCCGGCACGCCGGCCAGGGCCGCCACCTGCAGCCCGTAGGAGCGATTGGCCGGGCCCGGCTGCACCTTGTGCAGGAACACCAGCTGGTCGCCTGCGGCCGAGGCGTACTCGGCGGCATCGAGGTGGACGTTGACCACGCCGGGCAGCTCGCCGGCCAGCTCGGTCAGCTCGAAGTAATGGGTGGCGAACAGGGTCCAGGCCTTCGAAGCCGTTGCCAGATGCTCGGCCGAGGCCCGGGCCAGCGCCAGGCCGTCGTAGGTCGAGGTGCCGCGGCCGACCTCGTCCATCAGCACCAGGCTCTGCGCGGTGGCGTTGTGCAGGATGTTCGCGGTTTCCGACATCTCGACCATGAACGTCGACTGCGCCCGCGCCAGATCGTCGGCGGCGCCGATGCGGGTGAAGATGCGGTCGACCGGACCGATCACCGCGGCCTCGGCCGGCACGAAGCTGCCGGCATGGGCCAGCAGCACGATCAGCGCGGTCTGGCGCATGTAAGTGCTCTTGCCGCCCATGTTCGGACCGGTGATCACCAGCAGCCGGCGGGATTCGTCGAGCACCGTGTCGTTCGGCACGAACGGCGTGTCGAGCGTGGTTTCGACCACCGGATGCCGGCCGCCGTCGATGCGGATGCCCGGTGTGGCGACCAGCGCCGGCCGGGTCCAGCGCAGGCTTTCGGCGCGGTCGGCGAACGTGGCCAGCACATCGAGTTCGGCGATTGCGGCGGCGGTTGTCTGCAGCGGCAGCAGATCGGCGGCGACCCGGTCGAGCAGCGCCTCGTACAGCTGCTTCTCGCGGGCCAGCGACTTGTCGCGGGCGCCGAGCACCTGATCCTCGTAGCGCTTGAGTTCCTCGGTGATGTAGCGCTCGGCGCTGGTCAGCGTCTGGCGACGGATGTAGTCAGCCGGCACCCTGGAGGCGTGCTGCTTGCTGACCTCGATGAAATAGCCCTGGATGCGGTTGTAGCCGACCTTCAGGCTGTCGATGCCGGAGCGCTCGCGTTCGCGCGTTTCCATCGCCGTGAGATAGCCGTCGGCGTTCGACGACAGCGCACGCAGCTCGTCGAGCATCGGATCGAAGCCGGTCCGGAACACGCCACCGTCGCGAGCCAGCAGCGGTGGTTCGTCGACGATCGCCCGCGCCAGTGCCGCCGCCAGCGCGGCGTGATCGCCGAGCCGGGTGGCGAGGGTGGCGAGCATCGGCGATTCGATCGCGGCGAAGGTCGCGGCGACCGCCGGCAGTGCGGTCAGCGAAGCACCGAGCCCAGCCAGATCGCGCGGTCGCGCCGAACGCAGGCTGACGCGGGCCAGGATCCGTTCGATGTCGGCGATCGGCTTCAGCGCATCGCGCAAACCCGGGTAGGCGAGGCCGTCGATCAGCAGCGCCACGGCGTCATGGCGGGCGCCGACCGTTTCGCGATCGCGCAGCGGCCGCGACAGCCAGCGGCGCAGCTGGCGGCTGCCCATCGCGGTGACGCAAGCGTCCAGCACCGCGACCAGGGTGTGCGGTGCGGAGCCGGACAGCGAATGCTCGATCTCCAGATTGCGCCGGGTCGCGGGATCGAGGATCAGCGCTTCGTCGATGGTCTCGACCCGCAGCCCGGTGAGATGGGCGACCTTGGCCTTCTGCGTCTCCTGCACGTACTGCAGCAGCGCGCCAGCCGCGCCGAGCGCGGCGCCCAGCTCGTCGGCGCCGAAGCCGCGCAGGTCGCGGGTGCCGAACTGCTCGGTCAGCAGGCGGCGGGCGGACGAGGTATCGAAATGCCACAGCGGCCGGGCGCGGCCGGCGAGGCCGCCGAGTTCGTAGGCCGCGTCTTCCGGCACCAGCAGTTCGGAGGCCCGCAGCCGGTGCAGCTCGGCGCGCCAGTCACCGGCGCTGCCGGTTTCCAGCACCGAGTAGCGCCCCGACGACAGTTCCAGCCAGGCCAGCCCGAACCGGCCGCCACCGACGCAGGCCGCCGCCAGCAGGGTCTGGGCGCGGGAATCGAGCAGCGAATCGTCGGTCGCCGTGCCCGGCGTGACCACGCGCACCACTTCGCGGCGCACCGGGCCTTTTTCGAGGCCGACTTCACCGACCTGCTCGACGATCGCCGCGGATTCGCCCTGGCGGATCAGCCGGCCAAGGTAGTTTTCGAGCTGGTGGTAGGGCACGCCGGCCATCGCGATCGGCGCGCCGTTGGACTCGCCGCGCTTGGTCAGCGTGATGTTCAAGAGCTTCGACGCCTTGCGCGCGTCCTCGAAGAACAGCTCGTAGAAATCGCCCATCCGGTACAGCACCAGGGTGTCCGGGTACTGCGACTTGATAGCGAGGTACTGCTGCATCATCGGCGTGTGTTCGCCGGGCTTGGCTGCCGACATGAATTCAGATCGCCGGGGCTGACAGACCGGACTCGACCGCGAGCTCGCGCAGGTCTTTGTCCAGCGTGCGGAAAGTGGATACGCCGTGGTTCAGCGCAACCGCGAGATGAAGCGCGTCCCCGGCGCGGAGTCGGGTGCCATCGATGGCCAGCAGGCTGCGGGCGCGGAGGTAATCGGCAGCGTTCAGCATCAGCACGTCGTGCTTGGCCACGAATTCCTCATCGTAAGCCTGACGCGCCCGGGCGGCGTCGCGAACGCTGATCTCGCGCATCCGCAACCGCCGGGCAATCGCGCTGGACACTTCGACGCCGGTCCAGTGGCTGATCAGCTGCGGCTCACCACGCAGACTCAGCAGCAGCTTTTCGGCGCGCTCGCTTTCGGGATCCCGAAGCAGGATCGCCGCCAGCACGCTGCTGTCGAGGTAGTGCACGGAGGCTCGCGCGCTCAGTAGCGTTCGTCGTCGCGGATCTGGCGGATGAGTTCGCCGGCCGGAATCGACGCCATCGGCATCGATTCGCGGAACGCACGCAGCTTTTCGAAATCGGGTGCGATCGATATGGGGCGACGCTCCGGCTTCAGTCGAGCCACCGCCTTGCCGCGCCGGGTAATCACCACTTCCTCGCCCGCCTCGACGCGCGCGAGAATCTCGCTCAGATGGCTCTTCGCTTCGGCAACACTGACGCTGCGGATAGGGTCCATGGCAAGACTCGTCGAGTTGGTCATTTCGATGGTCATCGTATCACGCCGCCTATAATCCGCCCCCCGTCAAACCCCCGAGCCGGCAGTACCGAACGATGACCTGGACCCCTGAATCCTGGCTGGCCTTGCCCGCCGTGCAGCAGCCGAACTATCCCGATGCCGCGGCGCTGGAAGCGGCGCTCGGCGAACTGCGCCGGCTGCCGCCGCTGGTCACGTCCTGGGAAGTCGACGCCCTCAAATCACGTCTTGCCGAGGCGCAGGCCGGCAGGCGCTTCGTGCTGCAGGGCGGCGATTGCGCGGAGAGCTTCGCCGACTGCGAATCAGGGCTGATCGCCAACCGGCTGAAGGTGCTGCTGCAGATGAGCCTGGTGATGGTCCACGGCCTGAAGATGCCGGTGGTCCGCGTCGGCCGCATCGCCGGCCAGTACGCCAAGCCACGTTCGGCCGATGTCGAGACCAGGGACGGCGTCACCCTGCCGTGCTACCGCGGCGATACCGTCAACCGGCCGGAGTTCACGTCCGCCGCGCGCATCCCGAATCCGCAACTGCTGCTTGAAGGCCACAAGCGCTCGGCGATGACCATCAATTTTGTCCGCGGCCTGATCGACGGCGGCTTCGCCGACCTGCATCACCCCGAATACTGGGACCTCGACTGGGTCCATCACGCGCCGCTTGCCGAGCAGTATTCCAAGCGCGTCGAAGCGATCAGCGAATCGGTCAAGTTCATGGAGACGCTGGCCGGCCAGACCATCCACGATTTCGATCGGGTCGAGTTCTACACCTCGCATGAAGCGCTGCTGCTGGCGGCCGAAAGCGCGCAGACGCGCACCGTGCCGCGCAAGACCGGCTGGTACAACCTGTCGACCCATCTGCCGTGGATCGGCCTGCGCACGGCGGCCGTCGACGGCGCCCACGTCGAGTACATGCGCGGCATCCGCAATCCGGTCGCGGTCAAGCTTGGCGTGTCGATGAGTGCGGAGTGGGTACAGGAACTCTGCCGCCTGCTCAATCCGGACAAGGAGCCCGGCCGGCTGACCTTCATCCACCGGCTCGGTGCCGGCAAGGTCGAATCCGGCCTGCCGAGGATGATCGACGCGGTGCGCGCGGCCGGGCACGAGGTGCTGTGGCTCTGCGACCCGATGCACGGCAACACCCAGACCGCCGGCAACGGCCTCAAGACCCGCCGCTTCGACGACATCCTCAGCGAAGTCGAGCAGTCCTTCGCCGTTCATGCCGCCTGCGGTTCTCGGCTTGGCGGCGTGCATCTGGAACTGACCGGCGAGGACGTCACCGAATGCCTCGGTGGCGCCCGGGACCTCACCGAAACCGACCTCGAACGCGCCTATCGCTCGGCCGTCGATCCCCGTCTGAACTACGAGCAGGCACTGGAACTGGCGCTGAAGATCGCCGCGCACGGCGGCCATCCAGCCTAGGGCAGCCCGATCGAAGCGTGATCCGGCTGCCCCCGACCGGCATTCGGCCGTCCTACGGCAGCTGGCGCCCGAGCACCTGCAGGTTCTGCAGCGCGCCCGACGGC
>PNMW01000002.1 GCA_013823855.1 Lysobacteraceae bacterium | reverse complement strand
CCGACCTGCGGCGCACCGCTGGCGGCGGTTTCCACATAAAGATTGCCGCCGACCGCCTGCAGGCCGGCCGGATTGACGAAATCGGCCAAGGTCAGCGTGCCGACCTGCTGGCCGGCGGCCTGCCCCGGCAGCTGCACCGACACCGTGCCATCGCTGCCGATGGTCACGCTCAGCGCGTTCTGCGGAATCTGGATGCCCGGCTGCAGCGGATAACCGTTGGCGGTGACCAGTTCGCCCTGGCTGTTCAGCTGGAAGCTGCCATCGCGGCCATAGGCCAGCGTGCCGTCCGGCTGCAGGATCTGGAAGAAGCCGCGGCCGTTGATCGCGACATCGAGCGAATTGTTGGTCTGCTGCAGGTTGCCCTGGGTGAACTGCTTGTCGGTGGCGACCACGCGGACGCCGGTGCCCAGGGTCAGGCCGGTCGGCGCCTGGGTCTGCTGGGTGGTCTGGCCGCCCGGCTGGCGCACGGTCTGGTAGAGCAGATCCTCGAACGCGGCGCGGCCGCGCTTGAAGCCGCTGGTATTGACGTTGGCGAGGTTGTTGGACACCACGCTCATCCTTGTCGCCTGGGCATCAAGCCCGGTCTTGGCAACCCAGAGTGCGGAATTCATGTCGAAAACCTCGATGCGTGCCGGGAATCCGGCGGACATCGGGATCACTACAAGTGGCGTGCCTGACCGATCGGCGACGGTTTTGCGTCGCTACGCCGCATCAATGCAGGACACGATCCAGTGGCGGAAACGCGGGCAGTGCATCACTCTGAAATTGCGACGAAGCGATTTCGCACGAAACAGAAATTGGGGTCAGATACAAATTTTCATTCTTGACTACGGGCGGCTCAGCGCCTGCCCGTTGACGCCCGCGCTGTCCGGCCCCAGCAGCCAGATCAGCCCCGGTGCGGCGATCGCCGCTTCCGGCAGCTTCTGCACTTCTTCGGAGACATAGCCCTTGGCGCGCAGCGGCGTCTGCATCGCGCCCGGGTCGTAGCTGTTCATCCGCAGGCCCGGCGTCATGCTCAGTTCCTGCGACCAGATCCGGACCAGCCCTTCGAGCGCGTACTTGGCAACGCCGTAGCCGCCACGCAGCGCCTTCGGCTCGCGGGCCACGGCGTCGGTGACGAAAACGATGCTGGCGTCGCGGGTCTGCTGCATCAACGGCAGGCAGTGGCGGGTCAGCGCGTAGGCCGCAGTCAGGTTGACCTGCAGGCCGTCCATCCAGTCCTTGGGCTTTTCCTCGGTGATCGGCATGAAGCCGGGGAAGTGCGCGGCGCAGTGGACCAGGCCGTCGAGCTTGCCGAACTCGCGTTCGATGATTTCGGCGACTTCGAACAGGTCGGCCCAGGTGGCGCTGACCAGGTTCATCGGCACGATCGCCGCCTGCGGGCCACCGGCGGCTTCGATCTCGTCGAACACCGCTTCGAGCTTCCTGGTGGTGCGGCCGAGCAGGATCACCGTGGCGCCGCACCTGGCCGCCGCCAGCGCGGTGGCGCGGCCAAGGCCGGAACCGGCACCGGTGACCAGGATGGTGCGGCCGGCCAGCAGGTCGGCGGGCGGCTGGTAGCCGGCGGGGACGGTCTTGGCTACGGTCGTGACAGTGCTCATCGGGTGGCAGGTGACAGGTTCAGCAGCGAAATCAGCTCGGCCGGCATGGCGACGATGTCGTCGGCCTGCCATTTCTCGAGGTCCGGCTCGGTGCCGAGATAACCCCAGCCGGCGGCCACGGTGCGCATGCCGGCGGCGCGGCCGGCGACCACGTCGCGAACGTCATCGCCGACATAGACGCAAGCGTTCGGATCGACGCCGACCCTGCGGGCCGCCAGCAGCAGGCCATCCGGTGCCGGCTTCGGATGCGGTGTCGAATCACCGGCGATCAGCGTCCGGCAGCTGGCGGCGAAGCCGAGCTGCTCGACCACCGGCTGGGCCAGCCAGCCGGCCTTGTTGGTGACGATGCCCCAGGGCACGCCGGCCGCGTCGAGCGCCGCCAGCATCTCGGCGACGCCGTCGAACAGGCGGCTGTGGGTGGTCAGGTTGGCTTCGTAGAAGCGCAGGAACAGCGCCTTGCGAGCCTCGTAGTCCGGATGGTCCATGGCGATGTTCAGCGCCACCTTGAGCAGGCCGCGCGCGCCGTTGGACGCCTGCGGGCGATAGTCGGCGAGTGGCAGGTGCGCCATCCCGAGCGATTCGCGCACCAGGTTGGCGGCGTAGCCGAGGTCCGGCGCGCTGTCGACCAGCGTGCCGTCCAGATCGAACAGCACACATGAAGTGGCGTGGGTCACGGCGATCAGTCCTCGGCCGGCTTCCGGCAATGCAACAGGTAGTTGACGTCGAGGTCGCTGGCGTTCAGCGAGGCCGACTTCAACAGCGGGTTGTAGCGCAGGCCGGTGACATCCTGCGGCACCAGGCCGGCGGCGCGGCACCAGCGGTCCAGCTCGGACGGCCGGATGAACTTGGCGTAGTCGTGGGTGCCGCGCGGCACGATCCGGGCCACGTACTCGGCGCCGATGATCATCAGCGCGTAGGACTTCGGGTTGCGGTTGATCGTCGAAAACACCACGTCGCCGCCCGGCTTGACCAGTTCGGCGATCGCGGCGACGGTCTCGGCCGGGTCCGGGACGTGTTCGAGCATTTCCAGGCAGCAGACCAGATCGAAGCTTTCCGGCTGCTCGCGAGCCAGCGATTCGGCACCGACCACGCGGTACGCGACCTTCACGCCGCTGGCTTCCGCATGCCGCTTCGCGACGTCGATCGACGCCGCGGCCAGATCGATGCCGAGCGCATCGGCGCCGGCTTCGGCCAGCGCCTCGGTCAGGATGCCGCCGCCGCAGCCGACATCGAGCGCGCGCTTGCCGGCAATCGACGCGGCTCCCCCGCCCGCCTTCTGGCGGATGTAGCGCAGCCGCGGCGGGTTGATGACGTGCAGCGCGCCCATTTCGCCATCGGGATCCCACCAGCGGGCGGCAAGGGCTTCGAAACGGCGGATTTCGTCGTGATCGACGTTGCCAGCATCAACAGTAGTCATGGGCGCGAGTTTACCAAACGGGGGCTGCCGGCCCGGCCGGATCAGCGCGTATCGAGCAGGTCGATCAGGCCTTGCAGCGCCGCTTCGACGGTGCGGCGGCGCACCGCATCGCGATCGCCAGCAAACTGGAAGCGGCTCGACGCGGTGGCGATGCCGGCACCGGACCAGCCGATGAACACCGTGCCGACCGGCTTGCCCGGCACCTCGCCGGACGGGCCGGCGATGCCGCTGACCGACACCGTCCAGGCGACCGGCGCCCGGGCGCGCAGGCCGTCGGCCATCGCGATCACCGTAGGCCCGCTGACGGCACCGAAGCGGGCGAGCGTCGCCTCCGGCACGCCGAGCAGTTCGCCCTTGGCTTCGTTGGAATAGCTGACGATGCCGCGCTCGAACCAGGCCGAGCTGCCGGCCAGATCGGTCAGCACCTTGGCGATCAGGCCGCCGGTGCAGGATTCGGCGGTCGCCATCCGTTCGCGGCGGGCGATCAGGCGGGAGGCGATCTGGCGGGCCAGTTCGCTGAGGAAGGCGTCGTCGGGAACGGTCGTGTTCATCGGCGGAAGATCGCTTCGGCCATCGCGTCGGCGATCACGCCGGTCGGCCGCCGCTCGGCGGCCGAGCGTTCGAAGATCGTGGTCAGGGTGCTGCCGATACGGGCCAGATGGGCGTGGACCACCGCCTCGTCGTAGCCCGGTCCTTCGTAGAAGATGTCGATGATGCCGCCAGCGTTGATCACGTAGTCCGGCGCGTACAGCAGGCCGTGGTCGAGCAGGCGCTGGCCGTCGGCCGGGGTCGCCAGCTGGTTGTTGGCCGCACCCGCGACGATCCGGGCGCGGATCTGCGGGATGGTCCGCGCATTGAGGACGGCCCCCAGCGCGCAGGGCGCGAAGACATCGACATCGAGCGCGTGGATCTCGTCCATCGCGACTGCGGTCGCGCCGAAGTCGGCCACGGCCCGCTCGACCGCCGGCGCATGGAGGTCGGTGACCCAGAGCGTCGCGCCGGCCTCGTGCAGATGCCGCGCCAGCCGGTAGCCGACATTGCCGACACCCTGGATCGCCACCTTGAGGCCGCGCAGCGCATCGCTGCCGCGCTGGAAGCGCAGCGCGGACAGGATGCCGATGTAGGTGCCCCGTGCGGTCGCCGGGCTCGGGTCGCCGCTACGGCCGGCGGCGATCGACGCGGCATCGGCCAGACCGCCGACATGCCGGGTGTGCTCGGCCATCAGGCGGATATCCGGCACGCTGGTGCCGGAGTCCTCGGCGACCACATAGCGGCCACCGAGCGAATCGACGAAGCGGCCCATCGCCCGGATCAGTTCGGGCGTCTTGTCGCGGCGCGGATCGCCGAGGATCACCGACTTGCCGCCGCCCTGCGGCAGCCCGGCGAGTGCGGCCTTGTAGCTCATGCCACGGCTCAGGCGCAGCACGTCGGTCAGGGCGTCGGCATCGCTGGCATACGGGAACATCCGGCAGCCGCCCAGCCCGCAACCGAGGCGGGTGCTGTGGACGGCGATGATCGCGCGCAGGCCGGACGTCGCGTCGAAATGGAAGGCGACGCGCTCGTGGCCGTCGAACTCGGGGTGGGAAAACACGGACATGGGGGCTGGCCGCAGGGGAATGGCATGAGTCTACCGAGAGCGGCTGGCGGCCACGCACCGGCCGTCCCGAACGGCGCAAGTCGACCTCGCGCAAAGGCGCAAAGTCGCGGAGAACAGCCCTAGCGCGAATTGCCGTTCATCTCGAAACGTTTCGTCGCTCCCTGGCGCCTTCGCGCCTTCGTATGGGACCCGACTTGCGCTTTGCGCCCCGGCCCGGCGCGGCGGCAGTCTTCTTGCTTCACAATCGAACCCACCTCCCCGGAACCGCCGACTCGCCTCATGTCGATCCACGCCGTCCTGCACCACGAAACGACCTATCAGTACGACCGCCGGGTCAGCCTGTCGCCGCAGATCATCCGTCTGCGACCGGCACCGCATGGCCGCACGCCGGTGCTGTCGTACTCGATCAGGGTCGAGCCGGAAGGTCACTTCCTGAACTGGCAGCAGGACGCCTTCGCGAACTGGCAGGCGCGCGTGGTGTTCCCGGAGAAGGTCACCGAGTTCAAGGTGACCGTCGACCTGGTCGCCGACATGTCGATCTACAACCCCTTCGATTTCTTCATCGAGGACAAGGCCGAGTTCTTCCCGTTCAGCTACGACGAGGCGCTGAAGGAAGACCTGAAGCCGTACCTCAAGCATGGCTCGGCGACCCCGCGGCTGGCGGCGTTCGTCAGGGCGATCCCGAAGGAGAAGATCCGCACCATCGACTTCGTCGTCGAACTGAATCGGCGCATCCAGGAAGCGGTGCGCTACCTGATCCGCCTGGAACCGGGCGTGCAGACGCCGGAAGACACGCTGACCCTGGCCTCGGGCTCCTGCCGCGACTCGGCCTGGCTGCTGGTGCAGGTGTTCCGCCAGCTCGGCCTGGCCGCCCGCTTCGTGTCCGGCTACCTGATCCAGCTGACGCCGGACGTGAAGTCGCTCGATGGTCCGTCCGGCACCGATCACGACTTCACCGACCTGCACGCCTGGTGCGAGGTGTATCTGCCGGGCGCCGGCTGGGTCGGCCTCGACCCGACCTCGGGCCTGCTGACCGGCGAAGGCCATATTCCGCTGTGCGCGACACCGGAGCCGTCGAGTGCCGCGCCGATCACCGGCACCCTGAGCTTCGAGGGCAAGGGCGATCTCGACACCGAGTTCGGCCACCAGATGATCGTCACCCGGCTGTTCGAGTCGCCGCGCGTCACCAAGCCGTACACCGAAGAGCAGTGGCAGGCGATCGACACCCTGGGCATGGCCGTCGACGCCCGGCTCAAGGCCGGCGACGTGCGCCTGACGATGGGCGGCGAACCGACCTTCATCTCGATCGACGACATGCAGGGCGCGGAATGGAACATCGCCGCCGTCGGCCCGACCAAGCAGGGACTGGCCAACACGCTGATCCGCCGCCTGCGCGACCGGTTCGCTCCGAAGGGCCTGCTGACCTACGGCCAGGGCAAGTGGTATCCCGGCGAATCGCTGCCGCGCTGGGCCTATGCGCTGTACTGGCGTGGCGACGGCAAGCCGATCTGCCGCACCGACCTCGCCGACGGCCGCACGCCGCCGACCATCGAGGCAGCCTCGGAGCTGATCCGCGGCATCGCCCAGCGCCTGGAAGTGAGCCCGGAGAACGCCGTGCCGGGCTACGAGGACGCCTTCTACTACCTGCACCGCGAGCGGCAGCTGCCGGACAACGTGCTGCCCGAGGACAACAAGCTCAAGGACCCGGAAGAACGGGCGCGGATCGCCAAGGTCTTCGAGCGCGGGCTAGACGTGCCGCGCGGCTACGCGCTGCCGGTGCAGCGCTGGCAGTCCAGGGCCTGGATCTCCGAGCGCTGGAGCTTCCGCCAGAAGCGCATGTTCCTGATTCCCGGCGATTCGCCGATCGGCTTCCGCCTGCCGCTCGATGCCCTGCCCTGGCTGCCGCCGTCGCGCTACCCGACCCTGATCCCGTACGACCCGATGGCGGTCGACATCCGTACCGCCACGCCGCTGCCGAGCTTCGACGGCCAGCGCCAGCCGTTCCTGCAATCGTCGAGCGACGCGCCGCGGGAAACCCGCGAATCGGAAATCGCCGCCCGCCTGCGCGAGCGCCGCCAGCGCCTGACCGCCGAGCGCGACCAGCCGGAGCCGGTGCGCCGCGGCGCCTATCTGGAAGGCGGCAATGTCCGCACCGCGCTGACCGTCGAGCCGCGCGAAGGGCATCTCTGCGTGTTCCTGCCGCCGACCGAGTCGATGGAGGACTACCTGGAACTGATCGCCGCCGTCGAGGACGCCTCGGCCGAACTCGACACGCCGGTGCGCATCGAGGGCTATTCGCCACCCAGCGACCACCGCATCAACGTGCTGAAGGTGACGCCGGATCCGGGCGTGATCGAGGTCAACATCCATCCTTCGCATTCCTGGGAAGAACTGCGCGAAACCACGCTGACGGTCTACGAGGAAGCGCGCCTGGCCAGGCTCGCCACCGAGAAGTTCTTGATCGACGGCCGCGCGGTCGGCACCGGCGGCGGCAACCACTTCGTCGTCGGTGGCGCAACACCTGCGGACTCGCCGTTCCTGCGCCGGCCGGACGTGCTCGGCTCGCTGATCCGCTACTGGCAGAACCATCCGTCGTTGAGCTACTTCTTCTCTGGCCTGTTCATCGGTTCCACCAGCCAGCATCCGCGCATCGACGAGGCGCAGGACAACGCGCTGTATGAACTGGAAATCGCGCTCAGCCAGCTGCCGAAGCAGGGCTATACGGTGCCGCTGTGGATGGTCGACCGCACCCTGCGCAACCTGCTGACCGATCTGACCGGCAACACCCACCGCACCGAGATCTCGATCGACAAGCTGTACTCGCCGGACGGTCCGACCGGCCGCCTCGGCCTGGTCGAGTTCCGCGCCTTCGAGATGCCGCCGCACGCGCGCATGAGCCTGACCCAGCAGCTGCTGCTGCGGGCGCTGATCGCCTGGTTCTGGGAGCAGCCGTACGAGCGGCCGCTGGTGCGCTGGGGCACGCAGCTGCACGACAAGTTCATGCTGCCGCACTACGTCTGGCAGGACCTCGGCGAAGTGGTCGCCGATCTCGATCGCGCCGGCTTCCCGTTCAAGCTCGACTGGTTCGCGCCGCACTTCGAGTTCCGCTTCCCGCGCCACGGCGCGATCCGCCACGGCGGCGTCGAAGTCGAGATTCGCCACGCGCTGGAACCCTGGCCGGTGCTCGGCGAGGAGAACGCCGTCGGCGGCACGGCGCGTTATGTCGATTCGTCGATGGAACGCCTGCAGGTACGGGTCACCGGGCTCACCGAGGGCCGGCATTTCGTCACCGCCGGCGGTCGCCGCCTGCCGTTGCTGAACACCGGCGTGAAGGGCGAATACGTCGCCGGCCTGCGCTACCGCGCCTGGCATCCGCCGTCGGCGCTGCATCCGTCGATCGGTCTGCAGGTGCCGGTGGTGTTCGATCTGTACGACGCCTGGAACAAGCGGCCGGTGGCTGGCTGCACCTACCACGTCGCCCATCCGGCCGGCCGCAACTACGACACCTTCCCGGTCAACGCCTACGAGGCCGAGGCGCGCTTCCTGAGCCGCTTCACGCCGTTCGGCCACACGCCGAACAGCTATTGGCCGGCCGAGGAAAAGGTCAACCCGGACTACCCGCACACGCTGGACCTGCGGCGACCGATCGGTCTTTGACGCGGCGGCCTCGCCAGAACGGCGAGGCCGCTTTCCGCAAGCGGCGGCCCCGGCGCGATTAGACTTCGCCGATGCCGACCACGCCTCCTTCTTCGCCCGCCAACCGGTCACCGGGCCAGTTTCGCCGCGCCCTGCAGGCGCTGCTGCCGGCGCCGGTCACCGTCACCGGCAGGGAGCGCGCGCGGATCGTGATCGGCGCCGCGCTCGGCGTCGGGCTCGCCGCCGGATTGAGCCATCTGCTGGCCGCCGGATTCGCGATCGACGGCGCCTGGATGGTCGCCTCGCTCGGCGCCTCCGCAGTGCTGGTGTTCGCCGCGCCGGCCGGCCCGATGGCCCAGCCCTGGGCCGCGGTCGCCGGCAACACGCTGTCGGCGCTGGTCGGCATCGTCTGCCTGCGCTGGATCGATGCGCCGGCGTTCGTCGTCGCGGCGGCCGCCGCCAGCCTGTCGATCGCGGCGATGTTCGGCCTGCGCTGCCTGCATCCGCCCGGTGGCGCGGTGGCATTGACCGTGGTGCTGCTCGGGGTCCGCGACCTCCGCTTCGCGCTGTTTCCGGTGCTGGTCAACACTGTGCTGCTGGTGCTCGCCGGCGTCGCCTTCCATCGCCTCGGCGGGCGTCGCTATCCGCATGCCCAGCAGGCGGCGGCGAAGCCGGTGAGCACCGGCGAGGTGCCGTCGCGCTTCAGTTCGACGGACTTCGACAAGGCGCTGGCGCGCTACAACGAGGTGCTCGATGTCAGCCGCGATGATCTGGAAAACCTGCTGCGCCAGACCGAGCTGAACGCCTACCAGCGCCTGTTCGGCGGGCTGCGCTGTAGCGACGTGATGAGCCGCGATCCAGCCAGCGTGCTGTTCGGCGAAAGCCTGGAGCGCGCCTGGCAGCTGATGCGCAGCCGCCGGATCAAGGCGCTGCCGGTCGTCGATCGCAGCGGCCGCGTGACCGGCATCGTCACCCAGGCCGATTTCCTGCGTCATGCCGATCTCGACAACCGCGATGGACTCGGCAGCAGGGTGCGTGACTGGGTGCGCAGCAGCGGCCGGATCAGCTCGGCGAAACCGGAGGTGGTCGGCCAGATCATGACCCGTCGGGTCCGCGTGACCCGCGCCGACCGGCCGGTCGTCGATCTGCTGGCGGCGTTCTCCGAAGACGACCACCACCATCTGCCGGTCGTCGATGGCGACGGCCGGCTGGTCGGCATCCTCACCCAGTCGGATTTCGTCCGGGCGCTGGCGCGCGTGGTCGAGCCCGAGCGGGCGCCGGTCTAACGGCTACTTCTTCAGCAGCGACTTCAGATCGGCGAACGGATTGCCGGTCGACACCTTGTCCTTGGCGTTGCCGACCGCGGTCTTGTCGATGTAGCGCTGGTGTTCGTTGTCGTGGCAGTACAGGCACAGCAGTTCCCAGTTGCTGCCGTCCGACGGGTTGTCGTCGTGGTTGTGGTTGCGGTGATGGACGGTCAGCTCGCGCAGATTGGCGCGGTCGAAAGTCCGGGCGCAGCGGCCGCAGACCCAGGGATACAGCTTCAACGCCTGCTCGCGATAGCCGAGTTCGCGCTGTTCGGCGTTGCGGCGGGTGTCGATGATGATCTGGTCGAGTTTCGACCGGTCAGGCGTCTTGTTCGTGCTCATGGCGAGCAGTCTACGCAATGAAAAAGGCCGCCACGATGGGCGGCCTCCTGCAACTCCCGAAGCCGCGCCGGCTCAGCGCATCATCCGCTTCATGTTCGAGGTCACCAGCGGCTGATAGGCCGAGCCGAGCATGCGCACGATCACATCCATGGTCTTGGCGTCCGGGCCGACGACGACGCGACGCGAGTTCTTCTCGACCGCCTTCAGGATGGTCCGCGCCGCCTTGTTGGCGGTGGTGATGTTGAGCAGCTTGTCGAATTTTTCACGCGCGGTTTCGGCGCTGACGCCCATCAGCTTCTCGACACCGTCACCGACGCGGGCATTGGCGTTGATCGCGGTGCGGATGCCGCCCGGATGCACGCAGGTGGCCGAGACGCCACAGTTCATCAGGTCCAGCTCGATGCGCAGCGATTCGGTGTAGCCGCGCACCGCGAACTTGGTCGCCGAGTAGGCGCCAGTGCCCGGCGTGCCGATCAGGCCGAAAAGGCTGGAGGTGTTGATGATGTGGCCGTCACCGCTGGCCTTGAGGTATGGCAGGAATGCCTGGCTGCCATAGACGACGCCCCAGAAGTTGATGCCGACGATCCACTCGAAGTCCTTCTGGGAAATCGTTTCCAGCGGCGAGTTCAGCGCCACACCAGCGTTGTTGAAGATCAGGTTGACGCCGCCGTGGTCCTTCGCGGTCTGCTCGGCCCAGGCATAGACGGCGTCGCGGTTCGACACGTCCAGCTTCTGCGTGGTGACCTTGACGCCCTTCTCGCGGGCCAGCGCCGCGGTCTCTTCGAGGCCTTTGACGTTGACGTCCGACAGGCTGACCGCGCAGCCGCGCGACGCCAGTTCGACCGCCAGTTCACGGCCCATGCCCGATGCCGCGCCAGTGATCGCAGCCACCTTGTTTGCAAATGATTTCATCGTCTTTCTCGTTGTTCTGTGGATGTGAGCGATCAGGCAGCGACCGCCGCGGCGGCGGTTTCCAGATGGTACTGGCCGGTCTTGAAACGACGCGTCTTGCCGCGGTAGACAAAGGTGAAGCCGGGCCACAGCGTGGTGTTCTTGCCGTTGGCGTCGACGTACCAGCTCTTGCAGCCCGAGGTCCAGACCGTCTTCGACAGTTTGCCCTGAATGCCGGCATTGAACGCGACCTGGGCATCCGGCCGGACATCGACGGCGCGCAGCTGCTTGGCCTTCATCGTCTTCAGCGCATCCATCACATAGGCGACCTGCGACTCGATCATGAACACCATCGAGTTGTGGCCGAGGCCGGTGTTCGGGCCGACCAGCATGAAGAAGTTCGGGAAGCCGGCGACCGACAGGCCCAGGTAGGCCTCCGGGCCGTTCTTCCAGGCGTCGAGCAGGTCCACCCCGCCCTTGCCGAACACGGTGCCGCGCGGCATCGGATCCTGCGCCTTGAAGCCGGTGCCGTAGATGATCGCGTCAACCTTGCGCTCGACGCCATTGCTGTCGACGATCGAGTTCGCCCGCACTTCGGCGATCGCGTCGGTGATGACCTCGACGTTGTCCTGCGCCAGCGCCGGGTAGTAGTCGTTGGAAATCAGGATGCGCTTGCAGCCGATCGTGTAGTCCGGCGTGACCTTGGCGCGCAGCGCCGGATCTTTGATCTGTTTCCGGATATGGCCGCGGGCGATGCCTTCGACCATCGTCATCAGCTTCGGATTGATCGCAAAGCCGAGCACGCGGGATTCCAGCATCCAGTAGATCGCCGTGCGGTAGGCGTTCTGCAGCGCCGGAAACTTGCGGTACAGCACCCGCTCGATCTGGCCGATCTCGCGATCCGGCTTCGGCATGATCCATGGCGCGGTGCGCTGATACAGATCGACCCGGCCGGCCAGCTTCTGCAGCTGCGGCACGAACTGGATGGCGCTGGCGCCGGTGCCGATCACGGCCACCTTCTTGCCCTTCAGGTCGTAGCGGTGATCCCAGTGCGCCGAATGGAAGGCCTTGCCTTTGAACTTTTCCAGCCCCTTGATGTTCGGCATCGCCGGATTCGACAGGCCGCCCATGCCCGAGACCAGCACGTTCGCGGTGTAGCGGCGGCCGTCGGCGGTAGTCACCGTCCAGGTCGCAGCCTTCTCGTCATAGCGCGCGTTCTGCACATTGGCATCGAACACGATGTGGCGACGCAGGTCGTACTTGTCGGCGCACTTTTCGAGGTAGGCGCGGATTTCCGGCTGGCGGGCGAACATCCTCGTCCAGTCCGGGTTCGGTTCGAACGAAAACGAGTACAGGTGCGACTGCACGTCGCAGGCGCAGCCAGGGTAGTGGTTGTCGCGCCAGGTGCCGCCGACATCGCTGCCGCGCTCCAGGATCTGGAAATTCTCGATGCCCGCTTCGCGCAGCTTGATCGCCATGCCCAGGCCGGCGAAGCCGCTGCCGATGATCAGGATCTGCTTCGCTTCAACCCGGATGCCCACGTCGTACGCCATCGTCGTTTTCCCCTCGTGTTTGACAATGTACGTTGTCAATCTAAACTTTGACAACGATTGATGTCAATATCCGGCCATGAAAGAAAAATCGCCCCCCCCGCCAACGTCCTCGCCACGACCGGCTCGCGCAGTTCCGAGCATGAAAGGCGTGCCGATGCAGGACCGC
The DNA here is from genome assembly GCA_013823855.1 of Lysobacteraceae bacterium. GTDB lineage: Bacteria > Pseudomonadota > Gammaproteobacteria > Nevskiales > Nevskiaceae > Nevskia. Next base: position 7,950 of record PNMW01000002.1, on the reverse strand, counting down.
GTGATCCAGCGCCGGGCACTGCTGCTCGACGCCGCGCTCGAAGCCTTCGGCACCCGCGGCTATCACGCGGTGACGGTGCGCGAGATCTGCACCGGTGCCCGGCTGACCGAGCGCTACTTCTACGAATCGTTCAAGAGCCTCGAAGCGCTGTTCAGTGCGCTGTACCTGCAGCTGAACGAGCAGCTGAAGAGCGCCACGCTCGGCGCGCTGATGGTCGCCCAGGCACGAACAGCATCGGGCCCCGACCGCGAACGGATCGACGCGCTGGCCAGTGCCGGCCTGCGGGTGTTGCTGGAGTTCATCCGCGACGATCCGCGCCGCGCGCGGGTGATGCTGATCGATGCGATCAGCATCAGCCATGGTGTCGGCCAGATTTCCGGCCAGATCACCCGCGAGTACGCCGAACTGACACGCGGCTTCATCGAGCAGCTGTTCCCGGACGCCGATGCCCGCGGCATCGATATCGCGGTGATCGCCACCGGTCTGCTCGGCGCCAATATCCACATCGCCACCCAGTGGGTGCGCGATGGCTTCAAGCCGTCGTTCGAGGTGGTGCTGCGCAACAACCTGGCGATCTATCAGGCGCTCAGCGCGTTCTGGCCCAAGCTCCAGCCGCTGGATACCGCCGCCAGCGCGCAGCCGCCGGTGTAGGCGGCCGCGCGGCTGAGCAGCGTCGGTACCGACAGATCGACTGCGGCATCCCGGCCCGCCGACCGCAGGGCCGCTGCCATGACCGCCACGCTGGCGTGCACCGGCCAGCCCTGCCACAGCAGTTCAGGACCGACCAGGCCATTCCATAGACAGGCGGACGACGCCAGCAGCATTGTGCTGGCCGCCAACCGCTCCAGCTGTGGCGAGGCCTCGTCGTGGTCGCAGGCGCGCCACCAGGCGTAGGCCATCAGCGCCAGTGGCGCATCGGCGACACACAGGATCACCGGATTCATGGCGACACCGGCGGAGGTTCGAGCCCTTGCGGACGCGCCAGACCGGCCAGCAGGGCGGCCAGCGGCACCACGGCCGCCGGCGCCGGATCGGCTGGCGCTGACGGCGCTGTGTCGGATCGGACGCAAGCCGGCTTGGGGCAGCTTTCGCAGCGACCGCACATCAGCGACGCCCCCGCACTGCCGACCCGACCGTCAACCCAGCAGAACAAGAAGCCGTCCGCGGATCCGGGGGGAGCGCGGCACGGAACACCCGACGCTTGCCTGTGCCGTGGGAGCACACACGCCGAGTGAGAGAGATCGCGGTGACGGCGCCCATCAGCGCTTCACCAGCCAGAGAAGGTCGCCATCGATCGGCAGCCGCAGGCCCTGCAGCGGCCCGCCGGCGACGCAGCGTGTCGCCATGCTGTCGGCCAGCCGCCGGCGGCGAACGATCTGCGGCGCGACCAGTGAAGCGCCCGGCCGCAGCTTGGGCAGCAGCAGATCGGTCAGCGCGGCAGCGTCGGCATCGAAGCCGTCGAGCAGCAGGACCAGATCGATCGGCGCGTCGACCGCCAGCAATGCCCGCGCAGGTGCATCACAGCGGATGTCGACATAACGCGACACGCCGGCTCGGCGCAGGACATCGCGGGCGCGGCGAGCGGATTCAGGGTCTTGCTCGAAGCCGATCAGGGCGCGGTCGCTGCGTCCACCGGGCACGCTGCGCAGGGCCTCGGCCAGCCAGACGGCGGCGAGACCGTCAGCCGTCCCGAGGGTCACCACCAGCTGGGCCCTGGCCGCATGGACCAGCTGCTGCAGCCATCGACCCGATTCCGCCGGCAATCCCTCTGGCGTCGCGCCGACACGAGGCCAACGCGACAGCAGCCGGCGTGCAAGCGAGCGCTTCGGCCGTTCCGGCGCATGTCGCGCATCAAGCAGGGCCCGGACACGCGACAGGCCGGGATCGATCGCCGCAATACTTGCGGCAGCTACGGCGTCATTGGCGGGCGTCATCTGCCATTTGCCTCCTGTCCTGCGAATCGCTGCGTGAAAGCGTTCCGGCTGGCTTGCGCTCAAGGCATGGCTGCGGCGTGATGACGCCATTTAATGATAATGATTCTTATTTGTAAACCCCGGGGCCGCAGAAACTTGCTGTCGCCTTCAGCGGTCGTACAGGTATTGCCCCTCAAACTCGTTCCACTTTCGAGGACGCCGACATGTCGAAATCTGCCCGCCTGCTACTGCCCTGGGTCGCCGCCACCCTGCTGCTGGGCGCCTGCGCCACGCCGCAGTCGCGCATTGAGCGCAATCCGGACACCTTCCAGTCGCTGACCTCCGAGCAGCAGGAGTTGGTCAAGCAAGGCAGGATCGCGATCGGCTTCAGCGAAGCGGCGGTGAAACTGGCGCTGGGCCAGCCGCAAAGGGTGAGCCAGCGCACCGACGAGAAGGGCAAGTCGACGGTCTGGCGCTACGTCGATTACGAAAACGGGGCAATCGGCGCCGGCTTTGGCAGCTTCTATGGCGCTGGCTACTACCCGGGATTCGCCGGCTTCGGTGCCTATGGCCGACCGGTCGGTTTCTACAACGGTTTCTATGGACCCGGCGTCACGACGATCTACACCGGCAGCGGCGGCGCCGAGCGCGAGCGGCTGCGCGTGGTGTTCGTGGACGGCAAGGTCACCGCAATCGAGGAAGAGCTGAAGTAGACGCTCGTCAGCCTCCGCCCCCAACCTTTGGCGAGCGCTGCATCAGCGGTGGCTCGGCGATAATTGGTCAATAGATCAATTCGTCCACCCCCGGAGTCCTCGATGTCCTCTTCCAGCGACCATGCATCCGTGGTCATCGTGTCTGTCGCTCGCACGCCGATGGGCGGCCTGCTCGGCGTGCTGTCACCGCTGTCCGGCGCCCAACTCGGCGCGATCGCCGTCAAGGCGGCCGTCGAGCGTGCCGGGATCGCGCCATCCGATGTCGACGAAGCCATTCTCGGCTGCTGCCTGATCGCCGGACAGGGCCAGGCGCCGGCCCGTCAGGCGGTTCGCGGCGCCGGCCTGCCCGATTCGGTCGGTGCGACCCAGATCTCCAAGATGTGCGGTTCCGGCCTGAAGGCGGTGATGCTGGCCCATGACCTGATCAAGGCGGGCAGCAACACCACGATGGTCGCGGGCGGCTTCGAGTCGATGACCAACGCCCCGCACCTGCTGCCCAAGGGGCGCAGCGGCATCCGCTACGGGGCGGCGACAATCTACGACCACATGGCGATGGACGGCCTCGAGGACGCCTACGAACGCGGCAAGTCGATGGGCCAGTTCGCCGAAACCTGCGCCAGCAACTACCACTTTTCGCGCGAAGCCCAGGACGCCTTCGCCGTCGCATCGCTGGCCCGCGCCAAGCAGGCCAACGAGGACGGCACGTTCGACTTCGAGATCACGCCGGTCGAACTTCCCGGCAAGAGCGGTCCCGAGATCATTCGTCACGACGAGCAGCCGGCCAAGGGTCGGCCGGACAAGATCCCGACGCTGAAGGCCGCGTTCACGAAGGACGGCACCATCACGGCCGCGACGTCGTCGAGCATTTCCGACGGTGCCGCCGCCGTCGTGGTGATGTCGGAAGCCGAAAGCAGCAAGCGCGGCCTCAAGCCACTGGCGCGCATCCTCGGCCATGCCTCGCATGCGCGCCTGCCGGGCGAGTTCGCGATCGCTCCGGTGTTCGCGATCCAGACGCTGCTCGACAAGCTGTCCTGGAAAGCCGCCGACGTTGATCTCTGGGAAATCAACGAGGCCTTCGCGGTCGTCACCATGGCGGCGATGAAGGATCACGGCCTGCCACATGACAAGGTCAACATTCACGGCGGTGCCTGCGCGCTTGGCCATCCGATCGGCGCCAGCGGTGCCCGCATCCTGGCGACGCTGATCGGTGCCCTGAAGAAAACCGGCGGCAAGCGCGGTATTGCCAGCCTCTGCATCGGCGGAGGCGAAGCCGTTGCCGTTGCAATCGAGATGATCTGATCGCTTCAGCCGCTGTTCCGGAGGCCGGGGGATCGCACGATCCCCCGGCCTTTTGGTTTCTGGGCGGCAAGGTCACGCCGTTCCCGTGGCGATCGGCCCGTACGACGCCGGCATCCGCCATTCCCCAGGTCCGTGGCGCCGGGTTTGACCGCGCCGATAGACCCGCTTGGAGCCGATACCTGGACGCAAGGACTCAGGTCTCCTCCATGGGGCCGAAACAGGTGGGTCAAAACTGCGCCAACCGGGATCGGCAGCCCTTCAATTTGTGCGGATGCACAATGCCGATGAATTTCAAACTATTGATACAAATGAATTTTTCCCACAACCGGGAAGCCTGCCCAGAGTGGCACGGCTGTTGCTCCTGCACGTCCGGGTTCGGTTATTGAGGGCAACACGGCAGCTGTTTCGTGGGCCGATTCAAGCTGCACCAATCCACATTGGATCCTTCAACGTGGAGTCAAAAAAAGATGCGCCGGATGTTTCGAGGCTGTGCAGTCCGAGTGTGATCGAACAGATACAACCGTCTTCTTAATGCGGAGGAGAATCAGATGAATTTTCGCTACAAGACAAGTTTGGCAGCGGCGGCTTTCGCCCTTGTCGCGGCGCCCGGCATGTCGCATGCCGCCGCCGATCTCGACAAGGCATTAGCCAATCCCGAAAACTGGGCTGCCCAGGCCGGTGACGAATATAACCAGCGCTACAGCAAGCTGGCCCAGATCACCGACAAGAACGTCAACAAGCTGCAGGTGGCCTGGACCTTCTCGACCGGTGTGCTGCGCGGCCATGAAGGCTCTCCGCTGGTCATCGACGGCACCATGTACCTGCACTCGCCGTTCCCCAACAAGGTCTTTGCCATCGATCTCGAATCCCAGAAGATCATCTGGAAGTACGAGCCGAAGCAGGACCCGGCGGTCATCCCGCAGATGTGCTGCGACACCGTCAACCGCGGCCTCGCCTTCGGTGACGGCAAGATCCTGCTGCAACAGGCGGACTCCAACCTGATCGCGCTCGACGCAAAGTCCGGCAAGCTCGTATGGTCGGTGAAGAACGGCGATCCGAAGCTCGGCGCGGTCAATACCAATGCACCGCACGTCTTCAAGGACAAGGTGATCACCGGCATCTCCGGTGGCGAATGGGGCGTTCGAGGCTTCCTGGCCGCGTACAACCTGAAGGACGGCACGCCGGCCTGGAAGGGCTACAGCGTCGGTCCGGACGCCGAAATGCTGATCGATCCGGCCAAGACCACCACCTGGACGGACGGCAAGGTCACCCCGGTCGGCAAGGATTCTTCCCTGAAGACCTGGAAGGGTGATCAGTGGAAGATCGGCGGCGGCACGACCTGGGGCTGGTACAGCTACGATCGCGCACTGAATGCCGTGTTCTACGGCACCGGAAACCCGTCGACCTGGAATCCGTCGCAACGCCCGGGCGACAACAAGTGGTCGATGTCGATCTGGTCGCGCAACCTCGATACCGGAAAGGTCAACTGGGTCTACCAGATGACCCCGTTCGACGAATGGGATTTCGACGGCATCAACGAAATGATCCTGGCTGACATCCCCGTCAAGGGCAAGCCGACCAAGGCGCTGGTGCATTTCGACCGCAACGGCTTCGGCTACACGCTGGACCGTACCAACGGCGCGCTGCTGGTCGCCGAGAAGTATGACCCGGTCGTGAACTGGGCCACCCATGTCGACATGAAGTCGGGCCGTCCGCAGGTCGTCTCCAAGTACTCCACCGCGCAGAACGGTCCGGACGTCAACACCAAGGGCGTCTGCCCGGCAGCGTTGGGCTCGAAGGACCAGCAGCCGGCGGCGTTCAACCCGAAGACCGGCCTGTTCTACATCCCGACCAACCACGTCTGCATGGACTATGAGCCGTTCGCCGTCGACTACACCGCAGGTCAGCCGTATGTCGGCGCGACGCTGTCGATGTTCCCGGCCCCGAACAGCCATGGCGGCATGGGCAACTTCACGGTCTGGGATGCCGGTCAGGGCAAGATCGTCTGGTCGAAGCCCGAGAAGTTCTCGGTTTGGTCAGGTGCATTGACCACCGCCGGCGACGTGCTGTTCTACGGCACGCTGGAAGGCTATCTGAAAGCTGTCAGCCTGAAGGATGGCAAGGAGCTTTGGAAGTTCAAGACACCGTCCGGCATCATCGGCAACGTCTTCACCTACCAGCACAAGGGCAAGCAGTATGTCGGCGTGTTCTCCGGCATCGGCGGCTGGGCCGGCATCGGCATGGCGGCAGGCCTGGAAAAGGACACCGATGGCCTGGGCGCCGTCGGTGGCTACCGCGAACTGAACCAGTACACGGAACTGGGTGGCTCGCTGACGGTGTTCGCGCTGGGCGAATAAGCGTCATCTGAAGTCCACAGGTGGCGCCGCCGATGATCTCGGTGGCGCCACTTTTTTTGGTCTCGGACCGCCGTCAGGCGTCGACTCCACGGCTGCCTCGTGGATCGGCTGCCGGCGTCGACCCATGACCTCGTTTATCGACAATCCGCTTTCGCGTCCCTCCATTCATTCCCACTCTCATTTCTCCCGCCGCTATGAATGCCGCAGGCTCCACACTGCTTGCTGCCCTGCTCCTGCTGGCCGGTGTCGGGTCGGCGTTTGCGCAGGAACTCGATCGCGAACTGTTCAATCCGATACTCGGCAGCATCGTCAAGGTCGAAGCGGTAACCGAATCCGGCGGCTATTCCCTCGGCAGTGCCGTTCCCGTAACGGCAGGGCACTTCGTCACCAGCTGCCACGTCACGGCCAGGGCGGTGTCGGTCGCGATCCTGTACCAAGGGCTGCGCTGGCCTGTGCGCGGCCAGCGCGCCAATCCGGAACGCGACCTTTGCCTTCTGGAAGCACCGCAACTGTCGGAAGTTCCGATCGTTCGGCGCGGTCGTTCCAGCGATCTGAAAGTCGGTGATGGCCTGGCGGCAATCGGCTACACCTTCGGCGCAGGCTTGTCGAAGCAGATCGGCAAGGTTCGCGCGCTGCATCCGATCAGTGGCGGCACCGTCATCCAGAGCGCCACCTATTTCAATTCGGGCGCCAGCGGCGGTGGGCTGTTCACTCTCGACGGCAGGCTGGTCGGCATCCTGACTTTTCGCCTCAAGGGTGCGGAGGCCTACTACTTTTCCATCCCGGCCGACTGGATCGATGCCGAACTGGCGCGTGATGACGCTTACCAGCCGATCGCGCCACTCCCCAGCATCGCCCCGTTCTGGTCGCAGCCGACCGAACGCCTGCCCTATTTCATGCGCACGGCGACGCTGCAGGCCCGCGAACGGTGGCCGGATGTCGTGCAACTGACCGAGGACTGGGCCAACGCCGAGCCGGCCAATCCGGAGCCCTGGTTCGTCCGCGGCGAGGCGTTCGCGAAAATCGATCGCCACGCCGATGCGGTCGCCGCCCTCAGGAAGGCGGTGGAGTTGAACCCCGATCTGGCGCTGGCCTGGATGAAGCTCGGTGAAGCCGAGCTTCGGCTTCGCCATCTCGACGAGGTTCGAACGATCATCAAGCGTCTCGACCAGCTCGACGCTGAACTGGCTGCCGATCTGAGCGTTCGCAGCGGCACCAAGCCCTGAGCCTTCCTCCATTCATTTCGATACCTATCGGAGTTTTCCATGCACCAGCGCCTGCGCATCTTGCTGCTGACGGCAGCATCCATGATCGGCGTCGTCCCGGCTTTTGCCGGCGATGAGATCTCCATCGCCGAGCAACATGTATTTCTCGACAATCATCTGCAGAACATCCGTACGGCCACCACGGTGCCGTACCGCTTCACCCAGAAAGGCAGTGACAAGGACAGCTACACCGATCAGGTGACGCTGAACGTCGGTGACGGCGCGGCCGACAAGCGCGAACTCAGGGTCGATTTTCTCAGCGGCAGCCGCAAGTTGAACCTGTCGAGCATCGAAGGGGGAACTGGCAATCCGGTGATCCTGTTCTTCCTGGAGCACGACATTCGCGGCATGCATGATCGCCTTGGCGGTCAGGAGGCGTACTTCCGCAAGCGGATCCGGCTCG
>PNMW01000012.1 GCA_013823855.1 Lysobacteraceae bacterium | reverse complement strand
GGCGCCAATGCCTTCGCGCACGAGTCCGGCATCCACCAGGACGGGGTGCTCAAGCATCGCGAAACCTACGAGATCATGCGGGCGGAGGACGTCGGCTGGTCGTCGAACAAGCTCACGCTCGGCAAGCTCTCCGGGCGCAATGCGTTCCGCTCCCGGCTCGAGGAGCTGGGCTACCAGTTCAAGTCCGATGGCGAGTTGGCCGAAGCCTTCGCGCGCTTCAAGGATCTTGCCGACAAGAAGCAGGAGATCTTCGACGAGGATCTCCAGGCGCTGGTCACCCAGGCGGAAGCGGCCCGCGCCGAAGACCGGGTCAGCCTGCAGTGGCTTGAAGTGACCTCGAAGACCGGCACCCGGCCGCTGGCCAAGGTCGCGCTCAGCGTCGATGGCGAGATTCGCGAAGTCGAGGCACTCGGCGACGGCCCGGTCGACGCGGTGTTCGCGGCGATCGAGCAACGGGTCGGCACCGGTGCGAAGTTGCTGCTCTACTCGGTCAACAACATCACCACCGGCACCGACGCCCAGGGCGAGGTGACCGTGCGACTGGCCAGGGAGGGCCGGGTGGTCAACGGACTGGGCGCCGATACCGACATCGTCATCGCGTCGGCGAAGGCCTATGTCAACGCGGTGAACCGGCTTGAAGTGCCGGTCAGTCGCGCCCATCCGCAGCATGCGGAATACGTCGCCACGCCCTGAGCGACGGGCATCAAAAAGCTTGCCGTGGCACGCGCCACGGCAGGCTTTCGTTTTTGTGGCGAAGGTCGGCGACCCGGACCAGGGATCGCCGACAAGTCCCCTGGCCGTTCAGCGCGGCGCCATGCGGATGGCGCCATCGAGGCGCACCGCCTCGCCGTTGAAGTAGCCGTTCGAGCACATCTCGACGACCAGGCTGGCGTACTCGGCCGGCGAGCCGAGACGCTTCGGGAACGGTACCGAGGCGGCCAGCGCGTCCTGCACGTTCTGAGGCATCGACGCCATCATCGGGGTCAGGAAGATGCCCGGCAGGATGGTGTTGACGCGCACGCCTTCATTCATCAGGTCGCGGGCGATCGGCAGCGTCATGCCGAGCACGCCGGCCTTCGAGGCCGAGTACGCCGACTGGCCGATCTGGCCATCCTGCGCCGCCACCGACGCGGTGTTGATCACCACGCCGCGCTCGCCGTGTTCCAGCGGCGCCGCGGTGATCATGCCGGCGGCACTCTTGGCGATGCAGCGGAAGGTGCCGATCAGATTGATCTGGATCGTCTTCTCCCAGGTAGCGAGATCGAAGTGCTTGATCTCGCCGGTCTTCTTGTCGAAGCCGGCGGTCTTGGCCGCCGTCGCGATACCGGCGCAGTTGACCAGGATGCGTTCCTGTCCATGCGCGGCACGCGCCTTCGCGAAACCGGCGTCGACATCGGCATCCGAGGTCACATTGACCTTGCAGAACACGCCGCCGAGCTCGGCGGCCAGCGCTTCACCACGCGCATCGTTCATGTCGAAAATGGCGACCTTGACGCCGAGGGAGGCGAGCTTGCGCGCGGTGGCTTCGCCCAGACCGGACGCGCCACCAGTCACGACGGCGGCGACGGATGCATCAAGAATCATGTGGAGTCCTCATCGTTGATTGGAAGTTGATTATAACTTTCGGGCAAATCGCGCCGCAGTCCCGGAAATTTGCAAAGAACATGTGCGTCAGTTGGCAAGCGCAAGGGGTTTTTCAGGCTTTTCTTCGAGCATTGACCGTATAACGGACGTCATCCGGAATCGCCGTTCGGCGACCGTTGATCGGCCGAAGGCGACCGTTGAGGTCGCCTTGGCCGATCGAAGGCTCCGATTTTCCGGTCTCTGGTCGATAGCAGCAAAACCCTGATCTCGCCGGACTCGAATCCGGATCACGAGGAGAACCAGCATCATGCTCAGACTCGACGACAGCATCTTCGAATATGCCCTCTACGACGTCTTCAACGCGCTTGAAGCCGAAGGGGGCAAGCCGGTTGAACTTGCGGCCCTGCGCGGCGAGTGGCGAACCACCGGGCTGCGACACACCGATTTGTACGTCGCGCTGGATCTGCTGACCACCGCCGAAAGTCTGGTCCCGTCCGGGCCGCAGGCCTGGGCGCTGACGGCCGAGGGCGCGCTCCGCGCCCACGATATCGCCCGGGTGGCAACACCGACGATGGCCGACCAGGTCGCGCGGAGTGTGCTGAAAGTGATCCGAGAGCGGGTGCCGGCCGCCGGCCGCGTGCAGCGCGGCGCCGGCGGTCGACGCGGCGCGCCCCCGCGGGTTCGGGTCCGCACGTCCGCGCGCCTCGGTGGCATCCGAGGCTGACGGACCGCATCTCGTCGCCCCGAGACCGTTCGCCGCATATCGGAGTCGGTGCCGAACTGGCACCATATCGCGTGGAATTTTCCACGGATTCCTGATGCGGCCGTCCCGCAGGTGCAGAACATGAACGTCACCCGCTCGACCTTCAACGAGGTCATGGTTCCCAACTATCAGCCCGCCGACATGGTCATGGTGCGAGGCGAGGGCAGCCGAGTGTGGGATCAGGACGGCCGGGACTACGTCGACTTCGCCGGCGGCATCGCCGTGACCCTGCTCGGTCACTGCCACCCGAAGCTGGTGGCGGCGCTGACCGCTCAGGCTGGCAAGCTCTGGCACCTGTCCAACGTGATGACCAACGAGCCGGCGCTGCGCCTGGCGAAGAAGCTGGTCGATGCCACGTTCGCCGACCGCGTGTTCTTCTGCAATTCGGGCGCCGAGGCCAATGAAGCGGCGTTCAAGCTGGCGCGTCGCTACGGCAACTCGATCGATGCGGCGAAGCACGAGATCATCTCGTTCCACAACGCCTTCCACGGCCGCACGCTGTTCACGGTGTCGGTCGGTGGCCAGGCCAAGTACACGCAGGGCTTCGAACCGATTCCGGCCGGCATCACCCACCTGCCGTTCAACGACATCGCAGCACTTGAGGCGGCGGTGTCGTCGCGCACCTGCGCGATCGTGCTGGAGCCGATCCAGGGCGAAGGCGGCATCCTGCCGGCGACCGCGGCCTTCATCGCCGCGGCACGCCGTCTCGCCGACCAGCACAAGGCGCTGCTGATCTTCGACGAAGTGCAAAGCGGCATGGGCCGCAGCGGACACCTGTACGCCTACCAGCATTACGGGGTGGTACCGGACCTGCTGACCTCGGCCAAGGGCCTTGGCGGCGGCTTCCCGATCGGCGCGATGCTGGCGACCCAGGCAGCCGCGGAAGTACTGGCCTTCGGCACCCATGGTTCGACCTACGGCGGCAACCCGCTGGCCTGCGCGGTCGGCGAAGCGGTGCTCGATCTGGTCAACACGCCAGAGCTGCTCGCCGGCGTCGGCCATCGGGCCCAGCTGATCCGCGATGGCCTCGATTCGATCGGCCGCCGCTACGGCGTGTTCGCACCCAGCCGTGGCCTTGGCCTGCTGATCGGTGCGCCGATGAGCGAGGCCTGGCGCGGCCGCGCCAGGGACATCGTCAACGCCGCGATGGCGCAAGGCGTCTGGACCCTGGTGGCCGGCCCGGACGTGCTGCGTCTGGCGCCGTCGCTGGTGATCGGCGAAGCCGACATCGCCGAAGGCCTGCGTCGCCTTGAAGCTGCCGTCGCCGCGCTGGTCGGGATGCCGAAGGCCGCGGCGGCCTGAACAGCCTGCAGACATGAAAAAGCCCGCTATCGGCGGGCTTTTTCACGTCCGGCGGTGCAAGCGGGATCAGCGGTTCAGCGTGTAGACGACCCGCTCGCCGCGCCAGTCGACGACCATGCCATCCGGCACGATCTCGGCGAGGCGCGGGCCCTCGGCCAGCGGATCGCCTTCCCGATAGCGCTTGCCGTTGATCAACACGAAGCGCCGTTGCGGATCGGCGTTGTAGACGTGAACGTCGACCGACAGCGCGGGAAACTCCGCGCGATACGTCGATGGCATGTCCTTCAGACGCCGCAGTCCGGCAATCGATGGCGATGGTGGCGGCGCTTCGCGAAGTGCCGCCGGTGGCCGAGTGGCAACCGGTGCCGTGGCCGGGGCCGTAGCTGACGGCACGACCGCGGGCGTCTCGGACAGGGCCGGAGCTGCTGTCGGGGGCGCGGTCGGAGATGTCACCGGCGAGGGCAATGGCGCTTCGACGGCGGCAACCGGCGCAGTCGCCCCGGCGGCGTTCCCGCTGTCAGGCAAGGGGTTGCCGTCGGCGTCGAAGCGGACGATCGGGCCGGAGGGAACGCTGTGCGTTCCGCTGCTCCCTGCCTCCGAAACGGCGACGACGCTTTCGGCCGACGGCTCGCTCGCGATCACCGGGGCTGGGTCGAGAACAATCGGCGACGGTGCCGGTGCAGCAATGGCAGGAGCCGGCGCCACTGCCATGGCCGCTGCGGCGAGCGGTGACGGCGGAGGTGCCGTCATCTCCGGCTGCTGGCGCGGCGCCGGTTCAGGTGGCTGCGACGGCGCATACAGCGTCGGCCCCGGCGGAACCGGCGCCGCCTGCGCCACCGCCGTGCCGGCAGTGACGGGATCGCCAGCCGGCTCATGCGTGACCTCGACCAGTTCATCGTCGCGGGAAGCATCGCCGGTCAGGTCGTCGAAGCTGCTGATCTCGCCGCCATCCTCGATCTGTGCGCTGACCACGTCGGCGACAGCGGTCGCGGCAGCCGGCGGAGTCGCCGCAGGGGCAGCGGCGCTGACGACCGGTGCATCCTGCTGAACGGCGGCAACCTCGGACGTCGGCGTCCCGCGCTCGATGCGGAACCAGACATAGCCGGCCAGCGCGAACACGGCGACCGCGATCAGCAGCAGCACCGGGCCTCGGTGGCTGTCCTTGCCCTGTGGCGGCGAGGGCGGCGGCGTCACTTCACCGAGCGCCGTCGGCGCCTGGCCGAGCTGGCGTTCGCGTTCGGCCCGCTTCAGGGCATCCAGAATCAGACTCATGGCGCGTCCCCCAGCGACGGCGTGCCGGACTTCGGCGCGAGATTGGCAAGCAGCAGCAGCGTGCGGGCGTCGGCAGTGCCGTTGTCCGGCAAGCCGTGCGCGATCTGGAAGCGCGACAGCTGGCCGCGCAGCTCGGGCCCGAAATTGGTCGGCAGCGCGCCGGTCAGGGTCTTGCCTTCGGCCTGGGCCAGCATCTTGCGCAGCCACACGATCGACTCGCCCTTCACGCTCCGGTTGATCTCGGTTTCCGGAATCGGTCGCTGCCAGAGCAGCAGGAACTCGCCGTTCCACAGCGGATCAAGCATCGACAGCGACAGGCGCAGCGGGCCATCCGCGGTGTCGACGCTCAGGTTGTCGCCGTCGATGCTGCGCAACAGCACGTACTGCCGGCGGCCGTCCTCGAAATCGAGGGTCAGGATCGCCGGACGATTCATCTCCCGCAGCTCGTCCCAGCTGGCATCACCCTTCAGGCAATCCAGGCCGTTCCTGGCGAGCGAGCGGCAGACGTTCTCGCCGCGAGGAATGTTCAGGCCTGGCCGCCACAGGCCGATCAGCCGCGCCATCACGGCCGGCAGCGGCTGCGCCGTCGCGCGCAAGGCACCGATGCCCGAGGCCTTCGGTGCCGGAGGCGGCACCTTGGCTGCCACGTCCGGCTTCGCCACTTCAGGCTCTGCCGTGGCAGCAGCCGGTCGAACTGCAGCGGCGCCAGCGGTGGTACGGGATCGGCCCAGCGTCTGGTCGAGCAGCACGCCGGCGATCACCAGCGCCGCCACCGCCAGCACAGCTTCGACCCAGGGCAGCGGCACGGCGCGCGGCCGCAGGCGACCCAGCCAGCGGCTGATGACCGAGCGATGCGGCATGGCGCCGAGCACTTCCACCGCCGCCTGGTCGACGATCGACGGCGTCACCGAACGCAGGCCGCGGGCATAGGCCCCGAGCAGGGCGCGATCGCAGATCACGTTGATCTGGCGAGGAATCCCTTGCGAGTAGAGATGCACCCGGCGCATCGCGGCATCGGTGAACAGGTCGGCCGGGCCGCCGACCACGTGCAGGCGGTGGATGATGTACTGCAGCGTTTCGACGACGCCGAGCGGCGTCAGATGGAAGCGTGCCGTGATCCGGCTGGCCAGCTGGCGCAGATCGGGTCGTGCCAGCATCTCGCCGAGTTCGGGCTGGCCGATCAGCATGATCCGCAGCAGCTTTTCCTTGTCGGTTTCGAGATTGGTCAGCAGCCGTACCTGTTCCAGCACCGGCTGCGGCAGGTTCTGCGCCTCGTCGATGATCAGCACGGTGCGCCGGCCGGCGGCATGGCTGGCCAGCAGATGCTGGTTCAATGCGTCGACCAGCACCTTGATCGAGGTCTGGCCGGCATCGCTGCCCCCTCCCGGATACACGACACCCAGCTCGTCGCAGATCGAGGCGACGAACTCGATCTCGTTCTGGCGCGGGTTGTGGATCATCGCGATGTCGACATTCGCCAGCCGCTGGGCCAGCAAGGTGCGGACGATCGTGGTCTTGCCGGTGCCGACCTCGCCGGTCAGCTGCACGAAGCCGCCGTACTGGCCGGTGCCGTACAGCAGATGCCCGAGTGCTTCCTGGTGGCGGCTGCTCATGTACAGGAACGCCGGATCGGGGGCGATCGAGAATGGCGGCTCGCGAAGGTTGTAGTGCGCGGCGTACAAGGGCGGCAAGCGGGTCGAAAGGCGCGAAATGCGAGTCGCCGGAGTATAGCGAATGGTCCGCGACGGCCGATGGGCGGCGGTTCCTACGTAGTTTCCGCAATCGTTCTGCGGCAAGCGCGGATGTTGCGCTGCATCGCGCCGACGGACCATGACCGCAGTTCACACCGACCTGCCCGCCATGACGCTCCACGCCGCCGCTTCAATGCTCAAGACCGATTGCCTGCTCTGCCCGGTACGCAGCTGCCTGGTGCATCGAGATGGCGGTGATCAGGCGCAGGCCTGGAGCGACATGCTGGCGCCGCGCCAGGCACTGATGCCTGGCGATGGAGCGCTGCAACGGGCCGGCGACCGCCTCGGTGCGCTGTACTCGGTACGCGGCGGCTGCGCGAAGACCTATACGGTCGATAGCTCCGGCAACGAGCGGATCCGCGGCTTCTACTTCCCGGGCGACCTCATCGGCCTCGACGCGCTCGGCGGCGGCGTCTGCCTGTCGACTGCGGTCGCGGTGGTGCCGTCGCAGGTCTGCGTCGCGCCGATCGCGGACCTGCAAGGCCTGATGTCGCGCATGCCGATCGTGGCGGTGCGGATCATGCAGCAGGTCAGTCGGGAGCTGGCGCTGTCGCTGGCGATCGCCGGCGAGTACACCGCCGAGCAGCGCCTCGCAGCGTTCCTGCTGCACCTGCGCAGCCGCATCGGCGTCGGCATCAACGGCAGCCTGCGGCTGCCGATGGCCCAGCGCGACGTTGGCAACTACCTGCGGCTGGCCAACGAGACTGTCTGCCGCACGCTCAAGCGCTTCGAGCAGAAGGACTGGATTGCATCGACCGAGCGCGGCCTGAAGCTGCTCGATGAACCGGCGCTGCGGGCGGCGGCGGCCCCGGTCGGACTCGACAGCCCGACGCTGAAGCTCGCGGCCTGAATCGGCTACGCAGGACCCGAGCCGGCCCAGGGCCGGCTTTTCCTCTGGCACACGATCGCGCTGCTGGTGCCGTCAAGGCGGTCGCCCGCGACGTGCCGGCGCGCAACTGGCCCGGCTGGCCGCGCCGAGGGGCGTCGGCGCCACCAGCGATATGCCCGGTTCGCGTCAGATCAGCCGGGAGTAGCGCGGAGTCACTGCCGTGGCCGATCCCGAGGCGGCCACCGGAAGATAGGCATCGAATGGCATCGCGATCGCCCGCAGCAGATAGCGGCCGGTTGGCGTGACCGTGATGCCCGCATCATCGATCAGCACCAGGCCGTCGTCGGCCATTGTCTGCAGGCGCGCCAGTTCGGCTGCGAAGTGCTGCGCGAAGTCGATCTCGTGCAGGGCTTCGATCTCGGCGTAGCGCAGCCGGCCCTCGCACATCAGCGCGGCAATCACATCGCGGCGCAAGCGATCCTCGGCGTCGAGCCGCAGGCCGCGATCGACCGGCAACCGACCGGCGTCGATCGCCGCATTCCATTCCGCCAGGCTGCGGGCGTTCTGGCCGTAGCTGTCACCAATGCTGGAGATCGCGCTGACACCGAGGCCGATCAGATCCAGCCCGGCGCGGGTCGCGTAGCCCTGGAAATTGCGCTGCAGGCTGCCGTTGCGTTGCGCCCGCGCCAGTTCGTCCTGCGGAAGCGCGAAGTGATCCATGCCGATGTACCGGTAGCCGGCCGCCAGCAGCCGCTCGATCGACAGGTTCAGCAGCGCCAGCTTCGTCTCGCTGTCGGGCAGGTCCTCGATGCGGATCTGCCGCTGCGCCTTGAAGCGCTCCGGCACATGGGCATAGCTGTAGGTCGAGATGCGGTCGGGACGCAGCGCGATCACCTGGTCGATCGTCCGCGTGAAGCTGTCGGGGTGTTGCTTCGGCAGGCCGTAGATCAGATCGGCCGACAGCGATCCGAAGCCTGCGGCACGGGCAGCTTCGATCACTGCGGCCACCTCGGCATACGTCTGCCGGCGGTTGACCGCATCCTGCACCGCAACGTCGAAATCCTGGATGCCGAAACTGGCGCGATTGAAGCCAAGACGCGCCAGTTCGGCGAGCGTGGCGGGGGTGACCGAGCGTGGATCGATCTCGATCGAGAATTCGCGCCCGGCGTCGCGGGACAGGTGGAAATGCGTGTCGAGTCCGTCGAGCAGCCGCTCCAGCTGGGCGATCGACAGGAAGGTCGGCGTGCCGCCGCCGAAGTGCAGCTGCTCGATGATCGGACGGCCGGGCAGCAGCGCAGCCTGCAGTGCAGCCTCGCGGATCAGGCGGCCGCCATAGACGTCGCCGAGCGCGTGATCGCGGCTGATGATCCGGTTGCAGCCGCAGTAGAAGCACGGGCTTTCGCAAAACGGCACATGGACGTACAGCGACAGCGGCGCGCCGATCGCCGCCGCACTGCGTCGAGCGGCTGCGGCGTGTTCGGCAGCGCCGTGTGCCGGCGTGAACTGCATGGCGGTCGGATACGAGGTGTAGCGCGGGCCGTTGGCATCGAAGCGGCGGATCAGCTCGGCGGACGGCAGCCGCGACGGCGGACGGGCGTGGCTCATGAAGCGGTCACCGGCGTGGGCGCCGCGCACCAGTTGCGCAGCGCATCGGAAGAGAGGAAAGCGGTGGCAGCGAGGCTCAGCAGGCCGACGGCGATCAGCCACCAGCCGGCGCTTTGACGCAAACCGGCGCTGCGGCTGCGCCAGCCGACCAGCGCCAGCAGCGGCGTGCCGCCGAGCGCGAACGCGCCGGCCAGCACCGCGCCATCGAGTACGGTCCCGGACAGCGCGGCCAGCAGCAGTACCGAGTACAGCAGCGCACAGGGCAGGGCGGCCCAGAGGACGCCGCGCAGCAGCACCCCGACGGGCGAGCAAGGCTTCGGATTGCGCGCTGCCGGCAGGCAACAGGCCGGGAGCATGGCCGGCCGCTGGATCAGCAACCGCACTCCGATGCCGACCAGCAGCGCGGCGGCCAGCACCTGCAGCGCCTGGCCGAACGAGGGATCCGGCAGATGGCGAAGCAAACCCTGGCCGATACCGCCGGCCAGCGCGCCGAGCGCGGCGTAGCCGACTACCCGGCCGCCGTGCAGCAGCAGCAAGGCGGTGATCGGCGGCAGGCCGCCGCTGGCGCGCGTCTGCTGGGCCGATAACGCGCCGCACATCGCCGCGCAGTGGACGCTGGCGGCGGTCCCGGCCAGCAGCAGCGCCGGTGCACTGAGGACGGCCACCGGCAGGCCGATCACGGTGACACCGGGCGGTGGTGCAGCAGCTCAGGTGGCAGGTGTTTCGACATGCCGACAGTGTCGGCGACGCGGCCTCGGCGAGCCTTGATCTGGATCAAGCCGGCGCTCAGCGCTCGTCGTCCGGAAGCTTTTTGGCCTGCTCGTCGAGATGCTCGAACTGACCGTCGAAGACGGCCGAGATGAACGCCGCGATGGCGCCGAACACCACGGCAACACCCAGCGGGATCAGCAGGTAGAGACTGGTCATTCGGACACCGGCCGCGTGGGCGGCGCCGGGAAAGCAGAAACAGAGCGACATTCGCTGCGCAACGCGTTGACCACCACCAGCAGCGACGACAGCGACATGCCGGCCGCGGCCAGCCACGGGGCAAGGTGGCCGGTCATCGCCAGCGGCAGCACCAGCAGGTTGTAGCCGAGCGCCCAGCCAAGGTTTTCGTGAATCCTCAGCCGCGTAGTCCGGGCCACGTCGAACGCCAGCGGCAGCAGGCGCAGCGTGTCGCCGATCAGCAGCAAGTCGGCGCGCGACTGGGTCAGCGCCGCACCGTTCGGCATCGCCGCCGAGACATCGGCGGCCGCCAGCAGCGGCGCGTCGTTCAGACCATCGCCGACTGCCAGCACCCGCCGGCCCTTGGCCTGCAGTGCCTGCAGATGGGCGAGCTTGTCGGCCGGCGTCTGCCGGGCAGCATGGCGGTCGATGCCGAGCCGGCCGGCGAGGGCGCCGACTGCGACGGCACCGTCGCCGCTGAGCAGTTCGAGCTGCAGACCGCGCCGATCGAGCTCGCGGATGACCTCGGCGGCTTCGTCGCGCACACGGGTGGCGATGATGAACAGCGCGACGGCAGAAGCCGCGTCGCACAGCACGATCACCGTGTCGTCCGGCTGCAGCGCGGCGTCGGCAGGCAGTTTGAACGGCTGCGGTGCCGCATCCGGCGCGCCCAGCCACCAACGCCGGCCGTCGATCAGTGCGTCGATGCCTGCCCCGGCGATCTGTCGAATGTCCTGGGCCAGCACGGCCGTGGCCCATGTGGCGAAGGCACTGGCGATCGGATGCCGGCTGCCGCGTTCGATCGCCGCGGCGATATCCATTGCGCGTTCGCAGTCGCTGCCGTCGAGGCTGATCACCCGGCGCAGGCGCAGTTCATTGCGGGTCAGGGTGCCGGTCTTGTCGAACAGCACGGTATCGACGCCGGCCAGCGCGGTCAGCGCGCCGGCATCGGCGACCAGCAGGCCCTGTTTCGCCAGCCGCGACGTGCCGGCCGCCAGCGTCACCGGCACCGCCAGCGACAGGGCGCAGGGGCAGGATGCGACCAGCACGGCGAGCGCAATGGCGAAGGCCTTCTCGCCGCCCGCGCCCGCGCCCTCGACGAGCGCGATGCCGGCGCCGGTCGCCGCCAGCAGCAGCACCGCCGCGACGAAATGGCCGGCAATGCGATCGGCAATCCGCTGCACGCGCGGCTTGGCGTGACCTGCGTTGTCGAGCAGGCCGGCGATCTGCGCCAGCACGGTATCGCCGCCGAGCCGTTCGACCACCAGCGCGAGTGCGCTTGCGCCAAGATTCAGGCTGCCGGCCAGCACGGTGTCGCCGATCGCATGGACGACCGGCCGGGATTCGCCGCTGAGCAGCGACTCGTCGAGTTCGGCAGCGGTCTCGATCAGACGGCCGTCGGCCGGCAGGGTTTCGCCGGGGGCGACGATGACGACATCGCCGATCGCCAGCGCATCGATGGCGATGGTTTCGATCGCGGGGCCGACCCGGCGCTGGGCAGTCAGCGCCCGGCGGCTCGCCAGCAGGCGCAGATGCTCGCTGGCCTTCTCGCGGCTGCGGCCTTCCAGGTAGCGGCCAATCAGCAGGAACCAGACAAACATCGTCGCGGTGTCGAAATACAGTTCGCCGCTGCCGAGCCCGGCGCGCACGGCGGAGGCGATGAACGCCGCCAGCAGCGCCAGCGCCACCGGCACATTCATGTCCAGTTGGCGGTCGCGCAGGCTGCGCCAGGCCGCCGACAGGAACGGCCAGCCGGCCCACAGCACGCCGGGCACCGACAGCGCCAGCTGCGCGCCGCGCAGCAGCGGGCCGATGTCAGGTCCGCTGTCGATGCCGAAATAGCTGGGCCAGGCCAGCATCATCACCTGCATCGCGCAGATGGTGGCCACGCCGATCCGGGCCAGGCTCAGCCGGCGGATCTGGCGGCTGCGGTCGCCGGCATCCGGGGCTGCCAGCAGCCGCGGTTCGAGACCGACGCGATCGAGCGCCGCGAGCAGGGCGGACAGCAGCGTCGTCGCCGGGTCGTAGCGGAAGCGCAGGCTGCGCGTCGCGACATTGACGCGAACGTCGCGTGCAGCGCCGGTTACGGCCTTCTCGGCACGCGCAGCGCAGGCGGCGCAGTGCATGCCGTCGAGCGCCACCGTCACTTCGCAGTCGCCGGCCCGCGAGCTGGCGAAGCCTTGTCGCAGTTCGGCGCGGTCGTAGACGGTCCAGTCGCGATCGGTCATCAAAAATCCGGCCAGTGAGTCAGTGCCCGGACGAGGCGAGGCTGGCGGTGGCCGGCAGCGCCGCGATCTCGGTGTAGCCCTCTGCGTAGGCGACGAAGGCGAGGATCGCGCACGCGGCGATCGACATCACCGGCAGACCGAACAGCAGGAACAGCTCGATCGATACCCGGCGGCGGCGCAGCAGGCTGGCGGCAGTGGCGGCAGTGGCGGTTGGATGGCGGTGCTTGAAAACGGCATTCATCAGTGCTGTGCTCCTGTCAGGAATCGGGCGTTGCGGCGGGCGTGGATGCCCGGCTGATCGAGGTCCTGCAATTCGATGTCCACGGTTTCCACCGGGCGCCGCGACGGATTTCCGTCGTCACGCGCGGCCGCGCGCAAGGCGATGGTGGCGATGCCGGCATCGCCCGGCCGGTGGGTGAAGGTCGACGGGGTGATCGCGATCGGTTCGCCGTCCGCGAAGCGGGCGCGGAGCTGGTAGCGATGCGGTTGCTCCGCAGTGTCGCTGAGCTTGAGCATGTAGACGTTCTCGATCTCGCCGCTGGCCAGTTCGCGGTAAAGCGCGTGCCGGTCGCGCAGCACGTCGAAGCGCAGCGGCGAATGCACTACCAGCAGCGTGATGAAGCCGGCACAGGCGGCCAGCCAGACCGCGCCATAGCCGACGGTGCGCGGCCGCAGCAGGCGGAAAGGACGGCCCTCGTCATGGTTGGAACTGGTATAGCGGATCAGGCCGCGCGGCTTGCCGACGCTGTCCATCACCGAATCGCAGGCGTCGATGCAGGCGGCGCAGGCGATGCACGCGTACTGCAGGCCGTCGCGGATGTCGATGCCGACCGGGCAGACCTGGACGCACAGCGTGCAGGACACGCAGTCACCGCCGCGTGCTCGCTTGCTGCGCGTGTCCTTTCGCGGTTCGCCGCGCTTCTGGTCGTAGGCGATGACAAGGGTGTCGCGGTCGAACATCGCGCTCTGGAAGCGCGCATACGGACACATGTACTTGCAGACCTGTTCGCGCATGAAGCCGGCATTGCCCCAGGTCGCGAAGCCGTAGAACAGCGACCAGAACAGCGCCCAGCCGCCGATGCTGCCGTCGAGCAGCGACGGGAACAGCGTCGGCGCCGGCACGAAGTAGGCGACGAAGGTCAGCCCTGTGAGGCCCCCGAACAGCGCCCAGAGCAGATGCTTGCCGCCGCGCCGCAGCAGCTTGTCACGGGTCCACGGCGCACGATCCAGCTTCAGGCGCTGGTGACGGTCGCCTTCGCAGGCCTGCTCGATCCACAGGAAGGCTTCGGTCCACACCGTTTGCGGACAGGCATAGCCGCACCACAGCCGGCCGGCCAGCGAGGTGAACAGGAACAGGGTGAGTGCTGCGAGCAGCAGCAGCGCAGTCAGCAGCAGCAGGTCCTGCGGCACCAGGGTCAGGCCGAGGACATGGAAGCGCCGGTGCGGCAGGTCGAACAGCACCAGCGGCTGGCCGTGCCAGCTCAGCCAGGGTGTCAGGTAGTACAGGCCGAGCAGCGCCAGCGTGGCGATCACCCGCAATCGGGCATAGCGGCCATGGGCGCTGCGCGACTGGATCCTGGTCGACGGCTGGTACATCAGCACCGATTCGGTGACCGCCGGCTTCGCCGACGATTCCCGTTCGAAGTCCGCCTTTTCCTTGCACGACACGTTTCAACCCTCCTTGCGCGGTGCCAGCAGCAGCGCCGCGAAGCCGGCCGGCACCATCGAAGCCAGCCACAGCACCACGAACATCATGGCCTGATCGCGCATGTGCACCGGCGGCAGCAGCCAGGCATCCGGCGCCAGCGCCAGCAGCGCGGTCAGCAGCACCGCACCGACGAACGCCGACCAGATCACCACCACGCCGCGCAGCAGGTGCGGCCGGGCAGCCAGATCGCGTTCGCCGTCGCTCACTTCGCCGCTCCGTCGTGGGCCGACAGGCCATAGACCCAGGCGGCGACGACGCGGATCTCGTCGGCGTCGAGCAGCGACTCATGCGCCGGCATCTGGCCGCTGCGGCCGAACAGGATGGCCTGGCGGACCCGTTCGCGACCGCCGCCGTACAGCCAGATGTCATCGGTCAGGTTCGGGCTGCCGAGCGCGGCCAGCCCGCGCCCATCCGCGCCGTGGCAGCCGGAGCAGCGCGCGGCGAACTGCCTGAGCCCGGCTTCGCGCTTGCGGGCGGGCAGGGTCTCGTCGGACCAGAACGGCACGAAGTCGACCAGTTCCTGCAGCGCCTGCGCCGACAGCGTGCCGTTCAGCGGCGGCATCATCGCCGTGCGGCCGTGGGTGATGCTGGCGACGATCGCCTCCGGGCTGCCACCGAACTTCCAGTCGGCATCGGCGAGATTCGGATAGCCGATCGCTCCGGCCGCATCAGCACCGTGGCAGCCGGCGCAGTTAGCCATGAACACCGCGCGGCCGAGCGACTGGGCGGCCGGGTTCCGCGCCAGTTCCGGAATCGACTGGCCGTCCAGCGCCTTGTACGCCGCGCGGCGGCTAGCGGTGATGCGGGCGAGGTCGGCTTCCATCTGGCCGCGCGAGGTCCAGCCGAGCCTGCCGGACAGGTTGCCGAGGCCCGGATAGAACGCCAGGTAGCCGGCGGCGAACAGCACGGTCAGCACGAACAGGTTCAGCCACCAGCGCGGCAGCGGATTGTTGTACTCGCGCAGGTCGTCATCCCAGACGTGCTCGCCAGTCTGGCCGGTCACGCCCTTGGCGTTGGCGAACAGCAGCCACAGGCAGGCGACCATCATTGCAGCCGAGATGACGATGACGAAATTGCTCCAGAACGCGCTCATGAACGCTGCTCCCGGCAGCAGCAGGCCTTGACCGGGGTCGCCGTCGCAGGCGTCGCGTCTTCGGCCAGCGGCAGACGGGCCGCTTCGGCGAAACGGGCGGCGTTGCTGCGGGCGTAGGCCCACCAGCAGACGCCGACGAAGCTGACGATGGCAGCGATGGTGAAGATGCCGCTGATCATGGCTGGGCCTCCGTGGCCGTGAGCGGAACCGCCTTCGGGAATTTCAGGGATTGCAGGAAGGCGACGACCGCATCGGCCTTGGTCTTGCGGGCGACATCGGCATCGGCCCTGACGATCGCGGCGTCATCGAACGGCACGCCGACGGCCTTCAGCGCCTTCATCATGGCCGGCACCTCGCCGGGCTCGAAGCCTTCCTCTGCCAGCCACGGGTAGCCGGGCATGTTCGATTCCGGCACCACGTCGCGCGGATTGTTCAGGTGGATGCGCTGCCACTCGTCGTTGTAGCGACCACCGACCCGCGCCAGATCCGGTCCGGTGCGCTTGGAGCCCCACTGGAACGGGTGATCCCAGACCGATTCCCCGGCAGTGGAAGCCGGGCCGTAGCGCAATACTTCCTCGGCCAGCGTGCGGACCATTTGCGAGTGGCAGCCGTAGCAGCCTTCGCGGATGTAGACATCGCGGCCGGCGACTTCCAGTGCCGTTCGCACCGGCAGTCCGGGCTGCACGCTCGTCGCCGACTTGTCGTTCATCAGCGGCACGATCTCGACCAGACCACCGAAGCTGATCGCCACCGCGGTGAGCACCGCGAGCCAGCCGACATTCTTCTCGACGAATTCGTGTTTCATGCGTGCGACTCCCGGGCCGGCGCCACGACGAGGGTCCCGGCGCGCTCTGCCGGTTGGGCGAGGGTTTTCCAGACGTTCCAGGCCATCACGAACATGCCGCCAAGGAACATCAGGCCACCGGCCAGACGCACGGCGTAGAACGGGTAGGTGGCTTTCAGCGATTCGACGAAGCTGTAGGTCAGGGTGCCGTCAGCTTCGGTGGCTCTCCACATCAGGCCCTGCATCAGGCCGGCACTCCACATTGCGGTGATGTACAGCACGGTACCGATGGTCGACATCCAGAAGTGCAGGTTGATCGCCGGAATGGAGTGCATCGCCGGCTTGTCGAAGGCGCGCGGAATCAGCGCGTACATCGAGCCGATCGAGATCATCGCCACCCAGCCCAGCGCGCCGCTGTGGACGTGGCCGATGCCCCAGTCGGTGTAGTGGCTGAGCGCGTTGACGGTCTTGATCGACATCATCGGCCCCTCGAAGGTCGACATGCCGTAGAAGCTCAACGACACGATCAGGAACTTCAGGATCGGGTCTTCGCGCAGCGTGTGCCAGGCACCGCTGAGCGTCATCACGCCATTGATCATGCCGCCCCAGCTCGGCGCCAGCAGGATCAGCGAGAACACCATGCCGATCGACTGCACCCAGTCCGGCAGCGCGGTGTAGTGGAGGTGATGCGGACCGGCCCACATGTAGACCGCGATCAGCGCCCAGAAGTGGACGATCGACAGCCGGTACGAGTAGATCGGCTTGCCGACCTGCTTGGGCACGAAGTAGTACATCATCCCGAGGAAGCCAGCGGTCAGGAAGAAGCCGACCGCGTTGTGGCCGTACCACCATTGCACCATCGCATCGGTGGCGCCGCTGTACGCGGAGTAGGATCGGGTCCAGCTGAACGGGATGGCGATGCTGTTGACGATGTGCAGCAACGCGACGGCGATGATGAAGGCACCGAAGAACCAGTTCGCGACATAGATGTGGCTGACCGTTCTTTTCGTGATGGTGCCGAAGAACACCACGCCGTAGGCGACCCAGACGATGGCGATCAGGATGTCGATCGGCCACTCCAGTTCGGCGTACTCCTTGCTCTGGGTGATGCCCAGCGGCAGCGTGATGGCCGCCAGCACGATCACCAGCATCCAGCCCCAGAATGTGAAATTGGCGAGCTTCGGCAGGAACAGCGCGGTGCGGCAGGTGCGCTGCACGCACCAGTAGCTCGAAGCAAACAGGGCGCTGCCGCCGAACGCGAAGATCACCGCATTGGTGTGCAACGGCCGCAGGCGGCTGTAGGTCAGCCACGGTGTGTCGAAGTTCAGCGCCGGCCACATCAGCTGGGCGGCGAGCCAGACGCCGACCGTCATGCCGACGATCCCCCAGACCACGGTCATCACGGCAAAGCCGCGAATCGCCCGATCCTCATATCGAATTGCTGTTGCTGCGGTGCCGCTGTCGTGCGCCATGGCCGAGTCCCCTGCGTTGATGGCGTGCAGGATCGGGGTCCGGGCGTCCCACCGCTTTGACCTGGATCAAAGCATCGATCGATCGGCGGACCGAGACTGCAGCATCGAAATCCGCAACCGGTGCTGCCCGATGAACACGCTGAGAACCATCCTGGTGCCGATGGCCGCCGATGCCCTGCCCGGACGCGCGCTGCATCGGGCTATGGCGTACGCCCGCCGTTCCGGGGCGACACTGCATCTGGAAATCTTCGATCACTACGAACCGATCGATTACGCCGGCGCAGTGTTCGGTGTCGAGGTCGCCGATCGGGCGCGTCGCGATTTCCTCGACGAGCGCAGGAAGGCTCTCGCGGAAGTGGCCCGCGGTCTCGCCGACAACGGCCTGACCGTGGAATGCGATGTCAGCTGGGCGCGCGATCCGGCCCGGGCGATCGTTGCGCGGATGAAGGCGCTGAGGCCGGATCTGGTGATCAAGGACATCGACTGCGAAGTCGGCGGCGACAGTCTCGAGTCCGGACGGCTGCGGCCAACGTCCGCTGACTGGAAGCTGATCCGCCTGGCTACTGCGCCGCTGATGCTGGTGCACCCGAAGTCGAAGCTGGAGCCGCGCCATGTGCTGGCTGCGGTCGACGTTGCGGTGAGTGGCATGGCGGGCGCGCTCAACGATCTGATCATGTACGCGGCCAAGGCCTGTATCACCGGCGATCGCGGCAGCCTCAGCCTCGGCTCGGTGTTCTCCTGCCTGCCGCTCGGCAGCTATGACGCCGGCTTCATCGCCAACACCTGGGAACTGATGGACGGCGCCCACGCCGAGCAGCTGAAGCGCTTCGCCGGCCGCCATCAGCTGAAGCCGGCGCAGGTGCTGCGCACGTGCCGGCTGGAACCGGCCGATGGCATCGCCGCACTGGTGGCGCAGAACGACATCGACCTCGTGGTCATTGGCTCCTCGTACCACCCGGCGATCGATCGTCTGCTGTTCGGCTCCACCGCCGAGGCCCTGCTGCGACGCCTCGGCTGCGACGTGCTGCTGATCAAGCCGGCCGATTTCGACCTGCAGTCGGAAGCCCCCGCGAAGCGCGCACGCCGTCTGCCGCTGATCCGCAGCCGTCCGGACACCATCGTCTGACCGATCCACCTGCTCCCCGCCGTCGCCGTCCCTGCGGCGATCCAGCGCTTGAGCGGCCGACGTGGCCGCTTTTTTTTGTCTGCGGAACGCGGTCCGACGCGGCGAGTCCGCCACGCAATGACCAGGGTCAAAGCTGACGCTGCAGGTGCCGGCGACGATGGCGCCGACATCACGCCGATGCCTGTCCGAAGACCCCGACCATGACCCGCAAGACCCCGCTTCCGCTGCTCGCCAGCGCCCTCCTGCTCGCCCCGATCGCCAGCCACGCCGCGTGCTTCGATGAGGTCCGGCCGTGGTCGCTGCGGCTTGGGGGCCACGTCGTCGACCCGGTCGGGGGCACCAGCCAGACAGCTGCCGGCGACATCACCATCCGCAGCAAGGCTGCGGTCACCTTCAACGTCGACTACCGCGTCTGCAAGCAGCTCAGCATCGACCTGCTCGCCGCACTTCCCGTCACCCAGGGTATCGCCATCGACGGCAGCCGCGTCGCCTCGACCCAGCACCTGCCGCCGGTGCTGAGCCTGCAGTACCACCCGCTGGCCGATGCCACGATCGACCCGTTCATCGGCCTCGGCGTCAACCGCACGCTGTTCTTCCGAGAAGCGCTGCCGGGTGCGCGGCTTCAGCTGTCGAACACTTGGGGGGTCGCCGCGCAGGCCGGGGTCGACTGGCACCTCAATGCCGCCTGGGCAGTCGGCGCCGATCTCCGCTACCTGCAGATCGAACCGGATGCCAGCGTCGATGGCACGCCGATCGGCAAGGTCAAGATCAACCCGCTGGCCTACGGGATCACCGTCTCCTACCGCTTCTGAGCCGCAGGCGCGGACCCGCACCGCCGCGCCGGATTGGCTCGGCGGTGTTGTCGTCGGCGACGGTCGCGTTAGACGGCGTGTCAGGCCAGGGCAGCCATGGCGGCCAGGCGGTGGCGCAGAAAATCGAACTCGAAGGTCTTCAGATGGCGGCGATGATCCAGACGGTCGGCCAGCACCTCGAGTCGCCCCGGCAATGCCATCAGCGCATCGCGCGCGCAGCGGGCCTCGCTGCCATGCGGCTCGACGCGGCCGATGCCCCAGTAGGCAAGCGATTCCGCCACCAGCGCCGCGTACTGCCGGGGGCCGAACACGCCGGCCTGGCGTTCCACCTCGGCCATCATCTGGAAGCCGGCGATGGTGCTGCCGGGCATCGATAGTTTTGGCGCCACGCTGGCCAGTTCCAGCAGTGCGGCATCCGGATCGGCGGCCAGCGCCAGCCCGAAGGCATCGCGGTAGAACGCGCAGTGGCGTGCCTCGTCGCCGGCCAGCCGGGCCAGCACCTTCTGCAGCAACGGTTCCTGCGCGGCCGCGAGCCGCGCGGTATTGGCATGCGACACCTGGGTCGCGCGTTCCTGCAGGCTGGTGTACGCCAGCAGACGGTACGGGCTGCCGGCCCATTCCGGATCGAAACCGGCATCGAGGAAATCGAACTGCAGGCGGTCGAGCGCGCCGGGCTCGAACAGCGCGGCGTCGCGGGCGTAGTCGCGCATCACGTTGCCGTGGCGGTCTTCCTCGGCGGTCCACAGCCGCGTCCAGCGCTGCCAGATCGCCTGACTGCCGACATGCTCGGAGATGATCCGGTGAAAGTGCGGCAGACCTTCCTCGGTCAGCAGATTCAGCATCACCGACACTTTGATCGCCGGCGCCAGCCCGCGCGCGCGGTCGCGCAGCAGGCGCAGTTCGACCAGCTGCGGGTCGTCGCCGAATTCGACCAGTTCACCGGGCAGCCAGTCACGGCGGCTGCCGACATGGCGGTCGATCAGGGTTTCGATGGCGGGAGCAGCGGCGGCCAGCACGTCGAGCTGGGCGGCGAAGGCGGTAGGGCGACAGCAGTGGGGCATGATCAATCCTCGGTGGGAGGCGACAGTGAGGACCGTCGGCGCCGGCGCGGCGTTGACCTGGATCAAGGTGGCTACAATCCGGATCGGTTCCGCCCGCCATCACCCGACGCTGCCGCGCCCATGCCCAGCAAATCCGCGCTGCCGCGCAGCAGCATCTCCGGCGACCGCTTCGGCGCGCTGTTCGCGGCGGCGGTCGATCCGATCGTGCTGATCGACCGCGAAGGCCGGATCACCGGCTTCAATCCGGCCGCCGAGAGCGTGTTCGGCTGGCGGCGGGCCGAGGTGCTGGGCGAGCGGGTGTCGATCCTGATGCCGGGCCCGTACCGCGACGAGCACGACGGCTACATGAGCCGCTACCTCGACAC
>PNMW01000023.1 GCA_013823855.1 Lysobacteraceae bacterium | reverse complement strand
GGGCCGGCACGGTCTTCACCGGCAGCATCGCATGGCCGCCGAGCTTGGCTTCGACCACCAGATCGGTGCGCACCTTGGCCTGGCAGGCCAGCACGAAGCCGCCTTCGATCTGCTCGTTGCTCAGCGGTGACAGCGCCAGATCGACCATCGGGCTGACGCGGCCGGAGACCAGCCGGGTCTTGCAGGTGCCGCAGACCCCGACCCGGCAGTTGTGCGGGTAGTCGATGCCCTGCTCGACCGCCGCTTTCAGCAGCATGTCGTTGCGGTTGACGTCGAAGACCAGTTCCGAGCCGTCCTTGCCGCGGACGGTGATGCGGCAGGATTCCGGGCCGCGCTCGCGCGGCGTGTCCGCTGAGTTCTGAAGCATGGCGGGTCTCCCGGGGGATCAGGCGGCGGCGATCGCCGACGTCGACCGGCGCGTCGACACCGGCTCGTCATCGTTCAACTCGTGCCAGCCGGCGCGGGCGTTCTCGCGACGGGCGATCTCGCGCTCCTGCGGCGTCGCGTAGCGGCGGTCCCAGTCCTTGAGCAGCGGCTTGATCATCATGAAGAACAGCGGCGGCACCAGGGCCAGCAGCACGCAAAGCAGGAACTGCGGCTGCTGCGGGCCGTTCGGATCCGGCTCCAGTGCGTAGAACGGCTTGTAGCTGTCGTCGTGGTGGCCGGCGTGGTTGGTGATCTCCAGCGCCAGGATGCGCACCATCGGCGTGATGTGATTCCAGGTGTGGTGCTTCTCGAAGCGGCCCGGCGTCGCCGAAATCAGGCCGTAGTGATTGCAGTAGTTGAAGACTTCCAGAAGCATGCGCGGACCGAAGAACAGCGTGGCCGAGGCCAGGCCCAGCCCCTTCCAGCCGCCGAGCGCGAACAACACGGCGAGGAAAGTGCCGAAGTAGGCCACCTTGAACACCCAGGCATTGCGCGGGTCGTACCACTTCCGGCCGCGCTTGGTCCACATCATCTTTTCCAGGTGGTACGACTCCTTCCACTGCGCCGGGAAGGTACGCAGGAAGTGGCCGTAGACGGTGTCGCCGCGGCGCGCGTAGTCCGGATCGTCCGGAGTGGCGACGCGCATGTGATGGGTCACCACATGGGTGATCTCGCGCCAAGGATCGAACACCAGGCACTGGCCGATGCGGCCCAGCCAGCGCAGGAACAGGCCTTCGCGGTGGAACAGCTCGTGCACCGGCGGAGCAACCACCACGAAACCGATGAACAGGGTGCTGATGAAGGCACCGACTTCCGAGGCCGTGGTCGCGAAATGGTCATGCCCGACCAGCCACGAATAAAACAGGATGTTGACGAAGCTGGCGACCACGGTGATCGACACGTTGACGTCGTAGATCCAGGCATGGCGCTGCGCGCGGATCGAGTAATCCGGCTTCAGGAACGCATCGAAGAACAGCACGCCCAGCAGCAGCCCCAGGCCGACCCAGGTGTAGTTGCCACCCAGCCACAGGCCGTAGGCGTGACTCCCCAGAATCACCGGCGACAGCAGGTACTTGAAGTAGTCGAGGGGGTTCTCGTTGGCAGCGTGCGTCTGGGTGGTCGCGCTCATCGCTTGCTCCGGTTGCGATTTGGGTGAGCGGATCATCGCGGCGGCCGCAGGTCAGCGGCCCATTCCATAGTTTGGTCGGATGGGGGCTCTCAGCGCGACAGCAGGTTCAGCGCCCTCGCCCGCGCCAGCGCCGCCGACCGGCTCGACACGCCGAGCTTGGTGTACAGGTTGTAGAGGTGCCACTTCACGGTCGCCACCGACAGGCTCAGGCGATCGGCAAGCTGTTGATTGGAAAGGCCGGCCTCGATCAGGCTGAGCAACTGCAGCTCGCGTGCCGTCGGCGTTTCCAGCAGCTGGCTTTCACCCTGCAGCTGGTCGAGGTGCTCGACCAGGAACGAGTTGGTCAACGGCAGGCCGTTGCAGATCTCGACGAAGAAGCGCCGTTCGTCGTCGAGGACAAACCCCCAGGCCTGCGGCTTGGTCTCGTTGACCAGACCGGCGATGGTTTCGGCGCGATCGCGGAACGGCCGCAGCACCCGGCGGCGCGCCGCCAGCCCGATCGCGCGAACGAAATGCCGTGCCGCCGGCTGCGGGTTGTGCGAGCAGATCGCCACCGCCATCTCGGCCAGCGCCAGTTCGACGAGACGGCCGTTGCGACCGTCCTGGCGGGCAATCCGGCTTTCGGCGGCGATCAGCGCCTCGGCCTGGCGCAGCTGGCCGGCGGCGATCAGCAGTTCGAGCTGGGCGGCGGCGTAGAGATCGGCGGTCCTCGCCACCTGCAGGCCCTCGAGCGTTGCCAGCCGCGGTTCGACGCCGGAGGCGGTCAGGCCGATGTGGGCACCCTCGGCCAGCGCATCGTCGAGGCGGCCGAGGCGCACCAGCCGCTGCACCAGCATGCACGACAGCATCAAGCCGAGCCGCGGTGGATAGCCGGCGGCGATCTCGCGCAGCAGCGGGATCGAGATCGGATCATCCGGCCGGCCGGACCACAGCTTCACGGCTGCATCGAAGCCGTCCGCCGTGGTGTCGACGACGCCATGGGTGTGGGCGCCGCGCAGGCCCTGGTTGAGCAGGCCGCGCGC
This sequence comes from Lysobacteraceae bacterium, assembly GCA_013823855.1. GTDB lineage: Bacteria > Pseudomonadota > Gammaproteobacteria > Nevskiales > Nevskiaceae > Nevskia. Next base: position 18,273 of record PNMW01000023.1, on the reverse strand, counting down.
CTCGTCGTCGAGGCCCATCTCGACGGCGCAGCGGGCGGCGACGAAGGCGATGGTCCGGGTGATGCCGGCGCTTTCGCCGAGCGCCGCGCGGGCACGCGCCAGCGCCGCGTGGATGTCGCCGTGGACTGCGGCGTAATCGCCCTCGAACATGTCGATCATCGCGGCCAGCAGCTGCACCCAGCCGACGCCGTAGGCACTGCCGCTCTGCGCGATTGCCGCCTGGGCGATGCGCATCATCTGCCGCGATTCGATGAACCGGAACGCGCTGCTCAGCGAAATGCTGGCGGCGGCGGACACGGTGGCGACATCGAAAGGATCATCGACGCCGCGTTCGGCCAGCCAGCGGGTCAGATGCACGCGGGCATCGGCAAGGCGATCGGTATAGACGTCGACGCAGACGCGCAGCACGTCGATGCGCCGCTTCAGCTCGGCCAGCTGGCCGCGATTGCCGCTGGCGTTCTGCTCGCGCTCGACGCGCAGCGCCAGCCGCTCGTTGTGCCGGCGCGCCGTCTCGTAGCGACGATGGAAGACCAGCGCGAACACGTACCAGAAATCGGCTTCCCAGCCGACTTCATGACCGTCGCCATGCAGCCGCTCGATCCATTCGATGTACTGGCGCAGGTCGCCGCGATCACGGACGAACATGGCCGCCACCCGTTCGAGAATCGCGCAGGCCAGCGGCGCCGAGCCGGCGGCCAGTGCGTAGTCGATGGCATCCAGCCAGCGGCCGCTGCGCTCGTTCCATTCGGCGGCCCGGGTCAAAAGCTGGGTACGCCGCTCCGCCGGCACGCTGCGCTGCGCTTCCTCGACCAGGAATTCGCGGAACAGGCCGTGCAGCCGGTACCAGCTGCGATTGCGGTCGAGCGGGATCACGAACACGTTGCGGCGCAGCAGCAGCGCCAGGTGCTTGTCGGTGTTGTCGTCGCCGGTGATCTGCCGGCAGAGATCGGCGCAGAAGCTGCGCAGCAGCGAGATTTCCAGCAGGAAGCGACGGGCATCGGGCGTGAAGCCGGCCAGCACCTGACGGTTCAGCAGGTCGGACAGATCCTCGTCGGCACCGGAGAAACGCGCCAAGGCCTCCAGCGGCTTATCGGCGGTCGACAGGATGATCTGGGCGAGACGCACGGCGGCCTGCCAGCCCTCGGTCTGGCGGGCGATGCTGTCGATTGCCTGGTCGCCGAGCTGGGCGCAGAGATCGGGCCCGAACAGCGCGCGGATCTCGTCGGCACGCAGGCTCAGATCGGCATAGCCAACTTCGCGTACCCGGCCTTCGAGCCGCGCGCGGGTCAGGTTGAACGGCAGCTGCTCGGTGCTGGAAAACAGGAAGTGGATCGACGACGGCGAGCGGAACACCAGCTGGTCGAGCAGGAAGCCCAATGTCTCGTCGGCGCAGTAGCCGAGATTGTCGATGAACAGCAGCGACGGTGCCGGCAGCTGCGCCATCGCATCGAGCAGCGCGTCGATGCGGTTTTGCAGCGGCTCGTCGCCGCGCAGCAGGGTCTGCGTCGGATGCGGATCCGACTGCCGGCCGACCAGGCTGTCTTCGAGCAGGTCGATGACCCGCTCGGTGCTGGTGTCACGGTCGTCGAGCGCGATCCAGATGCTGTTCAGGGGCACCGACGAATAGTGCTTGTAGAGCGCCGTCGCGAATGTGGTCTTGCCGTAGCCGGTCGGCGCCACCACCGAGATCAGCTTGATCGCCGGCGTGACATTGCGCGTCAGCTCGGCGAGCAGCCGGGTCTGCACCAGCGCGAACGCGAGGTTCGGTGGCTCCAGTTGTCCAGCTCTGCCTCCACGCACCTTGCGGGCGGGCATGTTGAGGTCGTTTGCCATCTGACCTGCCCTTTGTCGTCACGGATTGCGAAGTGTAACGGGGCCGGGCGGGACGGCGGCGACATCGCGCGATCCGGGCCGGGCGGCCAGTCCACCGCAGCAATGGGATTCCACCCGCTGCCGGACGCCCGACCTGGGCGCACTGCGACGTCGGACATGCTCGCAATAGAACCACGATGGCTGCGCTTTCTTCCTGGCTTGGCATCCCACGGCCCTCGCCCATCAGGAGGCGAACTCACCGGTGCGGTGGACCAGGCGGCTCACAGCTCGCGCAGGCTGGAGAAATCCAGCGCCCCATGTCCCGCCGCGCTGTGGCGGCGATACAGCTCGCGGGCCAGCGCGCCGAGCGCGATCGGCGCCTGCACGGCCTCGGCCGCTTCGGCGGCGAGGCCGAGATCCTTGAGCATCAGATCGCTGCCGAAACCGCCGGCGTAGCCGCGTGCGGCCGGTGCGGTCGCCATCACGCCGGGCCAGGGGTTGTAGACCTCCAGCGTCCAGTTGCGCCCGGAGCTCTTGGCGATGATCTCGGACAGCACGGCGGCATCGACGCCGCTGGCCACCCCGAGATTGATCGCTTCGATGGTGCCGATCATCTGCACGCCGAGCAGCATGTTGTTGCAGATCTTGGCGACCTGGCCGGCGCCGCTGTCGCCGGCATGAAAGATGTTCTTGCCCATCGCCGAGAGCGCCGGCCGGGCGCGTTCGAGCGCATCGGCCGCGCCGCCGACGATGAAGGTCAAGGTGCCGGCGGCAGCGCCGGCGGTGCCGCCGGACACCGGCGCGTCGATCATCGTGTAACCGCGCGCCGCTGCGGCCGCCGCCACTTCGCGCGCGGTGCCGGCGGCGATGGTGCTGCAGTCGATCAGCAGGGCACCGGCCTTCGCCGTCGCGAGCACACCCTGTTCGCCGAGGTACAGGCGGCTGACCTGCGGGCTGGCCGGCAGCATGGAAATGACCATGTCGGCATCGGAGACCGCGTCGGCCGGACTGGCGGCAACCTGGGCGCCGGCATCGGCGAGGCGGCGCAGCGGCTCGGCGCTCAGATCGAACACCCGCAGCGCGAAACCGGCCTTGAGCAGGTTCAGGGCCATCGGCGCGCCCATGTTGCCAAGGCCGATGAAAGCAATCTGTTGCATCGTGGAAACTCCGGTAAGCAGGCTCAGAGGTCGGCCAGCGGATGGACGGCGCCGGGCCAGGCCAGCGCCTGCAGATGCGCCTCGACCCTTGCCGGCGAAGCGGGCTGCCAGCGCGGCGCGTTGTCCTTGTCGATCAGCAGCGCGCGCACGCCTTCCTCGAAATCGCCGTTCGCGCAGCAGTGCAGCGCCACGTTCAGTTCCAGCCGGAACACCTCGGCCAGCGACAGTGCCGCACCGCGCGCGAACAGCGCCCAGACCAGCGCCGCCGTGGTCGGCGAGCCGGCGTTCAGCGCCGCGGCCGCCTTGACCAGCCAGCCATCGTCGCTGCGATGCGCTGTGATCGCCGCCACCACCTCGGCCAGCGATGCGCCGCTGCACAGCGATTCGATCAGCGCTGCGTGCTGGGCCAGCTTCGAAGCCGGCAGCAGCGCAGCTGCCTGCGCCGAATAGCTGTCGAGCAGCGTGGCCAGCCGCTGGCGATCGCTCGCGGCATCGCCGGACCAGTCGACGGTGGCCAATGCCGCGAACACGGCGTCGCGGTCGGCCGCGCGCAGGAAGTGATCGGCCAGTCGCGCATGGAGCAGATCGTGGCCGTTGAGCGAAGCCCCGGTCAGCGCCAGGAACAGGCCGGCCTTGCCCGGCAGGCGCGGCAGGAACCAGCTGCCGCCGACATCCGGGAACAGGCCGATGCTGATTTCCGGCATCGCCACCCGCGAGGTCTCGGTGACCACGCGGGGGCTGGCACCGGCGAACAGGCCGAGACCGCCGCCCATGACGATGCCGCTGCCCCAGGCCAGCAGGGGCTTCGGGTACTGGTGGATGAAATGATCGAGCCGGTATTCCTCGGCGAAGAACGGCAGGGCGTCGGGATTCGGCAGGCTGCCGGGATGGCGGCGCATCGCCTCATACAGGCCGCGCACGTCACCGCCGGCGCAGAAGGCCTTCTCGCCAGCGCCGTGCAGCACCACGCAGGCGATCGCCGGGTCCTGCGCCCAGCGGCGCAGCTGGCCATCGAGCAGGCGGATCATGCCCAAGCTCAGCGCATTCAGCGATTTCTCGCTGTGCAGCTGTGCGTAGCCGATCTTCCTGCCGCCAGCGGCCGGCGCTTCGCGGAACAGCACCGGTGCCGGCGACGCCACGCTTGCCGAATCAGCCATTGCACCACTCCGCCTTGCGCTTCTCGAGGAATGCGTTGACGCCTTCCTTCTGGTCGAGGGTGTCGAACAGGTCGACGAAGGCCTCGCGCTCCACCGGCAGCACCTGCTTCAGCGGCATGCCGCGCGTGCTCTGGATCAGGGTCTTGCAGATCGCGACACTGGTCGGGCTCTGCTTCGCGGTGGCCTCGGCCAGCTTCAATGCCGCCTCGAGCGCGCCGCCGGTCGGCACCACCTGTTCGACCAGGCCGATGTCTTTCGCGGTCGCGGCGTCGATGCGCTCGCCGCACAGGATCATCCGCTTGGCCCAGCCTTCGCCGACCAGGGCAGCGAGATTCTGGGTGCCGCCGGCACAGGGCAACAGGCCGACGGTCGCTTCCGGCAGCGCCAGCTGTGCCTGGCTTTCGGCGATGCGGATGTCGCAGGCCAGCGCGCATTCCAGGCCGCCGCCCATTGCGAAGCCATTGATCGCCGCGATGCTGACGCCACGGAAGGCGCTGAGCGTTTCGAAGGCTTCGCCGAAGCGGCGGGCCATGTCGCGGGCACGGGCCTTGTCGCCATCGGCGAACAGCTTCAGGTCAGCGCCGGCGGAGAAGAACTTGGCGCCGTCGCCGGTGATCACCAGCGCGTAGATGTCGCGATCGGCGTTCAGATCGAGCACCAGCTGCTTCAAGGCCGCGAGGCTGTCGGCGGTCCAGGTGTGGGCCGGCGGGTTGTTCAGGGTGACGATGGCGGTGTGGCCGCGCTTGTCGAGTTCCAGGTTGGTGTAGCTCGTGCTGCTGGGGCTGCTCATCGCAATATCTCCGGTGCGCCTTCGCGCAGAAAAGCGCGGGCCACGATGACCCGCATGATGTCGTTGGTGCCTTCGAGGATCTGGTGCACGCGGCTGTCGCGGACATGCCGCTCCAGCGGGTACTCGCGGCTGTAGCCGTAGCCGCCGTGCAGCTGCAGCGCCTGGTTGGCGACGTCGAAACCGATGTCGGTGGCATGGCGCTTGGCCATCGCGCAGTAGGTGCTGGCGTCCGGGCTGCCACTGTCGAGCATCCACGCCGCCAGCCGCACCATCTGCCGGGCCGACACCAGGTCGATCAGCATGTCGGCGAGCCGGAACTGCAGGCCCTGGAACTGGGCCAGCGGCTGGCCGAACTGCTTGCGGGTATTCAGATGGCTTTGCGCCCGATCAAGCGCCGCCTGCGCAGTGCCGACCGAACAGGTCGCGATGTTGATGCGGCCGCCATCGAGCGCCTTCATCGCGATCGTGAAGCCCTCGCCCTCGGCGCCGAGGCGGTTGCCCTCCGGCACCACCACGTTGTCGAAGCTGATCGCCCGCGTCGGCTGGCTGTTCCAGCCCATCTTGTGTTCCGGCTTGCCGTAGCGGATGCCGGGGGAATCGGCCGGCACCGCGAAGGTCGAGATGCCTTTCGGCCCCGCGCCTCCGGTGCGCGCAAACACCACCAGCAGGTCGGTGGCCCCGGCGCCGGAGATGAACACCTTGGCTCCGTTGAGCAGGTACTGGTCGCCGCGCTTCTCGGCCCGGGTCTTCAGCGAGGCGGCATCGGAGCCGGCATCGGGCTCGGTCAGGCAGTAGCTGCCCAGCCGCTCGCCGCGCGCCAGCCTGGGCACCCAAAGATCACGAATGCCCGGCTGTGCCCAGCGCGCGACCATCCAGCAGACCATGTTGTGGATGGTGATGTAGGCCGCGGTGCTGGTGCAGCCGGCGGCGAGTTCTTCGAGGATGATCGAGGCATCGAGCCGGCTAAGCCCTAAGCCGCCGAGCGCCTCCGGCGTGTAGATGCCGCAGAAGCCCAGCTCGCCGGCCTTGGCGATGGTCGCCAGCGGGAACTCGCAGTCGGCATCCCAGCGCGCAGCATGCGGCGCCAGTTCACCGCGCGCAAAGCTGCGCGCGGCGTCCTGGTAGGCCAGCTGGTCCTCGCTGAGCGCGAAGTTCATGGTGCTGGCCGGCCGGGCTGCGGGCACGGTCTCGGGCGCGGCTTCAGCGAAGGCTGATCGTGGTATTGACGCCGACATGGAGGGTCTCATCGTCGAACCAGCGTTGGGTCACGGTCTTGGTCTGGGTGTAGAACAGGATCACCTGCTTGCCGTACGGCCCCAGGTCGCCGAGCTTCGACGCCCGCGAACCGGTGAACGAGAACAGTGGCACCGGCACCGGGATCGGCACGTTGATGCCGACCTGGCCGACATCGATGTCTTCCTGGAAGCGGCGCGCGGCAGCCCCGGACTGGGTGAACAGCGCCGTGCCGTTGCCGTTCGGGTTGCTGTTGACCAGTTCGATCGCTTCCTCGAGCGAGGCCGCTTCGAGGATCACCAGCACCGGGCCGAAGATTTCCTCGTCGTAGATCGCCATGCCGGGACGCACGCCGGAGAAGATCGTCGGGCCGACGAAGTTGCCCTGCTCGTAGCCGGCGACCTGCGGCTTGCGGCCGTCCAGTTCCAGCTTTGCGCCCTCGGCGATGCCGCGTTCGATCAGGCGGCTGATGCGTTCGACGGCGGCGCAGGAGATCACCGGGCCGACGTCGGTTCCGGACTCGTGGCCGGCATTCAGCGTAAGCCGCTTCGCGCGCTCGACCAGATCGGCGATCCACTGCTTCGACTCGCCGACGAAGACCACCGTCGACGCCGCCATGCAGCGCTGGCCGGCAGCGCCGAACGCGGCGCCGACCAGATTGTTCAGCGTCTGCTCGCGGTTGGCGTCCGGCAGAACCACGGCGTGGTTCTTCGCGCCCATCATGCACTGGGCGCGCTTGCCGGCCAGCGTCGCGCGGCGATAGACGTGGGTGCCGACCTTGGTTGAACCGACGAAGGAAACGGCCCTGATATCTGGGTGATCGCAGATGCCGTTGACCACCGCTTCGCCGCCGTGGACGACGTTCAGCACGCCCTTCGGAATGCCGGCTTCCAGCGCCAGTTCGACCAGGCGCATGGTCACCAGCGGGTCCTGCTCCGACGGCTTGAGGATGAAGGTATTGCCGGTGGCGATCGCCATCGGGAACATCCACAGCGGAATCATTGCCGGGAAGTTGAACGGCGTGATGCCGGCGACCACACCCAAGGGCTGGTTCAGGGTGTAGGTGTCGACGCCGGTGGCGACGTTGTTGGCCAGCTCGCCCATCTGCAGGTTGCCGATGTTGGCGGCGTGCTCGACCACTTCGAGGCCGCGGAAGATGTCGCCCTCGGCGTCCGGCAGGGTCTTGCCCTGTTCGGCGGTCAGCAGCGCGGCCAGCTCCTTCATGTGCTCGCGGATCAGCTGCTGGTACTTGAGGAAGATGCGGGCGCGCACGCCAATCGGCGTCTTGCGCCAGGTCTTGAATGCCTGCTTGGCGGCGTCGACGGCGGCGTCGAGTTCCTGCGGCGTGGCGAACGGCACCCGGGCCAGCACGGTCTGGGTTGCCGGATTGATCACCTCGCGCCACTGGGTGGAACGCGATTCGACGAGCGCGCCGCCGATCAGCAGCTTCACTGTGGGTACGGCCAGCAGGGTGGGTCGGTCAGCAACGGTCATCAGGAATCCTCGGGTAGATCGCCCATTCCCCGGTCCAGGGGCGCCCTGTTCAAGCGCGGCGATGTTTTGCATTATTCGCATATGAGCGAATGGAACCAGAACTAAAAAGGCGAATTGATGTGAAGAAAGCCCTCTTCGTTTGCAAAGATTGCGAAGAATCCTGAGATGGCCAAGGCCTACATGGGCGTGCGGCTGCAGCGCCTGCGCGAGGAGCGCGGCATCAGCCAGGTGGCGCTGGCCAAGGCGCTGGGCATCTCGCCGAGCTACCTGAACCAGATCGAGCACAACCAGCGACCGCTGACCGTGCCGATCCTGCTGCGGATCAACGCCGAGTTCGGGGTCGACGTGCAGCTGTTCTCGGACGACAAGGAAGCCGGTCTGATCGCCGATGTCCGCGAGGTCCTCGCGGAAGTCATTGGCGGTGGGGGCGCCGAAACGGTGTCGATGGCGGAGCTGCGTTCGCTGGCCGCGAACATGCCGGCGGTGGCGCGGGCAATCGTCGAACTGCACCGGCGCAATCGCAGCCTGAATGAACGGGCCGACAGCTTTGCGGCCCGATTGGGTGACGGCCACAAGCTGGCCTCGTTCGCGCTGCCGGCCACCCATGACGAGGTGCGCGACTACTTCAACCGGCGCCACAACCATGTCGCCGAACTGGACGAGGCCGCCGAAGCGATCTTTGCCGACGGCGCGATGGCGATCGGCGACGTCGCATCGAAGCTGGCGCAGCGGCTGAGCGCCCGCCACGGCGTGCGCCTGCAGATCACCGCCGACAACGCTGGCGACGACGGCACGCTGGCCAAGCGCACCTACATCGCCGACACCCGCACCCTGCGTCTGCCCGACCACCTGCGACCGGGCCAGCAGGCCTTCCAGATGGCGGTGCAGCTGGCGAATCTGGAAATCGGCGCCCAGCTCGATCGCCTGATCACCGAGGCCCACTTCACCAGCGGGGAATCACGGCGGCTGGCGCGGATCGGCCTGACCAACTACTTCGCCGGCGCCCTGGTGATGCCCTATGCCGCGTTCCTGCAGTCGGCGGAGGAACTGGCCTACGACATCGAGCGGCTGTCGAACCGTTTCGGGGTCGGTTTCGAGGCGGTCTGTCACCGGCTATCGACCCTGCAGCGGCCGGGAATGCCGGGGCTGCCGTTCTTCTTCGTCAGGGTCGATCGCGCCGGCAATGTCTCCAAGCGCCATTCGGCCGCCGACTTCCACTTTTCGCGGGTCGGCGGCACCTGCCCGCTGTGGATCGTCTACGAGGCGTTCAGTCAGCCCGAGCGGGTGCTGACCCAGACCGCAGTGATGCCCGACGGCCGCAGCTATCTGTGGATCGCCCGCCAGGTGGTCAGCGGGCCGGTCGGCTATGGTCGGCCGCAGAAAACCTTCGCCGTCGGCCTGGGCTGCGATCTGCGCCACGCCCATCGGCTGATCTATTCCAGAGGCCTCGACCTGTCCGATCCGGCGGCGGCCACGCCGATCGGCACCGGCTGCAAGGTCTGCGAACGCAGCCGCTGCCCGCAGCGGGCGGCACCGTCGCTGCTCGATCACTGACGAAAGGCGGACCGCAATCTCGCGCAAAGACGCCAGGACGCGGAGAAAAGCGACGAGTCCAAGCCTTTACGGGCCTTTATCGGGCCTTTGTCGGGCCCTTCTCGAAAAGCCTTTGCTGTTCATCGCGTCTTCGTGTCTTCGCGCCTTTGCGTGCGACCCGCTTCGGCTGTTTCAGCCGGTGTACTCGCGGCCGAAGATGTGCCGCGCGATCACCCAGCTCTGGATCTCGTTGGCACCTTCGTAGATCTCGCCGATCTTGGCGTCGCGATAGATCGATTCCAGCGGGAAGTGGGTGCCCGGGCCGGACAGCGTCTTGACGAAGCCATAGGCGCCGCAGACCTGGATCGCGTCGCGGGCCATGTCGCAGGCGAGCCGCGAGCCGACCACCTTGCACATCGCCGCCTCGATGTCGGCGCCGCCTTCCTTGTCGAAGCGGATCGCCGCCTTCTGGTACAGGCCGCGCGCCATTTCCAGCTGGGTCGCGTATTCGGCGAACTTGTACTGCCAGTGCTGCATGCGCGCCAGTTCCTTGCCGAACACCTTGCGCCGGGTCATGTAGTGGGTCGAGAAATCGAAGGCCGCCTGGGCCATTGCCACACCCACCGCGCCGATGCCCATGCGGCCGAGCACCAGCGCGCTGATCGCGGTGCGCAGACCGCTGCCTTCCTTCGGGCCAACGACGTGGTCATCGGCGACGAACACGTCCTTGAAGCTGATGTCGGCGGTCAGCTGCACGTGGTTGCCCATCTTCAGATCGGGCGCCGATACCGTGACACCCGGCTGGTGCATGTCGGCGAGCAGCATGGTCAGGCTGTCACCGGTCTTGCACAGCACCAGGATCAGGTCGCCGACCGGCGAGTTGGTGATCCAGCGCTTCACGCCGTTGACGTGATAGCCGCCCGGCACCTTGGTCGCCGTGGTTTCCATCGAGGCCACCGACAGATCGGTGCTGGCGTTCGGTTCGGAGGTTGCGAAGCAGCCGACGAACTCGCCCTTGATCAGCTTCGGCAGGTAGTGGTTGCGGATGTGCGCGGGCGCGCGTTCCAGCGTCTTGCCGACCAGGATGGCCTGGCCGTCGTAGAGCGCGGAGGCCAGCGACGGCGAGTAGTAGGCCAGTTCTTCGAGCACGGTCAGCGTCGCCAGCGTCGGATATTCGAGACCGCGACCGCCGACATCCTTGGCATACGGAATCTCGTAGATGCCGGCGCGGGCCAATGCCTCGAATTCGGCGCGGGCGAAGTTCTCCTTCGACTCCGGCGTCGTGTTCAGACGATGGGCGACCGGCGCCAGCACTTCGTCGCAGAACGCCCGCACTTCCTTGCGGATCGCCTTGGTCTCTTCCGGCACGAAGATGTCGCTGTACAGGGTGTCGGCCTTGCGGGGCGGGCGGGTGGCGGCGGTCATGTCGGATCGAGGCGGTGAATTCGGGGTAGCGAATGGTCCGTCACCGCCCCCCGCCCCGGCCCCCACTTTGGTTCGGCGGCGGCGACCCGCACCCGACACGACTTTGGTCGGGTCCGATTCGCGATCCGCCCCCTAAGGTGGCAGCCTCGGCAAGCGCGCGCCGGCCGCCGGCACCGCGCCAACACGACAAGAGCCAACGATGCCGAAGCCGATCTACCCGGGTGCTGGAGGGCTGCCATGAATCTGCTGCGCGAATTGATCGACAGCACGCCGCTGTCGCCGCCGCTGACCGCCCGGCGCCTGATCCGCGAACCGCGCTTCCAGGCCGAGATCGGCGCGCTCGCCGACCAGCTCGGCCAGCCGGTCGACAGCGTTGCCCGGGAAGCCGAGGCCCGGCTGCGGGAAATGGTGTCGATGCCGGCGAGCAGCTGGACCTGGCTCTGGGATCACGCGATGGGCCCGGCGCATACGCGCGCGTTCACGGTCGATGTCGACACGGCCGCGCTCGCCCGCCTCAAGGCGCTGAACCAGCAGCACGCGCTGGTATTCCTGCCGTCGCACCGCAGCTATGCCGATGTCTTCGTCACCTCGAAGATCATGGTCGAGCACGGCGCCCGCCGCACCCGGGTGCTCGGCGGCGACAACCTGCGCTTCTTCCCGCTCGGCCCGATCGCCCGCCATTCGGGTGGCCTCTTCATCCGCCGCAAGATCGGCAACGACACGATCTACAAGGCGATGCTCCGCGAGTACCTGACCCATCTGGTCGCCAGCGGCGAGAACCTGGAGTGGTACATGGAAGGCGGGCGCAGCCGCACCGGCAAGCTGCGGCCGCCGATGTACGGCCTGCTCAGCTATCTGGTGCATGCGATCAGGAGCGGCGCAGCCAGGGACGTGATCCTGGTGCCGACCTCGATCTGCTACGACCAGCTGCACGAGGTGCGGGCGATGATGGAGCAGGAATCCAGTGGCGTGAAGCCGAAGGAAGGCCTGCCCTGGCTGATCGACTACGCGCGGATACAGGGCACCTGGATCGGCCACGTCCACGTCCGCTTCGGCGCGCCGATGTCGCTGGCCGAGCGGCTCGCGCAGGCCGGCGACGACCGCGATCAGGCGCCCAAGGAAACCAAATTCCTGGTCGAGAAGACCGCCTTCGAAGTGTTCAAGCGCATCAATCTTGCGACCCCGGTCACCACCCAGGCGCTGGCGACCCTGGCGCTGCTGACCTCCGGTGACCGGGCGCTGACGCTCGATGAAGTGCATCGCCGCACGGTGCCGCTGCTCGACTACCTGCGCGCCCGCAGCGTGCCGGTCTCGCAGGTCGAGACCCTGCGCCATCACGAGGGCGTGCTCGACACGCTGGCGACCCTGGTCGATACCGACGTGGTCGAACGCTTCCGCGACGGCGCCGAGCCGGTGTACCGGATCGCGCCGGGCCAGCACGCGGTGGCGGCCTACTATCGCAACAGCGCGGTGCACTGGTTCATCAACCGCGCGATTCTCGAACTGGCGATGTGGAAGGCCGCGCGCAGCGGCGCCGACGATCTGGTCAAGGCCGGCAAGCAGGAAACGCTGGCGCTTCGCGACCTGCTGAAGTTCGAATTCATCTTCAGCGACCGCGCCGGCTTCCGCGACGAGCTGCTCAGCGAATCCGACCTGTTCGATCCCGACTGGCGCGAACGCATCGCCACCGCCGAGCGGCGCCTGGCGATGATCGCCGAGGCGCCGTTCCTGATCGCGCCGACGGTGCTGCCGACCTTCCTCGAAGCCTATTTCGTCGTTGCCGACCGGCTCGCCGCGCTGGCGCCGGCGGCGGAAGTCCGCGATGCCGCGTTCATCGACCGCTGCATGGCGGTCGGCCGCCAGTACCTGCTGCAGCGTCGCATCCTGCATCCGGAGTGCCTGTCGCGCGAGCTGTTCGCCAATGCCCTGAAGCTGGCCGCCAACCGCGGGCTGGTCGCCCCCGGCGATGCCGGTCTGGCGCTGCGCCGCGCCGCCTTCGCCCGCGAGTGCGAAAGCCATGTGCGGGCGGTCAACGCACTTGGCGAGCTGCGCCAGCGTCCGGTTCCCCTGCCCACCCCGGAGGCGCGCCTTGAACCCGCATGACCTCGCCGCCAACGCGGCACTGACGGCCCGTCTGGCGCGGATCGCGGCCGGCCCGAGCGGCCCGGCGATTGGTGCCTTCTTCGATTTCGACGGCACCCTGATCGACGGCTTCTCGGCGCTGCACCTGGTCGGCGAGCGCTGGAAACAGCGCCAGATCGGCCTGCGCGAAGCCTCCGAGCTGCTGACCTTCGGCCTGATGAAGCATCCCGGCGACGGCGACTTCCTCGAACTGATCGAGAACGCCGTCGGCCGCTGGAAAGGTCTGGACGAGGCCGCGCTGGCGCTGACCTGGGAAAGGATCTTCGTGCGCAAGATCGCCCGGACGGTATTCCCGGAAGCCTGGCGGCTGGTGCAGGCGCACCAGCGCGCCGGCCACACGGTGGTGATCGCCTCGTCGGCGACGCGCTGGCAGATCGCTCCGGCAGCGAGGGAGTTCGGCATCCCGCACCTGTTGACGACGCCGGTCGAGGTCCGCGACGGCCGGCTCACCGGCAGGCTGGCCGGTGCGCCGCTGTGGAACGCCGGCAAGGCGCAGGCGGTGCGCGCCTTCGCGGCCGCGCAGCGCGTGCGGCTCGAACACAGCTACGGCTATGCCAATGGCGACGAGGACATCGCCTTCCTGTCGTCGCTCGGCCAGCCGATGGCGATCAACCCGAAGCCGCTGCTGATCGCTGCCGCCCGCGACGCCGACTGGCCGATCGCCCGCTTCGCGCAGCGCCGCACGCTCACCGTCGTCCAGCGGCTGCGCACCACCGCCAGCTATGCGGCGATGGCCGGCGCCTTCGCCGGCGGCCTCGCGGCGCACGCGCTCGGCCTGCCGAAGGCGCGGGCCCGCAATCTGGTCACCATGTTGGCGCCGGAGCTGGCGCTGGCCGCCGCCGGCATCGAGCTGCGGGTGCACGGCGAGGAGAACCTGTGGAAAGCGCGCCCGGCGATCTTCCTGTTCAACCACCAGAGTCCGCTCGATCTGGTGGTCGGCGTGCTGTTGATGCGCCGCGATGCCACCGGCGTGGTCAAGGCCGAGATGGGCCAGATGCTCGGCTGGGGGCAGTTCGCCCGCTTCATGGATCTGGCGCTCGTCGATCGCGCCGATCCGGACAAGGCCAGGGCGGCGCTGGCACCGGCGGTCGACAAGCTGAGGGCAGGCCTGTCGCTCGGCATCTGCCCGGAAGGCACGCGCAGCTATTCGCCGCGCCTCGGCCCGTTCAAGAAGGGGGCCTTCCATCTGGCGCTGCAGGCGCAGGTGCCGATCGTGCCGGTGGTGATGCGCAATGTCGGCGACGTCATGCACCGCGACTCGGCATGGATGCGCCCCGGCGTCGTCGAGATCTGCGTGCTGCCGCCGGTCGATACCCGCCGCTGGACCCGCGAGACGCTGGACCGGCACATCGATGCGGTGCGCCAGCAGTTCGTCGCGACGCTGAACCACTGGCCCGGTGAAGCGGCACCGACGCCGGCGCCGCGCGGACGACGCGCCCGACCGAAGACCGGAGTGAGCGCATGAAGCCGATGCCGACGCTGGACTGGGGTACGGCGCCGTCGCTCGACGCCTTCGAGACGCTGATGTGGCGCATGGATGTCTACCCGAACCTGCGCTCGTCGGTGGTCGGCATCGAATTGCTCGACTGCGCGCCGGATCGCCAGCGGATCCTGGGCGCCCACCGCTGGGGCGTGGCGGCGATCCCGCGGCTGCGCGACCGTCTGGTCGAAGTGCCGCTGGCGACGCCGGAATGGGTCGAGGACAGCAGCTTCGATCTCGAGACCCATCTCGATTTCGTATGCCTGCCCGGACCGGGCAGCGAGCGGCAGCTGCTCGACCACGCCGCGCGCTTCGCCATGGCGCCGTTCGACCGGGCCCGGCCGCCGTGGCAGGCGCAGGTCATCGAAGGCCTCGAAGGCGGCCGGGCCGCCTATCTGCTGAAACTGCACCACGCGCTCAGCGACGGGATCGGCATCGTCCAGCTGATGTCGTTCATGCACAGCCGGAGCCGTGAACCGAGCGGCCGCGCCGAGGTGCCGCCGCCGGTGCAGACCGGCCGCTACACCGATACCGCCGTCCTGGCGGTCTGGCGGCGCCGGCTGCTGCGCGAGCTGGCTACAGCACCGAAGCGCGCCAGCGCGCTGTGGTCGGCCGGCGCCCGGGCGCTGGCCACGCCGGCGGACGGCGAACCGCTGCTGTCGCGGGCCGCGCGCTACGCGGCGTCGGCACGCCGGGCGCTGGCACCGTACATGGCGCCGCCATCGCCGCTGCTGAAAGATCGCTCGCACCAGTGGCACTTCGAGATGCTCGATCTGCCGCTGGCGCCGTTCAAGGCCGCCGCCAAGGCCTGCAAGGCCAGCCTCAACGACGCCTTCATCGCCGGCCTGCTGGGCGGCTTCGCCCGCTATCACGCGGAGATGGGGCGGGAAGTCGACGAAATGCCGATCGGCATGCCGATCAATGTCCGCAGCGAGCACGCCAGCGGTGGCGGCAACCACTTCGCGCCCGGCCAGCTGGCGGGACGCTTGAAGGGCGCGACGCCGATCGAGCGGATGCGGCACATCGGCGAGCAGGTCGCGAGGCTGCGCGACGAACCGGCGCTGGCCGCGCCGCTGGCGCTGATGCCGCTGCTGGCGCGGCTGCCGCCGAGCGTGGTGGCGAAGGCGATGGGCCCGAAGATGGCCGCCAACGACCTGCAGATCAGCAACGTGCCGGGCATCCGCGACACTGTCTACCTGGCCGGCGCCAGGGTCACCCGGCTGTATCCGTTCGCGCCGCTGCCCGGCGTCGCCGGCATGATCACCCTGGTCTCGCACGGCGAGCATTGCTGCATCGGCCTGAACCTCGACGCCCGCGCGATCGCCGAGCCGGACCGTCTGATGCGCGCGCTGCGCGCGAGCTTCGATGAAGTGCTGGCGCTGGCGCCGGCGGCGTCCGCCGACACCTGACGCACCGATAACAAGACCTAACCAAGGAGGAAACCCATGCAATTCACCCAGGGCCTGCACCGTGCCGTGCAGCAGCAGCCGAACGCCATCGCCGTGGCGTGCCGCGACCGCCGCCGCACGTTCCGCGAACTGCACGACCGCGTGGCCCGGCTGGCGGGTGGCCTGCGCGGCCTCGGCATCGCGCGCGGCACCCGGGTCTGCATCCTGTCGCTGAACTCCGATCGCTATCTGGAAAGCTATCTGGCGCTGGCCTGGCTTGGCGCGGTGGTCAATCCGGCGAACTTCCGCTGGAGCGCGCCGGAGGTCATCTACTCGCTGAACGATTCCGACAGCGTGGCGCTGATCGTCGACGACCAGTTCGCGGCAATGATCGAACCGATCAAGGCCGGCACGCCGGGCCTGAAGCAGGTGATCTTCGCCGGCGATGGCGCCGTGCCGGCCGGCACCGTCGGCTACGAAGCGCTGATCGACGGCAGCCAGCCGGTCGCCGATGTCGGCGCCGGCGGCGACGAGCTGTTCGGCGTGTTCTACACCGGCGGCACCACCGGCAAGCCGAAGGGCGTGATGCTGTCGCACCGCAACGTGCTCAGCTCCGGCCTCGACGTGCTGGCCGAAGGCGCGCTGCCGGAAGGGGTGATCGGCCTGCACGCGGCGCCGATGTTCCATCTCGCCGACATGATGCTGACCATCGGCCTGCTGCTGCGTGGCGGTCGCCACATCGTGCTGCCGGTGTTCCGGCCGGATCTCCTGCTCGATGTCATCGAGGCCGAGCAGGTCACCGACCTGCTGCTGGTGCCGGCGATGCTGCAGGCGTTTGTCGATTTCCCGGCCTCGAAGGCCCGCAATCTCGGCAGCGTGCGGCGGATCATGTACGGCGCTTCGCCGGCCTCCGAAGCGCTGCTCGACCGCACCCAGGCGCTGCTGCCGCAGGTCAGCCTGATGCAGGTCTACGGCATGACCGAAATGAGCGCGGTGATGACCGCGCTGCCACCGGCCGACCACGTGACACGCACCGCCAACCGGCTGCGCTCCGGTGGCCGCGCCAGCTATCACGTGCAGGTGAGGATCGTCGACGAGCACGACGTCGAGAAACCACGCGGCGAGGTCGGCGAAATCATCGCCAAGGGGCCGAACGTGATGATCGGCTATCTGAACAAGCCCGAAGCGACTGCCGAAGCGCTGAAGAACGGCTGGATGCATACCGGTGACATGGGCTACATGGACGATGCCGGCTACGTGTTCATCGTCGATCGCCTGAAGGACATGATCATCTCGGGCGGGGAGAACATCTACTCGGTCGAGGTCGAGAACGCGGCATCGAAGCACCCGGCCGTCGCCGCGGTGGCGGTGATCGGCATTCCGGACGCCGCGATGGGCGAAACCGTGCACGCCGCCGTTGTCCTCAAGCCGGGCGCCAGCCTGACCCAGGACGAGCTGTACGCGCACTGCAAGCAGCACATCGCCGGTTACAAGTGCCCGCGCAGCCTGGAGATCCGCGAGGCGCTGCCGGTATCCGGCGCCGGCAAGGTGCTGAAGACCGAGCTGCGCAAGCCGTTCTGGGAAGGTCGCGATCGCGGCGTCGGCTGAACGCCGATCCGGGGCGCGGCCTGCGCTTCAGCGCTTGCCGCGCATCCGGATCTTTGCCCGGCAGTTGCCTTCAGGGACGACGCCGCGATCGGCGTAATTGAAGCTGTCGTCGAAGCGGATATCGACCGATTCGAGCGCGCTGTGCCGGCAATGGACACTCATTGCCGACACCGGCAATTCCGGGTTGGCCTTGGCCACCGCCGCGAGCAGCTCGCCGGCGGTGGTCTCGACATCCGGCCCTTCCGGCGAGAACTCCTGCGGCCACCAGATACGTCGGTCAACCAGTTCGGTGTAGGCCGCGTAATCGACTTCGCCGAGGCCCGAGCAACGTCCGTAGATGCGCCACGATGCCCGCGTCTCCGGCAGGTTGAGGGTGTACTGCAGGATCTGGTTGAGGATGTCCGGACTCAGGGCCACCGGCCCGGTGCTGCAGCCTTCCACCGACTTGCCGTCGCGGATCCGGATCAGGTCACGAAGCACGAAGCCCTGCACCGGAACGCACTGTGGTTCGCGCGACCCGCGATTGCGGTCGCAGTACTGTGGACTCCAGAAGAAGCGTGCAAGCCATCCGGAGCTTGCGGCTGCCGGCCGTGCCGGCACCGACGCAGTAGCGGCCTCGGAACCCGGCTCGGCTGGCGCTTGCGCGAAGCTCCCGAGGGGCAGCGCGAGCATCAGGCCACCGAACAACGAGACAGCAATCGATCGAATCATCGGCGGGCGACTCGGCAAGGACAGGTCAGTACGTCTACACGCGAAGCGGAGCGACAGCATCGACAACGGATTGGCCGGCATCCGGCGTCGCGAAGTACCTTTTGCAAAGGCATTCAGCAGGAGTCACATGCGACAGCGCACGGGTTCGTCCCGCTTTCGGCGCCGTCGATTCCACCTATATAGTACGGCAACTTACGGTCATCCAGCCGTTCCGATCCATGGCCGCCGCCGTCCTCCCATGAAGCACAATACAAAGACTTCAAGGAGCCAGGTGATGGCAACGCGCAACCAGCAGGTGTCGATCCCGGAATCGCCGGCAAGCGCGGAGCCTTCGGTCACGGCA
>PNMW01000075.1 GCA_013823855.1 Lysobacteraceae bacterium | reverse complement strand
GAGGACTAGCATCGCCAACATGTTCCGGGTTCCGACCTTCCTGCGTTCACCGCGTCCATGGTGGGTCGGCATTCCGGTATTGCTGCTGATCGTCGCCACCGGGCTGGCCCAGCAGCCGCTGCCACATCAGCTGCAGCCCGAGGCGCTCGATGCCAGCCGCACGGAGGTGCTCGATGCCGCCGGCACGCCGTTGACCCGGCATTACCTGCAGCGCTGGAACACCGTCGACCGGCTGCCGCTGACGCAGGTTCCGACCCTGCTCAAGACCGCCATCGTCAGTGCCGAGGATCGCCGCTACTGGCAGCACGGCGGCATCGACTGGCGGGCGCGGCTGGCCGCGGTCTGGCAGGCCGCGCGGGCCGGGCGGGCGGTGCGGGGGGCGAGCACCATCAGCGAGCAGGTGGTGCGGCTGCTCCACCCGCGGCCGCGGACGATCTGGGCGCGCTGGGTCGAAGGCTTCGAGGCGATGCGCCTGGAAGCGCGCTTCTCGAAGCCGGTGATCCTCGAGTTCTATCTCGACCAGGTGCCGTACGGGGCCCACCGGCGTGGCGTCCGGCAGGCGGCGCGTCATTACTTCGGACGCGAGCCGGCGACGCTGAGCGAGCCGGAAATGCTGGCGCTGGCGGTGATGCCGCGGGCGCCGAGCCGGCTCGATCCGGTGCACGATGCTGGCCGTCTGCGCGGGCCGATGCAGCGGCTGGCCCGGCGCATGGCCGCTGACCGGCTGATCCCGGCGTCGCGCATCGCGGCATGGGCGACGCCGCCGCCTGCGTTGCGCGCCGACGACGACAGCATCCCGGCGGGCCATTTCGTTGCCGAAGCCCGGCGCCGCGCCCGCAGCGAGGACGGCAGGCCGCTGCACACCACGCTCGATGCCGGCCTGCAGCGCCAGGCCCAGGGCCTGCTCGAACAGCGGGTCCGCGATCTGGCGAAGCTCGGCGTCCGTCAGGGCGGGCTGCTGGTCGTCGAACTCGACGGCAACCGCGTGCGCAGCTGGAACGTCGCCAATCTCGACGCCGCCGACGGGGAGATCGGCATCGACACCGTGCTGACGCCACGCCAGCCCGGCTCGGCGCTGAAGCCGTTCGTCTACGCGCTGGCGCTGGAGCGGGGCTGGACCGCGGCGACCCGGATTGCCGACGATCCGACCGCCGCCCATGTCGGCGACGG
Organism: Lysobacteraceae bacterium; assembly: GCA_013823855.1. Classification (GTDB taxonomy): domain Bacteria; phylum Pseudomonadota; class Gammaproteobacteria; order Nevskiales; family Nevskiaceae; genus Nevskia. The sequence continues at coordinate 19,830 of PNMW01000075.1, read as the reverse complement.
CCTGCATCCGTACCGCAATTATTCGCGGCTCAGCTATGGCGAGGTCAGCGTTCGCGAAGCGCTCGGCAACTCGCTGAACGTGCCGGCGGTGAAGGCGCTGCAGTTCGTCGGCGGGGCCTCGTTCCTGGGCCTGCTGCACCGGCTCGGCATGACCGGCCTGCGCGCCCATCCGGATCATTACGGCGATGGCATCGCGCTCGGCAACGGCGAGGTGAGCCTGGCGCAGCTGGTCAATGCCTATGCAAGCCTGGCCCGTCAGGGGCAGCACCAGCCGCTGCAGCTGTTCGAGGATGGACGCGACCGCCAGCCAGCGCAGGCAGTGCTGAGCCGCGACAGCGCTTCGATCATCACCGACATCCTGTCCGATCCGCGCGCCCGCCTGCTGGAGTTCGGCGACGGCGGCCTGCTGCGCTTCCCCGGCCAGACCGCGGTCAAGACCGGCACCTCCAGCGACTACCGCGATGCCTGGTGCCTGGCCTACAACCATGGCTATGTGGTCGGCGCCTGGATGGGCACGCTGAGCGGGGCTGCGATGGACGGCGTCACCGGCTCGATCGGCCCGGCCCTGCTGGTGCGCTCGGTGTTCGGGCTGCTCGATCAGCGTCATCCGCCGCAGCCGCTGCGTCTGAGCCCCAGCCTGCAGGCGAGGCTGGTTCGGGATGCCGATGGTGGCGAGCGGCGCGAATGGTTCGCGGCCGGCACCGCTGCCGACACCGACGCCGCCGTTGCCGCCGCCCGGGCGGGCAGCGCGCCGGCGACACCCGGCCTGCTGCAGCCGTTCGAAGGTCTGCGGCTGGCGCTTGATCCGCGTCTGCCGGGCGAGCAGCAGGCGCTGGAGTTCCAGCTGGCGGCCGTGGCCGATGACGAAGCGGTGCGCTGGTTCGTCGACGAGCAGATGGTCGGCGAGGGCCGCGGCCCTCGTTTCCAGTGGCCGCTGGCGCGCGGCGAGCATGTCGCCCATGCCGCTGCCGCCGATGGTCGCTGGCGGACGACGGCGGTGCGCTTTCGCGTCAAGTGACCGACGCAGGCCGGCGTCGTCGGGCGATGGCGGCGTTGCCGATGCGCGGCGGCACGTTCCGCGCACGAACCGCAGAATTTTCGTTGCAGTGCGGCAGGTGCATCCCTACAATGCGCGCCTGCCGGACAGTTAGCTCAGTGGTAGAGCATCGCCTTCACACGGCGGGGGTCACAGGTTCAAGCCCTGTACTGTCCACCAACTCCGAAAGGCCCGATCGCGAGATCGGGTCTTTTTTGTTGCCGGTCCGGTTTCCGAAGGCGTCGGTGTAGCTGCAAGCGGAATTCCTTCCGCGACTGCCGACAATGCAAAGGATTCATTGGAGTAATCGAAGGGGGACTCCTACACTGCGCGCCGAACCTGACCCCCTGGTGCCGCGATGGCTGCAAAGACGCTCTACGACAAGCTTTGGGACGCCCATGTCGTCAACGACAATGGCGATGGCTCCGCGCTGATCTATATCGACCGCCAGCTGCTCCACGAAGTCACCAGTCCGCAGGCGTTTGACGGCCTCCGGCTTGCCAAGCGCCAGCCGTGGCGGCTCGATGCCAATCTGGCGGTGGCCGATCACAACGTGCCGACCACCGATCGCTCGGTCGGCATCGAGGACCCGATCTCGCGGGCCCAGGTCGATGCGCTCGACGCCAACTGCGACGAGTACGGCATCACCGAGTTCAAGATGAACGATGCCCGCCAGGGCATCGTCCACGTGATCGGCCCGGAACAGGGCGCCACGCTTCCCGGCATGACCGTGGTCTGCGGCGACAGCCACACCTCGACCCACGGGGCTTTCGGCGCGCTCGCCTTCGGCATCGGCACCTCGGAAGTCGAGCACGCGCTCGCGACCCAGACCCTGGTGCTGAAGAAGTCGAAGAACATGCGCGTCACCGTGCGCGGCAAGGTGGCGCCGGGCATCACCGCCAAGGACATCGTGCTGGCGATCATCGGCAGGATCGGCACTGCCGGCGGCAATGGCCACACCATCGAATTCGCCGGCGAAGCGATTGCCGACCTGTCGATGGAAGGCCGGATGACGGTCTGCAACATGGCGATCGAAGCCGGCGCGCGGGCAGGGCTGGTGGCCGTCGATGCGACCACCATCGCCTACGTCCAGAACCGGCCGTTCTCGCCGAAGGGCGAGTCGTTGGCCAAGGCGATCGCCTGGTGGAACACGCTGCATTCCGATGAAGCTGCGGTGTTCGATCGCGAAGTCGAACTCGATGCCGCCTCGATCCAGCCGCAGGTCACCTGGGGCACCAGCCCGGAAATGGTGCTGCCGGTCGACGGCCGGGTGCCGAATCCAGCGCGCGAGGCCGATCCGGTCAGGCGCAACTCGATCGAGCGGGCGCTGCAGTACATGGGCGTCACGGCCGACCAGCCGATCACCGAGATCGCCATCGACAAGGTGTTCATCGGCTCCTGCACCAACTCGCGGATCGAGGATCTGCGCGCGGCCGCCAGCGTGCTCAGGGGCAAGCGGATCGCCGGCAACGTCAAACTGGCACTGGCGGTGCCGGGTTCGGGGCTGGTCAAGCGGCAGGCCGAGAGCGAAGGGCTGGACCAGGTCTTCATCGATGCCGGCTTCGAATGGCGCGAGCCGGGCTGCTCGATGTGCCTCGGCATGAATGCCGACCAGCTTCAGCCCGGCGAGCGCTGCGCCTCGACCAGCAACCGCAACTTCGAAGGCCGCCAGGGTGCCGGCGGCCGGACGCATCTCGTTTCCCCGGCGATGGCCGCTGCCGCTGCGGTGGCCGGCCGTTTCGTCGACATCCGGAGCCTCTGAAGCCATGCAGCCGTTCACCATCGTCACCGGCAGGGTCGCCCCGCTTGACCGGGCCAACGTCGACACCGACGCGATCATCCCCAAGCAGTACCTGAAGTCGATCAAGAAGACCGGCTTCGGCCCGTTCCTGTTCGATGACTGGCGCTATCTCGACAAGGGCGACCTCGACATCGACCCGGCGACCCGGCGCAAGAACCCGGAGTTCGTGCTGAACGGCCCGAAGCACGCCGGCAGCACGATCCTGATCGCCCGCGAGAACTTCGGCTGCGGCTCGTCGCGCGAGCATGCGGTCTGGGCCTTGAGCGACTACGGCTTCCGCGCCGTGATCGCACCGGGCTTCGCCGACATCTTCTTCAACAACAGCTTCAAGAACGGCTTCTTCCCGCTGGCGCTGAGGGCTGACGAAGTCGATGCCCTGTTCAAGGAAAGTGCGACCAGCGCGGACTTCCAGCTGACCATCGACCTGCCGGCGCAGACGGTCAGCACGCCGGCTGGCCTGAAATTCGCGTTCGAGATCGACCCGTTCCGCAAGGACTGCCTGATCCGCGGCCTCGACGAGATCGGCCTGACCTTGCAGCATGCCGATGCCATCCGCGCCTACGAATCCCGTCGGCGCGACACCGCGCCCTGGCTGTTCGCCTGAGGAGCGCCTGATACGGAGATCCCGATGAATGTCGTTCGATCCTGCTGTGCCCTGATCCTGGTGGCTGTCGCGTCCGCCGCGACCGCCGCCGGCCCGCAACCGCTGTGGACGCTGGCCGGCTTCGCGCAGCCGGAGTCGGTGGTGTTCGCCGCCGACAAGAATGTCTTGTACGTCTCCAACATCAACGGCGAGGGCACCGCGAAGGACGGTAACGGCTTCATCTCCAAGGTCAGTCCGGACGGCAGGATGATCAGGCGCGACTGGCTCCGCGGCCTGAACGCGCCGAAGGGGCTGGGCTACAAGAACGGCCTGTTGTACATCGCCGACATCGATGAACTGGTGGTGGTCGACACCGGCAACGGCCGGATCAAGGCACGTCACAAGGCCGCAGGCGCGAAGTTCCTGAACGATGTCGCGCTCGATTCCAGCGGCCGGGTCTATGTCTCGGACCTGTTCACCAACACCATCTGGCGCCTGAACGGCGAAAGCTTCGGCGTGATGCTGGCCACACCCAAGCTCGAAGGCCCGAACGGCCTGCTGGTGGAAGGCGACAAGCTGATCGTCGGCAGCTGGGGCGTGCTGACCGGCAACGGCTTCGAGACCAGCACCGAAGGCTATCTGCAGTCGGTCGATCGCACGACCAATGCGCTGGAGCCGCGCTTCGCGCCGATCCCGTTCGCCAATCTCGATGGCGTAGTCGCCGACGGCAAGGGCGGCTACATCGTCAGCGACTGGGCACACGGCAATGTCTACAAGGTCTCGACGACCGGCGAAGCGGCGCTCTGGCTGCTGCTCGAACAGGGCTCGGCCGACATCGCGATGGGCCCGGCCCGGCGGCTGCTGGTGCCGATGATGCTCAACAACGAACTGCGCGCCTACGCGATCGACTGATCGCGACGGTCGTACCCGCACCTTGGCGATCAAGCGCGCGGTCCTGCGAATCCCAGTCAACACGTTCAATACTCGATGACCCAGAAAATCCTGCTGCTCCCCGGCGATGGCATCGGCCCGGAAATCACCGCCGAAGCGATCAAGCTGCTGACCGTGCTGCGCGACCGCCACGGCCTTGACGTGACCTGGACCAGTGCCGCGATTGGCGGTGCCGGCTACGACGAGGCCGGCCATCCGCTGCCGGCAGCGACGCTGGAAGCGGCCAAGGCCGCCGATGCGCTGCTGCTCGCCGCCGTCGGTGGCCCGCAGTACGACACGCTGCCGAAGGAACTGCGCCCGGAGCGCGGCCTGCTCGGCATCCGCTCGGCGCTCGGCCTGTATTCGAACCTGCGTCCGGCGCTGCTCTATCCGGAGCTCGCCGATGCCTCGTCGCTGAAGGCGGAGGTGGTCTCGGGCCTCGACATCCTGATCGTCCGCGAGCTGACCGGCGGCATCTACTTCGGCAAGCGCGAGACCGGCGTGGAGACCGACTACAAGGTCGGCAGCCAGGTGATCCCGAGCGCCCGTGTCGCCCGTGACACCGAAGCCTATTCGGACTTCGAGATCGCCCGCATCGCCCGCACCGCGTTCGAGGCCGCACGCCTGCGCGGCAAGAAGCTGTGCTCGGTGGACAAGAACAATGTGCTGGAGTCCTCGCAGCTGTGGCGCGAGGTGGTGATCGAGGTGTCGAAGGAATACCCGGACGTGGCGCTGAGCCACCTGCTGGTCGACAACGCGGCGATGCAGCTGGTGCGGGCGCCGAAGCAGTTCGACGTGCTGGTGACCAGCAACATGTTCGGCGACATCCTGTCCGACATCGCTGCCGAGCTGACCGGTTCGATCGGCATGCTGCCGTCGGCGTCGCTCAACGAGCGCGGCCAGGGCATGTACGAGCCGAGCCATGGCTCGGCACCGGACATCGCCGGCAAGGGTGTGGCCAATCCGCTGGCGATGCTGCTGTCGGTGGCGATGCTGCTGCGCTACTCGCTGAAGCGCGGCGACCTCGCCGACAAGATCGAAGCGGCCGTGCGCAAGGTGCTGGCCTCGGGGCTGCGCACCGGCGACATCGCCAAGCCGGGCGAGGCCCGCATCGGCACGGCGGCGATGGGCGATGCCGTGGTCGCCGCACTCGGCGCCTGAGCAGGCTCCGGACGGTCGGTCAATCGTTATTTGCAGTCAGCGGTTCAGTCAGAGAGGCAGTGATGTTGAAGAAGCTTGGAATGGTCGGCTGGCGCGGCATGGTCGGCTCGGTGCTGATGCAGCGCATGCAGGAAGAGAACGACTTCGCGCTGGTCGAGACGCATTTCTTCTCGACCTCCAGCGCCGGTGGTCCGGGGCCGTGGCTCTATGGCGTGGAGTCGCCGCCGCTGAAGGACGGCAACAGTGTCGACGCACTGAGCCAGATGGACATCATCATCACCTGCCAGGGTGGCGACTACAGCAACGCCATCCACCCGAAGCTGCGCGCCTCGGGCTGGAACGGCTACTGGATCGACGCCGCCAGCGCACTGCGCATGAAGGACGACGCGGTGATCGTCCTCGATCCGGTCAACCGCAAGGTCATCGATGACGCGCTGGCCAGGGGCGTGAAGAACTTCGTCGGCGGCAACTGCACGGTGTCGCTGATGCTGATGGCGCTCGGCGCGCTGTACAAGGCCGACCTGGTCGAGTGGATGTCGGCGATGACCTATCAGGCCGCCTCCGGTGCCGGCGCCGCCAACATGCGCGAGCTGCTGGCGCAGATGGGCGTGCTCGAAGACGCGGTCGCAGTCGAACTCGGCAACCCGGCCTCGGCGATCCTGGAGATCGACCGCAAGGTCGCCGCCAGCCAGCGCTCGGCCGGGTTCCCGACCCAGAACTTCGGCGCGCCGCTGGCGGGCTCGCTGATTCCGTACATCGACAAGCAGCTCGACAACGGCCAGTCGAAGGAAGAGTGGAAGGGCCAGTCGGAGACCAACAAGATCCTCGGCCGCGAAGCGAATCCGATTCCGGTCGACGGCATCTGCGTGCGCATCGGCGCGATGCGCTGCCACTCGCAGGCGCTGACCATCAAGCTGAGGCGCGATGTGCCGATCGAAGAGATCGAAGCGATGATCGCCGCCGACAACGAATGGGTGCGCGTGGTGCCGAACACCCGCGAAGCCTCCATCAAGGATCTGACGCCGGTCGCCGTCACCGGCACGCTGAACGTGGCGGTGGGTCGGCTGCGCAAGCTGAACATGGGCCCGGAGTATCTTGGCGCCTTCACCGTCGGTGACCAGCTGCTGTGGGGCGCGGCCGAGCCGCTGCGCCGCATGCTGCGCATCCTGGTTCAGACGGGTGGGGCGGCATGAGCGTCGGCGAGGGCAGCCGCAAGTTCGATGTCGCCGTCGTCGGGGCCACCGGTACGGTCGGCGAGCAGCTGCTCGATATCCTGAAGGACCGCGAGTTCCCGGTCGGCAAGATCCATGCGCTGGCCTCCGAGCGCAGCGCCGGCGCGACGGTCAAGTTCGGCAACCGTGATCTGGTCGTCGAGGATCTCGCGACGTTCGACTTCAGCAAGGTGCAGATCGGCCTGTTCTCGCCGGGTGCCGCGGTGTCGGCGGTCTATGCACCGAAGGCGGCGGCGGCGGGCTGCATCGTCATCGACAACACCTCGCAGTTCCGCCAGGACCCCGAGGTGCCGCTGGTGATTCCGGAAGTGAATCCGGAGGCGATCGCCGGCTATACCGTGCGCGGCATCATCGCCAACCCGAACTGCTCGACGATCCAGATGCTGGTGGCGCTGAAACCGATCTTCGATGCGGTCGGCATCGAACGGATCAATGTCTGCACCTACCAGAGCGTGTCCGGCACCGGCCGCGACGCGATCGAGGAACTCGGCCGCCAGACCGCGGCGCTGCTGAACTTCCAGGACGCCACGCCGAAGGTCTATCCGAAGCAGATCGCCTTCAACGTCATCCCGCACATCGACGCCTTCCAGGACAACGGCTACACCCGGGAAGAGATGAAGATGGTCTGGGAGACCCGCAAGATCCTCGGCGACGAGACGATCATGGTGAACCCGACGGCGGTCCGGGTGCCGGTGTTCTACGGTCATTCGGAAGCGATCCACATCGAGACCCGGAAAAAGATCAGCGCCGACGAGGCGCGCGAGTTGCTGGCGCAGGCGCCCGGCGTGGTGGTCATCGACCGCCACGAGGACGGCGGCTATCCGACCGCGGTCAGCGACGCCTCGGGCGAGGACGCGGTGTTCGTCGGACGCATCCGCGAGGACATTTCCCACCCGCGTGGCCTGAACCTCTGGGTGGTCTCCGACAACATCCGCAAGGGCGCGGCGCTCAATGCCGTGCAGATCGCCGAACAGCTGATCCGTTCGTACCTGTAAGTGCCGGCGCCAGTCTGTTTTCCATGTTGGTACGCATTGATTCCTAAGGTATAAAGGCGGCCTGCCGATAACACCGGCGGGCGGTCGCGTCGACCGGCCGGAAGCGTTCAATTGGGGATCAACATGATGCGTACTCTGGCCGTCGCCTCGGCCGTCGGGCTGGCTGCGGTGTCGATGTCCTGGAGTGCTGCCGTACTGGCGCTCGGGCTCGGCGACGTCGACGTCCGCTCCCGGCTCAACGAGCGTTTTGTCGCCACGATTCCGCTCGATGCGGCGACGCCCGAAGATCTCGAAAGCCTGGTCGTCAAGATCGCCTCTCCCGAAGAGTTCGCGCGCCGCGGTGTCGACCGCAGCGAACTGATCAACACGCTGCGCTTCGAGCGCATCGGCAGCCGGATCCAGGTCGCCAGCGCGCAGGCGATCCGCGATCCGTTCATGAATTTCATCGTCGAGGCGCGCTGGAACGGCGGCCGCCTGCTGCGCGAGTACACGGTGCTGCTCGATCCGCCGGGCAGTGCGCCTCCGCCTGCTGCCAGCGCGCCGGCGGCGACGGTTGCAGCGCCGACGCCGTTGCCTCTGCCGACGGCTGCGACTGCGGCGGCGACTGCCGAACGTCCGGAACGCTACGGCCCGGTACAGCCGGCGCAGACCTTGTGGAGCATCGCCAAGCTGTTCCGGCGTGATCCGGCAGTGACCATGGACCAGATGCTGCTGGCGATCTACAACGGCAATCCGACCGCTTTCGGCGGCGGCAGCATCAACCATCTGCTGAGCGGCGAAGTGCTGGTGGTGCCGAGCACCGCCGAGGCGCTGGCGATCGACGCGGCGACGGCGCATGACCGGGTGACCCAGCTGCGGGCTGGGGGCGCTTCCGGCGCCGTGGCCGCTGCGGTGGCGGTGCCGAAGCCGGCGGCGGCGCACCCGATCGCAAGCCCGGAACCCGCGTCGGTGTCAGCGCCGCCGCCGGCAACGTCGGTCCCGGCTCCCGAGCTGTCCGAACCACCCCAGGTCGCGGTGACCGCAGGCCCGCAGGCCGACGCGGGGGCGGGCGAGGTGCCGGCTTCCCCGGCGGTGGACGCCGAAGCGCCGCCTGCGGCGCCGGCGCCCGCAGGCGTCGTCGCGGCCGACACGCCAGTCGCGGCGGCTGCCGAGGCCGCCGTGCCGGTCGTGGCGGCAAGCCCCTCGGTCAACGACCCGGTGATCAACGAGGACCTGCTGCCGCTGGCCTTGATCGGCGGCCTGTTGCTGCTGATCGTGGCGCTGCTGGTCCTCAGGCGCCGGCAGGGCCGGGACGCCGACGCGAAGAAGGGACCGGCGGCATCGCGGGAGATGCTGCCGCCGGGACCGGATCTCCTGCTGGAGCAGCCCTGGACGCGGGCACCGGTGGTAAGGCCGGCGGTCGATGCGAGTGCTGCCGAAGAAGTGCCGACGGCGGCGCCCGCGCGCGGCCCCGAGCTGAGTCGACGCGACCACGACAGCGCAGTTGCTGCGCCGGTCGCGCCTCCGGCGATCACCGCGGCGGCCGACCTCGGTCCGAGCCTCGATGCCGGCGATCCGCTGACCGAGGCCGACTTCCATCTCGCCTACGGTCTCTACGACGAAGCGGCGCAGATGCTGCAGAAGGCGATCGCGGCGGCACCGGAGCGCGGCGAACTGAAGATGAAGCTCGCCGAGACCTATTCGGCCGCCGGCAACGCTCCGGCGTTCCAGACGCTGGCCGAAGGCATGATCGACAAGGTGACGCCGGGTGATTGGCAGAAGCTCAGCGTCATGGGACGAGCCCTGCTGCCCGAGTCGCCGCTGTTCGGCGGCGTGCCGTCCGAAGCACCGGCGGAGCCGTCGCCCGACCTGTCGGTCATCGATTTCGATCTCGATGTCGATCTGTCGGGCAACGAGCCGCCAACCGATGCGATGCCGGCGCCGCCACCGGTGGACATGCCGCTGGTGGCGATCCCCGATCCGGTCACCGAAAGCCTGCTGCGGCCACTCGACGAGCCGATCGTCGAGTTCGATCTGCCGCCCGCGACCTTGCCGGCACCGCCGATCGTGCTGGTCGAGCCGGAGCCGCTGCCACCTCTGCCGCCGGTCGCGGTGCCGGCAGCCGAGGTCAGCCCCGCGCCGCTGGACATCGATCTGAGCAGCTTCGATCTCGATGATGATTTCAGCGGTGCCCGCGTCGACGCCGGTCTGGTCAAGCCTGCCCAGCCATTCCTGGAGATTCCGATCGACGAGTCGGCGTTCACCGTCGATCCGGAACCGGAGTCGGAAGTGATCGGCGGCGACGAGATCGACACCAAGCTCGATCTGGCGCGTGCCTACGCCGACATGGGCGACCTCGATGCGGCGCGAACCCTGCTCGCCGAAGTGGAAATCTCCGGCAGCGACCGGCAGCAGCAGGAAGCGCGGGCCCTGAGCCAGCGCCTGCAGGGCTGAACACGGCGGCGTCCGCGCCAGCCTCCAGCCGCCCGAGCCGGCGCTGGGCGGCCGGTGTCGAGTACCTCGGCGGCCGTTATGCCGGCTGGCAGCTGCAGGCCGGACGGCCGAGCGTGCAGGGCGCGCTGGAAGCCGCGCTCTCGTCGGTTGCCAATCACGCGGTGACGACGATCTGCGCCGGGCGCACCGACGCCGGCGTCCATGCCTTCGGCCAGGTCGTCCATTTCGACAGCGCTGCCGCGCGTGAGCCGCAAGCCTGGGCGCTGGGCGGCAATGCCCGCCTGCCGCCGGACGTGTCGATCCGCTGGGTCAAGCCGGTGAGCGACGAGTTCAGCGCCCGCTTCAGCGCCGTCTCGCGCCGCTACCGCTACGTGATCCACAACAGCCGCACGCGCTCGGCCCTGCTCGCCGAACGGGTCAACTGGCTGAACTACCCGCTCGATGCCGACGCGATGGACCGCGCTGCGCAGGCGCTGCTCGGCGAGAACGATTTTTCGGCATTCCGGGCCGCCGAATGCCAGTCGAACACGCCGATGCGCAAGCTGCAGGCGATCCGCGCGCAGCGCCGCGGCGAATTCGTGTTCGTCGACGTCCGCGCCAATGCTTTCCTGCACCATATGGTCCGCAACATCGTCGGCAGCCTGCTCGACGTCGGCGTCGGCAAGCGGCCGGAATCCTGGATCGGCGGATTGCTGGCCGGCCGTGATCGCACCCGGGCCGGCATGACGGCGGCTGCGGCCGGCCTGTATTTTGTCGGCCCCGATTACCCCGCCGGCTTCGATCTGCCGCCGGCTACCGAGCCCTGGTTCCCTGGATGAGCGATTCCGCGTTGCGCCGTACCCGCATCAAGTTCTGCGGCTTCACGCGAGCCTCGGACATCGACGAGGCGGTCGCGCTCGGCGTCGATGCGATCGGCCTGATCCTGGTGCCGCAGAGTCCGCGCGCGGTGAGCCTGGAACGGGCGGCCGCGCTGAAGCGGTCGATTCCACCGCTGGTCAGCAGCGTCGTGCTGCTGCGCAACCCGGATGCCGATCTGGTGCATGCGGTGCTGGCCACCATCCGCCCGAGCTTGCTGCAGTTCCATGGCGAGGAATCAGCCTCGTTCTGCGCCAGCTTCGGCCATCCGTACCTGAAAGCCATCGCGATGCAGCAGCAGCGCCGCACGCTGGCCGAGATCGCCGCCGACTATCCGAGTGCTGCGGCGCTGCTGCTCGACGGTCACGCGCCAGGCGGTCTGGGCGGGCAGGGCCATGCTTTCGACTGGGCACAGGCGACCGGCTCGGTGGCGCTGCCGGTGGTGCTGGCGGGCGGGATTCGCCCGGACAACGTCGCCGCGGCGATCCAGGCGGCGCGGCCTTATGCCGTCGACGTTTCCAGCGGGATCGAGCAGGCACCGGGGCACAAGGATTCAGGCAAAATGCGGGACTTCGCGCGAGAGGTTCGCCGCGCCGATCAGATTTCCTGAAATCGAGCCACCCCTTTCCATGATCTACGAGAACCTGCCCGACGCCCGTGGCCACTTCGGCCCCTACGGCGGTCGCTTCGTCGCCGAAACGCTGATGGAGCCGTTGCGTGAACTCGAAGTCGCCTACAACCAGCTGAAGGTCGATCCGGCATTCCGCGCCGAGCTCGACAAGGATCTGGCGCTGTATGTCGGCCGGCCGAGCCCGCTGTATCCAGCCGAGCGGCTGACCCGGAAGTGGGGCGGAGCGCAGATCTTCCTGAAGCGCGAGGACCTGAACCACACCGGCGCGCACAAGATCAACAACACGGTCGGTCAGGCGCTGCTGGCCAAGCATCTCGGCAAGACCCGGATCATCGCCGAGACCGGTGCCGGCCAGCATGGTGTCGCCTCGGCGACCATCGCTGCCCGCCTGGGTCTGAAATGCGTGGTCTACATGGGCGCCGACGACGTCGAGCGGCAGAGCCCGAACGTCTACCGCATGAAGCTGCTCGGCGCCGAAGTGGTGCCGGTGCAGAGCGGCACCAGGACCCTGAAGGACGCGCTCAACGAGGCGCTGCGCGACTGGGTGACCAATGTCGACGACACCTTCTATGTGATCGGCACCGTCGCCGGCCCGCACCCGTACCCGATGCTGGTGCGCGACTTCAATGCCGTGGTCGGCCGGGAAGTGATCGGCCAGTCGCAGACCATGCTCGGCCGCCTGCCGGACGCGCTGGTCGCCTGCGTCGGCGGCGGCAGCAATGCCATCGGCCTGTTCCATCCGTTCATTCCCTACGACGGCACCAGGATGTACGGCGTCGAGGCCGGTGGTGACGGCATCGAGACCGGCCGCCATGCGGCCCCGCTGTCGGCCGGCAAGCCGGGCGTGCTGCACGGCAATCGCACCTATGTGATGGCCGACGACAACGGCCAGATCATCGGCACCCATTCGATCTCCGCCGGCCTCGACTATCCGGGTGTCGGCCCCGAGCATTCCTGGCTCAAGGACATCGGCCGCGTGAACTACGTGTCGGTCACCGATACCGAAGCGCTCGACGCCTTCCACGAATGCACGCGCACCGAAGGCATCATTCCGGCGCTTGAGCCGTCGCACGCGATGGCCTTCGCGAAGAAGCTGGCGCCGACGATGTCCAAGGACCAGATCATCGTCGTCAACATGTCCGGCCGCGGTGACAAGGACATCTTCACGATCGCCAAGCGCGAAGGCATCTCGCTGCTATGAACATCCTGTCCAAGCAACCGGGCGGCCATGCCCGGACCGCGCCAGCAAGCAAGAACCCATGAGCCGTATCGAAAGCACCCTGGCTGCGCTGAAAGCCGCCGGCCGCACCGCGCTGATCCCGTACATCACCGCCGGCGATCCGCACCCGCGCCACACGGTCGGCCTGATGCAAGCGCTGGTGGCCGGCGGCGCCGACATCATCGAACTCGGCGTGCCGTTTTCCGATCCGATGGCCGATGGCCCGACGATCCAGCTGGCCTGCGAGCGGGCGCTGATCCACCAGACCAGCCTGTGGAACTGCTGCGCGATGGTCGCCGAGTTCCGCAAGACCGACAGCCGCACGCCGGTCGTTCTGATGGGCTATCTGAATCCGATCGAGACCCGCAGCCTCGAAGCATTCTGCAGCTTGGCCAAGGCGTCTGGCGTCGACGGCGTGCTGATCGTCGATCTGGCCGTCGAGGAAGCGCCGGAGTTCGCGCCGAAGGTGCGTTCGTTCGGGCTCGACCTGATCTTCCTGCTGGCGCCGACCTCGTCGGATGCCCGCATCGAGGCCATCGTCCACGAGGCCAGCGGCTACCTCTACTACGTGTCGCTGAAGGGGGTCACCGGGGCCGCCTCGCTCGACATCGACAGCGTCAGCAGCAAGCTCGAACAGATTCGCCGGCACACGCGGCTGCCGGTCGCCGTCGGCTTCGGCATCCGCGATGCGGCGTCCGCGGCGCTAGTCGGTGCGGTGGCCGACGGTGTCGTGGTCGGCAGCGCGCTGGTCTCGCAGATCGAGAAGCACCAGAACAGCCCGGAACTGCTGCCGGGCCTGCTCAGGGCCCAGCTGGCCGAGATGCGCGCGGCCCTCGACGCCCTCGCACCGGCCGCAGTGGCCTGATCGTTGCAACCCTTACGTTCGCACCCCCGACCCACGACGGAATCATCACGATGAGCTGGCTCGAAAAAATCTCCGGATCGAAACTGCTGACCGGCGGCGTCCGCAAGAAGAGCGTGCCGGAAGGCCTGTGGATGAAGTGCGATTCCTGCCAGTCGGTGCTCTACCGCGCCGAACTGGAACGCACGCTGGAAGTCTGTCCGAAGTGCAGCGCCCATCGCCCGATCGCGGCGCGCGCGCGCATCAACCACTTCCTCGATGCCGAGCCGCGCGTCGAGATCGGCGCCCGCGTGCGCGCCACCGATCCGCTGAAGTTCAAGGATTCGCGCAAGTACACCGAGCGCCTCGCCGAAGCCCGCGACGACACCGACGAGGAAGATGCGCTGGTCGTGGTCCGCGGCCAGCTGATCGGCCTGCCGGTGGTGGTCTGCGTGTTCGAGTTCGGCTTCATGGGCGGCTCGATGGGCTCGGTGGTCGGCGAAAAATTCGTCCGTGGCGTCAATGCCGCGCTCGAACACGGCTGTCCGGTGATCTGCTTCGCGGCCTCCGGTGGTGCACGCATGCAGGAGTCGCTGTTCTCGCTGATGCAGATGGCCAAGACCAGCGCGGCGCTGGCCAAGCTCGCCGAGCGCGGGCTGCCGTTCATCTCGGTGCTGACCCATCCGACGATGGGCGGCGTGTCGGCCTCGCTGGCGATGCTGGGCGACATCCATGTCGCCGAGCCGAAGGCGCTGATCGGCTTCGCCGGTCCGCGCGTGATCGAGCAGACCGTGCGCCAGAAGCTGCCGGAAGGCTTCCAGCGCGCCGAATTCCTGCTCGAGAAGGGCGCGATCGACATGATCGTCGACCGCCGCGAGCTGCGCGAGAAGCTGCACCGCCTGCTGGCGATGCTGACCCACTTCTCGCCGGGCGTTGCCTCCGCTGCTCACTGAGCCGGCGGTGGCCGTCAGCCGCCGGTCGCTGTCCGACTGGCTGCGCTGGCAGGAGCAGCTGAATCCGCGGGCGATCGAACTCGGGCTGGAGCGGTCGCGCGTGGTCGCCGGGCGCCTCGGGCTGCTGCAGCCGGCCGCCGTCACCGCGACGATCGGCGGCACCAACGGCAAGGGGTCCTCGGCTGCGCTGTCGGCAGGCATCTGGAAGGCCGCCGGCTACAAGGTCGGCCGCTATCTGTCGCCGCATCTGCTGCGTTACAACGAGCGCATTGCCATCGATGGCGTCGACGCCGGCGACGAGGCGATCTGCGCGGCCTTCGAGGCCATCGATGCAGCCCGCGCCGATCTGCCGCTGACCTACTTCGAGTTCGGCACCCTGGCGGCGCTCTGGCTGTTCCGCGAGGCGACAGTCGACGTGCAGGTGCTGGAAGTCGGCCTCGGCGGCCGGCTCGATGCCGTCAACATCATCGACGCCGATGCCGCGCTGGTCACCAACATCGGCCTCGACCATACCGACTGGCTCGGCCCGGATCGCGAGGCGATCGGCTTCGAGAAGGCCGGCATCTACCGCAGCGGCCGTCCCGCACTCTGCGCGGAAGCGGCGGCACCGGCCAGCCTGGCACGTCATGCCGAAGCGATCGGCGCGCGCTGGCAGTGCGCTGGTGCCGATTTCGCTGCCGGATGGAGCAGCGGCGGCTGGAACTGGCAGGGACGCGGCGTGGCCTATGCCGATCTGCCGCTGCCGGCCTTGCCGGGCGCGATGCAGATCGACAATGCCTCCGGCGTGCTGGCGCTGGTGACGGCGCTGCAGCAGCGCCTGCCGGTGGCGCGTCCGGCGATCGAGGCGGGCCTGCGCGGGCTGTCGCTGGCGGGCCGCTACCAGCGCCTCGGCAAGCTGATCCTCGACGTCGCGCACAACCACGAATCGGCCATCGTGCTGGCCGCGCAGCTGCGTGCCGAAGACTGCGCCGGCCGGACGCTGATCGTGCTCGGCATGCTGTCCGACAAGCCGGTGGCCGCAGTCTGTGCGACGCTTGCCACCGTCGCGACGCATTTCTTCTGCGCCAGCCTGCCGCCGCCGCGCGGCCTGCCCGGCGAGCAGCTGGCCGATCTCGCAGTGCGCAGCGGCCGTACCGCCACCGCCCACGCGACGGTGGCTGCCGCGCTTCAGGTGGCGCGCGAGACAGCCGGTCCGCAGGATCGCATTGTCGTCTGCGGATCGTTCCTGACGGTTGCCGCTGCACTCGAGGAGGCTCGATGGGGGACATGATGAATGGGCTGCTTCGGCAGCGAATGGTCGGCCTGGCAGTGCTGCTGGTCCTGGTCTTCCTGCTGTCGCTGCTGTTGCCGGACACGCCGAAGCCGGAAGAAGCGGAGCCGTCGACCACGGTCAGCATCACCGGCGAGCAGGTGCTGACCGAGGCGGATGCCGTGCCGCCGCCGGACGACATGCCCCCCGAACCGATTGCCGATGCACTGCCGCCGACGGAGCCGTCGGTGGCGATCGCCGACGTCGAGGCCTCGGCTGCGCCTGCGCCACCACCACCCGCACCAGCCGCGTCACCGGCACCGTCGGCGGGGCTCAAGCTGGCGCCGAATGTCGGTGCGTACCGGCAGCAGGACACCGTCGAGCCGAAGCCGCTGCCGAAGCCGAAGGCGCCGGTGGTGGCTGCGGTCGTGCCGAAACCGAAGCTTGCGGAGTCGGTGAGCAAGCCGCCACCGATCTCGCCGCCGCCGGCTGCCGGCTGGTACGTGCAGATCGGCAGCTTTTCCGACGCCGGCAGTGCCGAGACCATCGTCACGCTGCTGAAGAAGATCGGGGTCAGCGCGGCGATCACCCGGGTCACCGGGGTCAAGGGCAACCCGCTGAACCGGGTCCGGGCCGGCCCGTACGCCGGCGAGGCCGCGGCGAAGACGGCGCACGCGAAGATCGCGAAGAACGGCTACCCGCAGGCGCGGATCGTGCAGGAGCCGTCGCGCTGACCTGCGACGTCGGCGAGTGCAGCGCGTACCGATACACGTCGGTGCCGCGCCGCCCGGCACGGCTCCGCGTTGCAAGCCGGCGTCCGGCATGGCCCTGGCGCTTCATTGCGCCTTGATTCGCACGACGATCTGTCGCTCATCACTCACGCTTTGCGGTGTGCCTTGCACTAGAATGCGCGCGCGGCAACGCGGAGAGATGGCAGAGTGGTCTATCGCGGCGGTCTTGAAAACCGCTGACCTTCACCGGTCCGGGGGTTCGAATCCCTCTCTCTCCGCCATTTTTCGTAAACACCGACTCAATAGTCGGTGCTTTCGAAAAGAAGATCGGCCGTGAGAGTGGGATTCGAAGCCGCGGCAGCGGCCGGGCCCGAAGGGACGAATCCCAGGTGGCGAGTCGGGAGCGGAGTCGGATTCCAAGCTGCACGCCCAGGCCTCGACGCAACCCCAGCAGGCGCGCCTCCATCTCCGTCGTCAATCGCAACGAATTTCCGAAGCCCCGCGAGGGGCTTCTTCGCTTCCGTCAGACGACATGCCTGCCGCTCCGGAAACTTCGCCAGCGCATTCCGTAAACTGACGCACTTTTCACGAGGTCGATGCATGAACGAACTTCCCACGCCGTCGACGCCGCGCCGCAAGGGCCCCACGAAGGGGATCTACCTGCTGCCGAACCTGTTCACCACCGGCACGCTGTTCGGCGCGTTCTACGCGATCGTGGCCTCGATGAACGGCAACTTCGACGATGCGGCGATCGGCATCCTGTTCGCGATGATTGCCGACGCGCTCGACGGCCGCATCGCGCGGATGACCAACACCTCGACCGATTTCGGCAAGGAGTACGACTCGCTGTGCGACATGGCGGCATTCGGTATCGCCTCGTCGATCGTCGTCTATGCCTATTCCCTGCGCTTTCTGTCCGACTACCAGTGGCTTGGCGGCAAGCTCGGTGGCGTGCTGGCGATGACCTACGCGACCTGTGCGGCGCTGCGTCTGGCGCGCTTCAACGTACTGGCCGCGATCAAGGGCAGCAGCAAGGATTTTTTCGGCTTGCCGAGCCCGGCGGCGGCGGCGCTGGTGGTGTTCTTCGTCTGGACCTGCTTCAAGTACGAACTCAGCGGGCTCGACGTGCTGATCCCGGCAAGCATCATCACGCTCGGTGCGGCGCTGCTGATGGTGTCGTCGATCCGCTACAACAGCTTCAAGAAACTGAATCTGTCGGGCCGCATGCGTTTCCTGCCATTCGTCGCGGTGATCGGTCTGCTGGCGCTGGTGTCCATCAATCCGCCGCTGATCCTGTTCCTCGGCTTCTTCGTCTACGCGATGTCCGGCCCGGTGGCGACCGTGCTGCGCCGCGTGCGCGGCAAGCCGGCCCCGATCTGAGCGCGCCATGTCCACGTTGCCGCGCCTGAAGATCGACTACGTTTCCGACCTCGCCTGCCCGTGGTGCGCGATCGGTCTGGCCGGGCTGGTCGAGGCAGCCAGCCGCCTGCAGGGGATCATCGAGGTCGAACTGCATTTCCAGCCGTTCGAGCTGAACCGCAACATGCCGCCGGAAGGCGAGAACATGGGCGAGCATCTGGTAGCCAAGACTGGCGCCTCGGCAGCCCAGGTGCTGGACGAGCAGCGTAACCTGACCGAGATCGCCGCCGAGGCGGGCCTGGCCTTCAAGCTCGATCGCGAGAGCCGGGTCTGGAACAGCTTCGATGGCCACCGGCTGGTCTACTGGGCCGAGCAGGCCGGCGATCCTCTGCTGCTGAAGACGGCGCTGTTCAAGGCCAACTTCTGCGACGGGCTGCAGATCTCGAACCATGCGGTGCTGGCCGAGATCGCCGTCGAATGCGGGCTCGACGGTGCCCGGGCGAAGGAAATCCTGTCGACCGAAACCTATCTCGACGAGGTCGACGAGCGCATGAAGCTGTGGCTTGGCCGCGGCATTCGCGGCGTGCCGGCGATCATCTTCAACGAGCGCCATCTGGTCGAGGGCGGGCAGTCGGCAAGCACCTTCGTCAAGGTCATGCGCCAGATCGCCGGGCTCGATCCGGCACCGGCCAGCGCCGGGGCTTAAGCGCGGAACGGCGCGCCACGGCCTTTGCGCCGAGCGCGTCTTCCACTATCATCCGCCGCCATGCAAGCCAGCACCCGCTATCTGAAGCTCCACGCGCCGACCTCGTTCGGCCGTGCGCTGCTGCTTGCCCTTCGACTGCTGCTGCCGTAAGGCAGACCACTCGAATCCGCCCGTCCGGGGGCTAGTACCGGAACCACTCCAGCAACGCCTTTTCCAAGCCTGACACTGACCCTGTCGGCTGGCATCATGCCGGCCTGCCGCCGGCGAACCGTATTCGCGAGACTCCCATGAAAGACCAGCTCATCATTTTCGATACCACCTTGCGCGACGGCGAACAGTCGCCGGGCGCGGCCATGACCCTCGACGAGAAGGTGCGCATCGCGCTGGCGCTGCAGAAGCTGAAGGTCGATGTCATCGAGGCCGGCTTCGCGATTGCCAGCCCCGGCGACTTCGCCGCGGTGCAGGCGGTGGCCCGTGCGGTCAAGGACTCGACCGTCTGCTCGCTGGCCCGCGCCAACGCCGCCGACATCAGCCGGGCCGGCGAAGCGCTGGCACCGGCCGCGCGCAAGCGGATCCACACCTTCATCGCCACCAGCGCGATCCACATGGAGAAGAAGCTCCGTCTGGCGCCGGATCAGGTGATCGACAACGCCGTCGCCGCGGTCAAGCTGGCACGCACCTTCACCGACGACGTCGAGTTCTCGGCCGAGGACGCCGGGCGTTCCGACATCGATTTCCTCTGCCGCATCTTCGACGCGGTGATCAAGGCTGGCGCCACCACCCTGAACGTGCCGGATACCGTCGGCTACAACATCCCGAGCCTCTGGGGCGAGCGTTTCAAGACCCTGATCGAGCGGGTGCCGAACGCGGACAAGGTGATCTGGTCGACGCACTGCCACAACGATCTCGGCATGGCGGTCGCCAATTCGCTGGCTGCGGTGATGAACGGCGCGCGTCAGGTCGAGTGCACGATCAACGGCCTCGGCGAGCGCGCCGGCAATGCCGCGGTCGAGGAGATCGTCATGGCGATCCGCACCCGCCATGACGTGTTCCCGGTGACCACCCGGGTCGACGCCACCCAGATCGTGCCGTGCTCGCGGCTGGTCTCGAACATC
>PNMW01000077.1 GCA_013823855.1 Lysobacteraceae bacterium | reverse complement strand
CTCTACCGGCTGTTCAAGCAGGCCGTCGAGGACGATGGCGAAGCACTGCCGCTGGACACCTGCTTCGTCGACCGCTCCGGCAGCGACATCACCCTGGTCAGCTGGGGCGCGATGATGCACGACACCCGGATCGCCGCCGACCGGCTCGCCGAAGACGGCATCAGCGCCGAGATCATCGACGTGGCGACGATCAAGCCGCTCGATCTCGGCACCATTCTCGAAAGCGTGGCCAGGACCGGCCGCTGCGTGATCATTTCCGAATCCGCCCGCGCCGGCGGCTGGGCTTCCGAAGTTGCCGCCGGACTCGCGGAACACGGCCTGCTGAGCCTGTACGCGCCGGTGATGCGGGTGGCCGGCTACGACACGCCGATGCCGCTGGCGAAGCAGGAGCGCGTCTACATCCCGGACGTCGGCCGCATCCTCCACGAGGTCCGCAAGGTCTTCGAGATGGCGCCGAAATAGCTGCCTGCTATTGACCGCGACCACGCTTGCCAGCGCCGCCAGCCGACATTCTTCGCCCGTCCCCACCGCATTCGAGAACCCCGACATGAGCATCTTCCGACTCCCCGACCTCGGCGAAGGCCTGCAGGAAGCCGAAATCCGCGAATGGCACGTCAAGGTCGGCGACCGGGTCGCCATCGACCAGCCGCTGCTCGCCGTCGAAACCGCCAAGGCGGTCGTCGAGGTGCCGAGCCCGCAGGCCGGGATCATCACCAGGCTTCACGGAGCCGCTGGCGACACCATCGAAGTCGGCAAGCCGCTGGTCGAGTTCGACGGCGGCGCAGCGGCGCCGCCGCCGCCATCGGCAGCACCGGCCAGCGATCACGGCGGCGCCCGCAGCGGCGCGATCACCGATACCGGCACCGTGGTCGGCGCCATGCAGGCCGGCAACGACGTGGTCGCCGAGAAAGCCACCAGCGTCGGCAGCAGCGGCGTCGGCCTGAAGGTGATCCCGGCGGTGCGGGCGCTCGCCCATCGGCTCAATGTCGACCTGACCATCGTCACGCCCACCGGCCCGGACGGCATGATCACCGCCGCCGACGTGCAGCGCGTGCATCAGGTGCTGACCGATGTCGGCCCGATCGAGAAACTCAAGGGCCCGCGCAAGGCGATGTCGCGGGCGATGAGCCAGGCGCGCGACGAAGTGATGCCGACCACCGTCACCGAAGATGCCGTGCTGCACACCTGGACCACGCCTCAGGACCTCACGGTTCGCCTGATCCGCGCGCTGGCCGCCGGCGTCAAGGCGCAACCGGCGCTGAACGCCTGGTATGACCAGGCCGAAGTCGGCCGCCGGGTGCTGGAGAAGATCCATCTGGGTGTCGCCGTCGACACCCCGGAAGGCCTGTTCGTCGCCGTGCTGCAGGACATCGCCAGCCGCACGCCGGAATCGCTGCGCGCCGGCCTGCAGAAGATGAAGGAAGCGGTGACATCCCGGAACGTGCCGGCCGAGGAACTGCGCGGCTACACGATCACCCTGTCGAACTTCGGCCGCTTCGGCGGCAAGTACGCGACCCCGGCGATCCTGCCGCCGACGGTCGCCATCGTCGCGGCGGGCTCCATTCGTGATGCGGTGGTGCCGGTGAACGGGCAGATCGTGATTACCAAGGTCTTGCCGCTGTCGGTGACGTTTGATCATCGCTGCGTGACCGGGGGTGAGGCGACGCAGTTTTTGGCGGCGATGGTGGGGGATTTGCAGCAGGAGGATTGAGTGAAGCGGGGGATGGAGCGATGCTTGCACTCCGAATCTTTCGTGATCCAGTGCACACTCGGTCGGGCACTCCTGTAGGCAGCCATGGAGCTGCCTGCGCCGCCTCGTTATCCTGCACGGCATGTTCACGAGACGAATGCATGGCAATCAACGACTTGAACCACTGCGGCGACGTTATCCCGCGTTTTCTTCGGGTTTATCGTGCGTTTTTGGTGGATAACGTAGTGGTTTATCGTGCGTTTTTGCAGCCTAATTGTAGTTGGGCACTTCGGAGTCGCTCATGAGAGGAGTCGTCCGCTACATCAACGAGCACCGAGGCATGGTGGCTGTCCTCACTGAGAACGGCTTTTCCGTGTTCGAGCTTCTCGGCGGTGACCCCGTCGAAGTAGGCGATACCGTGAGTTGGGCTGATGACACAGCGCTCGGCGGTGAGCTACTCACCAACCATACCCAAGGTGAGCGCTACGAGGTCTTCTTCCAGAACCACCATGTGCATCAGTCGCAGCTACGCCAGCAGTTACTCATTCAGTAGTGCGTCGCAGTCTGCGTAAACCTTGAGTAGCGAGGTCTGTCTCGGCCTCGTAGATCGGGGTCTGAGAGCTCGTAGGGCGGGTCGCGACCCGCCGCTTTCCGTGAAGCAATTGCCACCGCATAAAACTTCGCACGCCCTCAGAATCAAAACCGTTGGCCGCATCGCTGCGTCAATGGCGGGTCGCGACCCGCCCGACGGCTATCCGTCAGTCGAGATCGAGGGTGCGGGATACGTCAGTGCCCGCCCAGTCTTCATTGTGGATTCCGGCGCGGACGTAACGGTGGAAACTGGAATGGGGCCAGTCACGAACCCGGCTGACATGGCCGTGCTTGACCGGGTTGTAGTGGAGGTAATCGACGTGATGCTCGAAATCACGCTCGCTGCGAATGCTGTGCTCCCAGAAGCGGCGTTGCCAGATCCCGCGCTCGGCCTTGGCGATCCGGCGCCGGCTCAAACGCTCGTCCGCTTCGATGCCGCGACTGAAGATGCCCTTGATCCGCCGCCAACGCGTGGAAAAATCAGCGTCGCCTTCCGGCAACTCCCAGATGCAATGCAGGTGATCCGGCAATACGACGATGGCATGGATGTGAAACGGCCGCTCGCGGCGAACCTGCCGAATGCTGTCGCCCAGCAAGCCGGCATGATCGGTCAGCAGCGTCCGCTGCCGTTCCAGCAGGTTGACCGTGAAGAAGAACGTGCCGCCGGGCACGAAGGCGCGAACGTAACGAGGCATAGCCGAGTGTAGGGCGGGTCGCGACCCGCCGCTTTGGGGGGCGCGACCCGCCGCCTTTGGGGTCGCGACCCGCCGCTTTCCGTGCCTCGAACGCTTCCGCTTGTTACTTCAACAACAAAACCGCTGGCCGTATCGCGACATCAATGACGGGCGTGACACGCCCTACGCTGCTCCGGCATACGCCTCGTTCCCCGCCGCCACCGCATCCCCACCGGTCCGCGCATAGGCATCGGCCCAGCGCTGGTAGGTGTGCATGTCGCCGTCCTGCCAGGGGTGAAAGCCCGGACGGTAGTACGCGAAGTAATGCCCCATCAGCGGCCGGAACAGGCCGTTCCAGCCGTACAGCCAGCGCAGGCCGCGCGCCCACAGGCCGAGGCGCTGGCGGAAGCTGAAGCCATCGGCCTGCAGCATGCGGCGCAGGATCAGGAACACGTGCAGCGGGAACATCACCGACGTGTAGAGCATCACGCCGACGCGCAGGAAGTAGCCGGCCTTGGCGACGTTCTTCAGCACGTCGTAGGCCACCGCCTTGTGCTCGATCTCCTCGACGCCATGCCAGATGTACATCGCCCGAATCCGCGGATCGGCATCGGCGAATACTTCCTGCCGCTCGAAGAAGCTGTGCGCCATGATCGAGGTCATGTGCTCGGCAGCGGCGGTCTGCGCCAGCGTGAACGAGGCCGGCATCAGCCGGCGGATCTGCGCCAGGATGTCGCGGGTCTTGGCTTCGATGCGGTCGACCTGGATGCCCTGCGCCTGCAGGCGGTCGTTGAACTGCTTGTGGATGCGGCCGTGCTGCGCTTCCTGGCGCATGAAGTCCTTGACCTGCTGCTGCAGCTCCGGGTCGCTGATCTGGTCGCGGTAATCGCGCACGCAGGTGATGAAGAACTTTTCGCCTTCCGGGAACAGGGTCGACATCGCGTCGAAGAAGCGCGTCTTGAACGGATCGCCGCCGAACCAGTGGCGCGGGATATCGCCGGCCAGATCGAAATCGACCTCGGTGCGCGGCACGATCGGGTAACCGGAACTGACAGTGGTCTGCTTCATGAGACGAGCCTGCGTGGGAATGCGTGAGCAGACTCTAGGCGTCACCCGGAAGCGCGGCTATGACCGGCGGCGACCTCCAGGGAACATTTCGCGACAGCCGGCGCGGTTCCGCTCAGCTGTCCGGCCGGTCCTTGCCGCGGAACACGCTCGGCGAGGCGCCGGACCAGCGGGTGAACGCCCGCGTGAAGCTGCGCCGATCGGAAAAGCCGAGCCGTTCGCTGATCGTTTCGATGTCCTGCTGGCCGTCCTGCAGCCAGCGGCTGGCCAGCCTGAAGCGGGCGCGGTCCTGCAGATCGGCATAGCGCTGATCGGCGTCCTGCAGGCGCCGCTGCATGGTCCGCGGATGCAGCTTGAGCACCGCCGCCATCCGCTCGATGCCCTGACCCAGCAGCGCCGGCTGGGCCGCGAATGCCTGTTCGATGGCCGCCACCAGCGCGCCGCCGGCGCCGGCAGCGTCGGGCCGCGGCGGCAATCGCGCCAGGCGCTGCTCGACGCGGTACTCGGCCTGCTTGTGCAGCGCCGGGAACGCGCCTTCCAGCGGCCGGTCGAGCAGCGCGCGATCGAAGGCCAGCAGATGCTCGGGCTGCTCGAACAGCACCGGCACGCCGAAATAGGCGTCGTAGGCGGCCCGGTGCGGCGGGGCGGCGTGCCGGAAGCACAGGCGATGGAACGGCACCGCGGCGCCGAGCAGCCGGCGACCGAACTTGATGATCGAGGCGAAGGTGGTTTCGCTGAAGTACGGGTTCGGCGTCGGCTCGGCCGATCCGGCCAGCGTCAGCAGCAGGTGTGCCTCGTCACCGCGTTCCGCCAGCCGCACCTGGATCATCGGATTGATCAGCTCGCGCACCCAGTCGAACACCCGCAGGCCGTCGCGCAGGGTCGGGCTGGTGGCGAGAAAGGTGTCGATGTCCGGCAGGTAGTCGAAGGCGAAGGTTTCGCCGAGCACGAACGGGAAATGCTGCGCGGAGTGCCGGGTGCGCGCGACGCAGGCTTCCATCACCTTCTGCAGCAGCGGCGCGCTGACCGTGGCGCTTTCCAGATGGATCAGGTCCATCTCGATGCCGGCGTCGCGGAAGACCGGCTCGATGTTGAAGCCGCACTGCGCAGCCGCCTTCACCCAGTTCGGCAGGGTGATGAACGGGATCGGCTCGAGGTGCAGCGGCTGGCTCATCGAAGCAGTATGCCGCAGCGTCTCGCCCGGCTTGAACGGCGGCAGATGCAGGCCGCGCGCGCAGCGGGCACCCTAGTGGCCCCTCTGCTGGAGACCCGCGCGATGAGCAACAGCGATCCGATCCACCGCTGGCACGAGATGGTCAAGACGCGCAGCCCGCGCGGCCTCGACACGCTGCTGGCCGACGACGTGGTGTTCCATTCGCCGGTGGTGCACACGCCGCAGGTCGGCAAGGCGATCACCGCGAAATATCTGACCGCCGCATTCTTCGTGTTCTTCAACGACAGCTTCCGCTACGTCCGCGAAGTCCGCAGCGGCGCCGACACCATCCTGGAATTCGAGGTGACGCTGGACGGCATCGCCGTCAACGGCGTCGACATGATCCGCTGCAACGACGCCGGCCAGATCAGCGAGTTCAAGGTGATGCTGCGGCCGCTGAAGGCGATCAACCTCATCCACCAGCAGATGGGCGCGATGCTGGCACGCGGCAAGGCGCCCTAGCCACGCGGCTTCAGGCCGGGGGCGGCGTCAGCTCGAACAGGCTGGTCGCTTCGGTATCGAGCACGATGGCGCCGTCCTGATTCCTGACCAGCCACTTCCAGCGCACCGAGCCCATCCGGCCC
Source organism: Lysobacteraceae bacterium (assembly GCA_013823855.1). GTDB lineage: Bacteria > Pseudomonadota > Gammaproteobacteria > Nevskiales > Nevskiaceae > Nevskia. Next base: position 15,573 of record PNMW01000077.1, on the reverse strand, counting down.
GACTTGGAAACGCCGGTCTCCAGCACTTCGAGATGGACGCTGATCGCGTCGTTCGGGCGCACCGGCGCCAGCCACTTGAGGTACGCCAGCCCGGGCGAACCGATCGAGCCGGAATCCTTCAGCGGCCCGTCGACGACCAGCCGCATCGCGGTGCTGGCGGTGTGCCAGCCGCTGGCGATCAGGCCGTTCCAGCGGCTGTTGGCGGCACGCTCGGGATCGGTGTGGAACCACTGCGGGTCCCAGTCGCGGGCGAAGGCAATGATCCGTTCTTCGGTCATCACGACCGGGCCGAGCACGAAGGTCTGACCGGTGTGGTATTCGGGGAATTTCATCGTTCTGGCAGCGTGGTGCGGGGGCCTCTAGTGTAGGTCCGGCGGCTGCCCGAAGGCAGGGCACACGGCCTCAGTCCGCGCCGTCAGTAGGTTTCCAGATGCAGCCGGCCTTCGGCCTTGAGCCGGGCATGCAGCGCCGTCCAGTCGAGCCCGTGCTGGTCGGCGGCCTGGCGCAGCGCATCGAGCACGCCGTCCTCCATGCCTTTCAGGCCGCAGACATAGATGTGGGTCTGGTCCGAACCCAGCAGCCCGGCGATGTCGGCCGCCCGTTCGCGCAGCAGATCCTGCACATAGGTACGCGGCTGTCCCGGCGCCCGCGAGAACGCCAGGTTGATGTCGATGAATGCGGATGGCAGCTTCGACAGCGGCCCGAAGTACGGCAGCTCGGCCTGGGAACGGGCGCCGAAGAACAGCATCAGCCGGCCGTCGCCGTCCTGCATCCGGCGCCGGCGCCGCTCGGTCATGCCGCGCATGGGTGCTGCGCCGGTGCCGGTGCAGATCATCAGCAGGTTCGCTTTGGGATCGTCCGGCATCAGGAAGCTGCTGCCGAACGGGCCGATCACCTTCACCTGATCGCCCTTGGCCAGATCGCAGACATAGTTCGAGGCGACACCGCGCACCGGCTGGCCGGCATGATCGACCAGCACCCGCTTCACGGTCAGCGACAGGTTGTTGTACTTCGGCCGCTCGCCATCGCGCGGGCTGGCAATCGAATACTGGCGCGCGTGATGCGGCCGGCCGCGGCCGTCGGTGCCGGGCGGGATGATGCCGATCGACTGCCCCTCGAGCACCGGAAACGGCAGCGAGCCGAAGTCGAGCACGATGTGGTGGGTGTCGCTGTCGGACTCGGTCGCGGTGACCCGGACGTTGCCGGCCACCGTTGCCAGCGCCGGCTGCCGGATCGTGTACAGGTTGATCGTCGGGGTCGCCGCCGATGCCGGCGCGATCGTCGAACCGCGCGCGCTGTCGAGCGGCGGCGGCGCGAAGCCGTCGGCGTCGGCGGTCTCGGCCGGCATACCGGCGTCAGCGATCGCCAGCTCCTCCGGCAACTCGTCCCAGCCCAGCTGATCGGCCAGCGTCCAGGCCTGCGCCTTCGGCACGGTGCGCCAGTTGTCGATCGAGCCGGTCGGGCACGGACTCAGGCAGGCGCCGCAGCCGTTGCAGATCTCCGGATCGACGACGTAGTTGCGGCTGTCATGGCTGATCGCCTTGATCGGGCAGGTTTCCTCGCAGGTGTTGCAGCGGATGCAGATGACCGGGTCGATCAGATGCTGCTTGAGCAGGGCGGAGGCGGCGGGCGCGTTCATGGGCAGGGAACGGGAATCGGGGAACGGCGGCAGCTCGGGCCGGATCGGACGGCGGCGCGCGACGCCGTCAGTTGAAGCGCACGTAGGCCATGTCCATCGGCTGCTTGTTGATCCCGGACAACGGCGCGGAAATCCAGTTGGCGTACTGGCCCGGCGCGCTGACCCGGCCCATCAGGCTGGCCACGTAGGCGCGGTCGGTCGTGGTCGGCAGCCACTTCGCCTGCCGGGCTTGCCATTCGGCCGGCGACACCGGCGTGCCATCCGGGGCGATGCGGGCGCCGGAAAGCGTGCCGATCTGACGATTGAACGCCTTGTGCGGCAGGCTCAGCCGGAACGGCAGGCCGGCCTTCTCGATCACCTTGTTCCAGCGGCCGATGCCGGCTTCGGAATCGCGGATGAAGTCGTCGCGGAGCACCTCGTTCAGCGCATTGAGCATCGGCACGTCGCGCTCGACCAGGCGGCCATCGACGACGTCGAGAATCTTGTAAGCCTGATCCTTGAGCAGATGATCATCGGCGCGCCTGCCTTCCTCGAAGCGGCCCTTGATGCCGGACGAGTAGAACGTCGCCGCGTTCGACGACTGGTCGGCACCGAACAGGTCGAGGGTCACGCTGTAGTGGAAGTTGAGGTAGCGCTGGATGGTGTCGAGGTCGATCGCGCCGAGCGCGCGCACCTGGTCCGGCGCTTCGACCTTGTGCTTCTTCATCAGCTCGCAGGTGCGGGCGATCACCCGCGACACGCCGCTCTCGCCGACGAACATGTGGTGCGCTTCCTCGGTCAGCATGAACCGGGTGGTGCGGGCCAGCGGATCGAAGCTCGACTCGGCCAGCGCGCAGAGCTGGAACTTGCCGTCGCGGTCGGTGAAGTAGGTGAACATGAAGAAGCTCAGCCAGTCGGGCGTGGCCTCGTTGAAGGCGCCGAGGATGCGCGGGTTGTCCTCCTGACCCGAGCGGCGCTCGAGCAGCGCATCGGCTTCCTCGCGGCCATCGCGGCCGAAGTGGCGGTGCAGCAGGTAGACCATCGCCCACAGGTGGCGGCCTTCCTCGACATTGATCTGGAACAGGTTGCGCAGGTCGTACTGGCTCGGCGCGGTGGCGCCGAGATGGCGCTGCTGCTCGACCGAGGCCGGTTCGGTATCGCCCTGGGTGACGATGATCCGCCGCAGGTTGGCGCGGTGCTCGCCCGGCACGTCCTGCCAGACGTCCTCGCCCTTGTGCTCGCCGAAGTGGATCTTGCGGTCGGCCACCTGCGGGCTCAGGAAGATGCCCCAGCGATAGTCCGGCATCTTCACATGCTCGAAATGCGCCCAGCCGCCCGGCTCCGCCGACACTGCGGTGCGCAGGTAGACCTCGTGCTGATGCGAGCCGGCCGGGCCCATGTCGCCCCACCAGTTCAGGAAGTTCGGCTGCCAGTTCTCCAGCGCGCGCTGCAGGGTGCGATCGCCGGACAGATTGACGTTGTTGGGAATCTTCTGGCCGTAGTCGATGGTGGACATGGTGCGTGCTCGATGAAGGGGAAAATCGGAAATTCGGTCAACGGGGTGGCGGCTCGTCGTGCAGCGTCACCGCCGAGGCGCGGCCAGGCCGGCACGAGCCACAGAAGCTTCAGACGCGGTTGCGATCGAACTGGGCCTTCTCGCCACGGCCGTAGACCTTCAGCGCGCCCCTGTCGCCGACCGCGTTCGGGCGAATGAAGATCCAGTTCTGCCAGGCGGACAGGCGGCCGAACACGCGGGTCTCCAGCGTTTCGCCGGGACCGAAGCGCAGGTTCGCTTCGAGGCCGGTCAGCGCGTCCGGCGACAGCGCGGCGCGCTCCTCGCAGGCGGTGCGGATCTCGTCGGCCCAGTCGATGTCGTCCGGATTCGCGGTGATCAGGCCCAGTGCCAGCGCGGCGTCGGAATCGAGCGGCCGGCCGATCGCGGCCTTCGCTGCAGCCAGCGCTTCGGCTTCGTCGTTGAAGCGGCGTTCGAGGCGGGTCTTGCCGCTGACCATCGGCCAGGCGCCGAAGTTGAGCGGGCTCAGGCGCAGGGTCGGCCCCTGTTCCGGCAGCAGCTGCATGTAGCTGCGATCGGCGGCGAAGGCCAGCTCGGCCAGGGTGCCGGCGAAGCAGGAGCCTTCCTCGATCAGCGCGAACAGGCTGCGCGACGACACGTCGAGCCGCGCCAGGCAGCGGCGCAGCAGGCCGCGCGTGGCCTGCACGAACCAGTGCTCGCGATGCGCGTCCAGCGCGGCATCGCAGGCCAGCACCGCGTCCGCCGCGCCTTCGGTGCGCAGCAGCCAGGTGCCAGTGTCCAGTTCGTTGGTGCGCAGATGCAGGATCGCGTCATCCAGCTCGCGGCCCATCTGCAGCGGCCACCAGCGAGCGCCGGCGGCGACGATGCCGTCGATGTCACCCGGCTGCGCGCTGCCCGGCGCCCGCACCGTCAGCTGCGCAAGCCGCTTGCCGCGGTCGATGCGGATCGAGACATGGCTGTAGTCGACGGCATCGGCGCTGAAGCGGCGCTCGATCGGCGTCAGCGCAATGCCCGCGGCGTCGGCCGGGCGCGTGCTGGTAGCCGCCAGCCTGTCGACTTCGGCCTTGATCGCCGCTTCGAAGGCGGCGGGCCTGGCGATCTCGTCGACCAGCCGCCAGTCCTTGGCACGCTGGCCACGCACGCCCTCGACCGAGGTGCAGAAGATGTCGGCGAGATCGTGGCGGACGCGGCGCTTGTCGGTGAGCCGGGTCAGGCCGCCGGTGCCCGGCAGCACGCCGAGCAGCGGCACCTCGGGCAGGGACACCGACGACGAACGATCATCGACCAGCAGGATGCGGTCGCAGGCCAGCGCCATCTCGTAGCCGCCGCCGGCGCAGGCGCCGTTGACCGCAGCAAGGAATTTCAGGCCGTCGTGGCGGCTGGAGTCCTCGATGCCGTTGCGCGTCTCGTTGGTGAACTTGCAGAAATTCACCTTCCAGGCATGGCTCGACAGGCCGAGCATGAAGATGTTGGCGCCCGAGCAGAAGATCCGCTCGCGCGCCGAGGTGATCACCACGGTGCGCACCGCCGGATGCTCGAAGCGGATGCGGTTCAGCGCATCATGCAGTTCGATGTCGACGCCGAGATCGTAGGAATTGAGCTTGAGCTTGTAGCCGGGACGCAGGCCGCCGTCCTCGGCCACCGCCATGCTCAGGCGCGCGCTGCTGCCGTCGACACCGAGCCGCCAGTGCCGGTATTGCGAGGGATCGGTCTGGTAGTCGACCTGCAGGTCCGGGCGCGGCGTGTGCGGTGCAGGCAGGGTCATCGGCGACATCCTCGGGCGGGCGGCTGCGGCAGTACTGCATCATTGTGCATGCATTATTGTGCATGTCAACGCGGCAACACCGCAGCCGGCCGCCCTGCCCGCCCCCGCCGGACTACGAACGCGATGCCGTCAGCGCCGCCCGCAACTCGGCCAGGCTTTGCGCCAGCGACTTGCCGCTGGTGTCGAAGCGCAGGTCGGCCTTGGCATAGAACGGCGTGCGCTCGGCCAGGATCAGCTTCAGGTCGGCCATCGCTTCGCGGTTGCCGGACATCGGCCGCAGATCGCCCTGGGCAACCACCCGGTCCATGTGCTCCTCCGGCGCCGCGGTCAGCCAGACGGTCCGGCAGCAGGCCAGCAGCACGTTGAAGGTCGCCGCCTCGGAGACGATGCCGCCCGGTGTGGCGATCACCACCGCGGGATGCAGCTTCAGGGTTTCGTCGAGCGCGCGCCGCTCGTAGCGGCGGTAGGCGGCCGGCCCGTACAGCGTGTGGATCTGCTCGGGCTTGGCGCCGGCGATGCGTTCGATCTCGCGGTTCAGCTCGACGAACGGCGTGCCGAGTTCGGCCGCCAGCAGGCGCCCCAGCGTCGACTTGCCGGCGCCGCGCAGGCCGACCAGGGCGATGCGCTGGGCGCGTGCCGCCGCCGCCGCCGGCGCGGCGCCGAACAACTCGGTCAGCCGCGTCCGGGCCAGCGCCAGCTCGGCCGGACTGCGGTCGTGCAGCAGGTCGCGGATCAGCAGCCAGTCCGGGCTGTCGGTGGTTTCGTCGCCGAGCAGCTCGGCGATCGGCGAGCCCAGCGCCCGCGCCACCTGGGCCAGGATCAGCACCGAAGGATTGCCGTCGCCGGCCTCGAGATTGGCCAGATGGCGCTCGGAGACATCGGCCAGCTGGGCCAGCTGCCGGCGGGTGATGCCGCGCCGCGCCCGCAGGCCGCGGACACGGCTGCCGAGCGCCACCAGCAGCGGGTCGCGGACGGCTTCGGCTTCGACCATCGGTCGCGGATCATTCATGCGGGGCGACTCGGCGCTGGACAATAGGCTTGACGCTCTGATGCATTATGTTGCATTTTCCGAAGACCATCCATCGCGAGATGGAACGCGCGGGCCGAGCCTCGGCCCGCTGCAGGCAGCACACCGGGCGCGGACAGCAAGGACGCCGGGACCATTGCGGGGAGGAACGGACTTGATGGAACCGACGATCGAACGTCCGCCGGCGGCGTTCAATTTTGCCGACTATCTGCTGGCGCTGAATGCCGCGCGCGGCGACAAGCCCGCCTACATCGACGACCGTCGCCGCCTGAGCTACGCGGAACTCGATCGCCGGGTGCGCCGCTTCGCCGCAGCGCTGCCGGGGCTCGGCCTGCATCGCGAGGAACGGGTGCTGCTGCTGATGCACGACTGCGTCGACTGGCCGGTCGCCTTCCTCGGCTGCCTGCAGGCCGGCGTGGTGCCGGTGGCGGTCAACACCCTGCTGCCGGCGCAGGACTACGCCTGGATGCTCGGCCACAGCGGCGCCCGGGCGGTGATCACCTCGACGCCGCTGCTCGCCGCGGCGCAGGCGGCGCTGGCCGCGAGTGGCCGGCCGCTGCCGCTGATCGTCGCGGCGGCGCCCGACGAGGCGCTGCCGGAAGCCGCGATCCGCTTCGCCGCGCTCGCCGAAGCCGGCAGCGACGGCATGGCGCCAGCGGCGGCCACCAGCCGCGACGACATCGCCTTCTGGCTGTATTCGTCGGGCTCCACCGGCACCCCGAAAGGCACCGTGCACACGCACGGCAACCTGTTCATGACCGCCGCGACCTATGGCCGCCACGTCCTCAAGCTGGTCGAAGGCGACGTCACCTTCTCCGCCGCCAAGCTGTTCTTCGCCTATGGCCTCGGCAACTCGCTGAGCTTCCCGCTCAGCGTCGGCGCCACCGTGCTGCTGCTCGGCGGCCGGCCGACGCCGGACGCGGTGTTCGAGGTCCTGCTGCGGCATCGGCCGACGGTGTTCTTCGGCGTGCCGACGCTGTATGCCGGCATGCTCGCCTCGCCGGCACTGCCGGCCGCCGGCGCGCTGTGCCTGCGCCGCTGCACCTCGGCCGGCGAAGCGCTGCCCAAGGAAGTCGGCGAACGCTTCTCGGCGCATGTCGGCGCGCCGATCCTCGACGGCATCGGCTCCACCGAAATGCTCCACATCTACCTGTCGAATCGCGATGAATGCCTGCGCTACGGCACCACCGGCAAGCCGGTGCCCGGCTACGAGATTCGCCTGGTCAACGAGCACGGCGAGCCGGCCGCCGATGGCGAGATCGGCGAACTGCACGTTCGCGGCGACAGCGCCGCCTTGATGTACTGGACCAATCGCGACAAGTCGCGCAGCACCTTCCTCGGCGACTGGCTGAAAAGCGGCGACAAGTACGTCCGCGATACGCAGGGCTGGTACACCTATGCCGGCCGCGCCGACGACATGCTGAAGGTCAGCGGCCAGTACCTGTCGCCATTCGAGATCGAAAGCGGGCTGATGGCCCATGCCGCGGTGCTGGAAGCGGCGGTGATCGGCACCGAAGACGCGCACGGCCTGACCCGCTGCAAGGCCTTCGTGGTGCTGAAGGCCGGCATCGCGGCCAGCAGCCAGCTGCACGAGGAGCTGCGCAGCTTCCTCAAGACCCGTCTGGCGCCGCACAAGGTGCCGCGCGAGATCACCGTGCTCGACGAGCTGCCGAAGACGCCGACCGGCAAGATCCAGCGCTATCGCCTGCGCGAACGGGAACGCGAGCGCGCGGCGGCCGGCGCATGAGCGAACCGCCGTTTGCCGCGATCGATCATCGCGGCCGGGCGCTGCGGCTCGAATACCGTTGGCTGAACCCGCAGGCGAGCGACGCCCCGCTGCTGCTGTTCCTGCACGAAGGCCTCGGCTCGGTCGCGATGTGGCGCGACTTCCCGGCGCAGCTGTGCGCCGCCAGCGGCTGCCGCGGCCTGGTCTATTCGCGGCCCGGCTATGGCCGATCGACGCCGCGCCGCGCCGACGAGCGCTGGCCGCCGGATTTCCTCGAACGGCAGGCCCGCGAGGTGCTGCCGGCGTTCCTCGAGGCCGTCGGCGTCGATCCCCGCGCGCAGCCGGTGATCCTGTTCGGGCACAGCGACGGCGGCTCGATCGCGCTGATCGCCGCCGGCGAAGCGGACGCCGCCTGGGCCGGGGTGATCGTGATGGCGCCGCACCTGTTCGCCGAAGACCTGAGCCTGGCCAGCATCCGCGCGGTCCGCGACAGTTACCGGAACAGCGGGCTGCGCGCCCGGCTGGCGCGCTTCCACGACGACGTCGACTCGGCGTTCTACGGCTGGAACGAGGTCTGGCTCGACGCCGATTTCGCCCGCTTCAGCCTCGACGCGCCGGTGCGTCGCATCCGCTGCCCGGTGCTGGCGATCCAGGGCCTCGACGACGAGTACGGCACATTGGCGCAGATCGACGCGATCGCCGCCCGCGTCGCCGATTGCACGCTGCTGAAGCTCGCCGCCTGCGGCCATTCGCCGCACCGCGACCAGCCGGAGGCGGTGACTGCCGCCGTCGTCCGCTGGCTGGCGGCGCGACCGCGCTGAAACGCCGGCCGCTCAGCCCAGCGACAGCGACAGCACCAGCAGCACCGGCACCCCCCACAACCCCACCCGCCGCGCCGGCATCGCCGACGCGAACAGCAGCAGCAGCAGGCAGGCGGCGCTCCGCGCCGGGCCCAGCAGCCAGCTCAGCGGGTCGTAGACCTGGGCGAGATAGAAGCGCGGCGACGGATGCACGCGCATCGGCAGCGCCTGGCCGACCGTGTAGTAGCGGCCGCCGGAAATCTTCGTGGTCTTCATCCGGTGCGTGGCGATGCGCGGATCGACCACGGCGCGACCGAGGAAGCAGTTGGCGCGATGGCGGCTGATGCAGTGGTCCTGCGCCACGGTGACCACGCCGGTCACCGGCAGGCCGGACTGCAGCAGCCACCACCGGCTGCCGAGCTGGAACACGAGCAGCAGCAGCGGCAGCAGCGCCGCCCAGCGCAGGATCACGCGGTGCACCGGCTGGCCGCTGGCGGTCAGCGGCATCGTCCACGGGCCGCGCCGGCTTCGCGCCAGACTCATGAGCGCCTCACGGCAGCACCAGTTCGACGCGGCGGTTCTGGGCGCGGCCGTCCAGCGTGTCGTTGCCGGCCAGCGGCCGGGTCGCGCCGAGGCCGACCGCCTCGAGCCGGGCGGCCAGGGCGCCATCGACCGCGATCAGCGCCGCGCGCACCGCGTCGGCCCGGGCCTGCGACAGCCGCTGGTTGCGCGTGCCATCGCCGATGCCGTCGGTATGACCTTCGAGGCGCAGCACCCCGCCGGGCGCGCTGCGGATCGCCTCGGCGATCGCCGGCAGCGCGGCCGCCGATTCCGGCCGCAGGCGCGCCGAGCCGAAGTCGAACAGCAGGCCCGGCAGCACCGCGCGGCGCTGCGCTTTCAGCGTCTGGGCCAGTGCCGGCTGCGGCGCCGGGACATCGATCCGCACCACCTGCAAGGTCGCGTCGCCGATCCGCCACTGCAGCGCCAGCGGATTGCCGGGATCGCGCAGCAGGCGCAGTTCGGCATCGAGAAACTGGCCGGATTTCGCGGTGAATCGGCCGCTGGCGACCAGCACCGGCAAGGCGACACGCCGGCCGTTGACCAGCACCGGCAGGCTGCCGGTCGATTGCCGGCGCAGCTCGCCCTTGAACGCGACATTGGGATTGGCCATCAGCGCCGCCGCGAAATCGAGGGCGCTGCCGGCGCCCGCGCCGGCGCGCGCCAGCCAGCCTTCCTCGCCGACCAGCGCGAAGCGCGCCGCGCCGCCGGCCTCCAGTTCCGCCAGCACCGCGCGCGAGGCGCCGAGCGCCGTGGTGCCCGGATAGTCCTCCTCGGTGTCGGCCTCGAAGCGGTTGCGGTAGGTGCGCGCGGCATCGAGATCGGCGTCGTGCAGCAGGCGTTCGCAGCGCAGCGTGGTCGGCGTGCCGTCGGCGCCCGGCAGGCTGGCGTCGTAGCCGAGCCGCCAGCCATCGCCGTCGCGGCCGAGCAGCCGCTTGCGCGACTCGTAGTCGCCGTCGGCCTCGGCGACCGCCGTGGTCACCAGCAACCCGGCGACCAGCGGAATGCGCGGCGCCGGCTCGTCGGCCTGCGCCGGCAGCAGCACCGCCGCCAGGCCGGTCACCGCCACCACCAGGGCCAGCCTCAGCACGAGCCCTCCGGGTTGCAGAGCCGGAGCTTGATCCGGTACTGGCCGTTGGCGCGGCCATCGCCCTTGTCGACCTTCAGCGTCTCGTCGACGACGAAACCCTTGGCGGTCTTCTTCACCGCCACCCGGATACCGTCGCCGAAGGCCCGCTCGATGATGAAGCCGCCGCTCTTGTACGGCAGCTCGAAGGTGGTGAACTGCGGACCGAGCATCGCCGACAGCGGGCTGACCACGACATAGACGACCCGTGCCGCCGCCTCGTAATCGACGGTGGCCGGCTTGCGGCGCAGGCTCAGCACGCCGTCGACGATCTCGCCTTCCACCGGCACGAAGAAGCTGTACGGCTTGACGAATACCGCCGCCGCCTTGCCTTCGACCTCGATCGGCTTTTCCTCCGCCAGCGAGGCATCGGGGTTCAGCCGCTGGCCGGTCAGCAGGTTGATCAGGTCGGGCCGCGGCAGCACGGCGCGCTTGAACATCACGGCGCCGGCGGTGAGGGTCGGCCAGCCGACCTTGAGCGCGTCCTCCCACAGGGTGAACCGGGTCGCCTGGCCGAGGAAATCGCCCTTGACCGCCACCGCGTCGCCGGCCGCGCCCTTGGCGTAGCGCAGGTCGAGCCGGCCTTCGACTTCGATCGTGTAGCGCCACCAGGGCTTGCCTTCGCCGGACTTGAACTCGGCGACCATGCCGCCCTTGAACGGCCCGGCCAGGCGTTCGCAGTAGCGGGCGAAGGCGCGCTCGGCGACATAGGCGGCCAGATCGGACGCGATCGACGGCAGGCCGGTGATCAGCGCCTGCTTGGCTTCGAGTATCGGCGCCACCGGCTTCAGCCGCCACGCGCCCCGCGCCTGCGCCTCGCCGACCGCCAGCGCGATCTTGGTGCCGAGATTGACCGGGAAGGCGAACTTCTGGCTCAGCTTCGCGGCCAGCGCCGAACCGCTGTTGGCGATGTAGTCGAAGATCACCGACTTGACCGCCGACACCGGCCCGCCGGCCAGGTTGAGCAGCGCCGAGAACAGCTTGAAACCTTCGACGATCCGCTCGATCGCCTCGCAGGTGACGCTGCCCTGCCGGCTGCGCGCCAGTTCGGCGACGATGCGCCGGCGCTCCGGCTCGCTGCGTGTCTGCCAGTCGCGCAGCGCGCGGCCGATCGGCTTCAGCGCCGGCTTCAGCGCCGGGTCGTCGTTGACCGGATCGACCAGCGGCCTGATCACCAGCCCCTTGAAATCGCGCAGTTCCTTCGCCGCCGCCTTGAACTTCGGGCGGGCTTCGTCGAGCCGGGTCTTCAGCTCGTCGCGGGCCGGCGAATCGGGCAGCCTGGCGATCTGCTGGTCGAGGTCGACGAGGGTGCCGTCGAGCAGCTCGGCCACCGCCAGCGCTTCCTGCTCGGCGGCCTCGACATCGTCCAGCGGCTCCTGCACGGCCACCTCGAAGCGGGCCTGACCGTGCATCTGCCCGGCCGGCGAGGCGACATCGACGCGATAGCTGCCGGCGGCATCGGTGCCGGCGAAGCGGGCGCTGTAGTCACCGTTGGCCGCCGGCTTGACGTCGATCGCGACGGGCCGGCGATCCGGCCCGGTGATGCGGATCGCCACCATGCCCGGGCCATCGATCGGCGCCAGCCCCTCGATGGTCACCGCGCTGTCGGGCTCCACGGCGGTGGCCGGCACGATGCGCACCGACACCGCCGGCTTGCCGTCGCCCTGCGCCGATGCCGGCGCGCTCGCGATGCCCAGCAGCAGCGCCGTCGCCGCAGCCAGCGGCCGCATCAACCGCCGACACGCGCCGTTCACAGCTGCGGCACCGCAGTGCGCGCCAGCGCTTGCATCCGCTCGCCGAGGCCGTCGAGCTGACTGGTGCCGGTCACGTTGATGTTCAGCAAGCGCCGGCCCTTGCGCACCACCAGCTGCCGGGCGCCGACGCCGTGGCGGCCGAAGCTGCCGCCGTACGAGGCCGCCGACAGCCAGGCCTCGTCGCCGAGATCGTCGATCTCCTGGCCGGACTTGCGGGTCTTCTCGCCGACCTCGGCGTTGACCAGGCCGGCGAGCTGGCCCTGCATGCCGATGATGCCGTTGTAGACCTGCACCGCCATCGCCTCGTCGTCGTTGTCGATCACGGTCAGGTTGAGCATGGTCAGGTTGCCGACGCCGGCGGAGCCGCTCCACATGCAGGACTCCGGCTCGTCGGCCATCAGCCCGGCCTCGGTGGCCAGCACCGTCTGCGCCTGTTCGGCGCCGACCAGCGTGCAGGCGCGCGGCAGCGGAGGTGCCGGAGCGTCCGCGGCCGGCGCGGCGGCGGTGGCCGGGGCATCGAAGGAAGGCCATCGGGACGCTGCCGCGGCCGGCTGCTCGCCACCGCAGGCGGCGACCGCGGCGCTGGCCAGCAGCACCGGCAGGATCAGGCGCATGGCCGGCGCCTTCACAGCTTCGGCGCGCTGACGCCGCTGTAGCGGTAGCGCACCTTGAGGTCATCGGCCGCCAGCGCATGGATCAGCCCGTCCTTGCCGATATAGGCGGTGGCGGTGGCCGCCGGCGCGCCGGGCATGGTCATCCGGTAGCGGATCGCGGTGGTGGCGAGGCCGTCGACGGTTTCGCTGCCCAGCCGCTGGCACTGGTCGAGCTTGATCACGCCGCTGCGGATCTCGGCGTTGAGCTTGCGCTCGGCGGCCTTCAGGTCAATGCCCATCGCCCGCCACTTGCCGCCGATGGCGCTGTACGACTTGCCGTCGACGACGATCGACTCCAGACGCTGGCCCTGCGTCATCTCGCTGACGCTGTGCCGGCTCGGCTGCTCGACGCCTTTCTCGGCGGCGGCAACGAAGGCTTCGCAGGCGGCGTCGAGCGCCCGGGCGCCCGGACTCAGGCTCAGCAGGCTCATCAGGGTCGGCAGGATCAGGCGGTTCATCGGCGTGCTCGCGGTGGGGGTCTGCCTGGACGAACGCAGTGCCGGCGGCAAAGCGGACATCGCCCCGGCCGATGCCGCGCTACTGCGGCAGCACCGGCGCCGTGGTGGTGCGGTTCAGCGAACCGCCGCTGAGGAACGGCACCGGCTGGCCGTTGCGCTGATTGCGCGCCATGAAGCTTTCGTAGGCCTCGACGCTGACCAGGCCGACATTGGGCACGCTGTAGCTGTGCCGGTGGCTGGCCAGCCCCTGCTCGCTGGCGACCAGCCGCGCCAGCACGTCGTCCATCTGCCGGGTCAGCTCGGCGACCCGCTTGCGCAGCAGGGCGATCTGCCGCGCTTCGGGCATCTGCTCCTCGCCGAGCTGGCTGCGCTGGACGTCGTCGCTGCGCGCGCCGACCGGCGGCGGGACCGGCATCGGCCGATAGCCTTCGGGAACGGCGATCCGGACGGCGTCGTCATCGCTGGCGGCGTCGGGCGGTGCCAGCGGCTGGCCGGTCGGCGCTGGCGTCTGCGGCGGCAGCTGCACACGGCGCTGGCGCTGCAGCGGAATCGCCGAAGGGCTGCTCGTGGTCGCCGGGCCGGACCGGCTCCAGTCCGGCGTCGGCGCGGGCGCGGCCTGCTGGGCCATGAGGCCGCTCGGCAAGGCGAACAGCAGGGCACAGAGCGTGCTGGCGCGGGGGTGGGTCATCGGCGTCATCCTCTCGGGGTCGTCAACGGAACATCGCGGCTGCCGCGCCGGGCAGGGCGCGCGCGCTCATGCTGCGCCGGACCGGCGCAGCAGGCGCCACAGCAGCCAGGCATTGATCGCCAGCAGCGCGGCCTTCAGCAGCAGCGCCGGCAGCAGTTGCGCCGACATCGCGGCGGCGGCGCCATCGAGCCGCCAGAGCGCGGCGGCCAGCTGCGCGAGCTGCAACGCCAGCAGCAGCACCAGCGCTGCCGCCGGCAACCGCAGCAGCCAGCGTCGGGCGATCACCAGCGCACCGGCGGCGGCGCGGTGTCGGGATCGGCATCGGGATTGGGGTCTTCACGGTACGGCGGCGCGGACCGGCGACCGTCGCCGGCGTCGAAATCCGGGTCGCGCCAGCGCTGCGCCGGCAGCGCCGGATAGGGATTGACGACCACCAGCCCGACCGCCGGCCAGCCGTACGCCGCCGCACCATAGGCCGCCCACGGCGGTGGCGGCAGCGACGACGGCGCCTGCGGCAGCGGCACCGCATCGGGCCGCTGCCGCAGGCCGTCGGCGGTGGCCGCCGTCGTGGCGACCAGCAGCAACAGCGCCACTGCCAATACCGGTGCCGGCGCCGGCACGACCGCGTGCCGCAGCGGCGCGCTCACCGGTCGACTCCGCGCGGCCACAGCGTGTCGAAGTCGATCGCGTACTCGATCAGCCCGGGCTCGGCGGCACCGTCGCGGACCATCGACCAGGCGACCACCAGCTGCCCGGACGCCGGATCGAAGCGCGGCGCGTCGATCCGGCCACGGCCGGGAAACGCGCGGCTCTGGTAGCGCAGCGCGGCCAGGCGCGCGTACGGCGGCAGCTGCAGCTGGTAGACGTCGCTGCGGCTGATGCTGTCGCGCAGGTCCTCGCCGCCGCTGTTGTGCTGGGCCAGCACCTGTCCCTGCAGGCCTTCGCCGAGCGCGCCCTGCTTGCCGTTGCAGCTGACGAAGGCATTGCTCAGGCCGAGCGGATCGAGAATCGCCGGCAGGCCGCTGGCGCGGCAGGTGGCGGCCAGCTCGAACTGGGGATCGCGGAGGTCGATCTCGTGGCCGGCGAAGACCATCACGCAGCGGCTGTAGTAGCCGCCGCCGGCGCAGCCGTCGATGCGGCCGGTGGTCGCCGGAATGCTGCGCGGACGCAGTTCCCAGGCCGGCTCGAAGGCCAGCGGTGCCGAGCCGCCGCGCTGTCCGCCGGTGGTGATCACCTCGACGGTCGCCTGGCCCGGAATCACCCGGTCGACATCAGGCAGCACGGCGAAGATCTTGCCGGCCTGCCAGTCGACCACCTGGGCGTCGACACTGCGGATCGGCCCGTAGGCGGTCGGCAGGATCACCCGCACCGTGCCGGCGGCATCGCCGAAGCACTGGCCCTGGATCACCAGCGCGGCCTTCGGCGCCAGCGCGCCGTCGCCGGCCACGGTCAGCCGGCGCAGCAGCGGTTGTCCGCCGTTGCGGGCACAGAGCAGGGCGGTGGCCTGGATCGCGCTGCCGTCCTCCACGCGGGTGAGGTCGCCGGCGCGGATCGCCGCCGTGCCGCGGCCGCGCACGGCAGCCGAGACGCGCTGTGCCGACGCGTCGTCGCCCAGGCGTTCGATCGCGCCCGAACGGCTGGCCAGCGGCGCGCCGGCCGACAGCGGCTCGTCGTCGCGCAGGCCGCCGTAGCGCTGGCGCAAGCTGGCGTTGTCGCGCTCGAACGCCGGCCGGAGCAGCGGCTCGGCGTCGATCAGCTGCTGCTCGCCGCGCGCCAGCTCGATGCTCGCCGAGCGGCCGACCACCTTCGCCGCGCCGCTGTCGAGCGCCGGGCGCCGGCCGCGTTCGGCGCGCGGGACCGGCGGCC
>PNMW01000069.1 GCA_013823855.1 Lysobacteraceae bacterium | reverse complement strand
CGATGTTGTCCTTGACTGCGAACGGCAGCCCGAACAGCGGCAGGCGCTCGAAGATCGCCGGACCTTCGGCGGCCAGCAGCGCGTCGCAGCGTTCCGCCTCGGCCAGCAGCACGCTGTCCGGTGGCTGGGAGATCCAGACCTCCGGGCGATCGAGCCGATCGCGCAGCGCCAGCAGGCCGCGCAGCAGCTGGCTCGGGGTCTGCTCGCCGCTGCGCATCGCCGCCTGCGTGGCGGCAATCGATAGCGGGCGCAGGGAATTCGGTCGGGATACCGCGTCGGAAGGCACGGAGGAATGGCAGGTCGATTTTGTATACAAGCAAGCGTACATGGCATCGCAAGCGATGTGCCAATGGCCGGCAACGATGGCGGGAACCGCAGCCGATCGCCGGAACGCCGGGCTACGTCATCTGACGTACCTGCCGACGCGTCGCAGGGCAGGCTTCTTGCGCCGCATTTCGGGCCATGAGCGCCAGACCGACCACCCACAGTGCAGCACCGCAGGAGCAGCGGATCATCAAGATCCGCCGCGACTACAACACCTGGGTGGCCAACGAGACCCTGGAGGACTACGCGCTGCGCTTCACCGCGCGTTCGGCGCGCAAGTGGAGCGAATTCAGGGTCGCCAATACCGCCTTCGGCGCCATTTCGTTTCTATTGCTGGAAGCGATCGGCGGCTCGCTGCTGGTCTCCTACGGCTTCACCAACGCCGCCTGGGCGATCGCCGCCGTCAGCCTGGTGATCTTCCTGACCGGCCTGCCGATCGGCTGGTACGCCGCCAAGTACGGTGTCGACATGGATCTGCTGACCCGCGGCGCCGGCTTCGGCTACATCGGCTCGACGATCACCTCGCTGATCTACGCCTCGTTCACCTTCCTGTTCTTTGCGCTGGAAGCGACGATCATGGCGCTGGCGCTGAAGCTCTGCTTCGGCATTCCGCTGACGCCGGCCTACCTGATCTGCGCGCTGGTGGTGATTCCGCTGGTGACCCACGGCATCACCCTGATCTCCCGCTTGCAGGCCTGGACCCAGCCGCTGTGGCTGGTGCTGCTGGTCCTGCCCTTTGTCTTCGTGATCTGGAAAGCACCGGAACTGGCGCGCGAGCTGCCCGATTTCGCCGCACCGGGCGGCAGCACGGCGTTCTCGCTGATCCAGTTTGGTGCGGCGGCCAGCGTGCTGATGGCGATGGTCACCCAGATCGGCGAGCAGGTGGACTTCCTGCGCTTCCTGCCGGAGAAGACCCGGGACAACCGCCGCCGCTGGATGGCGTCCCTGATCGTCGCCGGCCCGGGCTGGATCGGCATGGGCGCGATCCGCCTGCTCGGCGGCGCCTTCCTGGCCTTCATCGCGCTGCGCGCCGGCGTGCCTCAGGCCAATGCCCTGGAGCCGACCGAGATGTACCGCATCGGCTTCGGCTACGTGTTCGATTCGCCAGCCGTGGCACTCGGCGCGATGACCCTGCTGGTGGTCCTGAGCCAGCTCAAGATCAATGTCACCAATGCCTACGCCGGCTCGCTGGCCTGGTCGAACTTCTTCGCCCGCGTCACCCACAGCCATCCGGGCCGGGTGGTCTGGGTGGTGTTCAACGTCGCGATCGCACTGATCCTGATGCAGCTCGGCGTGTTCAAGGCACTGGAGCAGGTGCTGGGGCTCTATTCCAATGTCGCCATCGCCTGGGTCGGCGCGATCGTCGCCGACCTGGTCATCAACAAGCCGCTCGGCCTGTCGCCGCCGGGCATCGAGTTCAAGCGCGCCCATCTCTACGACATCAACCCGGTCGGCGTCGGCAGCATGGTGATCGCCTCGGTGCTGTCGATCACCGCGTTCACCGGCGTGTTCGGGCCGCTGGCGCAGGCATTCTCGTCGTTCATCGCGCTGCTCGCCGCCTTCATCTGCGCACCGGCGATCGCCTTCGCCACGAAGGGCCGCTACTACCTGGCGCGCAAGCCCGACGCCGCCCTCGACAGCGCCGCCGAGCACCGCTGCGTGATCTGCGAAAAGGCCTACGAGCGCGAGGACATGGCGCTGTGCCCGGCCTACCGCGGCAACATCTGCTCGCTGTGCTGCTCGCTCGACGCCCGCTGCCACGACGCCTGCAAGCCGGGGGCGTCCCTGCGCGAACAGATCAACGGCACGCTGGCGCGGCTGCTGCCGAAGGCCGTGTCGGCACGGCTCGATTCGCGACTCGGCCACTACCTGATGCTGTTCGGCATCGTGTCCGGCGTGCTCAGCTGCGCGCTGGCGCTGATCTGGGTGCAGGAATCGTCGCTGCTGGTGGCCAGCGAGCCGGTGTTGCACGAAGCGCTGCGCGCCGGCTTCCTGAAGCTCTACGCGGTGCTGATCGTGATCGCCGCAGTGCTCTGCTGGTGGCTGGTGCTGAACGGCGAAAGCCGCCGCGTGGCGCAGGAGGAATCGAACCGCCAGACCGCGCTGCTGATGCGCGAGATCGAGGCGCACAAGAAGACCGACATCGAACTGCAGGCCGCCAAGCTGGCCGCCGAACGCGCCAACCAGGCCAAGAGCCGCTATGTCACCGGCATCAGCCACGAACTGCGCACGCCGCTGAACTCGATCCTCGGCTACGCCGAAATGCTGCAGCACGACCCGAGCATCCCGGCCGGCCGCCGCGACGCGGTGTCGGTGATCCGCCGCAGCGGCGACCACCTGCTGTCGCTGGTCGACGGGCTGCTCGACATCGCCCGCATCGAAAGCGGCAAGCTAGCGCTCGACATCGACGAACTGCGCTTCCCGGAATTCCTCGCCCAGACCGTCGGCATGTTCCGGCTGCAGGCGCACAACAAGGGCATCAGCTTCGTCTACGACGAGCAGGGCAAGGTGCCGGCCGTGGTCCGCGCCGACAAGAAGCGGCTCGGCCAGATCCTGATCAACATCGTCGGCAATGCCGTGAAGTTCACCGAGGCCGGCGGCGTGGTCTTCCGTCTGCGCTGGCGCGGCGACATCGCCAGCTTCGAGGTGCGCGACTCCGGCATCGGCATTCCGCCGGACGAGATCGACCGCATCTTCCAGCCGTTCGAACGCGGCAGCCAGGTAGCCGCCAGCGGCGAGACCGGCACCGGGCTGGGGCTGACCATCGCCAAGATGCTGACCGCGCTGATGGGCGGCGAGATGACCGTCGACTCCACACCAGGCGCCGGCAGCCGTTTCGAGATCCGCCTGTTCCTGCCGGAAGTCCGCGAACCGCGCGCGACGCTGCCGACCACGCTGCCCGACATCGGCGGCTACGCCGGGCCGCGCCGGCGGATTCTGGTGGTCGACAACGAGGCGGTCGACCGGCGCTTCCTGATCAACGTGCTGGAGCCGCTGGGCTTTGACGTCAGCGAAGCGGCATCGGGCATCGAGGCGCTGCGCCAGGTCGCCCATGTCCGCCCCGATCTGGTGCTGCTCGACATCGGCATGCCCGGCATCGACGGCTGGGAAACCGCAAGGCTGCTGCGCGCCAACCAGGACCAGAACGGCCATCCGCACCTGCCGATCATCATCATTTCCGCCGATGCCTTCGAGGCCGGCCGCACCGCCGCCGCCGGGATCGCGCCGCGCGACTACCTGGTCAAGCCGGTGGGCGTTGCCAACCTGCTCGGCCGGATCCGCGAAGCGCTGGCGCTGGTCTGGATCGCCGGCCCGGCGGTCGGCGACGCCGAGGCCGATGACGCCGCCCTGCCCGACCATCTGGCGCAATCGCTGCGCGAACTCGGGGCACTCGGCCATGTCCGCGGCATCCTGAGCAAGCTCGACGAGATCGATCGCCTCGACAGTCGCTACCACCGCCAGACCAGCCGCTTGCGCGCCTCGGTCAAGGCCTTCCAGCTCGCCGACTACCTGCGCGCGCTCGGCGCGGAGGCCCGGTGAACACCATCGTGCAGGGCTCCGGCGCCACCATCCTGATCGTCGATGACGTCGCCGAGAATCTCGCCGTCGCCCATGACGCGCTCGACGCCGCCGGCTACACGGTACGGGTGGCGACCAGCGGCCTGGCAGCGCTGGAATCGGCGCGCCGCCAGCCGCCCGACCTGATCCTGCTCGACGCGGTGATGCCCGGCCTCGATGGCTTCGAGACCTGCCGGCGCCTGAAGGCCGATCTGTCGACCCGGCAGATTCCGGTGGTGTTCATGACCGGCCTGACCGACAGCGAGCATGTCGTGCTCGGCTTCCAGGCCGGCGGCATCGACTACGTGACCAAACCCATCCGCACCGCCGAAGTGGTTGCCCGCATCGCCTCGCATCTGCGCAATGCCCGGCTGGTCACCGAGACCCAGGCCGCTGCCGATGCCGCCGGCGATGCCATCGTCGCCGTCGATGACGCCGGCCGCCTGAGCTGGGCCACGCCGCTGGCACAGACCTGGCTGGCGCCGCTGTGCGATGCCAGCCATCGCCTGCCGGCCGCGCTGCTGCGCTGGCTGGACTGCGGCGGGGCCGGCTCGCCGAACTTCAGCCTGCATGCCGACGGTCAGCGCCTGAGCTTCGCCCGGCTCGGACCGCGCCGCCTGCTGGTGCAGCGCATGGAAACGGTACCGGAGCCGGACGTGCTGGCGCGGCTGCTGAACCTCACCGCGCGCGAAGCCGAAGTCCTCTACTGGATCGTGCTCGGCAAGACCAATCCGGAGATCGCCGGCGTGCTGGAAATGAGCCCGCGGACGGTCAACAAGCACCTCGAACACATCTTCACCAAGCTGGCTGTGGAGACGCGCACGGCGGCGGCAACCGTGGCGCTGAACCGCAGCCGGCTCGGCGTCGTCGCGAGCTGAGGACCACGAGCACCCAGCACCGACCGACGGCAGCGGCACTACAACACGGCGCAAAGGGGATCAGCGCCGGATCAGCAGCAAACCAGTGGCTGGCAGCAAGGCCGGGTCGTCGCGACCCGGTGCAGGCGGAGCTTTGTCTTCGATTCATCACTTCACTTGGGGAACACGCACATGAACAGCAACACCCGAACCGTTGTCGGCCATCAGCGCAAGGCCGTCGCAGCGCTCGCACTCGGCGCCCTCGCCTGTGCATCGACCCTGGCATCGGCGCCGGCCAAGGCCGCCGATCTCAAGCTGCCGCCGATCTCGGTCGGCGCCGGCCTGCGCACCCAGTTCGAAAGCACCAATCCGAGCGGCGGCAGCAATACCGTCAACGACTTCACCGTCAACAACGCGCGCATCTATCTGGGCGGTTCGGTGACCGAAAACATCAAGCTGATGTTCAACACCGACTACTCCTCGTCGAGCAACGACATCCAGGTCATGGATGCGGTCGCCCGCTTCGAGTTCAGCGACGTGTTCAACATCTGGGCCGGCCGCTTCCTGCCGCCATCGGATCGCGCCAACCTCTACGGCCCGTTCTATTCCAGCAACTGGAACGTCTACGAGGACGGCGTGCAGGACGGCTACCCGTTCAACGTCCAGGGCCGCCAGAACGGCGTCGCCTACTGGGGCCAGTTCGGCATCGCCAAGGTCTCGCTCGGCGTCTTCGATGCGCCGTCGACGCAGGGTGAAGGCGAAGTGATCACCGCCGGCCGCGTGCAGCTCGATTTCTGGGATGCCGAAGGCGGCTACTACCTGAACGGCACCTACTACGGCGAAAAGGATCTGCTCGCGGTCGGCCTGGCCGGCCAGACCTCGGCCGGCAAGCACGCCTACACGCTCGATGCGCTGCTCGAAAAGAAGCTGCCGAACGGCGGCGTCGTGACCCTGGAAGCGGAAGCCGCGCGTTACGACGAGCTGGGCGGCTATGGCGGCATCGACGGCAGCTACACCGACTCCAATGGCTGGTACGGCCTGGGCGCCTATCTGTTCCCGCAGAAGCTCGGCATCGGCAAGGTGCAGCTCCTCGGCAAGTACGGCGCGGCGCGCTTCAACGACACCTCGGGCCTCGGCCCGGAGTACGAGCAGACGACCCTGGAGTTCAACGTCAACTACCTGATCAAGGCCTTCGATGCCCGGATCAGCCTGTTCTACAAGGACACCAAGCTCGACGCCGGCCTGCCCGACGCCACCCAGATCGGCGTCGGCCTGCAGGTGCAGATCTGACCTCGCGGCCTGTTGGCATAGCGCAACCGAATTTCCATCCGCAACAACGAGGGTAATCCGATGAAGATGAATCCGATGAAGACCGCGCTGCTGGCCGTCGCCGCAGCCCTGAGCTTTTCCGCCCAGGCCGCCGACGACACCATCAAGGTCGGCGTGCTGCATTCGCTGTCCGGCACCATGGCGATCTCCGAAACGACGCTGAAGGACACCGTCCTGATGCTGATCGAGGAGCAGAACAAGAAGGGCGGCGTGCTCGGCAAGAAGCTCGAAGCGGTGGTCGTCGATCCGGCGTCGAACTGGCCGCTGTTCGCCGAAAAGGCGTCCGAGCTGATCGACAAGAACAAGGTGTCGGTGGTGTTCGGCTGCTGGACCTCGGTGTCGCGCAAGTCGGTGCTGCCGGTGTTCGAGAAGTCCAATTCGCTGCTGTTCTACCCGGTGCAGTACGAGGGCGAGGAATCGTCGAAGAACGTCATCTACACCGGCGCCGCGCCGAACCAGCAGGCGATTCCGGCGGTGGACTACCTGATGAAGGATCTCGGCGTGAAGCGCTGGGTGCTGGAAGGCACCGACTATGTCTATCCGCGCACCACCAACAAGATTCTCGAGGCCTACCTGAAGGCCAAGGGCGTCAAGGCCGAAGACATCATCGTCAACTACACGCCGTTCGGCTTCAGCGACTGGCAGAGCGAAGTCTCGAAGATCAAGGCCTTCGGTTCGGCCGGCAAGAAGACCGCCGTCGTGTCGACGATCAATGGCGACGCCAACGTGCCGTTCTACAAGGAACTCGGCAACCAGAAGATTTCGGCAGAAGACATTCCGGTGGTGGCGTTCTCGGTCGGCGAGGAAGAGCTGTCGGGCATCGACACCAAGCCGCTGGTCGGCCATCTCGCCGCCTGGAACTACTTCGAGAGCGTCAAGGCTCCGGCCAATACCGCGTTCATCAAGGCCTGGCACAGCTACATCAAGAACGACAAGCGCACCACCAATGACCCGATGGAAGCGACCTACATCGGCTTCAACCTGTGGGTGAAGGCGGTCGAGAAGGCCAAGACCACCGACACCGCCAAGGTGATCGACACGCTGCCCGGCCTCGAAGTGCCGAACCTGACCGGCGGTACCGCCAAGCTGCTGCCGAATCACCACATCACCAAGCCGGTGTACATCGGCGAAATCAAGGAAGACGGCCAGTTCGAGACCGTGTGGCAGACCAAGGGCGAAGTCCCG
This sequence comes from Lysobacteraceae bacterium, assembly GCA_013823855.1. Classification (GTDB taxonomy): domain Bacteria; phylum Pseudomonadota; class Gammaproteobacteria; order Nevskiales; family Nevskiaceae; genus Nevskia. The sequence continues at coordinate 18,517 of PNMW01000069.1, read as the reverse complement.
GGCGACGCCTGGTCGGACTTCCTCGACGGCTCCAAGGATCTGGAGTCCGACTGGGTGAAGCTGAAGTGCGGCAACTACAACACCAAGGCCAAGAAGTGCTCGAACTGAGCCTGTGATCCGGCGGGCTGCGCGGCCAACGATGCCCGCGCAGCCCGCCTCCGAAGCAAGCAGCACCGCGGTGGGGCAAGTCTCCGGGCCGGAAATGGCCCGGCCCGGAGCTTGCTTTGCCTGATCGGGCTACACCCCATTTCCGGAGGCGTTCGCGATGATCCACTTCACGACCTCGCTGCGACGATGCTGGCTGGCCGCTTGCTTCGCCGCGAGCCTGCCGCTGCTCGCGCAGGAGCCGTCAACCGCAGCCGATGCGGCAGCGGAGACGGTTGCGAGCGCAGAAGCAGCCCCTGCGGTACCCACGGCCTTTCCCGACGTGCTGCGCGCGCTTGGCGGCGCGTCGCTAAGCGAGCGCAGTGCGCTGCTCGACGCCCTGCTCGCCGCCAAGCACCCGAACACCGCCGCCGTGCTCCAGGCCTGGCTGGAGGATCACCTGCACGTTCGCGATGCCGACGGCGCGGTGTTCATCACCGCCGAAACCGACGCCGGCTATGCCTTGACCGACCCGGCGACCCTGGCCACGTCCGGCCCGGAGCCCGCCGACGGCTTCAGCAAGGTCGGCTCCAACAACAGCTTGCGCAAGCTGCTGCGCAGTGCGCTGGCTTCATTCACGCTGGGCAGCCCCGACGCCGAGGTCCGTCTGAGCGCGGTCAAGGAGATGCTGCGGGCACCGGACGAATCGACGCTGAACGTGCTGCGCGAACGCCGTGCGATCGAGACCGATGCTGCCGTGCAGGCCGCCATCGATGCCGGCCTCGCCTACGCCGATCTGACCTCGGACAACGCCGACACCCGGCTGGCCGCCGTCAACGTGCTGAGCGGCTCGCTGGCCGGCGAAACCATCGCCAAGCTCGAAGCGCTGCGCGATCCGGCCAACGAGCCGGACGAGCGGGTGCGCTCGGCTGCGGCGGTGGCGATTTCCTCGATCAGCCTGAAGCGCTCGCTGTACTCGGGCATCGAGACCCTGTTCTTCGGCCTGAGCCTCGGCTCGGTGCTGGTGCTGGCGGCGATCGGCCTGGCGATCACCTTCGGCGTCATGGGCGTGATCAACATGGCGCACGGCGAGCTGATGATGATCGGCGCCTACACCGCCTACGTCGTGCAGCTGCTGCTGCCGAACCATTTGACGGCGTCGATCCTGATCTCGATTCCGGCCGCCTTCCTGGTATCCGGTCTGGTCGGCATCGCCATCGAGCGCGGCGTGGTCAAGCACCTGTACGGCCGGCCGCTGGAAACGCTGCTGGCCACCTTCGGCATCAGCCTGATCCTGCAGCAGCTGGTGCGCTCGATCTTCTCGCCGCTGAATCGGTCGGTGGCGACGCCGGAGTTCATGAGCGGCCAGTGGGTGATCAACGACGCGCTGTCGCTGACCTGGAATCGGCTTTACATCGTGCTGTTCACCCTGGTGGTGTTTGCTGCCCTGCAACTGATCCTGCGCCGCACCTCGCTGGGGCTCACCGTGCGCGCCGTGTCGCAAAACCGGGCAATGGCACGCTCGATGGGCATCAACAGCGATCGTGTCGACGCGATCACCTTCGGCCTCGGCTCCGGCATCGCCGGGGTGGCCGGCGTGGCGCTGTCGCAGCTGACCAATGTCGGCCCGAACCTCGGCCAGAGCTACATCATCGATTCGTTCATGGTCGTGGTCTTCGGCGGCGTCGGCAACCTGTGGGGCACCTTGATCGGCGGCATGACCCTGGGCGTGGCCGGCAAGCTGCTCGAGCCGGCCGTGGGGGCCGTGATGGCCAAGATCGCGATGCTGGTGTTCATCATCCTGTTCATCCAGCGCCGCAAGCAGGGCCTGTTCCCGCAGAAAGGCCGCGCGGCGGAGGGCCACTGATGAAAAGCCAATCCCTTTTGCTGTCGGCGCTGAAGGCCGACCGTGGCGGCCAGGTGCTGCTCGGCCTGCTCGCCATCGCCGCGGTCGCGGTGCCGGTGTTCAACCTGCTGGTGCCGGAAGGCAGCTTCTTCCACCTGTCGACCTATACGGTCACGCTGTTCGGCAAGTACCTCTGCTACGCGCTGCTGGCGATCGCCGTCGATCTGGTCTGGGGCTACTGCGGCATCCTGAGCCTCGGTCACACGGCGTTCTTCGCACTCGGCGGCTATGCGATCGGAATGTACCTGATGCGCCAGATCGGCCCCAGGGGCGTCTACGGCGACCCGATCCTGCCGGACTTCATGGTGTTCCTGAACTGGAAGGAACTGCCGTGGTTCTGGGAAGGCATGAACCACTTCCCGGTGGCGCTGCTGATGGTGGTGCTGATCCCCGGTCTGCTGGCGCTCGGTTTCGGCTGGCTGGCGTTCCGCTCGCGGGTCACCGGCGTCTACCTGTCGATCATGACCCAGGCGCTGACCTTCGCGCTGCTGCTGGCCTTCTTCCGCAACGAGATGGGCTTCGGCGGCAACAACGGCCTGACCGATTTCAAGGAACTGCTCGGCTTCGATCTGAAGACGCCGGGCATGCGGGTGGCACTGTTCCTGACCACGGTGTCGGCACTGGCCATCGGCTACATCGGCTGCCGCTACGTGATCGCCTCCCGGCTCGGCAGAGTCGTGCAGGCGGTGCGCGACGCCGAAGGCCGCACCCGCTTCATCGGCTATCAGGTGGAGTCGTACAAGCTGTGGATCTGGGTGTTCTCGGCGATGCTCGCCGGCATCGCCGGTGCGCTGTACGTGCCCCAGGTCGGCATCATCAACCCGGGCGAATTCGCGCCGATCAACTCGATCGAAGTGGTGATCTGGGTCGCGGTCGGCGGTCGCGGCACCTTGTACGGCGCGGTCGCCGGCGCGGTGCTGGTCAACTATGCGAAGACCTGGTTCACCGCCGCGTTCCCGGAAATCTGGCTGTATGCGCTGGGCGCGCTGTTCGTGGTCGCGACCCTGTTCCTGCCCAAGGGTGTCGTCGGTCTGATTCCGTCACGCAAGGAGAAGCTGGCATGAGCGCCTCCCCTGCCACGACAGGCCCGGTCGGCCTGCGCACCAAGCCGACCGGCAAGCGCCGCAGCACCAATGCGCCGAGCCCGGACCTGTCGCACAACATCATCCTGTACGTCGAAGGCGTGACCAAGAGCTTCGACGGTTTCAAGGCGCTCAATGACCTGTCGATCTACATCGAGACCGGCGAGCTGCGCTGCATCATCGGCCCGAACGGTGCGGGCAAGACCACGATGATGGATGTCATCACCGGCAAGACCCAGCCCGACACCGGCTCGGTGTGGTTCGGCCAGACCATCGACCTGCTCGGTCTCACCGAGCCGGAAATCGCCCAGGCCGGCATCGGCCGCAAGTTCCAGAAGCCGACCGTGTTCCCCGAGCACAGCGTGTTCGAGAACCTCGAACTGGCGATGGCCTGCGACAAGTCGGTGTGGAAGATCCTGTTCGCGAAGCTCAATGCCTTGCAGCGCGAACGGATCGACGAGGTGCTCGGGATCATCGGCCTGAAGGATCAGCGCCACGCCAAGGCAGGCGCCTTGTCCCACGGCCAGAAGCAGTGGCTGGAGATCGGCATGCTGCTGATGCAGGACCCGCTGGTGCTGCTGGTCGACGAACCGGTGGCCGGCATGACGCCGCAGGAAACCGAGCGCACCGCCGAGCTGCTGGTCGGCCTGGCCGGCAAGCATTCGGTGGTGGTGGTCGAGCACGACATGAATTTCGTCCGCTCGATCGCCCGCAAGGTCACCGTGCTGCACGAGGGCCACGTGCTCGCCGAGGGCTCGATGGACGAGGTGCAGAACGATCCGCAAGTCAAACGCGTGTACCTGGGCGAGTGAGTCAGCAATGAGAATGGACCGATGAGCGATTCGATGGTGAAGATCAGCGGCCTGAACCAGTTCTACGGCGGCAGCCACACGCTCTGGGATCTCGACATCGAGGTGCCCCGAGGCTCGCGGATGTGCCTGATGGGCCGCAACGGCATGGGCAAGACGACGATGCTCAAGTGCCTGATGGGCCTGATTCCGACGGCCTCGGGGTCGATCCAGTACGACGATGCAAGGGAACTGCGCGGCATCGCTGCCGACAAGCGCGCCGGCATGGGCATCGGCTATGTGCCGCAGGGCCGCGACATCTTTTCGCAGCTCACCGTCGAGGAAAACCTGCGGGTCGGCCTAGAAGCGCGCGGCCTCAAGTCGGCGAAGAAGAAGGAGCTGATGGACTACGTGCATTCGCTGTTCCCGGTCCTCAAGCAGATGAGCACGCGGCGCGGCGGCGACCTGTCCGGCGGCCAGCAGCAGCAGCTGGCGATCGGCCGCGCACTGACCCTGGAACCGAAGCTGCTGATCCTCGACGAACCCTGCGAAGGCATCCAGCCGAACATCGTCGCCGACATCGGCGACCTGATCCTCAAGCTCAACCAGGATCTCGGCATGACCGTGCTGCTGGTCGAGCAGAAGCTGCCGTTCGCGCGTCGCGTGGCCAGCGACTTCGTCATTCTCGACAAGGGCCGCGCGGTGGCCAAAGGCGCGATCGCCGAGCTGACCGACGATCTGGTCAAGAAACACCTGACGGTCTGAGCCGCCCCGACCGCGGTCTTGGCGAATCCGGCACGCTGGATGCAAGACTTGACGCATGGAAGCCCTTGGTCCGAACGCGCTGCCGCAAACCGCCCCCGGCCGTGGCTGGCAGGCCGAGCTGGAACTCGGCTTCGTCGGCGATCCGGCCGTGCCGGCGGCACGCACCACGCTGGCTCGTCGGCGCCATCTCGGCCCGCTGCGGGTGCAGCGGCCGTTCTACCCCGACGGGCCGGTCTGCAATGTCTACATCGTCCACCCGCCGGGTGGCGTGGTCGGTGGCGATCGGCTCGACCTGCGCTTCAACGCCGCCGCCGGCGCCAAGGTGCTGCTGACCACGCCGGCGGCCGGCAAGTTCTACCGCAGCGCCGGAGCCGAGGCGCGGCAGCGCATCGAGATGCGGATCGGCGACGGTTGCTCGCTGGAATGGCTGCCGCAGGAAACCATTCACTACCCGGGCGCGCTGGTCCGCCAGCGCACCCTCGTCATGCTCGACGCCGGCGCCCGTTTCATCGGCTGGGATCTGGCCGCCTACGGCCTGGCGGCACGCGGCGAACGCTTCGACGACGGCCGGGTCGTCCAGGGTTTCGAGCTGTGGCGCGGCGATCGTCCGCTGCTGCTCGATCACCTGGTGCTGCGCGGCGGCAGCGCGGCGTTCACCGGGCGCTGGGGCCTCGACGGCGCCAGCGTGCTCGGCACGCTTGTCGCATGCCCGGCAACCGCCGACGATGTCGCGGCGGCGCGTGCGGCGGTCGAACCGATGTCGGAGGTGACCGCCGGCCTGAGCCTGGTCGACGGCGTGCTGATCGGCCGGGTGCTGGCCCGGCAGACCGACGCCGCGATGCGCGCGCTGCTGGCGGTCTGGCGCGTGCTGCGGCCACGATTGCTGCAGCGCGAAGTGGTGTTGCCGCGCATCTGGGCCACCTGAACTACCGAGAAGAACGATGGAACTGAGTCCCCGCGAGAAGGACAAGATGCTGATCTTCACCGCCGGCCTGGTCGCCGAACGGCGCAAGGCGCGCGGCGTCAAGCTGAATTATCCGGAGGCCGTCGCCTACATCTCGGCGGCGATCCTCGAAGGCGCGCGCGACGGCAAGAGCGTGGCCGAGCTGATGAGCTACGGCACCACGCTGCTGAGCCGTGGCGATGTGATGGACGGCATCGCCGAAATGATTCCGGACGTGCAGGTGGAAGCCACCTTCCCGGACGGCACCAAGCTGGTCACTGTCCACAATCCGATCCCGTGAAGCTCCCCAGACCCCCGACGAGAATTTCAATGCACGCCGACAGAACGACCATCCTGATCGCAGCACTCGGCCTGCTGCCGGCTGTGGCGCTCGCCCATCCTGGCCACGACACGCCGGGCTTCGTCGCTGGCCTGATGCACCCGGTTGCCGGTATCGACCATCTGCTGGCGATGGTCGCCGTCGGCTGGTGGAGCGCGGCCGTGCAGAGCCGCCGCTGGTGGCTGGTGCCCGCCGCCTTCGCATCGAGCATGCTCGCGGGCGCCTTGCTCGGACTCGCCGGCTTCCAGGCTCCGGCCACCGAAGCACTGGTGGCGCTGTCGCCGCTGGTGATCGGCGGCCTGATGCTGATGCGCCGGACGCTGTCTCTGGCCTCGGCCAGTGTGCTGGCGGGCAGTCTGGCGCTGTTCCACGGCCATGCCCATGGCAGCGAACTGCCGGCGAGCGGCGACACTGCGGCGTGGCTGCTCGGCATGATCGCGGCAACGCTGCTGCTGCATCTCGCCGGCGCCGCGCTGGCCCTGGCGAGCCGCCGCGATCCGCGCGCGCTGCGCGTCGCCGGTGCACTGGTGACGATCGCCGGCGCCGGCCTGCTGATCGGCCTCTAGAACGCGCCATGATCCCCGGCGAACTGCTGCCGCACGACGGCCCCGACATCGAACTCAACGCCGGCCGCGCGACGGTGAAGCTGCGGGTGGCCAACATCGGTGACCGGCCGATCCAGGTCGGCTCGCACTACCACTTCTTCGAAACCAACGACGCGCTGCGGTTCGATCGAACCCGGGCGCTCGGCTTCCGGCTGAACATTCCGGCCGGGACCGCAGTGCGCTTCGAGCCGGGCCAGGAGCGCGACATCGAACTGGTCGCCTACGCCGGCGACCGCATCGTCCACGGCTTCCAGGGCAAGGTCGAGGGCAAGCTATGAAGATCAGCAGGGCCGACTACGCCAGCCTCTACGGCCCGACCACCGGCGATCGCCTGCGCCTGGCCGATACCGCGCTGATCATCGAGATCGAACGCGATCACACCGTCTACGGCGACGAAGTCAGCTTCGGCGGCGGCAAGGTGATCCGCGACGGCATGGGCCAGAGCCAGCGGCTGAGCGCCATGACCGCCGACACGGTGATCACCAATGTCGTGATCGTCGATCACTGGGGCATCGTCAAGGCCGACATCGGCTTGAAGGGCGGACGCATCAGCGGCATCGGCAAGGCCGGCAACCCGGACGTGCAGCCGGGTGTCGACATCGTCATCGGCCCGGGTACGGAGATCATCGCCGGCGAAGGCCAGATCATCACCGCCGGCGCGATCGACGCGCACATCCACTACATCTGCCCGCAGCAGGTCGAGGACGCGATGATGTCCGGCACCACGACGATGATCGGCGGCGGCACCGGCCCGGCCACCGGCACCAATGCCACGACCTGCACGCCGGGGCCCTGGCACCTCGCGCGGATGCTGCAGGCCGTGGAAGGGCTGCCGGTCAACTTCGGCTTTCTCGGCAAGGGCAATGCGGCGCTGCCGGCGGCACTCGACGAACAGATCGAAGCGGGCGCGATGGGCCTGAAGCTGCACGAGGACTGGGGCACGACACCGAAGGCGATCGACAACTGCCTGAACGTCGCCGAGCGCTACGACGTGCAGGTGGCGATCCATACCGACACGCTGAACGAGTCCGGCTTCGTCGAAGCAACACTGGCCGCGTTCAAGGGCCGCGCGATCCACACCTATCACACGGAAGGTGCCGGCGGCGGTCACGCGCCGGACATCATCAAGGCGGCCGGCGAGCCGAACGTGCTGCCGTCGTCGACCAATCCGACCCGGCCGTACACGGTCAACACGGTCGACGAACACCTCGACATGCTGATGGTCTGCCACCACCTCGATCCGGGCATTCCGGAAGACGTGGCGTTCGCCGAATCGCGGATCCGCCGCGAAACCATCGCCGCCGAGGACATCCTGCACGATCTCGGTGCGTTCTCGATGATCTCCTCGGATTCCCAGGCGATGGGCCGCATCGGCGAAGTCATCACCCGCACCTGGCAGACCGCGCACAAGATGAAGGTGCAGCGCGGGGCACTGGGGCCGGATCCGTCGCGCCACGACAATTTCCGGGTGCGCCGCTACATCGCCAAGTACACGATCAACCCGGCGATCACCCACGGCGTGGCCCACGAGATCGGCTCGATCGAGGTCGGCAAGCTGGCCGATCTGGTCATGTGGCGGCCCGCGTTCTTCGGCGCCAAGCCGTCGATGATCATCAAGGGCGGCATGATCGTCGCCGCGCCGATGGGCGATCCCAATGCCTCGATCCCGACGCCGCAGCCGGTCCATTACCGGCCGATGTTCGGCGCCTACGGCAAGGCCGTCGCCGAGACCTCGGTGAGCTTCGTGTCGCAGGCCGGGCTCGACTCGGGACTGCGCGAACGGCTGGGCCTGAACAAGCGGCTGGTGGCCTGCAAGAACACCCGCTCGATCACCAAGCGCGACCTGATCCTCAATGACCTGATGCCGAAGATCGAAGTCGATGCACAGACTTACGAGGTGCGCGCCGATGGCGTGCGCCTGCATTGCGAGCCGGCGGCGGTGCTGCCGCTGGCGCAACGGTATTTTCTGTTCTGAGGCTGTTCCGAAAATGGATACTCCAGCCGCATCGGCGCTTTTCTCCCTCTCCCTCCGGGAAAGGGCCAGGGTGAGGGACTCCGCCAGAAGCGAGCCACGCACCCCTCGAAAAGAGCGCCCCTCATCCCGGAAGCATGCTTCCGCTCTTGCGGGGGGAGAGGGCTTCAGTTCCGCGCCATCATGCTGACCATCACCAAACACCTGGCCGGCAACAGCAGCGCCGCCACGGTCCGCATCGAACTGCCTTTCGACCTCCGCACCCGCAGCCGCCAACTGGCGAAGCTGTCGACCGGCGAGGAAGTCGGCCTGCGTCTCGAACGCGGGCTGGTCTTGCGCGGCGGCGATCGCCTGCAGGCCGACGACGGCCGGATCGTCGAGATCGTCGCCGCCAACGAAGTGGTGTCGACCGTCCGCTGCGACGACCCCTGGCGGCTGGCGCGGGCCAGCTACCACCTCGGCAACCGCCATGTGCCGGTGCAGATCGGCGCCGGCTGGCTGCGCTTCCGCCACGATCACGTGCTCGACGAGATGCTCAGAGGCCAGGGCTTCGCGGTGACCGTCGAGGAAGCGCCGTTCGAGCCGGAAGGCGGCGCCTATGGCGGCAGTCATGGCCATGGCGGTCACGGTCACGGTCACGGCTGAGCGCGGTCGACCATGTACGGTAGCGGCGGCACCGCCTTGTTGCGGTTGCTGAACCTGACCAGCCCTCAGCTTCCGATCGGCGGCTTCCATTTCTCGCAGGGGCTGGAGGACGCCGTCGAGCGCGGCCTCGTCCATGACGCCGCCAGCAGCGGCCAGTGGATCGCCGGCCTCGCCGAACATGCGCTCGGCACGCTGGATCTGCCGATGCTGCTGCGCCTGCACGGCGCATGGACCGACCGCAGCCCGGCGCTGGCCTGGCGGCTGAGCACGCGGCTGATCGCCGCGCGCGAAACCGCCGAGCTGCGCGCCGAGGATCGCCATCTCGGCTCGGCACTGGCGCGGGTGCTGGTCGAGCACGGCATCAACGAGGCGAAGGCCTGGGTCGGTCACGGCGATGCCAGTCACGCGGCGCTGTTCGCGCTGGCGGCGATGCGCTGGGACATCTGCGCCACCGACGCCGCGACCGGCTACCTGTGGAGCTGGTGCGAGAACCAGGTGCTGGCGGCGATCAAGCTGGTGCCGCTCGGCCAGAACGCCGGCCAGCGGCTGCTGGGCCAGCTGATCCAGCGCATTCCGGAGATCGTCGAGACCGCGTCCGGGATCGACGACGACGACATCGGCATTGCCAGCCCGATGCAGGGCATCGCCAGCGCCCGGCACGAATCGCAGTATTCGCGGCTGTTCCGCTCCTGAGCCGCCGGGCCCCCCGGGCACTGGCACCTGTTTTGCTGCCCTTGGCTCAGGCCGCCGCCTCGGCGCCCTCCACCAGGAGCGCAGCCATGCAGACCTCAGCGCAGGAATCGGCCTCGTGAGCGGCCACATCGACGCCGCCTGGCGCTTCCGGCGCAAGACCGGCCTGGTGCTGACCGCCGGCGGTTCGCGCGGCGCCTACCAGGCCGGCGTGCTGAAGCGCATCGGCGAACTGCCGGCGCTGCGCCACCAGCCGTCGCCGTTCCCGATCGTCACCGGCGCGTCGGCCGGCGCCATCAACGGCATGATGATCGCCGGCGGCAGCGAGGACTTTCACGGCGCCACCCGGCGGCTGGCCTTCCTGTGGTCGCAGCTCGAAGCCCGGCAGGTCTATCGCACCGATCTGCGCGCGCTGCTGCGCAACGGCATCAAGCTCGGGCTTGATGCCGCGACCGGCACGCTGCTCGGTGCCGGCCGGGTCGAGTCGCTGCTCGATACCGCGCCACTGCCCGCCTTCCTGAAGGAACACCTGCCGGTCGACGGCACGGCGAAGGCGCTGGCGGCCGGCCACCTGTATGCGCTGGCGGTCACCGCCACCGGCTACCACTCCGGCAAGTCCTACACCTTCATCGAAGGCCAGCCGGGCCATCCGCTGTGGCTGAAGAGCCGCCGGGTGGCACTGCGCGCGAAGATCGGCATCGAGCACATCTGCGCCTCCGCCTCGATCCCGATCGTGTTCCCGCCGGCGCCGGTGCTGATCGACGGCGCCACCGCCTGGTTCGGCGACGGCGCGCTGCGTCTGACCACGCCGATGAGCCCGGCGATCCGCCTCGGTGCCAGCCGGGTGCTGGCGATCGGCATCCGCTGCGCCAATGCCGCCGATCACCTGACCCGCGCCGAGCTGGCACCGATGGTCGACGATGTCGGCCATTCGCTGCGCCGGCCGCCGCTGTCACAGATCTGCGGCGTGTTCATGAATGCGGTGTTTCTCGATCATCTCGACGCCGATCTCGATCACCTGAAGCGGATGAACGAGCTGATCGCGGCGATGCCGGACGCCAGCCGCGAAGCCGTCAACGGCCGGATGCGCGAGCCGATCAAGGTGGTCGAACCGCTGGCGATCTCGCCGTCCGAAGACCTGGCGGTGATCGCCGATGCGATGAAGCACCGGATTCCCGCCACCGTGCGCTATCTGCTCGACGCCCTCGGCACCCCGGACGCGCGCAGCGCCGATCTGACCAGCTACCTGCTGTTCGACGCGCAGTTCACCCGCGAACTGATCCGCATCGGCTACGAGGACGCCGGCCGGCGCATCGACGAGATCGAGGCCTTCCTGCTGCAACCGGCGCCCCGCGGTCGCAGCGAGACCGCCGAGGATTGACCGCGCCGACGCCTCCGGCGCCGCTGGCTCAAAGCCCGGTTTCGGTCATCAGGAAGGCCTTGCGGCGGTTGCGGCCGCGCCGGAACGAGACGTGGACCCAGCCCGAGGTCGGATCGTCCGGCCGGGTCACGCCTTCCAGGATCAGCTGGTCGAATTCCAGGCCGCTGCCCTTGATCCACTCGTAGAACTTCGCGTTCGGCACGCCCGGGATTTCCAGGTCGGCGGCCTCGCCCTTCGGATGCTGCTTGGCGTTGAACCAGGCATCGACGGCGGCCGCGCCGCCGCTGCGCTTCAGTTCGGCGACCTTCTTGTAGTACAGCTTTTCCTCCAGCTTGCGCGAGCGGAAACCGGAGTTCGGGCGGATCGACCGGCCGTAGTGCTCGCGGATCGGATCGAGCAGCCGGGTGGCGAGATCGGTGAGCGCGGCGATCACCAGCGGGTCGCGCGCCAGGTTGTCGATGCCGTTGCGATCGGCGAGATCGGAACGGCACATCTCTTCCAGCGAGAAGTACTTCGAGATCATCTGCGGCATGTCGCGGCGCTCCGGTGGCGGTCTGCCGCGAGCGTAGAGCAGTGACGCGCCCGGCAGAAGCTCAGCCGGTCACCGCCGGGGTCAGCATGCCCTGGCGGACGATGAAGGCGATCACCTCGTCGAGCCCGTGGCCGGTCTTCAGGTTGGTGAAGATGAACGGCCGCTCGCCGCGCATCTTCCGGGCATCGCGGTCCATGACCTCCAGCGATGCACCGACATAGGGCGCGAGGTCGATCTTGTTGATGATCAGCAGGTCCGACTTGGTGATGCCCGGCCCGCCCTTGCGGGGAATCTTGTCGCCGGCGGCGACGTCGATCACGTACAGGGTCAGGTCCGACAGCTCCGGGCTGAAGGTCGCCGCCAGGTTGTCGCCGCCGCTCTCGACGATGATCAGGTCGAGATCGGAGAAATCCTTGTTCAGCTCGTCGATCGCCGCGAGGTTCATCGAGGCGTCCTCGCGGATCGCCGTGTGCGGGCAGCCGCCGGTCTCCACGCCTCTGATGCGCTCCGGGGCCAGTGCCGCGCTGCGGATCAGGAATTCCTGGTCCTCGCGGGTGTAGATGTCATTGGTGACCACGCCGATGTTGAAGCGCTCGCGCATGCGCTTGCAGAGGCTGTCGACCAGCGCCGTCTTGCCCGAGCCGACCGGCCCGCCAACGCCGAGCCGCAGGGCTTCGCTTCGTGTGCTCATCAGGAGTGGGTCCTCGTGTTCAGGGTCTGCGCAGCATGCAGCAATCGGCATACCACGGCAGCGCGCGGCGCGGGCCGGATGACGTATTGCCGGTCGTTCAGATCAGCAGCGCACCTTCGTGGCGCAGCAGCCATTCCTTGCGATCGAGGCCGCCGCCGTAGCCGGTCAGATTGCCGTTGGCGCCGATCACCCGATGGCAGGGCACGATGATCGAGATCGGATTGCGGCCGTTGGCCAGGCCGACAGCGCGGCTGGCCTTGGGATCGCCTAGCCGGGTGGCCAGTTCGCCGTAGCTGATGGTGACGCCGAACGGAATCTCCAGCAGCGCCGCCCAGACCCGTTGCTGGAACGGCGTCCCCTGCGGTGCCAGCGGCAGCTCGAAACGGCTCCGCCTGCGCTCGAAGTATTCAAGCAGCTGGACGATGACCGCCCTGAACGGCGCTTCGTCCCAGATCCAGTCCGGGCGCTTCTGCGGCCAGACCTCGTGGCTTTCCATGTACAGGCCTTGCAGCGCCGCGCCATCACCGAACAGCAGCAGTTCGCCGATCGGGCTCGGCGCGATGCAATAGAAGGTCTGCGCCTTGCCGGTGCTGGCGGTGAACGCGGCCACCACTTGCCGCAGTTCGCGCTTGCCGAGGGTCATCGCCGGTTCATCCGCCGCGCTCGGTGCTGGTGCCCAGGCGCAGCAGCCGCCACAGATAGAGTGCTGCATAGGCGCGATACGGCCGCCAGGCTTCGGCGGCGCGGTCCGCTTCCTTGGGCTTGACCCCGCCGAGTGCATTGCACAGCGCCAGATCGCCGGTCGGAAAGGCATCGGCGTCGCGGAGCGCGCGCATCGCCACGTAGTTCGAGGTCCAGTGGCCGATGCCGGGAATGCTGCGGAAGCGTTCCAGTTCGGCGGCCTGATCGCAGCCCGGCTCCAGCCGCAGGTCGCCGGCGACATAGGCCTTGGCGACGCTGTGGATGGTACCTGCCCGGCGCTCGGTCAGGCCGAGATTGATCAGGGTCTGCAGCTCGGCGTCGGCGATCCGCTCGGCCCGCGGCGTGAAGAACCTCAGCTCGGCGAACGGCGTGTGCGCGGGATCGCCGAACGCGGCGGCGAAGCGGCTGAACAGGGTGGTCGCCGCCTTGACCGTGACCTGCTGGCCGACGATCGCCCGCAGCACCAGCTCGAAGCCGTCGAAGCCGCCCGGCACCCGCAGGCCGGGCACAGCATCGACGACCGGCTTCAGGATCGGGTCACGGCCGAGCACGCCGCATATCGCCTGCGGATCGGCATCGAGGTCGAGCAGCTGGCGCAGCTTGATGCGCAGCGGCCCGGCGACCGGCGCCAGCGACGGCGACAGCTCGACCGCCAGCGGGTGCCGCTCCCCGGCGGACGACACCGCCAGCCAGCCCTGTGCACCATCGAGGCGCACGGTGCGCAGATAGCGACCATCGACCACCGCCTCGACGCCAGCCGCGCCGCGGCCGCCGAGAAACTCCAGCAGGGCCGACCAGGCCAGCGGCGGCCGGTAGTCGAGCGTCAGCCGCAGCGTGTCCGCGGCTGCGGTCATGCGCCGGGCCGGGCCAGCGCGTCGCCGGATTTCAGCCGCGCGCGCAGGCGGCGCAGCAGTTCGGGATCGGCCTCGTCACCGAACAGTGCGCGGCTGCGCCGGCTGCCGTCGGCAAGCTTGAAGTTCAGTACCAGTAAATGGCGGGTGATCAGGGTCGACGGCAGCAAAGTTGCGTCGCTGGCACTGCCGCCAGTGGTTTCCAGGCGCCAGTCCGGGCCGTCGGCATGCCAGATCAGATGGCTCAGCGCGCGTTTGCCGAAGCCGATCAGCGGATGCCGGCGCAGGCTGAACCACGACAGCAGCAGCAGGCCGGACAGCAGCAGGCCGAGGTGATCCGGCGGCTGCGCGACCATCGCCAGCGAAGCGGCCAGCACGTGCAGGCCAACCACCAGCTGCATGCCGCGCAGGCTCGGCCGCAGCGTCAGATCAATCGTTGCGCTGAAGGCGTTCGATGACATGGGCGTACTCGGCGGGTGGCGGGGTCTGGCCGATGATCCAGGCCCAGAGATCGGGGTCCTCGCATTCGAGCAGGCGCAGGAACACCCACTTCTCTTCGGAAGTGGCGGCTTCGTAGTGACGGGCCAGAAAGCCGCCGAACAGCACGTCGAGTTCCTTCATGCCGCGGCGGCACAGGAAGCGGAGACGGTCGAGATCGCTCATGGAGGGAAAGGGTGGAAAGGTGGTGCGCGATTATCGCTCGCAGCGCTGCGTAACGTAATCAAAGCGCCCGCCACGATCGAGACAGGCATCGACCAGAAGCCAGGGCTTGAGGCGCGACCATGCCCACACCGAAAGCAGTGCCACGAGCACGACCATGATCAGGCGCCGCAGTGCCATCACACCAGCACCTGCCGCGTCCGCTTCGCGAACCAGTGGATCCGCTGCTCGACCGCCGGGGCGATCATCACGTCAGGCTTCGCGCCGCGCGGGCACGGCAGGCTCGGCGTGGTGCCGAACAGCCGGCAGATCAGTGGCCGCTCGTCGTAGACGGTGCAGCCCTGCGGGCCGAGGTGCGGACAGCTCAGCGCGTCGAGTGCGGCCGCGCGCGCTGCGGCGCTTCGGCGCGGCAGACGGGCCATCTCGGTCGACGACGCAGTGACCGGGCCGCAGCAGTCGTGGCAGCCGGGCCGGCATGCGAACGACGGAATCTGCTGGCGCAAGGAGTCGATGATCGGGTCGTCTTCGGACAGTCTCATGCTGGAAGCACCAGGCAACAGGCAGCGCAGCTTGCGCCACAACGACAAAGGCGGCCCGAAGGCCGCCTTTGAGTTCAACGTATCAATGGCTGCGAAAGCGTCCTTCTGCTTCCCCGGCCCGTCCGCTACCGCGGCCGGGCGTTCGCGAACGCGCGAGGCAGTGCCTCGCAAACGCGCTCGCTCACCCCCGTCTTTCGACCAGCATCTTCTTGGTCTCGGCAATCGCCTTGGCCGGGTTCAGACCCTTCGGGCAGGTCTTCGAGCAGTTCATGATCGTGTGGCAGCGGTACAGCTTGAACGGATCTTCGAGCTGGTCCAGACGCTCGCCGGTCGCCTCGTCCCGCGAATCCACCAGCCAGCGGTAGGCGGCCATCAGCACGGCCGGGCCGAGGTAGCGGTCGCCGTTCCACCAGTAGCTCGGGCAGCTGGTCGAGCAGCAGGCGCAGAGGATGCACTCGTACAGGCCGTCGAGCTTGGCGCGGTCTTCCTCGCTCTGCAGGCGCTCGCGGGTCGGCGCCGGGGTGTCGGTCTTCAGCCACGGCTCGACCGACGCGTACTGGGCATAGAAATGGGTCAGGTCCGGAATCAGGTCCTTGACCACCGGCATGTGCGGCAGCGGATAGATCTTGACCTCGCCCTTCACCTCGTCGCAGGCCTTGGTGCAGGCCAGCGTGTTGGTGCCGTCGATGTTCATCGCGCAGCTGCCGCAGATGCCTTCACGGCAGGAGCGACGGAAGGTCAAGGTCGAATCGATCTCGCTCTTGATCTTGATCAGCGCGTCGAGAACCATCGGGCCGCACTTGTCCATGTCGATCTCGTAGGTATCGACGCGCGGATTGGCCTGGGTGTCCGGATCGTAGCGATAGATCTTGAACGCACGGACGTTCCTGGCGCCGGCCGGGGCCTTGAACACCTTGCCGGCGTTGCGGTCGATCTTCGAGTTCTTGGGAAGCGTGAGCTGTGCCATGCGGTTGCTCCAGAGTTTGAAACCGGGGATTTGAATCCGGGGTGTTGTGAGGTGGGGTGATCAGTTCAGGACCGAGTCCTTGAACTGGTCATAGGCAGCGGGCGGCAGCAGCAGATCGACCAGCCGCCAGTGCAGGCCGGCGCGATCCATGACCACGGTCGCAGCAACCGCGCCATTGCGGCTGAGCGCGGCGCTGAAGCGGCGGGTCGACTCGAAACGCAGGTCGCCGAGCTTGCCGTGGATGTCGCAGCTGGTCGGCACCCGGCCATCGACGGTCAGCGCACCGCCGTCGCAGACCGCGGCGATCAGCCCGGCCGGCGTCAGCAGGCGTTCGACGATCGGCTCGATCGGTACCCGCTGATCCGGCCCCTGTTCATAGCGGGCACGGATGCGGGCGGCGATGCTGCTGCGCAGACGATCGGCATCGACCAGCTGCGCCAGCGCTTCGCCGTTGCGTGCGGTCAGCGCATCGCGCAGGCCTTGCAGGGCCAGCAGCGGCAGCGCGATCGTCGCCGTGACTGCGGTCAGCAGCACGACGGCGACACCGGTGGCAACGGCGCGCTTCACGTCAGTAGGTGCGCTTCTGCGGCGGGATGACCTTGGCCTCGTCGTCGAGCACGTTCATGTGCACCGGGCGGTACGCGAACTTGACTTGCGTGTTGTTCTCGCGCCAGGCCAGCGTGTGCTTGGTCCATTCGTCGTCGCTGCGATCCGGGAAATCCTCGTGGGCATGGGCGCCTCTGGACTCGTGCCGGTTCTCGGCCGAGGCGACGGTGACCAGGGCCTGGCCGAGCAGGTTGTCGAGTTCCAGGGTTTCCATCAGGTCCGAATTCCAGACCAGCGAGCTGTCGGCCACCGCAACGTCGGCGAACGATTCGATGGTCTTCTGCATCTTCGCGACACCTTCGGTCAGCGACGTCGAGGTGCGGAACACGGCGGCGTGGTTCTGCATCGTCTTCTGCATTTCCAGACGAATTTCCGCAGTGCCGCGCGTGCCCTTGCTCGAATGACGCAGCTTGTCGAAGCGGGCGATCGCCTTGTCTTCCGACTCGGTCGAGATCTTGCCGTGCTTGGAACCCGGCTTGACGATGGTTGCGGCGTGCAGCGCTGCCGCACGGCCGAACACGACCAGATCGAGCAGCGAGTTCGAGCCCAAGCGATTGGCGCCGTGCACCGACACGCAGGCGGCTTCGCCGACCGCCATCAGGCCCGGGATCACGGTGTCGGTCTTGCCGTCGAGGCTGGTGACCACTTCACCGTGGAAGTTCGCCGGGATGCCGCCCATGTTGTAGTGGACGGTCGGCAGCACCGGGATCGGCTCCTTGGTGACGTCGACATTGGCGAAGATCTTCGCCGTCTCCGAGATGCCCGGCAGGCGCTTGTGTAGCACGTCCGGACCGAGGTGCTCGAGATGCAGGTGGATGTGGTCGCCTTCCGAGCCGACACCGCGGCCTTCGCGGATCTCGATGGTCATCGAACGCGACACGACGTCGCGCGAGGCGAGATCCTTGCGGTTCGGCGCGTAACGCTCCATGAAGCGCTCGCCCTTGGAGTTGGTGAGGTAGCCGCCTTCACCGCGCGCGCCTTCGGTGATCAGGCAGCCCGAGCCGTAGATGCCGGTCGGGTGGAACTGCACGAACTCCATGTCCTGCAGCGGAATGCCGGCGCGCTGCGCCATGGCATTGCCGTCGCCGGTGCAGGTGTGCGCCGAAGTCGCCGAGAAATAGGCGCGGCCGTAGCCGCCGGTGGCGAGGATGACCTGCTTGGCGCGGAAGCGATGCAGGCTGCCGGTGGCCAGATCCCAGGCCAGCACGCCGTGCACGGAGCCATCGGCGTCGGTCAGCAGATCGAGCGCGAAGTACTCGATGAAGAACTCGGCCTTGTTCTTGAGCGACTGCTGGTACAGCGAGTGCAGCATCGCGTGGCCGGTGCGGTCGGCGGCGGCGCAGGTGCGCTGCGCGGTGCCTTCGCCATAGTTGGTGGTCATGCCACCGAACGGACGCTGGTAGATCTTGCCTTCCGGGGTGCGCGAGAACGGCACGCCCCAGTGCTCCAGTTCGATGATCGCCGGGATCGCTTCGCGGCACATGTACTGGATCGCATCCTGGTCGCCGAGCCAGTCGGAGCCTTTGATGGTGTCGTACATGTGCCAGCGCCAGTCGTCCTCGCCCATGTTGGCGAGCGCGGCGGAAATGCCGCCCTGGGCGGCAACCGTGTGCGAACGGGTCGGGAAGACCTTGGTCAGGGCCGCGGTCTTCAGACCGGCCTGGGACAGACCGACCGTGGCGCGCAGACCGGCGCCGCCGGCGCCGACGACCACGACGTCATATTCGTGATGAACGATGTTGTAAGACATGAAGGAATCAGGCTCCGA
>PNMW01000062.1 GCA_013823855.1 Lysobacteraceae bacterium | reverse complement strand
GCGTTCGTCCGAGACGGCGCTCGTGGCGAATCAATAACGTCGTGGCCGGGGCCGCGATCCGCGCAGTGGCGCCCGCGCGGGATCGCGGTGATGGCCGAGGATGACTTGCGGCGATCCGCGCCCGCAAGAATCGGGCGTCAACCGGTAGCCGCACCGCCCTGATCCGCTGGCCGCGTTCACGGCAGGGCCGCAGCGGTCACCGCCGGCACCGCCAGCACCTGCTCCAGCCGCGCCGCGTCATCGAAATGCGCGATGCCCGTTGCCGACACCGGCACGCGGCCCAAGGCGTGCAGCGCGCCCGGGGTGGCCACCCGATCGCCGAACAGCTTCACCTGGTCTTCATCGCGGATGCCGGGAATCAGGCCGCTCGCGTCATACAGGCTGCGGGTCTTGCCGTCGGCGGTGGCCAGCGTGAACACCTCCTCGTAGCGGCGCAACTGGTAGGCGCTGCCGGCCGCGCCCGAGGCGCTGGCGGTGGCCAGCGGCACGACCCGGGTCAGCGCGTGGCTGCCGGCGGCCAGACGCAGCGCGACCGGTCCGCCGATCGGTTCGGCCTGGGGAAACAGCGTGGCGCTGTCGACGGCCTTCTTGCCGGCATTGCGGCGCTTCAGCGGCTGGGCGGCGAACCACAGGTGGTCACGGCCGCTGGCGTTGACGCTTTCGTAGACCAGCGGCCGGGCCTGGGCATCGAGCGTGACCCGCCAGATCAGGCTGTCCAGCGCGCCGCTGTTGCCATCGCGGCCGGCGAACCAGATGAAGTAGTTGATCTGGGTCAGCGCCTGGCCGCCGAGGCGGGTGAAGGTGATCTGGTAGTGCAGCCGCGGCTGCGCCGGATCGACCGTGAAGCTGCCATCCCGCGCCACCGGCACGCCGGGCTGATCGCGGGTCCCGGCGGTTTCGATCCACAGCGCCGGCGCGTGCCGTTCGGCGAACGCGCGCCACTGCGATTCGATCAGCGCCGGCACGCCGAGTTCGTCGGCGATCGCCTTGCCGTAGCCGGCATCGATCAGGCTCAGGTCCTCGACCGGTGTCGCCGTCCACAGCTTGAGCGCGGTGTCGCCAGCGGTGGCCGGCAGCGCGCCGCTGAAGCGCTTGCGCACCTCGGCTTCGTGGGTGGCGATCAGCTTGCGCTGGCCTTCGCTCGGCGGTGCCGCCTTCGGCCGATATTCGCTGCCGGGCCGGACCTGCTGGCGCAGGAAAGCGAGATTGCGGTCCTCGAACAGCTCGAGATTGGCGAGGCCGCCGCCGCAGGCCAGCAGGTCGTAGCGCCAGGCGCCGATGTCGAGTTCGGACAGGCCGAGATTGCGGTACTCGACCTCGCGCGCCTCCTGATCGAATTCGCGCATCCGCCGCAGCCAGCCGGCGGTGTCGTCGAGGCCGCGGACCTCGTCCCGGAACGAGGCGGCGTAGCGGTCGGTGCGCAGGTACGGAAAGCCCGGGACCCGGTAGTAGCTGCCGTCGCGAACCCCGGCGGCATCGATCCGGGCGTCCATTTCCGCGTACTTGGCGCGGCAGTCCTTGTAGGCCTTGAGGATGCCGACGAAGACCGAAGGGTCCAGCGGCACCGGCAGGTTCGTTTCGGCGGCCGGGACGCCCGGTGCGCCCTGAGCCGCGCCGCCTGTGCCGAGCACAAGCAGGGCCGCAGCGAGCCTCAGGACCATCGACGGCAATGACGGGGTTGGGGCTGCAGGCATGGCGGGCTCGGCGCGGGGAATGGGTTCGCCATTGATGACGCAGCCCCGGCGGCCGAGCAACCGAGGGATAACCCTGTAGCTCATTCAATTCATGAATGCCGGAACCGTCACCCGGCGCCGGTGGCGTCGGTTCAGCACGACAGTGGCGATCACCGCGACGATCAGCGGGCCGAACCAGGCGATCAGCTGGGCGGTGTTCGCAAGCGCCTTCGGCAGCACGCGGGACAAGCCGATCGCGAGAAACGCGATGTGGGTGCCGACGCCGCTGCCGATCATCGCGCCGTAGTGCTCCTTGAGCCACCAGCCCGCCTCGGGCCGTTCGCGCAGGATGTTGCGCCACATCCTGAAGCCGACGCCGAGGCCGACCATCGAGAATCCGGCGAGCAAGGTGCTGCCGGTGGCGATTCCGTATCCGAACGCCGCCAGTGCCGTGACCGGCAGCAGTGTCGCGAACACGCGGTAGCCACCACTGCGGAACGCCGCGAAATCGTGCTTGAGGCGGACAGCGCGCGGCGCGACGTGCACGGTCGTCGCGACCAGGACCAAGAGGTAGCCGAGAAACACGCCCTTCGCCGGCTTGCCGCTGACGAAGGCTTCAAGCGCCATCGGCAGGCCTGTGGCGAGAATCAGCTGCATCGCATGCAGATGGATGGAACCGGCCTTCACATGCAGGCCATGGCGCGATTTTCGCGCGAGGCCCGCCGTCCAGTAGCTGATCAGCGCGATGATCCCGGCCGCGAGGTGAAGCTTGATGATCAGGCCGTACAGCAACGGGACGAGGTCAGACATGTCGGCGACTCCGGACGAGGTTCAAGTACGGCCATCGTCGGTTCCGCAGCCGCCGCAGCCCAGATGAGAAAAGGCATCGCGCGGGGGTGACAAAACTCACCTTGGCGCGTGGCGCCGGGGCTGCGATGCTCCGGTGATGCCCGCTGCCATGCCGCCTGCCACGACCACGTCGCCCTGGGATTCGTCGCTTTCCCCGCTGAGCGTCGCCGCCTACGTGACCTGGCTGGCGATTGCGTCCGATCCGGTGATCGACCTCCAGCAAGCGCGGATCACGCTCGATACCCGCACCTCGCTCGGCGCGGCCGGGCTGATCGCGCTGCTGCTGCTGTTCGTGCGCCGGGCGCGTTCCGATCGGCAGGCCGGCGATGCGGCGGTGCGGATGCTCGTGCTGCTGCAGGTGCCGGCGGCGCTGCTCGCGGTGTGGGGGCTGCCGCGATCCGGCTCGATGGCGATTCTGCTGATCCTGGTTTCTGCGCAGGCGTTCGCGGTGTTCGCGCCGCGTCGCGCGCTGCTGCTGATGCTGGCGGCGAACGCCGGCCTGGCGGCGCTGCTGATCACCCGCTGGGGCGTGGCCGATGCGTTGCCAGCGCTGCTGGCCTACGCCGGCTTTCAGGGCTTCGCGGCACTGACCACCACGTACGCCCGCCGCGCCGAGCACGCGCGCGACGAGATGCGGGCGATCAATGCAGAACTGCTCGGTACCCGGCAGCTGCTGCTGGAATCGGCCCGAGGCGAAGAGCGGCTGGCGCTGTCCCGCGAATTGCACGACGTGGCCGGCCACAAGCTCACGGCGCTGAAGCTGCAACTGCGGATGCTCGAACGCGAGGCCGATCCTGCGCTGCGCGAGGCGCTGCGGGACTGCGCCAGGCTGTCCGACGAACTGCTGGCCGAGGTCCGCGGCGTGGTCGATACCCTGCGCGCGCACGACGGCATTGATCTGCACGCCGCGCTGCAGGCGCTGGCCCCGGCGTTGCCGAAGCCGACGATCCGTTTTCGGCTTGCGGACGACGCGCGCGTGTCGCGGCTCGATCAGGCGCAGGCGCTGCTGCGCGTTGCCCAGGAGGCGCTGACCAACGCGATGCGTCACGCCGCCTGCAGCACCGTGATCGTGGTGCTCGATCGCGACGCCGACAGCGTCAGGCTGACCATCGGCGACGACGGTCGGGCGAATGCGCTGCCGGTGGAAGGCAACGGCCTGCGCGGCATGCGCGAACGGCTTGCGGCGGTCGGCGGCACGCTGGAGATCGTCGTCAACAGCGATGGCGGACTGCGCATCGCCGCACGCCTGCCGGTGAGCCCGTGACTGCAGTGCTGCGGCTGGCGCTGGCGGACGATCAGGCATTGGTCCGTCGCGGCCTGCGGGCGCTGCTGGAACGGCTGCCCGGCTTCGAGATCGTCATCGAAGCCGCCGACGGCGGCGCGCTTCTGGCAGCAGTTCGGAAGTCGCCGGTCGACGTGATCCTCAGCGACATCCGCATGCCGGTGCATTCCGGCATCGAAGCCACGCGGATGCTGCGCGCACGCGGCGATTACACGCCGGTGGTGCTGCTGACCACGTTCGACGAGCCGGGGCTGATGCAGGGCGCCGTCGACGCCGGCGCCCAGGGTTATCTGCTGAAGGACGCCGAGCCGGAAGCACTGGACGCCGCGATCCGTACCGTGGCGGCGGGAGGCCGGCTGGTAGCCCCGCAAAGTCTCGATCTGGCCCGCGTCCGGCTGCCGGGCGATACCACCGCCAATGTCCGGCTCACCGAACGCGAACTGGCGGTGCTGCGGCTGGTCGCCGGCGGCTACTCGAACAAGGAAATCGGCCGCGCGCTGAGCATTTCCGACGGCACGGTGAAGAACCATCTGACCGAGATCCTGGCTCGGCTCGACGCCCGCGATCGCACCCACGCGGTGATGAAAGCGATCGCGGCGCGGCTGCTCTAGCGGACATTCGCAAGATGCGCAGATAGAATGCGCATGTCAGCCGAACTGGACATTCCGCGATGCTCGTGAAAACTTCTGCGCCGAAACCGGAACGCCGCGCCGTGAACCTGTCGATCAGCGGCAAGCTGATCGACGAAGCGCGAGCGCAGAAGCTGAATCTGTCGCGGGTGCTCGAGGAAGCGCTGGAGGCGAAGCTGCGCGAGCAGCGAGCACTGCAGTGGCGGGAAGAGAACCGCGAAGCGATCGCGTTTCACAACGAGCGAATCGCTCGCGATGGTCTTTGGCATCGGGGCCTGACCCGTTGGTACTGACATGGCGCAGTTCGATGTTCACGCCGTCCCGGCCGCAGATGCCGATTACGCACCGTATCTGGTCGAGTTGCAGTCGGATCTGATGTCGGAGCTCGATTCGGTGATCATTGCCCCGCTGGTTCGCCGTGCCGATGCCGGTCCGATCGTCCATCACCTGAATCCGGTGATTCGCTTCGGCGACGAGGAACTGGTGATGCGCGTCGGTGAACTGGTGTCGTTGCCGCGCGGCGTGCTGGGCCGGAAGGTCGGCTCGGTGAAATCCGATCGTGAAGCGCTGATGGCGGCGATCGACGTTATTTTCTTTGGAATCTGAACGCTTGAGCGAATCCCGCAGCAGCATCCCGCCCCGCGACCGCCTGATCGTTGCGCTGGACGTACCGGAAGCCGACGACGCCCGCGCGCTCGTCGAGCGCATCGACGACGGCGCGAGCTTCTACAAGATCGGCATGGAGCTGTGCATGGCGCCGGGCTTCTTCGAACTGCTCGGCTGGCTGCGCCGCCAGGACAAGAAGGTGTTCGTCGATCTCAAGTTCTTCGACATCCCGGAGACGGTGGCGCGGGCAGTGGCCCGGCTGTCCGAGCAGGGCGCGCAGTTCTGCACCATCCACGGCAACCAGTCGATCATGCAGGCGGCGGCGAAGGCCAAGTCCGACGGCCTGAAGGTGCTGGCGGTGACGGCGCTCACGAGCCTCGATCGCGGCGATCTCGATGATCTCGGCTTCGCCTGCGACATCGAGGCGCTGGTGCTGTCGCGCGCGCGCCGGGCGCTGGCGGCCGGCTGCGATGGCGTGGTGTCGTCCGGTCTCGAAGTCGCCAGGCTGCGCGCCGAAGCGCCGCGCGAACTGATTTGCGTGACACCGGGCATCCGCCCGGTGGACAACGATGTCGCCGCCGGTGCCGGCGACCAGAAGCGGGTGATGACGCCGACGCTGGCGCTGCGGGCCGGCGCCGATTACCTGGTCGTCGGCCGGCCGATCCGCGATGCACAAGACCCCCGCGCCGCGGCGCTGGCCATCCAGACTGAAATCGCAGGCGCGCTCGCATCATGACTTCCATCAAACCCGAATTGCTGCAGAACGACCGCTTTCTCCGGGCGCTGAAGCGCCAGCCGGTCGACCGCACGCCGGTCTGGCTGATGCGCCAGGCCGGCCGCTATCTGGCCGAGTACCGCGCCACCCGCGCTCGCGCCGGCAACTTCATGAACCTGTGCAAGTCGCCGGACATGGCCTGCGAGGTGACCCTGCAGCCGATCGACCGCTACGGCTTCGACGCCGCGATCCTGTTCTCCGACATCCTGACGGTGCCGGACGCGATGGGGCTTGGCCTGCATTTCACCGAAGGCGAGGGCCCGGCATTCGAGAAGACCGTGCGCACCGCCGCCGACATCGCCGCCCTGCCGATTCCGGACCCGGAAACCGAACTGCGTTACGTGATCGACGGCGTTCGTGCCTGCAAGAAAGGCCTCGCCGGCCGCGTGCCGCTGATCGGTTTCGCCGGCAGCCCGTGGACGCTCGCGACCTACATGATCGAGGGCAGCGGCTCGAAGGACTTCCGGCATGCCAAGGCGATGCGCTACGGCGCGCCGCACCTGCTGAAGGCGCTGCTCGACAAGCTGACCGAGTCGGTCGCGCTGTACCTGGCCGCGCAGGCCGATGCCGGCGCCAATGCACTGATGATCTTCGACACCTGGGGCGGCGTCCTCGACCGCGAGGGCTACAAGTTCTTTTCGCTGGCCTCGATGGCGAAGCTCGTGGATCGCCTGAAGGTGCTGGCGCCCGGCGTGCCGGTGATCCTGTTCTCCAAAGGTTGTGGTCAGTTCCTGATCGAGATGTCGGCGACCGGCTGCGCCGGACTGGGTGTGGACTGGACCACCAACATCGGCGACGCCCGCCACATGGTCAGCGGCAGTGTCGCGCTGCAGGGCAACTTCGATCCTGCCGCGCTGTTCGCGCCCCCGGAAACGATCCGCGAGCTGGTCGGCAGGATCCTCGACGACTACGGCCCGCACAACGGCCACATCTTCAATCTCGGTCACGGCATCGTGCCCGGCACGCCGCCGGAGCACGTCGCGGCCCTCGTCGAAGCGGTGCGCGAGCTGAGCCCGCAGTACCACGAGACCGCGGACGCCGAGGCGCCCTGAACGATTTGCGCATGAAACGATGGCTGCCGGCGCCCGCCATCGGGTGCCTCACATTCGCGGCGATGTTCGTCGTGCTGATGATCTGGGCCGGCATGCTGATCCTGCCGGCCGCGATCCTGAAGCTGCTCTTGCAGCCGTTTCCGGCACTCACCCGGCCGCTCGATCGCTGGATCGGAGGTTGCGCGAACCACGGCTGGGTCGGCTGGAACCAGCGGGTCTTTCGTGTGCTGCACGGCCGACGCGAGAACTGCACGATCCGCGGGCAGCTCGATCCGGCGCGCAGCTGGATGATCGTCGCCAATCACCAGAGCTGGGCCGACATCCTGATCCTGTTCGATGTGATGTACGGGCGCACGCCGTTTCCGCGCTTCTTCATGAAGCGCGAGCTGATCTGGATTCCGCTGGTCGGCTTCGTCTGCTGGGCGCTGGACATGCCGTTCATGAAGCGCAATTCGGCGGCGGCGATCGCGAAGAATCCAGGCCTGCGCAATTCCGATCTGGAAACCACGCGGCGCTTCTGCGACAAGTTCAAGCAGCGGCCGATCGCGGTGGTCAACTTCCTCGAAGGCACCCGCTACACGCCAGTCAAGGCCGCCGCCAAGGGCTCGCCGTACCGGCATCTGCTGCGGCCGAAGTCCGGCGGCTTCAGCTTCACCTTGAACGCGATGGGCGAGCAGTTCGCGGGACTGGTCGACGTGACGATGGTCTATCAGCCGATCGCCGCCGGCCGCTCCAAGCTGTGGAGCTGGCTGTGCGGCGAGCAGAACGGCGCGTTCGTGCAGGTCGAGGTCAAGCCGCTGCCGGTGGAACTGCTCGGTGGCGATTACCAGGACGATGCCGCGTTCCGCGAGCGCTTCCAGGATTGGGTCAACGGGCTGTGGGCGGACAAGGACGCGCTGATCGCCCGGCAGCGCGGCGCGATCGGGTAGACTCGCGCCGCTCATTGGGGAGTAGTCACCCGGCGCACCGTTCGCAGCATCGACGGCCGTTGATCGGGGGATGCGTCAACACGATCGGTCGCAAGGCCGTGGCGCATCCAGATCGGGAAGTCCGTTCCCGCATCAGGCGAGACCTTTGACGCGCAGTCTTTCCCGGGGTCGGGCGAGGCCGCGTGTCATCGTCCATTCGCCTGACCCCGGAGAACCCGTCTCCATGTTCGAAGCTTTCGGCATTTCCACCGCCGTCGTCGCCATTGGCGAAATCGGCGACAAGACCCAGCTGCTGGCGCTGCTGCTGGCCTGCCGTTTCCGCAATGCCCGCTGGCCGATCCTGGCCGGCATCCTGGTTGCCACCAACGCCAACCACGGGCTGGCGGGCCTGTTCGGGGCTTGGGTACGGGATCAGTTCGCGCCCGACACCCTGCGCTGGATCGTCGGCCTGACCTTCCTCGGCATCGCGGCCTGGGCGCTGGTGCCGGACACGCTCGATGACGAGGCGCCGAAGCCGGTCGGCCGCTACGGCGTGTTCGCGCTGACCGTGGTGACCTTCTTCCTCGCCGAGATCGGCGACAAGACCCAGCTGGCGACCGTGACCCTGGCGGCGCGCTACGACGCGCTGATCGCCGTGGTCTGCGGCACCACGCTGGGCATGATGATCGCCGATGCCCCGGCGGTGATCTTCGCTGCGCAGCTGACGCGGAAGCTGTCGTTCGCGGCCATCCGGTACATCGCGGCGGCGCTGTTCGCGGCACTCGGCATCGCTGCGCTGATCGGCGTCGGCGGCTGACCTTGGGCAGGGCGCGAAGGGCAGACTTGCGTGAATTGATTTCTCTAATGATAATCATTCGCAAGAAAGCCCTTCCGGACCTGACCGTCATGCCCGCATTCGATCGCGATACCGCCCCATCCGCCCGCATCGACCCGAAGCCTGTGTCGGCGTCGGCCGCCGAACGTGGAGCGGGTGACGAACTCGACAGCCGCACGCTGTTTGCGGCCAGTCGACGCCGGGTCATCGTTCATCAGGGCGAACGGTACTGCCTGCAGGTGACGCGGGCAGGCAAACTGCTGCTGACCAAGTGATCATCGGCGGCCTGCCCGCCGCCACGTCTTCCATGCACGACACCGACTGGACGTTGCACCCACGCCTTGAGGCCGACACCGCGGCTGTCGGGGATTTCACGCTGTCGCGCCTGCTGCTGTCGAACGACGCCACCTATCCGTGGACGATCCTGGTGCCGCGTCGCGCCGGGATTCGCGAGATCCATGAACTCGGCGAGGCCGACCAGCAGTTGCTGCTGCGCGAGTCGGTGCTGCTGTCGCGGGCGCTGACCGCCGTGTTCGCGCCGACCAAGCTGAACGTCGCGGCACTCGGCAACGTGGTGCCGCAGTTGCACGTCCACCACATTGCCCGCTACGACCACGATCCGGCCTGGCCGGCGCCGGTCTGGGGCAAGCTGCCGGCGACCGACTACACGCCGGCCCTGCGCGCCGAACGGGTCGTTGCGTTGCGGGCGGCACTCGGCGCGGCCCTAACCCCTCACGGCTGATTCACGGCCGATCGGCGCGCGAACGCCCGCTGAAACGCGAACGGCGTTCAGCCAATCCGCTCGCTGCGGCGACGCCATCCGGCGACAAGTGCGTCAATACGCCCCAGTATGGAAATGCCGGACGAGGCTGTACACTTGCCGGCAAACGCACCGCAAGAGTGCGTTGTCCGGGGATTTCGATGAAGCAGACACTGCGATTCACATCCGCGCTCGCGGCCACCGTGCTCCTGCCGTTCGCCAGCCTGGCTGCGGTGACCACCCAGGCGGCCACGCCGCCGTCGGTCGCGCCGGTCACGGCCTCGGTGCCGGCGGCCGGTCAGGCGGGTCTCTATCCGGTCAGTGACGCGCCTTACGGCATGACCGTGCGCTCGGTGTCGCTGGACGACCTCGCCAGGCGCGACATCCTGCCGCTCGGCACCTACAAGGGCACACCGCAGCTGAATGCGAAGCGCGCCTGGTACGACGCCAACTTCTACGCGACCCTCGCCGCCCGCAAGGTCTGGCCGGATGGCGCCCAGCACTACACGCACGACTGGCAGGGGCCGATCACCTGGAGCTTTGCGCCGATTCCGCAAGCCGCTCCGCCGCCCTGCGACCAGCCGCAGCCGACCGGCTATGACGCGGAAAGCTGCCGCTACGTGAACCAGCTGTTCAAGGATGTCGAAGCCGTCGATCCGGCGAAAGCGAACGCCTTGCGTGACCAGGCCCGGCGCGGCCGCGATGTCTGGTTCAAGGGCACCTTCGGCAACCAGGACGAGATCTACCTGCACTTCGCCCGCACCGTGCCGAACGGCATGGCGGACATCTGGTACCCCTGGCTCGACACCCGCGAGCGCACCAGGCGCTTCGAGAAATACGGCCTGATCAACGACCCGGACTGCAGCGAAGGCGATGCCTCGACCTACTGGTGGGACCGTTGCCCGGACGACCATTCCTCCGGCGTGCTCGGCTATCGCAAGTACACGGCCGACCCGACCAAGGACGCCAGCGGCAAGGTGGTGTTCGATCCGCTGAAGTCGCCGTACCAGCCGGATGAGCTTCAGCGCAACCTGCGCTACGTGATCGGTCACCCCTGCGTGCAGTGCCATGTCGGCTTCGATCCGACCCGGCCGCCGGCCAATCCCAATCTGCCGAAGTGGGAAAACCTTTCGGCGACCATCGGCAACCAGCACATCAACCAGCCGACGATGTTCTTCCGGGGTGCGCCGGAGGATTCGCTGGCCCGCATCGCGCTCCAAGCGGGTCGAAACGGGACCATCGATACCAGCCTGGTCGCCAACGATTTCCAGAACAATCCGGGCACCCAGAACAACATCATGGATTTCCAGAATCGGCGTGTCTTCACGAACACGATCAAGGATCCGATCACCGGCACGCTCGCCAAGGGCCGCACCCAGCACGTGCTGAAGGGCGGCGAGGATTCGGTCGGCGACCATCTCGCGCTGATCCGCGTCTACGTCAACATCGGCATGTGCACCGAGGAATGCTGGACGCCGAACTTCCCGTCGCCCGGCAGCTTCTTCGGCGAAAAAGCTGCGCAAAAGCCCTTTCGCATCGCCCAGTGCGCGCGCGATTGCGAGCCGTGGAACTACGCCGACGCCAAGATGGACGATCTCGCCGCGTTCCTGATCACCGGCGGCCCGACCTACCTGCCGGCCGCGAAGGATACCGACGGCAAGAGCGGGCTCGACTACATCGATCTCGCCAAGGTCCCGCAGGGCCGGAAAGTCTTCGCCCGCGAGTGCGCCAGCTGCCATAGCACCAAGGTCGCGCCGGAAAACGTCCGTCAGGACAAGGCGGCCCTGGAGCGCTACTACGAAGGCCACGTGTTCGGCTCGGAGGCCTACTGGCAGCACGAGTTCAGCGAGGCCGAGCGGACCAGCCCGGCGTTCATCGCCAAGCACATGGCCAAGGACGCGAAAGGCACGCTGCGCCCGGCGCAGTTCGCCAAGGACGATGTCTTCGGTCAGGACTGGCTCGGCAACGACGAGCCGACGCCGTTCAACATCATCGGCACCAACATGTGCCGCGCCCTGCACGACAACCACAACACGGGCCACATCTGGGAAGAGTTCTCCAGCGAGGACTACAAGCAGCGGCCGTCGCCGGGCAGCGTGCCGAACGTGTTCAACCGCATGGTGCCGGGCCTCGGCGGCGTGAAGTCCGGCGAGCGCAGGATCGAAGGCGGCCCCGGCTACTACCGCAACATCTCGCTGCTGTCGGTCTGGGCCACCGCGCCGTTCCTGCACAACAACGCGATCGGCGAACAGACCCGGCTGGCCGATGGCAAGACCATCGACTACACGGTCAAGGGCCGGATCACCCAGTTCGAGCAGGCCTTCGCCGAGCTGATGACTTCGGATGATCCACGCGTGACGCCGCACCGTCCGCAGAAGATCACCACCGTCGACCGCGACTTCTGGCTGGCGCCGCGCGAGGACGGCCAGGGCCTGATCAAGCTGCCGGTGGCCAAGGGCACGCCGATCGCCAACTTCGCCAGCGCCGATCCGCACCATCCGCTGTTCATGAAATGCGATGACCCGGTCGAGAACAAGGGCCACCAGTTCGGCGTCAGCCTGTCGCCGGCCGACAAGCTGGCGCTGCGCGAATTCCTCAAGCTGATGTGATCGCGGCGATGCGCGCCTTCGTTGCCGCTGCGCTGGCTGCGGGCCTGCTGGTGGCCTGCGGCGGCGACGAAGGCAGCGGCATCACCGTGCTGGCGAAGCAGCCCGTCGCGGCCGCCAGCGAAGTGCTGAGCGCGAAGCTGATTTCCTCCGACGATCTGCCGCCGGATGGCACGCGCTCGCTGTTCGATCACCTGATCGCCGCCAACGGCCAGATTCCGTATCCGTTTCCGAAGCTGGTCGAGCTGATCCGCAAGAACGATCCGGACGCGGGCACGCCACTGACGCTGCTGGTGCCGCACGGTCGTTCGCTGCTCAAGGGGCTGGCCGATGACGCCCATCCGCGCGTGCTCGCCGCTGCCGATTTCCAGGCGCCGGCGACACCGGCGTCGCTGGGCCTGAGCCCGCGCGGCCAGCTGTTTCTCGGCTTCGTCGAGAACGCCAGCGAGATCGAGGTGCTGAGCTACAACGAGGCCGCCGGCCGCTACGAGTTCCAGCTGGTGCAGAACTACTGCGCCGGCTGCATCCCGAAGCTGGTCTACGCCAGGCGTGCCGTCTGCACCACCTGCCATCAGGGCGCGGTGCCGATCTTTCCGCAGCGGCCGTGGAACGAGACCAATGGCGCGCCGGCCACGGCGGCGGCGATCAGGACGGCGCGTGGCAACGAGCAGCCCTACCTCGACGTGCCGCTGGCCCATCCGCTGGGTGTGCCGGAACGCTTCGATCAGCTGACCGACGTCGGCGGCTTCATCCCGGCCACGCAGCGGCTGTGGATCGACGCCTGCGGCGCATCGGCCGACTGTCGCCGGACCATGCTCAAGCTGGCGCTGAACTGGCTGGAGAATCCGGCCGGTTTCGATGCGCAGTCCGCTGCTGCCGAGCAGCTGCGCGGATTGCAGGCTGCCGGCTGGCCCGAGGGCGGCATCAGTGTCGCCGAGAGCGATCTGGCCAACCGCGATCCGGTCGAGGAAGGGCGTGGCATCAAGGGCTGGTGGCGGCAGCTGACCACGAGGCAGCCGAAGCCCGGCGATGGCGCCAAGACCAACGAAGACCTCGAAGCCTTCGACCGCCTGCCGAAGCTCAAGGCCGCGTTCGATCCGCTCAGCTCGCGCACGCCGAAGCGGGTGCTCAGTGCGCAGGATCTCGACGGCGTCTACGGCCTGGCCGCGCTGTTCTCCGACGCCGACCGCCAGCTGCTGGAATCGGCCGCCGGCTTCGACGCGGCGAAACTGCTGGCCGCCGTCGACCGGATCGACGACGCCTACTTCGCGCCGGCCGTCTACTCGCGCGTGAAGACGATCAACGCGCTGCTCGTCGCGCTTGGCAGCCCGCCGCGGAACTACTGCTGCCTCGACACCGGCGAGCTGTCGCCGCCGGTGGCCAGCGGCGAACCGCCGGTCGTGCTCGCGGCGAACTCGCCGCTGCTGCATTACGAGGCCTACTGCTTCGCCTGCCATCGCGGCAATCCGGCGAAGAAGCTGAACTTCATGAGCGGCGTCGACGAAGCCGCGGTACTCGCCAACATCAAGGCCAAGGACGCGATTCGCGAGGCACTGGACTGGCCGCGCTACCAGGGCACGGACAAGGCGAACAAGCTGATGCCGCCGACCGATTCGGTGCAGCACGCGCGGCTGCAGGCGGCACTCGCGCAGAATCCGGAACTGCTGGACGAGATGCGGGCCGTGGTGCCCGGTCTGTTCGATTTCTGAATCGTGATGCGGGAGGCGACAGGCGTGAGGCACAACGACATCGGCAGGGTTCGACCCGACGGCGGGCTCGGCTTTCCACGCCGCTTGCCGCTTGCCGCACGCCTCCCGTTGGCGGCCGCGCTGCTGCTCGCATTGCCGATCGCGCCGCCCGCCACCGCCCAGCCGGTGTTCGCGCTGATGTACAAGCAGCAGTTCGGCTACGCGCCCAGCTGCAATGCCTGCCACAAGGACGGCGGTGGCACGGCGATGAACGCCTATGGCGAAGCCTTCAAGAGCGCCGGCAAGAGCCTTGCCGCGTTCAAGGTCATCGACCGGCAGGACGCCGATGGCGACGGCTTTGCCAACGGCGACGAAGCGGCAGCCAAGGCCAACCCCGGGTTCAAGGCCTCGACGCCGAATGCGCCGGGCGACTGGCTGGATGCCTTGAGCCTGATTCCGCAAGAGGTGCAGGCCCGCTTCCCCGGCGTCAAGACCTGGCTGCCCAAGGACGCACTGCTGACCGACGCCGACGTCGCCCGCGCGAAAGCGCTCGGTGCTTCCCTGAGCAAGGCCGACGACAACACGATCTACATTCCGCTGGCCGACCAGCGCCCGTCCGGCACCGCGCTGATCTTCGCTGCCGAATACCTGGGCAAGCCGTTCTACCTGCTGCTGACCACCGACCGCCAGCTCAACGTGACCTCGGTCGAGCCGATGAACACCCGGCAGGTGCCGGAGGCAGCGAAATCGGTGGTCTATGCGCGGTTCACGGGCGTGGCGGTCGACAAGCTGCCGGCGGCGACCGGCAGCGATCTCGATGCAGTGATCACGGCGGCGGTCAAGAAGGCCGGTACCCTGTTGTATGTGCGGCTCAAGAATGCGTAGGTCAGCTCTTGCAGGGTGGCCCGTGGCCGCCGGCTTGGGCACACAACCCGGACCGTGCCGGCGGGCATGGCCCGCCCTACACGACTGGCTGTTCGCGCTGCTGCTGGTTCTTGCGCTCGGCTTGCCACGCGCTGTCGATGCGGATGAACCGCAGGCCGCTCATCGAACGACCGCTGCACCGGCAAGCACCGACGCCCCGAAGGACAACTTCGACTTCTTCAGCGACCAGCCGATCGCCGCAGCGGAAGTCGTCGTGCTGCCGCCTGAAAAACCGGCTTGGCAGACGGTAGGCGGGCCGATCGCGCTGCTGGTCTTCTTCTTCGCGCTGAACCTGGTGATCTGGCGGCTGGTGCCGTTCTCCGCCCATTCGGTCGACATCAACCTGCGCCACTTCCCGCCGGCGGCCAAGCGCGGCATTGCGATGGCGGTGGTGATCTTCGGCATCGCCTTCGTGTTCGGGGCTTCGGAGATCAGCTACCAGCTGAACCTGCACGGCTCGGCCAGCGCGTACTTCGAGCAGATGTCGCTCGGCAAGCTCATTGCCTTCAGCCACGCCCATCTGTTCGGCTTCACCACCAGCTTCTTCATCGTCGGCATTCCGTTCTCGCTGCAGTTCAACCAGCTCAAGGTCTACCAGTGGGTGTTCCCGGTCGGCCTCGCGGCGAGCCTCACCGACGTGATGTCCTGGTGGGGCATCAAGTACGTATCGGCGAACTTTGAATGGATCAGCCTGTTCTGCGGTCTGCTGTTCACGGTCAGCTATTTGTGGATGCTGATCGGCCTGCTGCGCGTGCTGCTGTTCCCGGAAGTGATCTGGGGCAGCGACAAGGATCGCGCCGAGCGGCTGGCGCGGCGTCAGGCGGAAAAGCGGGATCGCGCATAGTGGCGCGCCGCCTCAGGGCTTACGATAAATCGACAGCCACCATGATCGGCCGCCCCAGGCCGACGAACCGGCCTGCAGAGGCCGCCCAGGAGCAGACATGAACTATTTCGTCACCGGCGCGACCGGCTTCATCGGCAAGCATCTGATCGAACGCCTGCTGGCGCGTCCCGACGCCACCGTGCAGGTGCTGGTTCGCGCTTCCTCGGAAGACAAGTTCTCGCTGCTGCAGGAGCGTTACGGCGACGCCAGCGATCGCCTGCACATGGTCGCCGGCGACATCACCACGCCGGGTCTGGTCTCGGCGGCCGACCTGAAGAAGCTCAAGGGCAAGGTCGACCACGTGTTCCATCTCGCCGCCGTCTACGACATGAACATGAGCGACGAGCAGGGCGACCGGATCAACAACGAGGGCACGCGCAACACCGTGGCCTTCGCCAACAGCCTCGGTGGCGGCGTCGTGCTGCATCACGTGTCGAGCGTGGCGGTGGCCGGCGGCGATTTCGTCGGTACCTTCACCGAAGCGATGTTCGACGAAGGCCAGCCGGTCAAGCATCCGTACTTCCGCACCAAGTTCCAGAGCGAAAAGATCGTCCGGGACGAAGCCAAGGTGCCGTTCCGGGTCTATCGTCCGGGTGCGGTGGTCGGCCACTCGAAGACCGGCGAGATGGACAAGATCGACGGCCCCTACTACTTCTTCAAGACCATCCAGCGCTTGAGTCACCGGATTCCGAAGTGGCTGCCGCTGCTCGGCATCGAAGGCGGCAAGGTGCCGATCGCGCCGGTCGATTACGTGGCCGATGCGCTGGACGCCATCGCCCACAAGGACGGCCTGAACGGCCAGACCTTCCATCTGGTGCAGTCGAACAGCCCCAGCGTCGGCGACCTGATCCAGTCGATCCTCAAGGCCGCGCACGGACCGCGCTTCGCGAAGAAGCTCGAACTGCCGGCGATGCCGAATGCGGTGCGCAAGCTCGGTGGCCAGATGGGCGGCGCGCTGCCGAATCCGGTCAAGAAGCAGATCGCCAAGGCGATCGGCGCGCCGATCTCGGTACTCGGCTACGTCACCAACCGCGCGGTGTTCGACGACAAGAACGCGCGCGCCGCCCTCAAGGGCACCGGCATCAAATGTCCGGAATTCCGCGAGTACGTGAAGGCGATCTGGGGCTACTGGGAGCAGTTCCTCGATATCCACTACCAGCCGAGCCCGGAACTGATCGCCAAGGTGTCCGGCAAGGTGATCCTGGTCACCGGCGCCTCAAGCGGCATCGGCTTCACGACGGCCAAGAACCTGGCGATCGCGGGTGCCAGGGTGATCCTGGTGGCGCGCACCGAATCGACCCTGATCGAGACCCAGAACATCATCGCCAAGGCCGGCGGCGAAAGTTACGTCTACCCCTGCGACCTGATCGACATGAACGCCATCGACGAGATGGCCGCCAAGGTGCTGCGCGACTTCGGCCACGTCGATATCCTGATCAACAACGCCGGCCGCTCGATCCGCCGCGCCGTGATGGAAAGCTTCGACCGCTTCCATGACTTCGAGCGGACCATGGAGCTGAACTACTTCGGGGCCGTGCGCCTGATCATGGCGCTGCTGCCGACCATGACCCAGCGCAAGGAAGGCCAGATCATCAACATCAGTTCCATTGGTGTGCTGGCCAATGCGGCGCGCTTCTCGGCGTATGTCGCGTCGAAGGCGGCGCTCGACGCTTTCACCCGCTGCCTGTCGGCCGAGGTCAAGAGCAGCAACATCCGCACGACGGCGATCTACATGCCGCTGGTGCGGACGCCGATGATCGCGCCGACCAAGATCTATTCTTACATCCCGACCTGGTCGCCGGACGATGCCGCCGATACCGTGATCAAGGCAATCATCGAGGAACCGAAATCGGTCGCGACCCCGCTCGGCACGGCGGCCGCGCTGTCCTACGCGGTGTGGCCGAAGCTCAACGACTACATCCTGTCGAAAGGCTTCCAGCTGTTCCCGTCATCGACCGCCGCCAAGGGTGCCAGGGACAAGGACCGCAAGTCCGACAAGCCGACCCTGGAGCAGGTGGTGTTCGCCAACGTGTTCAAGGGCGAGCACTGGTAGGCGGCAGACGAGCGCCGGTTCGGGAAATGACCGGCCGGCGCAGCAGTCCGGTCAGGCGGCCTGGGCCGCCGAGGCGCCGATCAGGAAGTGACTCGGCATCAGGCCCTTGCCTTTCAGTTCCTGCGGGCCGCGACGCTCGAACACGAAGCGATCGTCGAGTCGCTGGCGGAAGGCCTCGGTGACATGAATCCGGCCGATCGCACCGCTGGATTCCATGCGGCTCGCCGTGTTGACGGTGTCGCCCCAGAGGTCGTAGGCGAATTTCTTCTGGGCGATCACGCCGCTGATCGCCGGGCCGGCATCGATGCCGATGCGCAGGTTCAGCGTCATGCCGGATTCCCGTCCGATGCGTTCGCAGGCATCGAGCATGGCCAGCGCCATGTGGGCGATCCGGTCGGCGTGGTCCGGTGTTGCCATTGGCACACCGGCGGCGGCCATGTAGGCATCGCCGACCGTCTTGATCTTCTCCACGCCGTGCTGCTCGGCGATTTCGTCGAAGGCCTTGAACAGCGTTTCCAGCATCTGGATCAGCCGCGCCGGCGTCAGCTCGGTCGCCATCTGGGTGAAGCCGACGACGTCGGCAAACATCACCGAGACCTCGTCGTGGAATTCGACGACATGGTTTTCGCCATGCTTCAGCCGGTCGGCCACCGAGGTCGGCATGATGTTGTGCAGCAGGTCGTCGGCGCGTGCGCGTTCCTCGGTCAAGGTCTTGCGCAGCACGAAGTTGCAGATGGCAGAGCGGTACCAGACTTCGTCGGCCAGCATTGCGCAGGCGGTCAGGCAGAAGGCGTTGACGCCGATGGCGTAGGCGACCAGCGGGCTCGGATTGACCAGCACGATGCCGATGATCAGCACCAGGAAGCTGAGCGGATAGGCGACGAGCTTGCCGCGGCCGGGCGTGACGATCATGCCGGCGACCACGAACAGCACCAGTGCGTAGATCGACACGTCGATCGCCAGCGTCTGGCTCAGCACCGCATGCCAGACGCACAGCCCCAGTGCGATCGGGATCGCGATGGCGGTCATCCGGCGCGCCGCCCGCGGCGCCGGGTCATCGCCCAGACCGCGCGCCACCAGCAGCCAGCCGCCGAGCGCGGTGATATTGGCCAGTCGCCAGATCACCAGGTCGCCGTACATCCGGTAGTGCTCGAACAGGCCCTTGAGGTACAGCGGCAGATCGTAGGTGAACAGCGCGACCAGATTCAGCAGGGTCGCGGCCCAGAACAGCTGCCGGACGTTGGACAGCGCGGTACGGTTGCAGTCCGCAGCGAACTCCGCGCGCCACTCGTCACGGATTGCCCGCGCATCGGACCTGCGCAAGGCGAAAACGCCAGCAATCGAGCCGAACTTGGGTTTCACGTCGATTCCGCGATCCGTCTGGGTGAATCGGTCTGGGCGGGCTTGAGAGCGTTGCGATTATTGTCAATGTTCTATCAGTTTGCCGACGACGGCGCCGCCGGCTGGTAGTTATCAACCTGCGCCGATGACGCTTCTGCAGTGATGGCGCCGCTGCCGCTTGGCGAACGCCGGACCTAGCGTCGTTTCGATAGCGACCGACAGATGCGAAAAAGCCCGCGGGAAGCGGGCTTTTTCGGTGCCGCAGCGCTCAGCGCTGGATGTTCCTTCCGTAGAAGATTTCCATGATCTCGTGATCGACCCGCTCGCGGATCCGCTTGGCTTCGCGGGGCGGCAGTTCGGACACGCCTTCGCCGAACAGGTAGGTGTCGAGATCGAGCTGCTTCAGGCGCATCTTGGTGTGGAAGATGTTCTCCTGATAGACGTTGACGTCGACCATGTCGTACTTCTCCTTTGCTTCCCGGGACAGGAAGTTCTGGATCGAGTCGATCTGGTGGTCGATGAAGTGCTTCATGCCGCGCACGTTGCGGGTGAAACCGCGCACGCGGTAGTCCATCACCACGATGTCGCTCTCGAAGCTCTTGATCAGGTAGTTCAGCGCCTTCAGCGGCGAGATCTTGCCGCAGGTCGACACGTCGATATCGGCGCGGAACGTCGAGATGCCGGCGTCCGGATGGTTCTCCGGATAGGTGTGGACGGTGATGTGGCTCTTGTCCAGATGCGCCACCACCGATTCCTTCTCCTTGCCCTTGCCGGACTTGGTGTTGGTCGGCGTCGGCAGGCCGTCGAGGTGGCCTTCGGAGATCAGCATGGTCACCGAGGCGCCCTGCGGATCGTAGTCCTGGCGGGCGACATTGAGGATGTTGGCGCCGATGATGTGCGCGACCTCGGTCAGGATCGCGGTCAGGCGCTCGGCGTTGTAAGCCTCGTCGATGTACTCGATGTACTCCTGCTGCTGCGCGGAATTGCGCGCGTAGCAGATGTCATAGATGTTGAAGCTTAAGGATTTGGTCAGGTTGTTGAAACCGAGCAGCTTGAGCTTCGGATTGTTCGTGGGCTTTGCCAACGTGCATCTCCCAAAAGGCGCAAACGGAAAAACGAGCACCTTCGTATGCCTGGGCGCGCCAGCGAAGGGGCGACATTATCCATCAAATTTCCCGAATCATTGTGACCGCCGGGAGACAGGTCCGCCGCGATGCTCAGTCGGCGGCGACGATTTCGTGGCTGTGCGTGATTTCAGCGGCCTTGCCGAGCATGATCGACGCCGAGCAGTACTTCTTCGCCGATAGCTGCACGGCGCGCTTGACGTGGTTTTCCGACAGTCCGGCGCCCGACACGACGAAGTGCAGGTGAATCTTCAGGAATACCTTCGGGTCGGTGTCGGCGCGCTCGCCGGACACTTTCACTTCGCAGCCGTTGACCGGCTGCCGCGCTTTCTTGAGGATCTGCACGATGTCGACCGCAGAACAGCTGCCGACCGACATCAGCATCAGTTCCATCGGCCGGGGCCCCAGGTTGCGGCCGCCGATCTCGGCAGGACCGTCGACGACGATCGCGTGACCACTGCCGCTTTCGGCAATGAAAACAGCGTTCTCATGCCACTTGACCCGTGCTTCCATGTGATTTTCCGGCCGCTTCGAGAGCTGTGATATTTTCCGATCGGGATTTTACGCCGGAGCTCCTTTTCCGGCTGGCATAGGGACAGGACAGGGGAATCGGCGTGCTTGAAAAACCGGCCGTGCAGGCGTTCATCAACATTGCGCACAAGCGTTCGTATGCGCCGAAGCAGGTGGTGGTCAATGCCGGCACCCAGCCGCAGTCGCTGTTCCTGATCCTGACCGGCTCGGTGAGCGTGCTGGTCGAGGACGAGGACGGCCGTGAAATGGTGCTCGCCTACCTGAATGCCGGCGAATTCTTCGGCGAGATGGGCCTGTTCCCCGATCAGCAGGTGCGCACCGCGGTGGTTCGCACCCGAACCGCGACCTTGCTGGCCGAAGTCAGCTACACCGCGTTCCGCAGCTTCGTGCGCGAACAGCCGGACATCCTGTTCGAAGTCGCCGGCCAGCTTGCCGCGCGCCTGCGCGATACCTCGGGCCGACTGCGCGATCTGACCTTCGTCGATGTCGCCGGCCGCCTGGCCCGCACCTTGATCGATCTCGCCGCCCAGCCGGATGCCAAGGCGCATCCGCGCGGCACGCTGGTCAAGGTCAGCCGTCAGGAAATCGCCCGCATCGTCGGCTGCTCGCGGGAAATGGCTGGCCGCGTGCTGAAGAAGCTTGAGGAAGACGGCGT
Source organism: Lysobacteraceae bacterium (assembly GCA_013823855.1). Lineage (GTDB taxonomy): Bacteria > Pseudomonadota > Gammaproteobacteria > Nevskiales > Nevskiaceae > Nevskia. Next base: position 5,448 of record PNMW01000062.1, on the reverse strand, counting down.
CGTGCAGTCCCAGGGCCGCAGCATCATCGTGCTGGCCAGCGGCCGTCTGGCGAGGGTCAAGGCTTCCTGAGCGTGGCGGGTTCGCTGCTTCCGCGCCGGCATCAGGCGATCAGCAGCGCCAGCGCATCCCCGGGGCTCGGCTGCCGCATCAGCGATTCGCCGATCAGGAAGCGCCGCACGCCGGCCGCCAGCATCGTCTGCACATCGGCTGGCGCGCCGATGCCGCTTTCGGTGATCACGTCGTAGCCGGCGGGAATCCCGTCGAGCAGCTCGATGGTCGTTTCGAGCCGCGTCTCGAAGGTCCGCAGGTTGCGGTTGTTGATGCCAAGCAGCACCGGCTGCTTGAGATCGAGCCCGATCATCGCATCGCGTTCGGCGCGATCATGGACTTCGATCAGCACGTCCATCTCCAGATCCTGGGCCAGCCGGGCCAGCTCGCCGAGCCGTGCCGGTTCGAGAGCCGCAGCGATCAGCAGCACACAGTCGGCGCCGATCGCCCGGGCTTCGACGATCTGGATCTCGTCGATCAGGAAATCCTTGCGGATCGCCGGAAGCGCCGTGTGCTGGCGAGCCTCGACCAGGTAGTCGTCATGGCCCTGGAAGAAGTCGCGGTCGGTCAGCACGCTCAAGGTTGCGGCACCGCCGCGGGCGTAGTCCTCGGCCAGCCAGCCCGGATTGAAGTCGGCACGGATCAGTCCCTTCGACGGGCTGGCCTTCTTGATCTCGGCGATCACCGCCGCGCCGGTCGCCGCCTTCGCCGTCAATGCAGCCGCGAAGCCGCGCGGCGCCGGCTGGGCCAGCGCGATGCGCTCCAGGGTGCCGATGTCGATACGCGCTTCAAGGGCGGCGATTTCCTCGCGCTTGCGCGCCAGGATCGTTTCAAGGATGTCGCTCATGCGCGGCGGGCTCAGGTTCCGGAAACAGGGGCGTGCGAGGCCGCGACGTAGGCGTCGACCCGGGCGCGTGCGGTACCGCTGGCGATCGCGTCGCGCGCGCGGCCGATGCCGTCGGTGATCGAGGTGGCGATGCCGGCGGCATAGAGTGCCGCGCCGGCATTCAGGCAGACGATGTCGCGTGCCTGGCCTTCGGTGTTATCCAGCGCCTGCAGCAGCACGCGCCGGGAATCGGCGGCGTCGGTCACCGCCAGATTGCGGCTGGCCGCCATCCGCAGGCCGAAGTCCTCGGGGTGGATGTCGTACTCGCGGATCACGCCATCGCGCAGTTCGCCGACCAGGGTCGAGGCGCCAAGCGAGATCTCGTCCATGCCGTCGCGACCCCAGACCACCAGCGCCCGCTGCACGCCGAGCTTGTCGAGCACCCGGACCAGGATGCCGACCAGATCGGGGTGGAAGACGCCCATCAGGATGTTCGGCGCGCCGGCCGGGTTGGTCAGCGGGCCGAGGATGTTGAAGATCGTCCGCACGCCCATCTCGCGACGTACGGCGGCGACGTTCTTCATCGCCGGGTGATGCTTCGGCGCGTACATGAAGCCGATGCCGGTGGTCGCCAGACAATGAGCCACGGCGTCCGGCGCCAGCTCGATGTTGGCGCCGAGCGCTTCGAGCACATCGGCGCTGCCGGACTTCGACGACACGCTGCGGTTGCCGTGCTTGGCGACCTTGGCGCCAGCGGCAGCGGCGACGAACATCGACGCGGTGGAAATGTTGAAGGTGTTCGAGCCGTCGCCGCCGGTGCCGACGATGTCGACCAGATGGCGGCCGGCAACACCTCCCGGCGTCGGCACCTTGATCGAGAACTCGCGCATCACGGTGGCCGCCGCGGCGATCTCGCCGACGGTTTCCTTCTTGACCCTGAGGCCGGTCAGGATGGCCGCCAGCATCACCGGCGACACCTCGCCGCGCATGATGGTGCGCATCAGCGCGATCATCTCGTCGTGGAAGATCTCGCGGTGCTCGATGGTCCGCGCCAGCGCGGCTTGCGGCGTCATGATCCGATCAACTCCAGTTGTCGAGGAAGTTCTTCAGCATCGCGTGGCCATGCTCGGTCAGGATCGATTCCGGATGGAACTGCACGCCCTCGATCGGCAGGCTGCGGTGGCGCAGGCCCATGATCTCGTCCGGCGCGCCATCGGCCTTGACTGTCCAGGCGGTGGCTTCGAGCTCGGCCGGGAAGCCGTCGCGATCGACGATCAGCGAGTGATAGCGGGTCGCCGTGAACGGCGTCGGCAGATCGCGGAACACGCTGGTCGCGTGATGGTGGATCGGGCTGGTCTTGCCGTGCATCACATTGGCCGCGCGGCGCACGGTGCCGCCGAAGGCCTGGCCGATCGACTGGTGGCCGAGGCAGACGCCGAGGATCGGGAAGCGGCCGGGCTTGCCGAGCCGTTCCAGCAGTTCGAGGCAGATGCCGGCCTCGTTCGGCGTGCACGGCCCGGGCGACAGCACGATATGGGTCGGATTCAGTGCCGCGACCTCGTCGACCGTGATCTGGTCGTTGCGGTGCACGGCGACCTCCGCCCCGAGTTCGCCGAAGTACTGGACGAGGTTGTAGGTGAAGGAGTCGTAGTTATCGATCATCACGATCATGACGCGGCCTGCTGGAGTCGTATTCAGTGTCCGCACCGGTGGCGGCGCGGTCCCATCGCGGATCGCGCCATCGGCGCGAACCGGTTGCCACTCAGGGAGAACGACGCCAGCGAGTCATGACGGATCGATTCGGATCGGATGCGGAGCAGAAGTTTAACCGGCTGCCGGGTCGTCGGGGTTCACGGCAGTGCCGGACCGGTGCCTCGCCGCGACTGCCGCCGGCATCAGGCTCGGCGGCGATCCGCGCGGCCATCCGGCCGGCGTTGCCGATAAGCTGATGCGGCGAGCCATCGACACCGAGGAGACCACGAGAAATGACGCCGCTCCGCATCAACCTGGAAGCCGACGAGATTCCCAAGCACTGGTACAACGTCGCGGCCGACCTGCGCCAGCCGCCGGCACCGCCGCTGGGTCCGGACGGCAACATCGTGACCCCGGAGAAGATGGGCGCGATCTTCCCGGGGCCGATCCTTGAACAGGAAATGTCCGCCCAGCGCTGGATCGAGATCCCCGAGGCGGTGCGCCAGATCTACGCGCAGTGGCGGCCGAGTCCGCTGATCCGCGCGCTGCGGCTGGAGCAGGCGCTCGGGACGCCCGCGAAGATCTTCTACAAGTACGAAGGCGTGTCGCCGGCCGGTTCGCACAAGCCGAACTCGGCGGTGCCGCAGGCGTACTTCAACAAGATGGCCGGCACCCGGCGTCTGACCACCGAAACCGGCGCCGGCCAGTGGGGCTCGTCGATCGCCTATGCCGGCCAGATGTTCGGCCTGCCGGTGCGGGTCTACATGGTCAAGATCAGCTTCCAGCAGAAGCCGTTCCGGCGCTCGATGATGCAGACCTGGGGCGCGGAAGTGTTCGCCAGCCCGACCGACCGCACCCAGGCCGGCCGCAACGCGCTGGCCGCCGATCCGGACTCGATGGGTTCGCTGGGGCTGGCGATATCCGAAGCGGTCGAGGAGGCGGCGGCCGAGCCGGGCGTCTGCTACACGCTGGGCTCGGTGCTCAACCACGTTGCCCTCCACCAGACGGTGATCGGCCTCGAAGCCAAGAAGCAGTTCGACAAGATCGGCCTGTACCCGGACGTGATCTTCGGCCCCTGCGGCGGCGGATCGAGCTTCGCCGGCATCGCCTTCCCGTTCCTGTCCGACAAGATGGCCGGCGTGAAGCGGGCGCAGAACCTGCGCTGTGTCGCGGTCGAGCCAACCTCCTGCCCGACCTTGACCAAGGGCGCCTACGCCTACGACTACGGCGATGCCTCCGGCTACACGCCGATCATGAAGATGTACACGCTGGGCCACGATTTCATGCCGCCCGGCATCCACGCTGGCGGCCTGCGCTATCACGGCGACTCGCCGCTGGTCTCGCAGCTGCTGTTCGAGCGGCAGATCGAGGCGCTGGCGGTGCCGCAGGTGGCGACCTTCGCCGCCGGCGTGCAGTTCGCCCAGGCCGAAGGGATCATCCCTGCGCCCGAGTCCTGCCACGGCATTCGCGCTGCGATCGACGAGGCACTGCGCTGCAAGGAAACCGGCGAACCGAAGGTGATCCTGTTCTGCCTGACCGGTCACGGCCATTTCGACATGGCCTCGTACGACAAGTACCTGTCCGGCCAGCTCGAGGACTACGACTATCCGACCGATGCGATCAGCGAATCGCTGAAGCGCCTGCCGAAAGTCGGCTGAGCGGGTCGGCCTGCCGGGCGCCCCGGGCGGGATCAGGTGCGCTGCAGATGCCGGCGCAGGAAGCCGGCGACGCCGTCGTTGAAGGCATCGTTGCGGTCGCCGGCCACCATGTGGCCGGCCGCCGCGACATCGCAGACCTCCAGCGCCGGCAGGCAGGCACGGAACTCGGCGACGCCGTAGTCGGTGACGACATCGCTTTCCAGGCCGCGGACCAGCAGGGTCGGCACGCGGATGCGCGCCGCCGCCGTGTATAGCTTTTCGGTGAAGCGCGGTGGCTCCGACACGCCGTCCGGGTCGGCGACCAGCGCCGGATCCCAGTGCCAATGCAGGCGGCCGTCGCCGCGCAGCCGCAAGTTCTTCAGCAGGCCGGTCGGATCGCGCGGCCGGCGCCGCTGCGGGTAGTAGGCGGCCACCACATCGGCTGCTTCCTCGAGCGACGCAAAGCCGTCCGGCCGGGCGCGCATGAATTCGACGATCCGCTCCGCACCTTCGCGGTTCAGGCGCGGCACCACGTCGACCAGCACCAGCGCGCGGGCGCTGCCGGCTTCCGAGGCGGCGAGCAGCGAGGCCGCACCGCCCATCGAGGCCCCGACCAGCGCCGGCGGTGCCGGCAGCGTGGTGGCGATGCCGCGCAGGTCGGCACACATGCGGTCGATGCCGTAATCGCCTTTCGGCGACCAGTCACTGTCGCCGTGGCCGCGGGCATCGACGTTGATCACGTGATAACCGTCGGCCAGCAGCCGCTGCATCGCGGCACCCCAGGAATGCCGGGTCTGGCCGCCGCCATGGCTGAGGATGACGGCGGGCGCGGCTGGATCGCCGCCGACGTCGGCGCACAGCACCACACCGTCGTCGGCAACGAAGCGCCGCAGGGCTGTCCGGATCTTGCTCAAGGGTGGATCTTCACGACCGCGGCATCGGCCGCCGCGCGCATCACGGCGCGGGCCTTGTTGACGGTTTCGTCCCATTCCGACTGCGGCACCGAATCGGCGACCACGCCGGCACCGGCCTGCGCGTGGATCATGCCGTCCTTGATGACGGCGGTGCGGATCGCGATCGCGACGGACCCAAGAAGCTGTGCGCCGTCCCGGCCGTGATGGCCAATCCCGAGCGCGCTCATGGCTTGATCCCCAGCGCATCGGCCGCCGCGCGCATCACGGCGCGGGCCTTGTTGACGGTTTCGTCCCATTCCGACTGCGGCACCGAATCGGCGACCACGCCGG
>PNMW01000063.1 GCA_013823855.1 Lysobacteraceae bacterium | reverse complement strand
CGGCCGCCGGCGGTTTCGACCATGTCGACGGTGTTCCAGGTCAGGCGCGGGTCGTGGATGATCTTGGCACCCGGTTCCAGCTTCAGCAGCGCTTCGGCGAGCAGGCCGACGATGTAATAGCCCTCGATGAAGCCGCCCTTCTCGTCGAACAGGAAGCAGCGGTCGAAATCACCATCCCAGGCGACGCCGAAATCGGCCTTGTGCTCGATCACCGCAGCGGCGGTCGCCGAACGCATTTCCGGCAGCAGCGGGTTGGGGATGCCGTTCGGGAACGTGCCATCCGGCTCGTGATGGATCTTGATGAACTGGAACGGCAGATGCTTTTCCAGCGCGTCGATCACCAGACCGGCGGAGCCGTTGCCGGCGTCGACGACGATCTTCAGCGGCTTCAAGGCCTTGGGATCGACATAGCCGAGCAGATGCTGGACGTAGTCCGGGCGGTAGTCGTGATGGGTGCGCGGGGCTTCCCCGGACGGCGCCTTGGCGGTCGAGGCGGCGGTGGCTTCTTCCAGCGCCCGCAGGCCGGTGTCGCCGGAGATCGGGATCGCCCCGCCCTTGACCAGCTTCATGCCGTTGTAATCCATCGGATTGTGGCTGGCGGTGACCATGATGCCGCCGTCGATGCCGGGCTGGAACGACGCGAAGTAGACCTCTTCGGTGCCGCCGAGGCCGATGTCGACGACCTCGACACCGCCTTCGACGAGGCCGTGGGCCAGCGCGTTCAGCAGTTCGCCGCTGGACAGGCGCACGTCGCGGCCCAGCGCCACGCGCTTGGGCTTGAACGCGGCGGCATAGGCGAGGCCCAGCCGATAGGCGACATCGACATTCAGTTCGTCGGGAACGCGGCCGCGGATGTCGTAGGCCTTGAAGCAGGGGAGGCGCAGGGTCATGGTTTCAGGTGAGGTCGTGACGGAATGGGGAGTTGCGGCAGCGCAGGGCGAAGCATGCAACAGGTCTGGAGACGGCTGATGACGATCGCTCGATCGTCATGTGATGCCGTGCCGGAAAGTCCCATGCAGAAATTATGCTTGAGCTTGAAGCGCGCAGAGCGGACAATCCGCGCCGGTCCGCGCTGGTGCCTCCGCGACGGCAAGCCGTGAACCCCGCCAGGCCCGGAAGGGAGCAACGGCAGCGGTGCAGTCGGGCGCCGGGGTGTCGCTAGCGCGGGCCACCTCATTCGGTTGTGACGAACGGCTCGCCTCTGGCGGGCCGTTTTGCGTGTCGGGGTTGGCGGCCGTCGCTTCAGTTGGCGCCGGCACCCTGCCTCAACAGCAAGGCCACGCCGCCCTTCTTGAACTCCGGGATCAAGGTCACCTCAGTGCCGAGTTCGCGCTGCAGGTCCGGAATCCGGTCCAGCTTGACGAACACCAGTTCGCCAGGCTGCGGCAGCCGGTTCGGGGTGATGTCGCCACGGTAGACGCTGAACGTCGGCAGGAATGTCCGATAGCTGACCACCGGCGCGCCGATGTCCCGGGCGCGCTGCGCGGCTTCCTGCACCGGCACCTGCTGGGCGGCGGCCAGCACCGGGATCACGCCGAACCAGATCATCATCGTCAGCGCCAGGCCGGCGCCGAGCAGGGCCTGCCAGGCGGGTACCGATTTCCTCAGCAGCAGCACCAGGATGGCGCCCAGGACCAGTGCGCCGAGGATCGTGTAGTCGAGCGTGAACGACCGCGCTGCCAGGCCGACGATGCCGGCTTCATACGGGCGATCGGTATCGACCGGTACCAGCGGCAGCAACCACGGCAGGCTGGCCAGCAGCAGCGTGAACAGCAGTGCCGGCAGCAGCGTCCAGAATTTCGCCGGCAGGCGATCCCAGGCACGACCGAACAGCAGGAACAGCGGTGTGCAGCCGTACAGCAGGTAGTGCGGCAGCTGGGTGCCGGAAAACGAGAAGAACGCGAACACGAAGCCGAACCAGAGCAGCAGGAAGGTATCGAGCGGATCCGGCTTCCGGAGGCGCGCGAAGACGCCCGGCAGCAGCGCCGTGAACGGCATGACGATCAGCGGCAGCGCCGCCAGGTAATACCAGGGCTTGCCGCCGTGGCCCTGCAAGGTCGAGCCGTAGCGGGTCAGGTTGTGGTCGAACAGGAAGTGGAAGAAGAAATCGGTCTGGCCGCTGAGCGCCAGCGGCACCATCCAGATCGAGATCGTCGCCAGGAAGACCAGCCAGCCGAACGGATCGAACACCGCCTGCAGCCAGCGCAGCGGCTGGCGCTGGCTGAGGTAGAACGCGAGGCTGACGATGACCGGCAGCGCCACCGCGATCGGCCCCTTGGTCAGAAAGCCGAGGCCGATCCACAGATAGACCCGCAGCAGGCGCCGCCGCGTCGGTTCGAGGTAGTGGCGGTAGAGGTCGAGCATCGCCGCCGCGATCCACAGGTTCAGCATCGCGTCGGCAATCGCCGCGTGGCCGATGACGCTGGCCATCACGCTGAGCGCCACGGCGCTGGCGGCGACGATCGCGGCGTTCAGCGAGGCGGTCAGCGCGAAGGTGGCGCGGAACACCACGAAGCACCAGATCGTGGCGCTGAGTGCCGACGGAAAGCGGAAGCCGAGTTCGGTCTTGCCGAACACCAGCACCGAGGCGGCCTGCGCCCAGTAGATCAGGATCGGCTTGTCGTAGCGCGGCTCGCCGTTCAGCGTCGTGGTCAGCCAGTGGCCGGAGGTCAGCATTTCGCTGGTCGCCTGGCTGAACGCGCCCTCGTCGAGATCGAACAGCGGCACGGCCCACAGGTTCGACCAGAAGCCGATCAGGATCGCCGCGAACAGGAAGCCGATCTGCGCGCCGGTCAGGCGGTCCTGCTCAAGCATCGCGGCGGACTGCCTCTTCGCTGACCAGCAGGTTCTGCGACTGCTGATCGCGCAGCAGGCGCCAGCTGTCGTCGGCCGCGCCGGCGGCGCCATCGGCGACCGTCAGCGGTCCTTCCGAGCGCTGGTAGAACACCCGCGACAGCATTTCGGCGATCAGCCCGGTGGTCAGGAACTGGATCGAGAACACCAGCAGCAGGATCGCGACCAGGAACAGCGGTCGGCCGCCGATCGGCTCGCCGAGCACGAACTTGACCACGCCGAGCCAGCTCATCGCGGCACTGCCGGCGAAGCCGAGCGCCAGGCCGATCGAGCCGAAGAAATGACCGGGACGGGCGCGGAAGCGAAGAAAGAAAAAGACCGTCAGAAGGTCGAGGACAACGCGGAATGTGCGCGAGATGCCGTACTTGCTGACGCCGAACTGGCGCGCCGAGTGGCCGACCGCGGTTTCGCCGATCCGCGTCGGGCTGGTGACCATCGCCGCCCAGACCGGAATGAAGCGGTGCATCTCGCCGTACAGCCGCACCTGCTTGATGACGCTGGCCTTGTAGACCTTCAGGCTGCAGCCGTAGTCGCGGATCTTCACGCCGGTGACCCGGGCGATCAGCTTGTTGGCGAGCTTGGACGGCAGCTTGCGGCTCATCCAGGCGTCCTGGCGATTGGCGCGGTAGCCGGTCAGCAGATCGAGATCGCGAGCGAACATTTCCTCGACCATCCGCGGAATGTCGGCCGGGTCGTTCTGCAGGTCGCCGTCGAGCGTGGCGATCACCTCGCCGCGCGCGGCATCGATGCCGGCCTGCATCGCCGTGGTCTGGCCATTGTTGCGAGCGAAGCGGATGACCCGGACATGCGGCCCGTACTTGGCCCCTTCGGCGAGCAGGCGGCGGCCGGTGTCGTCGAGGCTGCCGTCATCGACGCAGATCACTTCCCAGGGGCCGGGATAGGCGGCGAGGCCTTCATGGACCCGGGCCAGCATCGGCGCGACGTTGTCCTGCTCGCGGTACATCGGAATCACGATCGACAGGCTGTGCGCCATGGTTTTTCGATGTGTTGCAGTGCGAAATGAGCGCGAATCTTAGCATCCGGTTCCCGGACCACTGCCGGGGCCGCGCTCAGGTGGCTGGCCCGAGCAACTGCGCGATCGACGCCGCCGCCAGCGCCGCCAGCTGCTCGCGCGATGCACCGGCGCGGGCGCGGATCGCGAGGCTGTGCAAGGTCGCCGCAGCGAGCGCGCCGAGCAGCTCGACGTCGCGGTCGGCCGGCAGTTCGCCGGCTGTCACCGCCTGCCGCAGGCGTGCGACCAGCTTCCGATCGATCAGCGCCAGCACGTCCTGCAGCGCTGTCCGGATCAGCGGTTCTTCCGGCGCATCGACGGCCGCGGTGCAGATCACGAAGCAGCCGCGCGCCGGCGCGTCGCCGGACAGGTAGACATCGAGCGCGCCGTCGTAGAAGCGGGCGAGGGCGTCGCGCAGCGTCGGGGCCTCGGCCATCGCCGTGCCGACGGCCGCCTCCATCATCTGCCCGAAGCGGGCGAGCGCCATCAGGTACAGCTGGCGCTTGTCGCCGAACGCGGCGTAGAGGCTGGGCCGGTTCATGCCGGTGGCCGCGCTCAGTTCATCGAGCGAGGTGCCGGTGTAGCCGCCGGTCCAGAACGCATCGAGCGCGCGGTCGAGCGCGGCGCCGGGTTCGACACGGCGCGGACGACCGCGGCGGCGGGGGGTGGATATTTTTGTACCGTCTTGCATTGAATTGGCGATGCCGGGTAATTTAGTGCGAGACAGTACAAAAAAAGCGGCCGATCCGCGACCGCCCCGCTCAAACGCACCCGAGGAGAATCCGATGGACCTGTACTTCGCGCCGCTGTCCTGTTCGCTGGCGACCCGGATCGCGCTGTACGAAAGCGATCAGCCTGCCGGCTTCCATCAGGTGATGCTGTCGACCAAGCGCACCGCCGCCGGGGCCGACTACCTCGCAATCAATCCCAAGGGACAGGTGCCGGCGCTGGTCTGCGACGACGGCGAAGTCCTCACCGAAGGCGTGGCGATCCTGCAGTACGTTGCCGATCGCGCGCCGGCCTCGGGTCTCGCCCCGCCGGCCGGCGAGTTCGACCGCTACCGCCTGCAGCAGTGGCTGAACTACATCGCGTCCGAACTGCACAAGCAGGTGTTCTACACGCTGTTCAACCCGGCGGTGCCGGCCGAGGCCAAGGCCTTTGCGCGCGAGGTGGCGCTGCCGCAGCGTCTCGATCACCTGTCCGCCCACCTGAAGGACCGCGCCTATCTGGTCGGCGAGCACTTCACGGTCGCCGATGCCTATCTGCTCACCGCACTGAACTGGGCGGCCCCGGGCGGCGTTGACCTCAAGCGCTGGCCGGTACTCGCCGAATGGCATGCTGAGCAACTGCAACGCCCGGCGGTGGCTCGCGCCGTGGGCGAGGAATTCGCGCTGCGCGCCGCTGCCTGATCCGGAGAACTGAACATGAAAATCGTGGCCCTGCTGTACCCGCAGATGACCCTGCTCGACCTCGTCGGCCCGATGCAGGTCTGGAGCTTCCTGCCCGGCACCGAGATCCAGTACGTCTGGCGCGACAAAGGCCCGGTGATCACCGACTGCGGCCTGCCGGTGGTCGCCACCCACGACTTCAGCGACGCCGCCAGCGATCCGGACGTGCTGTTCGTCGGCGGCGGCGCCTACGCGACGCTCGCGCTGCTCGGCCAGCCGGATGTGCTGGCCTTCGTCGCCGCCCGCGGCGAACGCGCGAAGTGGGTGACCAGCGTCTGCACCGGCTCGCTGATCCTCGGTGCCGCCGGCCTGCTGCGCGGCTACCGCGCCGCCTGCCACTGGGGTGCCCGCGAGCAGCTGACGAACTTCGGCGCGACACCGTCCGGCGAGCGGGTCTGCATCGACGGCAACCGCCTGAGCGGCGGCGGCATCACCTCGGGCATCGACTTCGGCCTGAAGGTCGCGGGCCACTGGGCCGGCGAGGACACCGGCCGGGTACTGGAACTGATCCTCGAATACGCGCCGGAGCCGCCGTTCGGCACCGGGCGCCCGGAACTGGCGGACGCCGCAACCCGCGACCGCGCCGGCTCGATGCTTGCCGCGGCGATGGCGGCTCCCGGCTGAGACGGCTCAGCGCCGGGGCGTGGCCAGCCAGGCCAGCGCCCCGGCGATCAGTGCGGTGGTCAGCACCAGCAGATGCAGGTTGACCGCCGCCGCCAGCAGCGGGCCGAGGTCGCTTTCGCCGGAGGCCGGCGCCAGCAAGGCCATCGTGCCGGCCTCGTAGGTGCCGAAGCCGCCCGGCGCGTGCAGCGGCAGCACCGTCGACAGATCGCCGCCGATCGCGCCGAGCGTCCCGGCCCGCGGCGAGACGCGCGCCAGCAGGCCGAGCACGGCACCGAGCGCCGCCAGCTTCACGCCCCAGGCGGCCCAGGTCAGCGTCAGGTCCAGCGCCAAGGTCGCGGGTTGGGTCGGCAGGCCGGCCAGCGCTTTCGCGATGAGCCCGGCGAGCGTGCCGCTGCGGGCGGCAATCCGGCGCTGCAGCGGGGCGCGCAGCGCGTACAGGATCAGCGGCGATACGGCCGCGCCGGCAGCGCCGAGCCAGACCAGCTGCGACAGGCCGGCGACCTGCGCCAGAAAGCCCGAGGCCGCGCAGGCGGCGGCGACGCTGGCCAGCACGTGCAGATCGAGCAGGCGCAACCAGAACAGGGTGCCGGCAGCCTGGGCGATGTCGATCCCGAACCAGCGCCGCATCAGCACCGGAAAGCTCACTTCGCCGGCGCGCGCCGGCAGGATCAGGTTCAGCGCATTGTTGATCAGGATCAGCCGCAGGCAGCCGAACCAGGCGCCGCGCGGGATCTGCTGCTCGGCCAGATAGATGCGGGTGCCGCGCAGCGCATAGCTGGCGAGCATGCCGGTGATCGCGAGCCCGATCGTGGTCGGGGCGATCAGGCCCCACGGCGCCAGCAGCCGGCCCCAGCCCCAGTAGTGCTCGACGGCGGCGCCGAAGGCGGCAAGGACGCCAAGGTTCAGCGCCAGGCCGACCGCGCGCTTCATCGCCGGCGTCAGGGCTGGACGGCCAGCCAGTCCGCAAACCGCCGCAGCCCGGTCTCGAAATCGGTGGCCGGCACATAGCCCAGCAGCGCCTGCGACTTCGTGATGTCGGCGTGGGTAGCGCGCATCTCGCCGGGCTGCCAGTCCTGCCAGTCGATCTTGGCGGTGACGCCGAGCACCTTTTCCATCAGCCGGATCATGTCCAGCAAGCCGATCGTGCGGTTATTGCCGAGGTTGAACACCTCGTACTTCGCCTTTGATGCGTCCGAGGCGAAGGCCATCGCCGCACGGACGCCGTCGACGATGTCGCCCCAGTAGGTGAAATCGCGTTCGGAGGAGCCGTCGCCGTAGACCGGAATCGACTTGCCGGCGAGCATCAGCCGCGCGAACTTGTGGATCGCCAGATCGGGCCGCTGGCGTTCGCCGAACACGGTGAAAAAGCGCAGGCCGACGAAGCGCAAGGAGAAAGTCTCGGCGTAGACATAGCCCATCTGCTCGTTGGCGAGCTTGGTCGAGGCGTAGGGGTTGATCGGCGTGAGGCCCAGGTCCGATTCGCTCCACGGCAGCCGCGGGCAATTGCCGTAGACGCTCGACGACGAGCCGAACACGAACGGCTGGATGCCACGCTGGTGGGCAAAGCTCAGCAGGTTCTGCGTACCGATGACATTGGTCATCTGGTAGCCCAGAGGATCGCTCAGCGAATTGCGCACGCCGGCCTTGGCCGCGAGATGGACGATCACCGTGTACTGGTCGTTGAGCAGCGAATCGAGCTTGGCGCCGTCGCGGATGTCGGCCTCGACCAGCCGGTAGCGCGGGTGATCCCGGTGCGCGGCGATATGGCGGCGCTTGATCGCTTCCGGATAGTACGGATCGAAGTTGTCGATCACCGTCACCTGCCAGCCGTCGGCGAGCAGGCCGTCGACCAGATGGCTGCCGATGAAGCCCGCACCGCCGGTGACAAGGGCGTGGCCGGGCGCGAGCGGGGCGGGTAGCGAAGCAGTCACAAAAGAACACTCCGGTGGCGGAGCGCGGAGTTTACGCGCTCGACGCCAGCGATCCGCGCGCCGTGCCGCCGGCCCTGGCCGCTAACTGACCGGCGCGGCCAGTTCCACCGGCTTGCCGACCGCGATCGCCAGCCGTGCCAGCCGTTCGACCGCTTCCAGGCCGTCGGCCAGATAGTCCATCAGCGACTCCACCTTCGGCAGCGTCCGGCGGCAGGCCAGCACGCCGAAATCGAGCGCATCGGCACGGCTGGACGCGGTGATGTTCAGCGCCATGCCGTCGGCGAGCACCGAGACCGGGAACATGCCTTCGACCGCGCAGCCCTGCCAGTAGACCGGCGAGCGCGGGCCCGGCACGTTGGAGATCACCAGGTTGAAGGCGAGATGGCCACGCTTCGGCGCGAACAGCATGTTGACCAGGCCGGGCGCCATCTGGGCGGCGGCATAGCCGAGCATCGCGCCGGCCTTCATCGACGCGAAGCGCGTCTTGCCGTGTTCGACCGAAGCCTTGATCACCCGCAGCCGTTCGGCCGGATCGGCGTGATCGGTGCCGAGATTGGCGAGCAGGAAGCTGATCTGGTTGCCGACATCGCTCTTGTCGCGGCGGGTGGACATCGGCACGCCGGCGATCAGCGGTTCGGCGGGCAGGGCGTGCTGGTCGAGCAGGTACTGGCGCAGTGCGTGGCTGCACATCGCCAGCATCACGTCGTTGACCGTGCAGCCCAGCGCGCGTCCGGCCGCCTTGATCCGCGCCAGCGGATAGCTGCGGGCCATGTAGCGCCGCGACGCGCTGATCGGCTGGTTGAACAAGGTCGCCGGTGCCGAGTTGCCCCCGAGGGCGTCCGGATGGCCTTCGCGCAGTTCACGCGCCGTCTGGCGCAGTTCGCGCCAGATCGCCGGCACGTTGTCGAAGGCGCCGCCGAAGCGGTTGGCGAGCTTGACCACGCCGTCGACCGGTGCCGCCAGCAGATTGGCGGGGCGCACCCGGCGGCCGAGCGGCGGCGAGGCCCACGGCGGCGGCAGGATCTCGCCGGCATCGACCGACATCGAGCGCAGGAACAGCCGGGTGCCGGCCACGCCATCGGCGACCGCGTGGTGCACCTTGGAATAGATCGCCACCTGGCCGCCTTCGAGGCCTTCGATGATGTAGGTGCGCCATAGCGGATAGGCGCGATCGAGGTGGCTGGCGTGCATCCGCGACACCATCGCCAGCAGCTGGGTCATCGTGCCCGGCTTCGGCAGTGCCAGGTGGATGACGTGCTGCTCGATGTCGAACTCCGGGTCCTCGACCCAGAAGCCCTTGCCGAGCCGGCTTTCCAGCCGCTGGTTGAACGGCGGCAGCGGCGTGGCATACGAGCGCAGCCGGGCGACCAGCGTCTGTACGAAATCGTCGGGTGCCTCGGCGGGTGGCCGGACCAGGGTCAGATAGGCGACATGCAGCGGCTGGTTGCGCCGCTCCAGGTGGATGAAGCCCAGGTCCAGCGCGGTGAGACGTTTCATCGAAGCTCGCTCCTGTCGTGGGCGCGGCCGCCGGCCGCTGCCGATCGGCGCCGCGCAACGGATCGCTGTCCGCAGCATGCAATGCACATTACCTGCCGGGCGTGACGCCTGCGCGGCGGCCTGCCCGGTCGCGGCCCGGCGGTTACGATGCGGCCCCTGAAGCCACCATCCGCATCGCCCATGACCGACAACCTGTCCCCGCTGCCGAGCCTGCCGACCGGCCGCTATCGCCATTACAAGGGTGGCGAGTACGACGTGATCGGCGTGGCCCGGCACAGCGAAACGCTGGAAGCGCTGGTCGTCTACCGGCCGCTGTACAACCAGACCGGTCTTTGGCTGCGTCCGTTCCCGATGTTCGTCGAGAACATCGTTCACGAAGGCCGGGAGCAGCCGCGTTTCGCGCGGCTGCCCGGCTGATCGGCGCACGGAAGGATCGCGTCGGTCGGGCGCGCGTGGCGCGCCTGCCGCTCAGCTTCGCGCGGGCCGCTTGGCCATCATCTTGGCCATCTGCCGGCGCATCGCGCCGGCATAGACCGGGAACGGCACGGCGCGCTTGAACAGCCAGATGCGCCGTTCGCGCGGGTGGGTCAGCACGTGGAAATCGCCTCTGGCGACGCCGGCCTTGACCAGGGCGGCAATCTGCTCGGCGCCGATCGCCGACTTGTTGATCAGCTTGGCGGTCAGCCGCGCCATGTCGGCGTTGGCGGTGCGCACCGATTCGGCGAGATTGGTGCGGAAGAACGCCGGGCAGACGACGCTGACCTGGATGCCATGCGGGTACAGCTCGGCCTGCAGCGTTTCGCTCAGCGCCACGACCGCCGCCTTGGTCGCGTTGTAGGCCGACATCATCGGCGGGTGGATCAGCCCGGCCATCGACGCGATGTTGACCAGATGCCCCGAGCCCTGGCGCTTGAGCATCGGCACGAAGGCCTTGCAGCCGCGCACCACGCCGAGCAGGTTGATGTCGATCATCCACTGCCAGTCGGCCAGCGGCATCTCGTCGATGCCGCCGGCATCGGCCACGCCGGCGTTGTTGAACACCAGATCGACGCCGCCCCAGTTCGCCTGCAGCCAGGTGGCGGCCGCTTCCAGATCGGCCTCGACGGTGACGTTGCAGCCCAGCGCATGGGCCTCGGCACCGAGCGCGCTCAGCGCCGCCAGCGTTTCCGCACAGCGCTCGGCATGGATGTCGCCGATGCAGACCTTGGCGCCATCGCGGGCATAGGCTTCCGCCAGCGCGCGGCCGAGGCCGGAGGCGCCGCCGGTGATGAAGACGCGGGTCATGCCTGCGATTCCTTGAGCGTGGCCAGACGGCTGCCGTACTTGGCCAGCTCGACCTTGGCGATCATGCCGCGATGGACTTCGTCCGGGCCGTCCGCCAGCCGCAGCACGCGCGCCTGGGCGTAGAGCATCGGCAGCACGGTGTCGTAGGACACGCCGGCACCGCCGTGGATCTGGATCGCCGCATCGACGACCTGCTGCAGCACGTTCGGGGCCACCACCTTGATCGCCGAGATTTCGGTGAGCGCGGCCAGCGCGCCGACCTTGTCGATCTTCCAGGCGGCATAGAGCGTCAGCAGACGGGCCTGGTCGATGGCGATCCGCAGATCGGCGATCCGCTCGCGATTGCCGCCGAGATTGATCAGCGGCTTGCCGAAGGCGACCCGGTCGAGCCCGCGTTCGATCAGCAGCTGCAGCGCCCGCTCGGACGCGCCGAGGCAGCGCATGCAGTGGTGGATGCGACCCGGCCCGAGGCGGCCCTGGGCGATCTCGAAACCCTTGCCGACGCCCTTGATGATCGCCGACACCGGCAGCCGCACGTTGTCGAAATGCACTTCGCCGTGGCCGGCCGGCGGGTCGTACTCGCCGAACACCGGCAGCATCCGCTGGATGGTGATGCCCGGCGTGTCGAGCGGCACCAGCACCATCGAATGCTGGCTGTGGCGCGCCGAATCCGGCTGCGACAGGCCCATGAAGATCACCACCTTGCAGTTCGGATGGCCGATGCCCGACGACCACCATTTCTTGCCGTTCAGCACGACTTCATTGCCTTCGACGATCGCCGTGGCGCGCATGTTGGTGGCGTCCGACGACGCCACATCCGGCTCGGTCATGCAGAACGCCGAACGGACTTCACCGGCCAGCAGCGGTTTCAGCCAGCGCTCCTTCTGCTCGGGGCTTCCGTACTTGTAGAGCACCTCCATGTTGCCGGTGTCCGGTGCCGAACAGTTGAAGACCTCCGGGCCGAGGAAGCTCTTGCCCATTTCCTCGGCGAGTGCGGCGTACTCGACATGGTTCAGGCCGGCGCCGAGTTCCTCGTCGGGCAGGAACAGGTTCCACAAGCCCTGCGCCCTGGCTTCTTCCTTCAGCGCCTCGAACGCCGGGCTGATCGTCCACTGGCTCCAGTCGCCGCCGACCTTGCGCTCGGCGATCTCGCGCAGATGGACTTCCTCGACCGGCAGCACCCGGTCCTTGATGAAGGCGCGGATGCGCTTGAGGTAGTCCTGCGCGCGCGGGCTGGGGGCGAAATCCATGGGGTCGGCTCCGGTTGAGTGGGCGACACGATAGCGCCTTGGGCACGGTATGGACGCTTACCCGGTGGTGGCCCCTGGTGGCGCAAGGTCGTTGCAGGGCGGCCCATGGCCGCCTGACCGCGTTACCGATGACGGTGCGTCGGCGGCCGCGGGCCGCCCTACAACTCCAAGGCGCTTCATGCGAGGCTGCGCCGTCACCCCGACGAGACTGCGCATGAGCGAAGCCCCCCGCGAAAACCTGCTGGGCACCCGCCGCTTCAGCCCGTTCTTCTGGACCCAGACGCTGGGGGCCTTCAACGACAACGTGTTCAAGAACGCGCTGGTGATCCTGGTCAGCTTCGGCATCGCCGGCTTGAGCCAGGACCAGATCAACCTGTACGTGAACCTCGCCGCCGGCCTGTTCATCCTGCCGTTCTTCCTGTTTTCGGCGACCGCCGGCCAGCTGGCCGAAAAGTACGAGAAGTCGCGGCTGATCCGCTGGATCAAGCTGGCCGAGATCGGAATCATGGCGCTCGGCGTGGCCGGCCTGTATCTCGGCAGCGTGCCGTTCCTGCTTGCCGTGCTGTTCCTGATGGGCGCGCAGTCGGCACTGTTCGGGCCGGTGAAGTATTCGATCCTGCCGCAGGCGCTGCATCCGTCCGAGCTGATCACCGGCAATGCCTGGGTCGAGGCGGCGACCTTCCTCGCGATCCTGCTCGGCACCCTGCTCGGCGGCTGGCTGATCGCGCAGACCTTCGGCATCACCGCGGTCAGCGCGGTGATCGTCGCCATCGCGGTGCTCGGCTATCTGACCGCGAGGGCGATCCCGGAAGCCCCGGCAGCGGCCCCGGATCTGGCGGTCAACTGGAACGCTTTCAGCGAAACCTGGCGCAACATCGCCTTCATGCGCGGCAACCGCACGGTGTTCCTGTCGGTGCTCGGCATCTCCTGGTTCTGGTTCTACGGCGCGACCTTTCTGGCGCAGCTGCCGAACTGGACCAAGCTGAACCTCGGCGGCAACGAGGAAGTGGTGACCCTGCTACTGACCGTGTTCTCGCTCGGTGTCGGCCTCGGTTCGCTGCTCTGCGAGCGGCTGTCCGGCCACAAGGTCGAGATCGGACTGGTGCCGCTCGGCTCGATCGGCCTGAGCCTGTTCGGCGCCGATCTGTATTTCGCCGCGCCCGGCGAGGCGCTGGCCACCGGCCTCGGCGCCGCCACCTGGTTCGCCCAGGCCGGCAGCCTGCGGGTGCTGATCGATCTGGCGCTGATCGGCATCAGCGGCGGCCTGTTCATCGTGCCGCTCTATGCCCTGATCCAGACCCGCTCGGAAAGCTCCCACCGCTCGCGGATCATCGCCGGCAACAACATCCTCAACGCCGCGTTCATGGTGGCGTCGGCGATCCTCGCGATCGTGCTGCTGAACGCCGGGCTGAACATTCCGCAGCTGTTCCTCGCCGCTGCCGTGCTGAACGCCGGTGTGGCGATCTTCATCTATACCCTGGTACCGGAATTCCTGATGCGCTTCCTGGCCTGGATGATGATCCGGGTGCTGTACCGGATTCGCGTCTCCGGGCTCGAGCAGCACATTCCCGAGGAGGGCGCGGCAATCGTGGTCTGCAACCACGTGTCGTTCGTCGATGCGCTGATCGTCGGCGGCAGCGTGCGCCGGCCGCTGCGCTTCGTGATGTACCACAAGATCTTCAGGACTCCCGGCATGAATTTCCTGTTCCGCACCGCGCGGGCGATCCCGATCGCCCCTGCCAAAGAAGACCCGGTGATGCTCGAGGCGGCCTATGCCGAGATCGACCGTGCCCTGAAGGCGGGAGAGATCATCGGCCTGTTCCCGGAAGGCGGGCTGACGCCGAACGGCGAGATCCAGCCGTTCAAGCCGGGCATCGAGAAGATCCTGGCCGCCAATCCGGTGCCGGTGGTGCCGCTGGCGCTGCGCGGCCTCTGGGGCAGCATGTGGTCGCGGATCGATTCCCAGCTGCGCCGTGCCCGGTTGCCGCGCCGCTTCCGGGCCGAAATCGAGCTGATCGCCGAGACGCCGATCGCGCCATCCGGGCTGACGGCGGCGGCGCTCGAAGCCCGGGTTCGCGCGCTGCGCGGCGATCGCGCCTGAGCGGCCTGCGAACCGCTGGCCGGCCGGCGGGGTCGAAAACGCCATGAACCTTCGCCTGCATCCTGTGTTCGGCTCCGCGCTGCTGGCGCTCTCCGCGCTGGCGGGTGCGCAGCCGCTGCGGCCAGAAGCGGCCGTGCCTGCTCCGGCGCCCACCGTGGCCCCGACTGCAGCGGGCAGCATGGTCTATCGCTGCCAGGCGCTCGACGGCTCGACGCTGTTCCAGGACCGCCCCTGCAACCAGACCGCCGCAACCCGCGAAGCGCAGCAGGGGCGGGAAGGCCGGCGGATCGATGCCGCCGCGCCGCCACCGGCCGGGGACGGGGCAGCGGTCGCGGCACGCTATCGGCGCTATCTCGATCAGGTCGAGGCGGATCGGCGGATCAATGCCGAAGCCGAAGCCGATGCCGCGCGAGCGGCGCGGCTCAGGGCCGAAGCGGAACTGGAAGCGGCGCGGCGGCCGGCGGCAGAGCCGGAGCGTGACGCCGACCGCGATCGCTGGCTGCCGGTCTACCTGCCGTATCGGGGCAGGCCGATCCGCCGCCCGCCGGTGGTCGAACCGCCGCCCGCACCGCCGCCGGGACCCCGGCCGACCCGGCCCGTGCCGCGCGAACCGCGCGACGTCCGCGCGGAAATCCTCGACACCCGTCGCTGATTCAGTTCGCGGGCCAGCGCTGCGGCACCCGCTTGACCCTGGACAGGTCGTAACCCATCGCCGCGATGCGGGCGAGGTGGCGGTCGTAGTCGGCCTGGGCCATGTCCGGCTTGCGCGCCAGCAGCCAGACCAGATCGCGCTTGCTGCGGGCGATGACCACGGTCGAATAGTCGTCGGCCAGTTCGCTGATCAGGTACTCGCCCTTGAACGGCCAGATGAACTGCATGCCCCATTCGGCATTGTTGGTTCCGGGCACCACGAAGCCCTTCGGCTGGTACTTCTTCGGCTCGCCGTCGTAGCCGCCGTCGCGGAACGTGAAAGTGGTGGCGATCGTGCCGTCGTCGTTCAGGCGGTACGACTCGATCTGGTTGTAGCCGTCACGGTCGACGAAGGTCGGCGTATGGGCGATCACGTACCAGTCGCCCATGAAGCGGGGCAGGTCGACATTCGCGGCGCGTTCGATCGGCGGCAGCTTCGGGGCGGCGGCGCAGGCAGCGAGCAGGGTGGCGGCCAGCGCGGCACAGAGGCGGGACAAGCGGGTCATGGTGGGCCTGAAGGTGGAAAGGGTCTGCCGCTCAGACCATGCCCCGGCCGCGACGTTCGTTCGGCGTCAGAGCCCGAAGGCCAGCGGCAGCAGCGCACGCGCCGTGGTGCTGCGCACGCGCAGGCCGTCGCGGCTCAGCATCAGCACCGCGATGTCGTGACCGCAGACGCTGACCGCTTCCGCCAGCACCTGCCGGCAGCGGCCGCAGGGGGCGATGAACTCGCCGGTCACCGCCGCCGCCAGTTCGCCTTCGGCGGCGATCGCGATCGCCACCACGTCCTTGAGCCGGCCGGCGGCGCTGGCACTGGCGATCGCCACGGTTTCGGCGCACAGGCTGAGGCCGTAGGACACGTTCTCGAAATTCGCGCCGCTGTGCTGGCTGCCATCGGCGAACAGCAGGGTGGCGCCGACGTGGAAGCGCGAGTACGGCGCGTAGGCGCTGCGGGTGGCGGCCGTCGCGGCCTCGACCAGCGCGCGCTGGCTCGGCGTCAGCTCGGCCAAAAGCTGGATGATGACGGCCTCGCTCACAGCTCGTCGTCCGGCTTCTTGGCGCGCAGGAACAGCAGCGCGATCGCCGTGTGGATCGGAATCAGCAGATAGGCCCAGTGCAGGTTCTGCTGCTTGAAGCCGGGGATGTCGCGGACCAGCAGCGACAGGATGGCCAGCACGGCCACCGCGAGCGCGAGGCGCCGGGTGCGCAATGTCGGCCGCCAGCGCAGCCGCGGGTAGGCTGCCAGCGCCGGCACCAGCAGCAGGCACAGCGGGTTGACCAGCAGCAGGTTCTCGTTGCGCCAGCCGGCCCAGTGCTCGCTCAGGCCCCAGCAGGCGGCGAGAATCAGGCCGCCGAGGCCGCAGAGCAGGGCGATGCCGGTGGTGATCAGCATCAGCAGCCCGCGCACGGCGCCGACCGCGCGGAACTTGGCGAGGCCGAGCAGGATCGCCGCCATGGTGATGCCGGCGAGCAGGAACTGCAGGCGCAGGTCCGGAGCACGATCCGGCGGATCGGTATGACCGCCGGGCAGCAGCCGCGCTTCATGGCTCACCAGCGGCAGGACGCGGCCGCCGGCATCGGTGACGGTGGCGCTGCGCAGCGCCTGCATCAGCGCCAGCGGCGCGAAGCCTTGCTGCCAGACGTCGATCGGCCGGTCGGCGATCGGCCCGAGGATCAAGTCCATGCCGACCATCAGCAGGGCGTCCGGCGCGATCAGCCGGGTCGCTTCCTTGCGGTAGCTGAGCAGGGTGCTGCGGGCTTCGAGCTGCGGCTTCAGCTGGCCGCCGATCGCGTAGTCGAGCGCGTCGCGCACCCGGGTCGAGCAGTTCGACAGGAAGTAGTCGTAGCGGTAGTCGGCGTTCTCCGGCTGCACGTTCCATTCGAGGAAATCGCGCAGCCGGCCGACCTGCCGGGCATCCAGATTCAGCCGTTGCTCCAGCGCCCAGCGGTGCTCGGCCGCGTAGTGGCGCAGATCGTTGTCCAGCGTGTTCGGCACCACACGGTAGGTCATGTGGCCGCGTGCGAAGTTCAGGAAGAAGCCCGGCGCGCCGAAGTCGAAGATGCCGTAGTTGAAGCTGATCGCCCGGCCGCTCGAAGCCTCCCGCAACAGCAGCGCGTTGTGACCGAAGCGCTGCCAGTACAGGGTGCCCGGCTGGAAGGTGACGATGCTGGCGGTCAGGTTCTCGGCCGGCTGGCCGCTGGCCACGAATGGCGAGGCCTGCGCCGGCATGGACAGCAGCAGGGCGAACAACAGCGCCACGACAGACTTCATCCGATCACCCGGTGACGGCTGCGCGCGCCATCAGGTCTGCGACAGCATGACCTGCAGCAGATGGACGCGGCGGCTGTCGGCGCGCTGCACGTTGAACTGGAAGCGGTCGATCTGGATGCTTTCGCCGCGCCGCGGCATGTGCCCGAGTTCATGCATCACCAGCCCGGCGACGGTGTCGAAATCCTCGTCGGAGAACTCGGCGCCGAAGTACTGGTTGAAGTCGTCGATCGGCGTCAGGCCCTGGACCAGATAGCGGCGGTCGTCCTGCTTGAGGATCTGCGCGCTCTCCGATTCATCGTGCTCGTCGTCGATCTCGCCGACGATCTGTTCCAGCACGTCCTCGATGGTCACCAGCCCGGCGACGCCGCCGTACTCGTCGGCGACCAGCGCCATGTGGTTGCGGCTCTTGCGGAAGTCCTTCAGCAGCACGTTGACCCGCTTGGATTCCGGCACGAAGGCGACCGGCCGCAGCCAGCGCGCGATGTCGAAATCCGGCGCTTCGCTGGAGGTGAAGCGCAGCAGGTCCTTGGCCAGCAGGATGCCGACGATCTCGTCGCGGGAGTCGCCGATCACCGGGTAACGCGAGTGACCGGACTCGACGACCGAGGCCAGCAACTGCTCCAGTGGCCAGTCGCGCTCGACGACCACCATCTGGGCGCGCGGCACCATGATGTCGCGGACCTGCAGCTGGCCGGTCTCGAACACGCCGCGGATCATCGATGCCGCGTCGGCGTCGACAAGGCCGGATTCATGGGCGCCGTCGAGCAGTTCGTTGAGGTCTTCGCGGGTGCGGGGGCCGCCCGCGAGCCGCTGCGTCAGCCGCCGCCACCAGCTGGCGGGGCCGTTGTCGCTGTCGCGTTCGGAGTGGGAACTGCCAGAGCCGTCGTTCATGAATCGGGAAAGTACCAAGAAGCATGCCGTGACCGCGCAAGGAAGCGGTCCGGCCTCGTATGTCGCCGCGCGGGCCGCGCAGCGCGGTCCCGGTGGCGATCTGGTTTTTCTGGAGTCTAGCGCACTCGCTTTGCGCTTCCGTGGCTTGTCACGGCGCCGTCAACGGCGGCTCAGTACGGATCGGGGAAACCCAGTCCGGCCAGGATGGCGCGCTCCTCGGCTTCCATCGCTTCCGCCTCGGCATCGTCGATATGGTCGCGGCCAAGCAGGTGCAAGACCCCGTGGACGACCATGTGCGCCCAGTGCGCGCGCAGTTCCTTGCCCTGCTCGTCGGCTTCGCGGGCGACCACCGGCGCACAGATCGCCAGATCGCCGAGCGGCGGGCCGTCGTCGGTTTCCTCGAAGCCTTCGCTGTCGTAAGGGAACGACAGGACGTTGGTCGGATAGTCCTTGCCGCGATAGCGGCCGTTCAGCAGCGCGCTTTCCGCTTCGTCGACGATGCGGATGGTCAGTTCGCCATGGGTATGGCCGAGTGCGGCCAGCGCCCACTGGCGCAGCGCCGCCGGCGTCGGCACGCCGGCCGGCGGCACCCGCCGCTGGATGGTGATGTTGTGGCTGACGCTCATCGGAAACCGGGGGCGACCTTTTCGCTGGCCTCGTAGGCCTCGTAGGCGCGGACGATGGTCTGCACCAGCGGATGACGGACGACGTCGCTGGAGCCGAACTGGGTGAAGCCGATCTCGGGCACGCCGCGGAGCACGTTCATCGCGTGAGTCAGGCCGGAGGCGACGTGCTTCGGCAGATCGATCTGGGTGACGTCGCCGGTGACCACGGCGACCGAACCGAAGCCGATGCGGGTCAGGAACATCTTCATCTGCTCGACCGTGGTGTTCTGCGCCTCGTCGAGAATCACGAAGGCTTCATTCAAGGTGCGGCCGCGCATGAAGGCGAGCGGGGCGACCTCGATGACATTGCGTTCGATCAGCCGGGCGACCTTCTCGAAGCCGAGCATCTCGTACAGCGCGTCGTACAGCGGCCGGAGATACGGATCGATCTTCTGCGCCATGTCGCCGGGCAGGAAGCCGAGCTTTTCGCCGGCCTCGACCGCCGGCCGCACCAGCACCAGCTTGCGCACCCGGTCGCGTTCCAGCGCTTCGACGGCACTGGCCACTGCGAGATAGGTCTTGCCGGTACCCGCCGGGCCGATGCCGAAGCTCAGCACGTTGTTGGCGATGTCGTCGAGGTAGGCCTTCTGCAGCGGCGAACGGCCGCGCACCACGCCGCGCTTGGTGCGGATCACCACGTCGTCGCCGTTGCGGGCGCCGGGAACGGCGCTCAGCTTCGAGCGCGGCGCGAACTCGCGCAGCGCCAGATGCACATGCTCGGCATCGACCGCGACGTCTTCGGTCATGGCGTACAGCGAGCGCAGCGCCGATTCGCCGGCTTCGGCCTCGTCGACCGGGCCGATCACCACAAAGCGGTTGCCGCGGTTGCGGATCTCGATGCCGAGGCCCACCTCGAGCGCGCGCAGGTGGGAATCGAAGCTGCCGTTCAGATTGGCGACGCGATGGGCATCGTCCGGGGTCAGCAGGAAATCGCGGCGGGAAATCGCGACCGGATCGGCGGTGATCAGCGTGGTGGGCGTGGTAGTCACAAGACGGAGTCGACAGTCAGCACTTCGCCTTGCAGCGAATTGGTCAGGCGGGAGGTGACGCGGACATCGACGAACTGGCCGGCGAGCCGTGCCGCGCCTGCGAAATTGATCGAGCGGTTGCACGGCGTCTTGCCGGTCAGCTGGCCATTGCCCTTGCGCGACGGGCCGGTGACCAGCACCGACTGCACCGAGCCGATCAGGCTGTCGGCGTACTGGTCGCCGATCTCGCGGATTCGTGTCTGCACCCGTTCGAGGCGCGCCTGCTTGACGTCCTGCGGCACGCCATCGCGCAGGTTCGCGGCCGGGGTGCCGGGGCGCGGCGAATAGATGAACGAGAACGCGGCATCGAAGCGCGCCGTCTCGATCAGCGTCATCGTCTGCTCGAAGTCCTCGTCGGTTTCCGACGGGAAGCCGACGATGATGTCGGTCGACAGGCTGATCCGCGGCCGGTAGTGGCGAAGCCGGGCGATCTTGGCGAGGTACTCGGCCTGCGTGTAGCCGCGCTTCATCATCGCCAGGATGCGGTCGGAGCCGCTCTGCACCGGCAGGTGCAGCTGGTTGTCGAGCTTCGGGATGGCCGCGAACGCATTGATCAGGCTGTCGTTGAAATGCGCCGGATGCGAGGTCGTGTAGCGCAGCCGGCCGAGGCCGTCGAAGCGGGCGAGGATGTGCAGCAGCAGCGCCAGATCGCAGGTCGAGCCGTCCGCCATCTTGCCGGCGTAGGCATTGACGTTCTGGCCGAGCAGGGTGATCTCGCGGACGCCCTGCGCCAGCAGCGCATCGACTTCGGCCAGCACGTCGTCGAGCGGCCGGGAGATTTCCTCGCCGCGGGTGTACGGCACGATGCAGAAGGTGCAGTACTTCGAGCAGCCTTCCATGATCGACACGAAGGCGGTGACGCCTTCGGCGCGCGGCTCGGGCAGGCGGTCGAACTTCTCGATTTCCGGGAAGCGCACGTCGATCGCCGGACGCTGGGTGGCGCGGGTCTGGTCGATCAGCTCCGGCAGGCGATGCAGGGTCTGCGGACCGAACACCAGGTCGACGGCGACTGCGCGCTTGGCGATCGCTTCGCCTTCCTGGCTGGCGACACAGCCGCCGACGCCGACCAGCCGCCCCGGCTTCGCGGCCTTCCAGGCCTTCAGCCGGCCGAGATCGGAGAACACTTTCTCCGAGGCTTTCTCGCGCACGGAGCAGGTGTTCAGCAGCACCAGGTCGGCGTCGTCGATGTCCTGCGTCTGCTCGTAGCCGCGCGTCGCTTTCAGCACGTCGACCATCTTCGACGAGTCGTACTCGTTCATCTGGCAGCCGAAGGTCTTGATGAAGACCTTGGCGGGCGAGGGCTTGGTGGCGGGCGGCTCGGACATGCGCGGCGGATCGGGAAAGGCGCGAAGTATAGCGGACGGGTCGCCTGCGTCCGCATCGGGCCGGTTCGGTGTCCGGGGCCTGTCCGCGGACAGCTTAGGGCGTCCAAGTCGTTGTCCACGCGAAAAATTTTCTCGCGCGTGTTTAATCCATATGACGATTCCGTTGCATCTCAGCAGTGCCGGAAACGAAAACGGGCGCGCCATGGAAAGAGCGCCGCGCCGGCACCCGCCAACGAACACGCACGAGAGGACGCCCATGAACAAGATCGCCATCCGCCGCCGCAGCGACGCCACCGAAAGCCGCAGCCTGACCATCACCGCCGCCGCGATGGCGGCCCTGGCGCTGCATCTGTCGTTCGCCGTGACCCTGATCAAGACCGGCACTGCAGGGGAGCGGCTCCACGCACAACAGGCCGCCGAGGCTGCGCCGGTGGTTGCCGATCTCGGCCGCCTGCCGATGATCACGGTGATCGGTCGCCGAGCCGGCTGAGCGCTGAGCAGGCGAGACGCCCTTAACGAAAAACCCCGCACCGGTTGCCCGATGCGGGGGGGATCAGAAACCGGTCGCGCCTGAGCGCTACCGGTGGATCGGGCCGGTAGCTCAGCCTTCGACCGGAGCTTCCTCGGCCGGCGCTTCCGCCTCGGACGACTCTGCAGGTGCTTCTTCGGCAGCCGGCGCTTCTTCAGCCGGAGCTGCTTCTTCAGCTGGCGCGGCTTCGGCCGGCGCCGCTTCCTCAGCCGGCGCAGCTTCGGCTGGGGCCGCTTCCTCGGCCGGCGCGGCTTCTTCCGCCGCCGGGGCCGCTTCAGCCGGCGCTGCTTCTTCGGCCGGTGCGGCTTCCGAAGCCGGAACTTCGTTCGCCGGTTCCGCCGTCACGCCAGGGCCTGCCGACTCGGTGATCTTCAGTTCGACGCGGCGGTTCAGTTCGCGGCCTTCATCGGTGGCGTTGTCGGCCACCGGCTGTGATTCACCGAAGCCCTTGCTGGTCAGGCGACCGGCATCGACGCCGCGGCTGACCAAGTAGGCCATGACCGAGGCGGCGCGGGCATCCGACAGCTTCAGGTTGTAGGCGTCGCTGCCCTTCGAGTCGGTGTGGCCGTCGACTTCGACCTTGATGTCAGGACGCGCCAGCAGTGCGTCGGCGACCGGATCGAGCAGGGCCTTCGCGTTGACGGTCAGCTTCGACTTGTCGAACTCGAAGTTGACGCCGCGCAGCACCAGCGTGTCGCCTTCCTTGCAGCCTTCGAGGCTGATCGGCTGGCCCGGAACCGGCGGTTCGCAGGGCTTGTCGGCCGGCGGCGGCGGCGCTTCTTCAACAGGGGCGGCTTCTTCGACCGGCACCACGGCAACCGGTTCGCTCGGCGGTTCGACGGCCGGGCCGGCGCGGCCACCCAGCGGAATGCGCAGACCGAGGCCGATCACCAGATCCTGGAAGTACTGGTCCGGGCCGGAATCGATGCCGAGCTGGTCACGGCCGTGCGCATCATGGCGGTACAGGGCTTCCAGACGCAGCGACATCCCTGGACCGAACGGGCCGAGGGCGTTCTTGGAAATCACGAAGTTGTAGCCGAGGCCGGCGTCGAACAGGGTCGTCGTATAGTCGGCGATCGGGCCCTGCGCGTCCTTGCCCTGGCCACGCGACACGGCCAGACGCACATAGGCGCCGCCGAAGATCGGATTGGTCGGGAACGGGTAGATGTTGGCACCGGCACCGGCGCCGTACAGCTTGAAGTCCTTGCCAGCACCGCCGTTCGGCAGATTGCTGTAATGGCCAAAAATCTCGAGATCGAGGTTGGCGGTGACACTCTTGCCAATGGCGATGCTGCCGCCAGGGCCATTGTCGCCCTTGGTCGACCGGCCATTGTCGAAGATCGTGTACGTGCCCATCGGCGAGACGTAGAACCGGCGGTCCTCGTCCTGCGCGTGTGCGGTGGTCGCCAAGCCCGAGCCGAGGGCCAGCAGCATCAGTCCCTGCGGCCGGATGCGAAAGTTCTTCATCAGTTTCCCCTGCGCTTTTGTTCGTGTGGTACTGCGGGTGAAATGCACGGGTGGTCCCGGCCGAAGATATGGTACCCGTCGAATGCGATTTTTATCACGATGCCGCCGGCCGCCACAACCGATGTTCATCCCTTGATGGCCGGCGACTATACTGCGCGCCCCAGCCAATTCCCCGTGCCGTGGAAATCAACCCGATCAAGAGCGAGATCACAGCCCTGCAGGCGCGTTTCGACGCCCTGCGGGGCTATCTTTGACTACGATGTGAAGTGCGAACGCCTTGACGAGGTGGTCAAGGAACTCGAGCAGAACGATGTCTGGGACAACCCGGAACGCGCCCAGGCCCTCGGCCGCGAGCGGGCGATGCTCGAAGGCATCACCCAGCCGCTGAACAAGGTTCGCGCCGGGCTTGCCGACGCCTACGAACTGCTGCTGATGGCCGCCGAGGAAGGCGACGAGGCCTCGGTGGCCTCGATCGCCCGCGAAGTCGACGGTTACCGGGCGATCGCCGAGGACATGGAATTCAAGCGGATGTTCGCCGGCGAAGCCGACGCCAACAACTGCTTCCTCGACATCCAGGCCGGTGCCGGCGGCACCGAAGCCCAGGACTGGGCCTCGATGCTGCTGCGCATGTACACGCGCTGGGCGGAAGGCAAGGGCTTCAAGGTCGAACTGCTCGAACTCAGCGATGGCGATGTCGCCGGCATCAAGTCGGCGGCGCTGCAGATCGAGGGCGAATACGCCTACGGCTGGCTGCGCACCGAGACCGGCGTCCATCGCCTGGTCCGCAAGTCGCCGTTCGATTCCGGCAACCGCCGCCACACCAGCTTCGCCGGCGTCTACGTGTCGCCGGAGATCGACGACAAGATCGAGATCGACATCAACCCGGCGGACCTGAAGGTCGACACCTTCCGCTCCTCGGGTGCCGGCGGTCAGCACGTCAACAAGACCGAATCGGCGATCCGCATCACCCACGTGCCGTCCGGCATCGTGGTCGCCTGCCAGACCCAGCGCAGCCAGCACAAGAACCGCGACGCGGCGATGAAGATGCTGCGCTCGCGCCTGTACGAACAGGAACTGCAGAAGCGCAACACCGAGAAGCAGCGGATCGAGGATTCCAAGAGCGACATCGAGTGGGGGCACCAGATCCGCTCGTACGTGCTCGACCAGTCCCGCATCAAGGACCTGCGCACCGGGGTCGAAATCGCCGACACCCAGAAGGTGCTCGACGGCCATCTTGATCCTTATATCGAAGCGAGCCTGAAATCGGGCTTGTAAGCGACGGCGGTCGAGTGGCGGCTGACGCCAGGGTGCAAGGACGCCAACACCCGACCGGCATCGCTGTTCCGAGCGATGCGTTGTTCCTTTGCGGCTTCGCGTCTTTGCGTGAAGCCCGCCTTCAGACCTGATGCCATGACCGACGAAAAGAAGCCGCAGGACGAGAACCCCACGACTGGTCCGGACCGGTCGGAAGAAAACCATGTCATCGGCACACGGCGCGAAAAGCTCGAAAAGCTGCGCGCAGCCGGGCAGGCGTTCCCGAATACCTGGCGGCGCGACAGCTTGGCCGAGGCCCTCCATGCCCGCTACGGCACGCTTGAAACCAGCGAAGCGGTCGAAGCGGCCAGCGCCCGCCATGTGCTGGCGGGTCGCTTGATCGCCAAGCGGGTGATGGGCAAGGCCAGCTTCGCGCAGATCCAGGACATGTCCGGCCGCATCCAGACATTCGTGCAGAACGAGGCGGTGGGTCTGGAACGCTATGCCGAGTTCAAGACCTGGGATGTCGGCGACATCATCGGCGTGGCCGGCACCCTGTTCCGGACCAAGACCGGCGAGCTGTCGATCAAGGCCGATCACATCGAACTGCTGGTCAAGACGGTGCGGCCGCTGCCGGAGAAGTGGGCCGGCCTGACCGACACCGAAATCCGCTACCGCCAGCGCTATGTCGATCTGATCGTCAATCCGGACGTGCGCCGCACGTTCCAGATTCGCGCCGGCACCGTGCGCTCGATCCGCCAGACGCTCGATGGTCTGGGTTTCGTCGAGGTCGAGACGCCGATGCTGCAACCGCTGGCCGGCGGCGCCACCGCCAAGCCATTCGTGACCCATCACAACGCGCTCGATCGCGATCTGTTCCTGCGTATCGCGCCCGAGCTGTACCTGAAGCGCCTCGTGGTCGGTGGCTTCGAGCGCGTCTACGAGATCAACCGCAACTTCCGCAACGAGGGGCTGAGCACGCGGCACAACCCCGAGTTCACGATGCTCGAGTTCTATCAGGCCTATGCCGATTACCTCGAAGCGATGGATCTGGTCGAAGCGCTGATCCGCAATGCCGCACTCGCCACCCTTGGCACGACGCAGCTGCGCTATCAGGACGTCGAATTCGACCTCGCCCAGCCGTTCCGCCGCGTGTCGATGAAGGACGCAGTGGCCGAACGCAATCCGGACCTTGACCCCGGGAAGCTGTTCGACCGCGACTACCTCGCGGCCGCCTGCAAGGCGCTGCATATCCCGGTCAAGGCCGAGTACGGCGCCGGCAAGCTGCTGACCGAAATCTTCGAGAAGACGGTGGAAGCCAAACTGGTGCAGCCGACCTTCATCATCGAGTACCCGACGGAAGTGTCGCCGCTGGCGCGTCGCTCCGACGCCGATCCGGAGGTCACCGACCGCTTCGAGTTCTTCGTCGGCGGCCGCGAAGTCGCCAACGGCTTCTCGGAGCTGAACGACCCGGACGACCAGGCCGAACGCTTCCGCCAGCAGGTCGCGGCCAAGGACGGCGGCGACGACGAAGCGATGCTGTTCGACGCCGACTACATCCGCGCGCTCGAATACGGCCTGCCGCCGACCGCCGGTGTCGGCATCGGCATCGACCGACTGGTGATGTTCCTGACCGATTCGCCGTCGATCAGGGACGTGCTGCTCTTTCCGGCCATGCGGCCGGAAAGTTGAATGATCATCCGGCCATGCGGCCGGAAAGTTAGGCGTTCACCCGGCCTTGCGGCCGGAAAGCTGAGCCAGCAGCCGGCCGTCAGACCAGACGGCCGGGATCCTCGCGCGGGCATCTGGACCGGCTGGCGGCCTAGTTGCGGCTGCGCTCCCGCCGCTCGGCAATGGTCAGCGTCGGATCGAAGCCGTCGGCGACATCGGCCGCGGTCACCTGCCGCGGGAACAGGCTGTAGCGCGCCGGACGCAGGCGAATCGCGTCGTTCACCGTCCAGCGCTGCACGGCGGGGTCGGGATGCGGCAGTTCGATCTCGATGATCTCGCCGCTGCTGAGCAGCGAGACCCCCAGCCGCAGCAGCAGGCCGGTGCGCTGGATTTCCACGACGGTGCCGGCCAGTGCGGCAGCGTCGGTGTCGTCGGCCACGCGCATCTCGTTCGGCCGGGTGTAGACGTTCACCGGGCCTTCGGGGGCGGCACCGGCTTCGGCGAGCACGGCCGTCGCGCCGTTCAGCAGCAGCGCGCCGCGCTCGACCCTGGCCGGCAGCACGTTCGGGGTGCCGAGGAAGTCGTAGACGAACGGCGTGGCCGGGGCGTCCCAGACCTGGTCGGTGGTGCCGACCTGCTCGATGACGCCGCGGTTCATCACCACGACGCGATCGGCCAGTTCCAGCGCTTCTTCCTGATCGTGGGTGACGAAGATCGTCGTGTAGCCGGTTTCGCGGTGCAGCTGGCGCAGCCAGCGGCGCAGGTCCTTGCGGACCTGGGCGTCGAGCGCCCCGAACGGCTCGTCCAGCAGCAGCAGGTCCGGATCATGGATCAGCGCCCGGCACAGATTGGCGCGCTGCAACATCCCGCCCGAGAGTTGCCACGGAAAATGCCCTGCGAAATCCTTCAGC
>PNMW01000040.1 GCA_013823855.1 Lysobacteraceae bacterium | reverse complement strand
GCGAGGCCCACGGTCTGGGTCGTGTGCAATCCCGCGCCGACCAGCAGGAAGGCCAGTGCCGCACCGATCTGGCCGACGATCGGGTGCTGCAAGGAATCGCCCGACAGCAGGATCAGCGCAAACGGCATGATCGCCAGCCCGCCGAACTGCAGCATTGAGCCGAACCAGATGTAGGGCACCCGACGCCAGCCGAGGAAGGACTTGTGGGTGTCGGACTTGAAACCGATCAGCGCCCGGAACGGCGCGAACACCAGCGGCAGCGCGACCATGAAGCCGACCAGCCAGGCAGGTACCTGCAGCTCGACGATCATCACCCGGTTCAGCGTGCCGATCAGCAGCGCCAGTGCCATGCCGACCGAGACCTGGAACAGCGACAGCCGCAGCAGCCGCGACAGCGGCAGCTCGATGGTCGCGGCGTCCGCGAACGGCAGGAAGCGGGTCGAGACCCGGCTCCAGGCCGATGCGAAGGTCGGGTGCGCCGGCGCGGGCGTTTTCATCCGCGTTTCAGCTCGAAGGCCTGGCTCTTGTAGAAGCCGCTGGTGACGAGCCGGGTCTGCGCGTAGTTCCAGCCTTGGGCTTCGGGGCGGTCCTTGAGCAGCCTGCACAAGGTCTGCGCGGTGACCGGCACGATCGCCGGCGCCCGGTCGCCGCGCGGGAACAGCTTGCCGACGGTGTGCATGGCCGTCAGCAGCGCGGTCTTCGGCGCGAAAGTGATGACGAGGCTCGAGCGGGTGCGCGGCATCAGGGCAGCGACGGTGTTGGCGATGTCGGCCGGCTGGTAGTGGATCAGCGAATCCATCGCCACCACGTGGTCGAACGCGCCGAGCGCCGGGTTCAGCATGTCGCCGACGTGGAATTCGATCGAGCCCTTGAGGTCGGTCGGCGCGCGTTCGCGGGCGACATTGACCAGATTGCCGGCGATGTCGATCGCGACCACATCGGCACCACGGCGGGCCGCTTCCACCGCCAGCGCGCCGGTGCCGCAGCCGGCGTCGAGGATGCGTGTGCCAGTCAGATCGTCCGGCAGCCAGGACAGCAGGGTGCTGCGCATCTGGTCACGGCCGGCGCGCACCGTTTCGCGGATACGGCTGACCTTGGCAGTCGAGGTCAGCCGTGCCCAGGTGTCGGCGGCGGTGCGGTCGAAATAGGTTTCCAGCTGGCCGCGACGGCTGTCGTAGCTCGCCTGATCCAGCTTGTGGGCGGCGCTCATCACTCGAACCCGAGCAGATCGAAGATCTCGCGATCCTTGAGCGGCGAGGTCAGCTGCGGCTTGGTGCCCATCCACAGGTTGGCGGCGAGGCGCAGGTACTCGTCCTGCACGGCGCGGATTTCCGGCACGTCTTCCATCTCGAACATCGTCGCCTTCTTCAGCCGCGAGCGACGGATGGCATCGAGGTCCGGGAAGCGGGCCAGGGTTTCCAGCCCGATCGCGGCGTTGTACTTGTCGATCTGGTCGGTCTCGCGCGAGCGGTTGGCGATCACGCCACCGAGGCGCACGTTGTAGTTCTTCGACTTCGACGCGATCGCGGCCACGATGCGGTTCATCGCGAAGATCGAATCGAAATCGTTGGCGGCGACGATCAGCGCGCGGTCGGCGTGCTGGAGCGGGGCTGCGAAGCCGCCGCAGACGACATCGCCGAGCACGTCGAAGATCACCACGTCGGTGTCTTCCAGCAGGTGGTGCTCTTTCAGGAGTTTCACCGTCTGGCCGACGACATAGCCGCCGCAGCCGGTGCCGGCCGGCGGGCCACCGGCCTCGACGCACATCACGCCGTTGTAGCCCTCGTAGACGAAGTCTTCCGGGCGCAGTTCCTCGCCGTGGAAATCGACCGACTCCAGGATGTCGATGACCGTCGGCACCAGCCGCTTGGTCAAGGTGAACGTCGAGTCGTGCTTGGGATCGCAGCCGATCTGCAGAACCCTTTTGCCGAGCTTGGAGAACGCGGCGGAAAGATTGGATGAAGTCGTGCTCTTGCCGATGCCGCCCTTGCCGTAGACGGCGAAGACCTTGGCATTGCCGATCTTCTGCGATTCGTCGAGATGGACCTGCACGCTGCCCTGGCCGTCGGGCGGGGGCATGACGCGGCGGACGGTGGAAACCGGGATGTTGCCTATGGTGCTCATGCAGCCTCCGCAAGGTGAACGCCTTCGAGCCGGTCCTCGAGTTCGAGTCCGGCATGTCGCAGCGCTTCGAGTGTCTTGTCGTCCGGACGCCAGTAGCTGCGCTCGGTCGCTTCCAGCAGACGGCTCGCGACTTTCGCGGAGGCCGTGGGATTGAGTTTGGCGAGGCGGTCACGCATCTCGGGGTCGAGCACGAAGGTCTCGGCGAGCTGCTGGTAGACCCAGGGCTGCACCTGCCCGGTGGTTGCCGACCAGGCGAAGGTGTTGGTGATGTGGGTCTCGATCTGGCGCACACCTTCGTAGCCGTGCTTGAGCATCCCTTCGTACCACTTGGGATTGAGCATCCGGGTGCGGGTTTCCAGCGACACCTGTTCGGACAAGCTGCGCACCGTGCCGGCACCGGTGGTCTGGTCGCCGATGTAGACCGGTGCGGCGATGCCGCCCTTGGCGCGCTGCACGGCGCGGCTGATGCCGCCGAGCGTGTCGAAGTAGGTGTCGACCGTGGTCACGCCCAGTTCCACCGAATCGAGGTTCTGATAGGCGAGATCGACGTTCTTCAGGATGCTCTGCATCAGCGCGGCTTGCGCCTTCGGTGCGCCACTGCGGCCGAACGCGAAGCTCTTGCGGCGGCTGTAGGTTTCGGCGAGTTCGTCTTCCTGATCCCAGCGGCTCGACTCGATCAGGTTGTTGACGTTCGCACCATAGGCGCCATCGGCATTGCCGTAGACACGCAAGCTCGCGGTTTCCAGATCGCAGCCGTGCTCGGCCATATAGGCCAGCGCATGCTTGCGCACGTAGTTCAGCTCCGGCGATTCATCGGCACTGGCGGCCAGGAACGCGGCTTCGGCGAGCAGCTTGATCTGCAGCGGCAGCAGGTCACGGAAGATGCCGGACAGGGTGATCACGACGTCGATACGCGGCCGGCCGAGTTCGGCCTGCGGGATCAGCGTGGCACCGGCCAGACGGCCATAAGCATCGAAGCGCGGCTTGACACCCATCAGCGCCAGGGCCTGCGCGATCGGCGCGCCTTCGGATTTCAGGTTGTCCGTACCCCAGAGCACCAGCGCGATGGTTTCCGGCAGCGGGTTGCCGTCCTCGACGTGGCGAACCAGCAGCCGCTGGGCCTGCTGCGCGCCGTCGATCACCGCGAAGGCGCTCGGAATCCGGAACGGATCGAAGCCGTGCAGGTTGCGGCCGGTCGGCAGGATGTCCGGGGTGCGCAGCAGGTCGCCACCCGGTGCCGGGCGGATGTAGCGGCCGTCGAGCGCCTTCAGGATGCCTTCGACTTCATGTTCTTCACCGAGCTGCCCGTTGATGCCGGCGAGCTTGGCGAGCGTGTCGCGATGCTCGGCGGTATCGGCAAGTCCGCTCAGCGCCAGCACCTTGTCGATCGAATCGCCAGCGACCAGCGCAGTGATGCCGGCGCGGTCCGGCCGCAGGCCGTGGGAAGCCTCGGCGACCGACAGCAGCAGGTCGGTGCGTTCCTCGTCGGACGGGGTTGCGCCGACCACGTGCAGGCCGTGCGGAATCAGCGTGTATTCCAGTTCCAGCACCTGAGCGCCGAGCTTGATCACGGCGGCTTCGGCGTTTTCGGCGAGCCACAGCGGTTCGGCGACCGCGAGGTCGATCAGCGCTGCCTGCGACTGGATCATCGCGGCGAGTGGGGCGCGCTCATGCGTCTGTTCCGGGGTCAGCCCGCGCCAGCGGTCGATCGAGCCCTTCAGGTCGACCAGGCCGCGATACAGCCCGGCCTGCGCCACCGGCGGCGTCAGGTAGGAAATCAAGGTCGCCTGCGAGCGGCGCTTGGCGATAGCGCCTTCGCTGGGGTTGTTCGCGGCGTACAGGTAGAGGTTCGGCAGGTTGCCGATCAGCCGATCCGGCCAGCAGTCGCCTGACAGGCCGCTCTGCTTGCCAGGCATGAATTCCAGCGCGCCGTGAGTGCCGAAATGCAGCACCGCGTGGGCCGCGAAGTCTTCGCGAATCCAGCGATAGAACGCGGAGAAGGCGTGCGTCGGCGCGAAGCCCTTTTCGAACAGCAGGCGCATCGGATCGCCTTCGTAACCGAAGCCCGGCTGCACGCAGATGGCGATGTTGCCAAAGCGTTCGCCGAGGATCTGGATGGTCGCGCCGTCGCTGTTCTGGCGGCCCGGGGCCGGGCCCCACTGGGCTTCGATGTCCTTGAGCCAAGGCTCGCGGCGGACATGGTCATCGGCCGGAATGCGGGCCATGACATTGGCGTCGCTGCCGAAGCGGGCGGCATTGCCGTGGATGATCCGCTCGCGCAGGTCATCGACGGTGACCGGGATGTCGACGCGGTAGCCCTGCGCCTTCATCGCCGTCAGCGTGTGGTGCAGCGATTCGAACACCGACAGGTGCGCGGCGGTGCCGATGTTGCCGGCGTTCGGCGGGAAGTTGAACAGCACCACGGCGACCTTGCGTTCGGCGCGCTCTGCGCGCTTCATCGCCACCAGCTTGTCGACACGGGCGGCCAGCGATTCGGCGCGCTCCACACAGGTCTGCATGTCGCGCGCGGTGGTCGATGGCGGGAACACGCAGCCGCGCTGGCAGCCGGTGCACTTGGCACCTGCGGAATCGGAACGGCCGCCGAAGGTGGTCATGCCGGTGGCGCCGTCGAGTTCCGGAATCGCGACCATGATGGTCGACTCCACCGGCATCAGGCCGCGCTCGCCGGCTCCCCATTGCTCCAGCGTCTGGAACTCCAGCGGATGGGCGGCGACGTAGGGCACGTCGAGCCGGGCCAGGATGTCCTCGGCGGCTTTCGCGTCGTTGTAGGCGGGGCCGCCGACCAGGCTGAAGCCGGTCAGCGACACCACGGCGTCGACCGTCGTGCGGCCGTCCTTGATGAAGAACTGTTCGATCGCAGGCCGCGAGTCGAGTCCGGAGGCAAAGGCCGGGACGACATTCAGGCCGCGCGCTTCGAGCGCGTTGATCACGCCGTCGTAATGGGCGGCATTGCCGGCCAGCGGATAGGAGCGCAGCAGCAGCACGCCGACCGTGCCGCGCTTGCCGACCTTCGGCAGCGCATCAGCGTTGTCGATGATCCTGCCTTTCATCCGCGGGTGATAGGTGCCGACTTCCGGGTACTCGGCCGGCAGCTCGGATTTCAGCGTGCCGCGCAGGCCGCGACGCGGCCCATCGGCATAGCGGTCGACGAGGAAGCGGACCATGTTGACGATGTTGTCTTCCGATCCGGCCAGCCAGTACTGCAGGGTCAGGAAGTAGGCGCGCACGTCCTGCGCGGTGCCTGGGATGAAGCGCAGCAGCTTGGGCAGGCGGCGCAGCATCTTCATCTGCTCGGCGCCGGCGGTCGCTTTCGCGCCGCCTTCCTTGGCCTTCGGCTTCAGGCGCTTGAGCAGCGCCATCGCGCCGCTGGCCTCCTGCTTGCCGTCCATGTTGAAGCGGCCGAGGCGGGTCAGCTTGGCGACTTCGGTGGCCGACATGCAGCCGATCATCGCGTCGCAATGATCGCGGCGCGCCTGCAGCGCCGGCAGCACGGCATTGAAGTGCTCCTCAACGAACAGCATGGTGTTGATGATCAGATCGCCACGGGCGATGTCGTCATGGCAGCGCTTCAGTGCGGCTTCGTCGGCCGCCCATTCAGCAGCCGTGTGCATCGTCAGCACCAGCCCCGGCACTTCGCGGGCGAGGCGATTGGCAGCGCGTTGCGTCGCGCTGGCCAGATGGTTGTCCATGGTCACGATGACAACTCGCATCTGCATGGGCATCGGCGTCGCCACCGAGCGCAGCTCAGCGGCTGTAGTGGGCTTTGGCATCGTAGAGCGCCTCGACGGTGATCACGCGGACGCCGTGTTCGCGGGCGTAGGTTTCGGTGTTGCGCCGTGCCTTGCCGCGCACGAAGAACGGAATCTTGCCCAGCTCCTTTTCGCCTTCCGGCGACCAGCGCGGCACGCCATCCCAGACCGTCTCGACCGCCACTGGCACTTCGATGACGGCGACTTCCGTGCCGGCTTCGACATCGCCACGGCGATCCATCGCCGGGCCGCCGAGATGCGACGGCGAGGCTTCGGCATGGAATTCGAAGTCGTCGCGGAACATGCCGAGCAGGTGTTCCTCCAGCCCCATCATCAGCGGGTGAACCCAGGTGTCGAAGATCACATTGGCGCCTTCGAAACCCATCTGCGGGCTGTAGCGCGCCGGGTAGTCCTGAACATGGACCGGGGCCGAAATCACTGCGCAGGGCAGGCCCAGACGCTTGGCGATGTGGCGTTCCATCTGGGTGCCCAACACCAGCTCCGGTTGCAGTTCGGCGATCTTCGCTTCGACTTCGAGATAGTCGTCGCAGATCAGCGCGTCGCAGCCATAGCCTTTCGCGGCTTCGCGGATGTCGCGCGCCATCTCTCGGCTGTAAGTGCCCAGGCCCACGACCTGAAAGCCGAGTTCCTTGGCCGCGATCCGGGCAGCGGCGAGAGCATGGGTGCCGTCACCGAACACGAACACCCGCTTGCCGGTCAGATAGGTCGAGTCGACCGACTTCGCATACCAGGGCGCGCGGGAGGTGCCGTCATGAAGGGCGGCGGTCGGGTCGAGGCCGGCGAGGGCGGCGACTTCGCGGATGAATTCGCAGGTCGCACCGGTGCCGATCGGCACCGTCTTGACCATCGGCTGCGCGAAGGTCCGCAGCAGCCAGCTGGCCGTCGGATTGGCGATTTCCGGATACAGCACGACATTGAAATCGGCATCCGGAATCCGCCGCAGGTCGTCGACCGAGGCATTCAGCGGCGCGACCACGTTGACGATCACGCCCAGCTTTTCCAGCAGGTCGCTGATCTCGCGCACGTCGTCGCGATGGCGAAAGCCCAGCGCCGTCGGACCGAGCAGGTTGCAGCGCGCCGGGCGGTTCGGTTCGCGGTCTTCGCGGCGCGTTCCCGGCTTCGGTGCCAGCGGGCCGCAGATCGCGCGCACCAGCTGGTAGAAGGTTTCGGCCGCGCCCCAGTTCTCCTTCTTCTGGTACGACGGCAGCTCCAGAGTCACGACCGGGATCGGCAGTTCGAGCGCGGCGGCGAGGCCGCCCGGGTCGTCCTGGATCAGCTCGGCCGTGCAGGACGCGCCGACCAGCATCGCTTTCGGGGCGAAGCGCTCGAAGGATTCGCGCACCGCATCCTGGAACAGCTGGGCGGTGTCGCCGCCGAGATCGCGGGCCTGGAAGGTGGTGTAGGTGACCGGCGGGCGCTTGCTGCGCCGTTCGATCATCGTGAACAGCAGGTCCGCGTAGGTGTCGCCCTGGGGCGCGTGCAGCACGTAGTGGACATCGGTCATCGCGGTGGCGATGCGCATCGTCCCGACATGCGGCGGGCCTTCATAGGTCCAGACGGTCAGTTGCATGGCGATTGCTCAGGCGGCCAGCAGGCTGCGGCGGTGCAGCGGGCGGGCGAACAGCCCGGCGAGATCGGCGGCCTGGTCGAAGCCCTGGATCGGTGTGAACACCAGTTCGATCGCCCACTTGGTGGTCATGCCTTCGGCTTCCAGCGGATTGGCGAGGCCGAGCCCGCAGACGACCAGGTCCGGGACGGCCGCGCGGCAACGATCGAGCTGGTTCTCGACGTGCTGGCCTTCGGACAGCTGGGTGCCTTCCGGAAGCCATGCGAGTTCGCTGGCCAGATGCTGGCGATGCAGGAACGGCGTGCCGACTTCCAGCAATTCCATTCCCAGTTCGCGGTGCAGGAAGCGCGCGAGCGGGATTTCCAGCTGCGAATCGGGGAAGAAAAAGATGCGCTTGCCGTCCAGCTGCGGCTTGATCCGCGCCAGCGCCTGGGTGGCACGGGTACGGGCCGGGCTGATCGCGGTCTCCAGCTTGTCGGCCGGCACGTTCCATTCGCGGGCAGCGGCTGCCAACCAGGCGGTCGTGCCTTCGACCCCGAGCGGGAACGGCGCTTCCAGACGGGTCGCGCCGCGCGCTTCGAGCGCGCGAGCGGTATCGGCGATAAACGGCTGGGCCAGCAGGTATTGGGTGTTCGGCCCCACCTTCGGCAACAGGTGGGCGCGGCGGGGCGGCAGGAACTGCACATCGTCGATGCCGATCGCCGTGAACAGGCGGCGGAACTGGTCTTCGACGACATCGGCCAGCGAGCCAACCACCATCAGCGATTTTTCGGCGGTGGCTGGCAAGGTCGGCACCAGCGACGCCAGACAGGCGTCCTCGCCCTGCGTGAACGTGGTTTCGATGCCCGAGCCGGAGTAGTTCAGCACCCGGACCTTCGGCGCATGCACGCCGGCCAGACGCTGGGCGGCGCGCGACAGGTCGAGCTTGATCACTTCCGACGGGCAGGAGCCGACCAGGAACAGCAGCTTGATGTCCGGGCGACGCGCCAGCAGCTGGGCAACCACGCGATCGAGTTCGTCGTTGGCGTCGGACATGCCGGCCAGATCGCGCTCGTCGATGATCGCGGTGCCGAAACGCGGCTCGGCGAAGATCATCACGCCGGCGGCGGACTGGATCAGGTGGGCGCAGGTGCGCGAGCCGACGACCAGGAAGAACGCGTCCTGGATCTTGCGATGCAGCCAGATGATGCCGGTCAGGCCGCAGAACACCTCTCGCTGGCCGCGCTCTCTCAACACCGGGGCGTCCGTGCAACCGCCTGCGTTCTTCGGCTTGATGACGACAGGGACGGCGGCGAGGGCGCTGCTCATCGGGCGGGAACTCCGGATTCAAGAGGGAAAGGGGAATCCGGGGCGCGGGAGGCGACGTCGAGGCGCGCCATGCGCAGCTTCCAGACGAACTGTGCGGCGTTGACGACATACGTGGCGTAGGCGACCAGCGCCAGCACCATCAGCTGATCGACGCTCAGCGCATCGGTCAGCAGCGCCCAGAGATAGGCGGTGTGCAGGGCGATCACGATCATGCTGACCGCGTCTTCCCAGAAGAACGCCGGCGCAAACAGGTACTGGCCGAAAACGACCTTTTCCCAGATCGCCCCGGTAACCATGATCGTGTAGAGCGTCAGCGTCTTGACGACGATCGACGCGGTGGCAGCCGCTTCGCCAGCGCCGGTGGCGAGGTAGCGGATCACCAGCGCGAGGCTGACGATGAAGACCAGAAACTGCACCGGTGCCAGCAGGCCCTGGACGAGGGTCCAGCGGCTGCCATCGCGACGCGCCCGCTCGGCCGACGTGTAGAGCGGCCTGCTCGCACCGGAACCGTTCCCTCCCTGTCGCATGCCTTTCTCTCCGCTGTCGGTGAGGCCTTGCGATCGAATCTAGTCGGCAGGGCTGCAACTGTCAATTTAGATTGACGTAATTTAAAGGTGACATTGTCAGGCGCCTGTGCAAAGCTCCGATGGCCGTTTTGACCCTCCTGTAGTCGAGTGCAACAATCGTCACGCTCGACCATTGGTTCGTCAGAGCCAATACCCCTCCGCGTCGACGCTCGACTTTTCGCGGCCAGGACTGGAAAGCACCGGCCATGACCGGGGCTCCAGATTCACGCCGATGCTGCGGGATCTTCGGAAAGCGATTTGATTCGGAAGGAGAAATCAAATGCTTGGCTTGACTCAGGGTGGTAGGCCGGTGCCGTCAGTGCGAGATCGAAGCGTCGAAGCAGCGCCTGGAACCGGAGTCCGCAACGACGCGCCCGGGTCGGGCGCCGGCGGCGAGCCGCATACCGGGCCGCTGATCAGGACCATCGAATCGGAAATCATCCCGCGCCTGCTGCTCGCTCACAAAGGCGCGGTCGATGCCCGTGGCGCCGGTGTGGCGCCGGTCGAGATGCCGAATGGCGAACACATCGCCGAATTCGCCGGTCTGGTGCTGACCCACGACGCCGCTGCGGCCTCCCGCTACATCGAGGCGATGATCGATCAGGGCTTCCTGCTGGAAACGCTGTACCTGCACCTGCTGGCGCCGGCGGCGCGCTACCTGGGCGAGCTGTGGAGCCAGGATCTCTGCGATTTCGTCGATGTGACGATGGCACTGGGACGGGTCCAGCATGTGATCCGCGAATTCAGTCCGGCCTTTCGCGTCGCCGGTGCCGAACCTGCGACGGAAGCGCGCCGGATCCTGCTGGCGCCGGCCCCCGGTGAGCAGCATTCGATGGGCCTGATGATGGTCAAGGAATTCTTCCTGCGCTCGGGCTGGGACGTGGTCGGCGGTCCCGGCACCCCCAGCGAGGAAGTGGGCGTGCAGGTGGCCAGCCAATGGTTCGACTTCGTCGGCGTCTCGGTCGGCTCCGACTGCCGTCTGGCGGGGCTTGCCACCTGGCTGGCGGCCATTCGCGGCGTTTCCCTGAATCCTGCGGTCAAGATCTTGCTTGGCGGGCCGCAATTCGTCGCCAATCCCGAACTGGCGGCGCTGATGGGCGCCGATGCCACGGCCAGCGATGCGCGCACGGCGGTGCTCCAGGCTGAGATACTGGCGGCCCGTCCGGCGCGTCCCAACTGATCGCGCCGATGGACCGTTCCACAACCATCACGAGGCAGGCTTGGACGATATCCGCAAGGCAGGCGCGCAAGACGGTGGCCCGGGAGCCCGAGCCATGAACCGCGCCACAGCCGGTGACAGCGTGCTGGGCGGTCTCGACGCCGAATCGGCTTCCAGCCTGATCGCCGCGGCAGCCGATGTCGCGCTGGTGCTCGACGGTGACGGCGTGATCCGCGATGTCGCCCTCGGCAGCGAGGACATGCTGCTCGAAGGTTGCCGCAAGTGGATCGGGCAGACCTGGGCCGAAACGGTGACCGTCGAAAGCCGGGTCAAGGTCGAAAGCCTGCTGCGCGACGCCACCTCCAAGGCCGAGCGTCGCTGGCGGCAGGTCAATCACCATTCGGCGCGCGGCTCGGATGTGCCGGTGCTGTATTCGGCCGTGCAGGTCGGCAGTCACGGGCAGGTGGTCGCCTTCGGG
The DNA here is from genome assembly GCA_013823855.1 of Lysobacteraceae bacterium. Taxonomy (GTDB): domain Bacteria; phylum Pseudomonadota; class Gammaproteobacteria; order Nevskiales; family Nevskiaceae; genus Nevskia. The sequence continues at coordinate 16,247 of PNMW01000040.1, read as the reverse complement.
CGCGACCTGCGGCCCAACGCGCAGCTGCAGCAGCGCCTGATCGATGCCCAGCAGTCGATGGAGCGCGATTACTGGCGCCTGCGCCATGTCGAGACCCGCTACCGGCTGCTGTTCCTGTCGTCGCTGGAAGCGGTGCTGATCGTCGACGCGAGCACGCAGAAAATCGTCGAAGCCAATCCGGCGGCCGGTGATCTGCTTGGCGAGAATGCCCGCAAGGTCGTCGGCCGGCCGTTTCCGGAGGGCTTCGATACCGAAAGCACGGCCGCGATCGGCCTGCTGCTGGCGCGCGCGCGCGCGGTCGGCCGTGGCGAGGACATCCGCGTGCGGCTGCTCACCGATGCCCGTGAATTCCTGATCGCGACTTCGATGTTCACCCAGGAGAACGGTTCGTTCTTCCTGGTCCGGCTGTCGCCGACGCGCGGCGACGCGCCGGATTCCGCCGTGCCGCGCTCGATCGTCAAGGTCATGGAGAGCATGCCCGACGGCTTCGTGGTCACCGACCCGGAAGGGCAGGTGATCAGTGCCAACCGGGCGTTCATCGACATGACCCAGGCGGTCACCGAAGCGCAGCTGCGCGGCGAATCGCTGGAACGCTGGCTGGGTCGCTCCGGCGTCGACTTCAGCGTGCTGATCGGCAGCATCCGCCAGCATGGGGCGGTGCGCCTGTTCTCCACCGTGCTGCGCGGCGAACACGGTGCGACCAGCGAGGTCGAGGTATCCGCAGTATCGGTCCCGCATGGCGATCTGCCGTGCCTGGGTTTCACGATCCGCGATATCGGCCGTCGGGCCGCGTCGTCGGTGGCGGCGCGGGTGGGGCAGGAGCTGCCGCGTTCGGCGAACCAGCTGACCGAACTGGTCGGCCGGGTGTCGCTGAAGGAGCTGGTGCGCGAATCGACCGACCTGATCGAAAAGCTGTGCATCGAGGCGGCGCTGGAACTGACCCGCGACAACCGCGCCTCGGCCGCCGAAATGCTCGGCCTCAGCCGCCAGAGCCTGTACGTCAAGCTGCGTCGCTACGGCTTGGGCGATCTCGGTCCGGACGAACCTGAACTGGCGACGTAGCGCGGTCATGATGACCTTCCTCGGCGTGCCGTTGTTCGAATGGGCAGGTCTGGCGCTGGCGCTGGGACTCGGCCTGGAGGCCTGGCTGACGATCCGCAAGCCGTCTGGCTCCGACGACCGCAAGGACGACGCCGGGTCCTGACGCTGTCGTCTCGGCGTGACGAGTGCCGACTGTCAGAAAAAATTGACGCATTGAGTCTTCTGTGTAAGTTTTGGCTGACATTGCAGCCTTTGGCTTGCTTCCACGGAATTCCATGGCCCGTCCTGCGCTCTCCGCCGTCACGGAACTGCTGAAGCCGATCACCTGGTTTCCGCCGATGTGGGCATTCGTCTGCGGGGTGATCGCCTCCGGCGTCGCCCTGGCCGGCAGCTGGCCGCTGATCATCGTCGGCATCCTGATCGCCGGGCCTCTGGTCTGCGCGACCAGCCAGGCGGTCAACGACTGGTACGACCGCGAGGTTGACGCGATCAACGAACCGAACCGGCCGATCCCGTCCGGACGCATGCCGGGCTTCTGGGGGCTGTACATCGCGATCGGCTGGACCGGGCTGTCGATGCTGGTGGCCACGGCGCTCGGCCCCTGGGGTTTCGCGGCGACCGTGGTCGGCCTGCTGCTGGCCTGGGCCTACAGCGCGCCGCCGCTGCGGCTCAAGCGCAACGGCTGGTGGGGCAACACCGCCTGCGCGATCTCCTATGAAGGCCTGGCCTGGATCACCGGGGCCGCGGTGATGGCCGGCGGCGCCACGCCGGGTGTCCGCTCGCTGCTGCTGGCCGCGCTGTACAGCGCCGGCGCCCACGGCATCATGACCCTGAACGATTTCAAGTCGATCGAAGGCGACAAGGTCAGCGGCATCAACTCGCTGCCGGTCCTGCTCGGCGTCAACGGCGCCGCACTGACCGCCTGTGCAGCGATGGCGATCCCGCAGATCGTGGTGATCGGGCTGCTCTACCACTGGCAGATGCCGGCGCACGCGCTCGGCATTGCCACCTTGCTGGCCCTGCAGCTGCTGATGATGCGGCGCTTCCTCGCCACGCCGCGCAAGCTGGCGATCTGGTATTCGGGCTTCGGCATTCCGCTGTACGTGGCCGGGATGATGGTCAGCGCCTTCGCGCTGCGGCTGGCTTCCGCCGAGGTCGCGCCATGACGCCGGCGCTGACGCTCGGCTGGTTCGGCATCGTCCGCTTGGGCTTCGTGCAGGCCGCGCTCGGCGCCATCGTGGTGATCGCCACCTCGACGATGAACCGGGTGATGGTCGTCGAACTGGCGCTGCCGGCGATGCTGCCAGGCGCGCTGGTGGCTTTGCATTACGCGGTGCAGATGCTGCGGCCGCGGCTCGGCTTCGGTTCCGATGTCGGCGGCAGGCGTACGCCGTGGATCGTCGGCGGCATCGGCGTGCTGGGCCTTGGCGGCGTGCTCGCGGCCGTGGCGATCGGCATGATGGCGACCGCGGTCGTCGCCGGTATCGCGCTGGCAGTGCTGGCCTTCATGCTGATCGGCGTCGGGGTCGGGGCTGCCGGCACCTCGCTGCTGGTGCTGCTGGCCAAGCAGGTCGATCCCGGCAAGCGGGCGGCCGCGGCGACCATCGTCTGGATGATGATGATCGCGGGCTTCGTCGCCACCACGGTGATCGTCGGCAATCTGCTCGACCCCTATTCCGCCGAGCGCCTGGTGGCGATCACCGCCGCGGTGGCGCTCGGCGCGCTGGTGGTCACGCTGGCCGCGACCTTCGGGCTGGAGCGCGCCGTCGCCGCGCAACAGGCGCCGGAAGTGGTCAAGCCGCCGTTCGGGGTCGCGCTGCGCGAGGTCTGGGCCGAATCGCGGGTACGCCACTTCACCATCTTCGTGTTCGTCTCGATGCTCGCCTACAGCGCCCAGGACCTGATCCTCGAGCCGTTTGCCGGCAGCGTCTTCGGCTACACGCCGGGAGCTTCGACCCAGCTGGCCGGCGTCCAGCATGGCGGCGTGTTGGTCGGAATGATCCTGGTCGCGCTGGCCGGCACCGGCTGGCGTGGCCGGCGCATCGGCTCGCTGCAGCAGTGGGCGGCCGGCGGCTGTCTGGCGTCCTGCGTCGCGCTCGCGGCGCTGGCCTGCGGCGGGTTCGCCGGCAGCGGCTGGCCGCTGCGCGAGAACGTGTTCCTGCTAGGTGTCGCCAACGGTGCCTTCGCGGTCGCCGCGATCGGCTCGATGATGAGCTACGCCAGCGACGGCCGATCGGCACGGGAAGGTGTGCGCATGGGCCTTTGGGGCGCGGCGCAGGCGATCGCGTTCGGCATCGGCGGCTTTGTCGGTGCTGCAGCCAGCGATGCGGCGCGCGCGGTCATCGGCCTTGATGGCCCTGCCTATGCGCTGGTGTTCGCCGCCGAAGCGCTGCTGTTCCTGGTCGCGGCCAGGCTGGCTTCGCGACTCGCCGCCGCAGCGGCGACCCGCAGTTCCGAATTTCCATCGACCGCCGGCGCGCAGCTCGCCGGCCAGGGGTAGCAGGATGAATGACGCCGAGACCTGGGATGTGGTGGTGGTCGGCGGCGGGCCATCCGGCGCGACTGCGGCCGACGAACTGGCCAAGCGCGGCCGCAAGGTGCTGCTGCTCGACCGCGACGGCCGGATCAAGCCCTGCGGCGGCGCGATCCCGCCACGGGCGATCCGCGATTACCAGATCCCGGACCACATGCTGGTGGCCAAGATCCGCTCGGCGCGGATGGTCGCGCCCAGCGACAAGCATGTCGACATCCCGATCGACAACGGCTATGTCGGCATGGTCGACCGCGCCGAATTCGATGAATGGCTGCGCGCCCGTGCCGAAAGCCATGGCGCGGTGCGCCGCATCGGCAGCTTCGAGACCCTCACGCGCGATGCCGACGGCACCGCGCTGATCCACTACCAGCCGGGCGATGGCCCCAGCGCCTCGGTGCGCGCGAAAGCGGTGATCGGTGCCGACGGTGCCAAGTCGCTGGTCGCGCGCCAGCAGGTCAAGGGTGCCGAGCGGATGAAGTTCGTGTTCGCCTATCACGAGATCATCCGGGCGCCGAAGGCGGCGGCGATCGCCGCCGGCATCGACTACGACGCCCGGCGCTGCGACGTCATCTATCGCGGCGCGCTGTCGCCGGATTTCTACTCGTGGATCTTCCCGCACGGCGATACGGTCAGCGTCGGCACCGGCAGCGCGCACAAGGGCTTCTCGATGCGCGGCTCGGTCAGCCGCCTGCGCGCCAGCACCGGGCTGGCCGCCTGCGAAACGCTGCGCCGCGAAGGCGCGCCGATCCCGATGAAGCCGCTCGGGCGCTGGGACAACGGCCGCGACCTGGTGCTGGCCGGCGATGCTGCCGGCGTGGTCGCGCCGGCCTCGGGCGAGGGCATCTACTACGCGATGCTCGGCGGCGACCTGGCGGCGCAGGCGGTCGAGGCGCTGCTGGCCACCGGCGACGTCCGTTCGCTGAAGCTGGCGCGCCGACGCTTCATGCGCGAGCACGGCACGGTGTTCTGGGTGCTCGGCATCCTGCAGCGCTTCTGGTACGGCACCGAGAAGCGTCGCGAAAGCTTCGTCAAGATCTGCGAAGACCGGGACGTCCAGAAGCTGACCTTCGATTCCTACATGAACAAGAAGCTGGAACGGAAGAAGCCGATGGCGCATCTGCGCATCTTCTTCAAGGATCTCGCCCATCTGTTTGGCCTGGCCAGGGCCTGAGGACGGTACGTCACGCGCCGCGCACCTTGAACGCGTTCTTTGCCAGCGGCCGCGCCGTCGATCTGGTGCTGGCCCTGATGCTGGCCGAAGCGCTGCTGCTGCTGTCGCTGCATCGCTATGCCGGTCGCGGGCCGCCGCCGGCCGACTGGCTGGCCAACCTCGTCTCCGGCTTCTGCCTGCTGCTCGGGCTCCGGGTGACGCTCGCCGGTGCCGGCTGGCACTGGCTGGCACTGGCGCTGATCGCCGCGCTGGCCGCCCATCTGACCGACCTGAAACAGCGCTGGCGCTGAACGCCGCCGGCCCGGGCCGAAGCGTGCCTCGGAAGCGGCACTTGCTATGCGCAGATCGGCCCTTGCTGTACGCTGCAGCGCAGCACGACGCCGCCGCCAGGCAGCGGGAATCGGCCACACGACAGGCCGATCCGTTCGATCCGGGCTCCAGGATCGAACATCGCGCTTCCGGCTTAACCGTGTGCCCTGCACGAACGACATTGAGGCCTTGCGTGGTTTTTCCTGCGACTGCTGATCATGCCTGCCACCACCGCGGAGGTCGGCCGTGAGCGCGCCCGCCGCCGACGAGACCGGCAAGCTCGGCGCGCTGTCGAGCCTGGCGCCGGAACTGGCCGAGATGCTGGTGTCGATCGCCAGCGACATCGCGCTGGTGGTCGATGATCAGGGCGTGATCCAGCGGATCGCGCTGGGCGGCGGCGAGCCGGTCAAGACCATGGCGGACGACTGGGTCGGCCGCCGCTTCGCCGACACCGTCACCGCCGATACCCGCCGCAAGGTCGAGCAGCTGCTCGCCGATGTCGCTGCCACTGGCCTGTCGCGCGCCCGGCAGGTCAACCATCCGTCGCCGCTCGGGCTCGATGTGCCGGTCGCCTATTCGGCAGTACGCCTCGGTCTTGGCGGACCGCTGCTGGTGGTCGGGCGCGACATGAGCGTGGTGTCGGCCATGCAGCAGCGGCTGCTGCATGCCCAGGCGGAGATGGAGCGCGAGTACTGGCAGCGCCGGCAGAGCGAGACCCGCTACCAGCTGCTGTTCCAGATCGCCACCGATCCGGTGCTGGTGGTCGACGCCGGGTCGCTGAACGTGATCGACGCCAATCGTGCCGCCGCCCGCCTGTTCGGCCAGCCGCTTGAACAGCTGATCGGCAAGCGTGCGACGCTGCCGCTGCACGACAGCTCGCGCGCCGCCGTGCTGGAACTGTTCGCGACCGCCAAGGCCAACGGCCGCGCCGTCGACTGCGAAGCCCTGATTGAGGCGCCGCAACGCCGCGTCCGGATTTCGGTGACGCCGTTGCGGACCGAGTCGAGCACCGCGCTGCTGATGCGTCTGAAGACGGTCGACCCGCAGTGGCAGGTGCCGGAAGCCAACCACCGGCTGGTGGCGCTGATGGGCCTGAGCCCGGACGCCATCGTCATCACCGACGGCGAGGGTCGGGTGCAGATGGCCAATCCTGCGTTCATCGAGCTGGCCCAGATCGACGCGCGAACGGCGGTGGTCGGCGGCCTGCTGTCGAACTGGCTGGGCGCCACGGCAGCCGAGCTGGACCGGTTGATGAAGACCATGCGCGAAGCGCTGATCAGCCAGCGTCTCACCACCTCGGTGCGTGGCGCGGCGGGACGGCTGACCACGGTCGAGGTGTCGGCGGTCTGCCTGTCCGAGAATGACGAGGAAGCATTTGGCTTCATCGTCCGGCCGGCGTACGTTATCAGGGCCGGACAGACCTCCGGCGACGAGCGGCTGGATCCGTCGATCCACTGAACGCTGCAACGGCGGCCCCGCAGAGGGCCAGCGCAGGACGGAGACCGGAACGGGATGAACGAAGCGCTCGCGAGCCCGCCGTTCGGCGAGGCGACCTTAAGCAACTGCGAGCGCGAGCTGATCCATCTGGCCGGATCGATCCAGCCGCACGGCGTGCTGCTGAGCGTCGAGTGCCGCTCGCTGACCATCATCCAGGCCAGTGCCAATGCCGCCGATTTTGTCGGGGTGGCGGCCCGGACGCTGCTCGGCGGCAGCATCCTCGATCTCGGCGGCACGCTCGGCGCACAGCTGGCCGCCCTTGATCCCGATGCCGATCTCGCCGAACCGCTGCCGCTGACCTGCACGGTCGACAGCGATGGCGGCGCCGTGCTGCTCGACGGCACCGTGCACCGGCACGCCGGGGGGTGCCTGCTCGTCGAGCTGGAACGGCGCGATGGTGCCGCCCGCTCCGGCTACCAGTCGACCGGCCCGGTCGATCGCGCCAGTGTCGCGATGGCGGTCAAGAAATTCAGCAGCGCGCCGACCATCGCCAGCCTGTCCGAGGCCGTGGTCGACTGTGTCCGCGCCCAGGCGGGCTACGACCGGGTCATGGTCTACAAGTTCGACCCCGACGGCCACGGCGAGATCATCGCCGAGGCGCGCCGCAACGATCTCGATTCGCTGCTCGGCCACCACTATCCGGCGACCGACATTCCGCAGCGCGCCCGCGAGCTGTACATCCGCAACCGGGTCCGGGTGCTGGTCGATGTCCACTACGAGCCGGTGCCGATCCTGCCGCGGCGGCTGCCCGACGGCAGCGAACTCGACATGTCGCTGTGCCATCTGCGCAGCATGTCGCCGCTGCACCTGCAGTACCTGAAGAACATGGGCGTCACCGGCACCCTGGTGGTGTCGCTGGTGCGCGAGGGCCGGCTCTGGGGCCTGATCGCCTGCCACCACTACGCGCCGCGCTACGTGCCGTATCCGGTGCGGGCGGTGCTGGAACTGCTGGCCGAAGTGATCTCGACGCGCATCGCGGCGATCGAGAACTACGTGCAGTCCCAGGTCGAGGTGCTGGTCAAGCGCCTGGAGCTGCGGATGATCGAGGCGACCTCGACCGATGGCGACTGGCGCACCGCGCTGTTCCGCAACGCCCGCACCCTGCTGACGCCGGTCGAAGCCACCGGGGCGGCGCTGTTCCACGACGGCGAGGTGATGACCGCCGGCGACGTGCCGTCGACGCCGGACCTGCGCGCGCTGCTCGCCTGGGTGTCGGCGCAGCCGGTCGAGGGCGGCGTCTACACCTGCTCGTCGGTGGTGCGCCGCAATCCCGGCTTCGCGTCGATGGCGGCGACGGCGAGCGGCGTGATGGCGGTGCCGCTGTCGCCGTCGCGGCCGGACTGGCTGATGTGGTTCCGCAAGGAACAGCCCTGCGAATACACCTGGGCGGGCGATCCGGCCAAGCCGCTGCTCAACGACGATCCGCTGACCCTGTCGCCGCGCCGTTCGTTCGCCGCCTGGTCGGAGATCGTGCGCGGCACCGCCGCCCCCTGGACCCGTGCCGAAACCGTGCTGGCCAAGGCGATCGGCCAGACCCTGATCGACATCATCCTGCAGATCCAGGCGGTGCGGCTGCTGATCGCCCAGCACCAGCTGAACCTGGTGCGCTCGCAGGTCGGCAACTCCAAGGACCCGGTGGTGATCGCCGATCCCGACGGCCGGATTCTCTATTCGAACGAGACCTTCCAGCGCCTGCCGGGCAGCCCGGGCAGCCATCTGGAAACCCTCGACGATCTCGGCAAGCTGTTCCTGGAGCCGGACGAGGTCCGCGAGCGGCTCGGCCGGCTGCGCCGCAGCCGGCTGCCCTGGCGCGCCGAAGTCGCGCTGGTCACCGCCGGTCGGGAATCGCTGCCACTCGGCATCCGCGCCGACGTGGTGCCGGGTGCCGGCGATTCGATCCTCGGCTTCATCGTCATTCTCAGCGACCTGACGGCCCGCAAGCAGACCGAATCGGCACGCCGCCATTTCGAAACCACCTTGCTGCAGGCCGAACGCGACCTCGCCGAGGCCTCAGGCAGCGCCCGGCTGCGCGAGTCCGACGAGGTGATGGGCGCGATCCTGGCGAATGCCAACGTCGCGGCGATGGAGATCGCCGACGCGGCCGGCGGTGACGAGATCGCGCCGCTGCTCGAAGAGCTGGAAGCTTCGACGCAGCGCGCCGCAGCGCTGTACCGGCGGCTGCGCGCTCACGACCGCAACGGCTGAAGCGCGGCGAACAGCGCCGCATGGCGAGCGAAGCCGGCGCAGGCTTCGTCGATCACCGCGCAGCTCGTCGATTCCTGCTCGCCCAGCGCGTCGAGTGCCGCGCGGAAGCGGCTCGCCAGCACGGCGGCACCGGGCGCGGGAAAGCGATGAAAGGCAACCCCGGCCCCGTAGGCCTGTTCGACGATACGGCCCAGCCGCTGGCCACCGGCCAGATCGCCGAGGTAGCGGACGTAGGCGTGGGCGCCGAGCAGCGGCGCGTCGAGCGCCTGCAGATGCGCCTGATAGGCGCGGGCGGCATCGGTGACCGGCAGCGCCTGCCAGTCCGGACCATGCAGTGTTTCGAGATCGGCTTCGAGGGCCGCCAGCCGCGCCAGCCGGGCATCGCGCAGGCCTTCCGGCAAACCCGGCGCTGCCTGCAGCCGAGACTCCAGCGCGGCGTAGATCGGGTGCAGGTTGCGCAGCAGCCGGCAGTAGTCGTGCCGGTCGAGCGTGCCGCGCAGCAGTCGGGCGATCGCGTCGCTGTGCTCGACTTCCCGATGCCGCTCGGCGGTCGCGGCGCGAAGCCGGGCCGCCAGCATCAGCGGCTGACCACCGGGAAGCTGACCGCGATCAGCCAGCCGAACAGCAGCGCATTGGCGATCGCCGCGATCAGCGGCTGGCCGGTCCGGCGGCCGATCCAGCGGCTGAAGCTGCCGAACACCAGGAACAGGATCACCACCACCGGCACGATGATGATCAGGAAGAACAGCTCGTAAAGGTTCAGGGCCACCGCCAGCAGCAGCGACGCGAGCAGCAGCAGCTTGGTCAGCAGGTAGGCGCCGCGCACCGGCTGCGGGCCGCGGGTGATCCATTCGTCGAACACGAAGTACGGCAGCAGGCCGGCGCACATCACCGCGATCAGCGGCAGCCGCAGCGCGTGCGGCGCAACCGAGGCCACCCAGTGGTCCAGCGCGACGCCGAAGCTGGTCGCGCAGGCCACGACCACCGCGAGCAGCACCCGCCAGGTGCGCCAGTCGACGCGGTTCAGGCTCGGCAGGGCACGGCCCCGGCGTCGCAGCATCAGCGCCACCAGCAGGCCGTACAGCGCGAAGTGCATCGCCAGGTAGCCGCCCAGCAGCAGCGGCAGCCAGTCGTGCGGCAGCGGCCACAGCAGCAGCGGCGTCGCGACGGCCGGCACGCCGGCGTCGATCAACAATTCGCGGTGCGGCAGCGACAGTCCGTCCGACGGGCTGCGCAGGATCGGCAGCTGCCGGGCCAGCGACCAGGCCAGCAGCATCAGCCCGCCGACCAGCAGTGCCAGCGCGCCGCCGCGACGGTCGCGCCAGTGGCCGGTGATCGGCTGCAGGAAGCTGCCGGACAGCCAGTCGACTGCCGCGTCGAGGCTGTCGCGGGCATACAGCACGCCGATGTGCTCGACGCCGCGCGCCAGCACCAGACGCCGCGCACTGCCATCGTCGAAGCGGCCGTAGGTCGGCCCCGCTTCCGGATGGCCGCCGGCATGGCTGCTGAGCGTGAGCAGCCCCTGCCGGATCAGCTCGCCGGCCTCGTACTCGCCATCGATGATCAGCAGGTTGCGCGGCCGGGTGTCGGTGGCACGCGGAAAGAACAGCGACATCGCGATGGTCGCGCTGATCGCCGGATCCTCGATGCCGAGCCTGACCACGACATCCGAGGCCATCGAATGCCCCAGCAGCGCCACGCGACCGTCGACCTCCGGCCGCGCGCGGGCGTCGGCGACCACCGCCTTCAAGGCCGCCAGCAGCGCCGACGACATCGCCTGCTGATCCGACAGCCCGCTCGACAGCGGCAGCGGATTGCGGCCATGGCCGGGAAAATCGAAGCTGATCGCGACGAAGCCGGCGCGCGCCAGGGTCGTCGCCAGCGGCTGCATCAGCTGCTGCGAGCCGGCAAAGCCGTGGGCGATCACCACCGCCGGCGCCGGCGCGCCGCCGGCCGGGGCGTAGACGGTGACCGGAATGCTGCCGACCTGGCTGCGGGTGACGCGCAGATCGCGGCTGGCGCCGACCAGCACCTGCAGCGCGTAGCCGATCATCAGCACGGCAAGCACGGCAACGGCGATCTGCAGCCAGGGCCGATCGGAACGGGACGAAAGGGTCATGCAGCAGTGTCGCCGAGCGCTGTCGGCCGTCGCAACAAAAGACGGCCGGTCGGCTCGCGTTTGGTAAAGTCCGGATGACGTCCGAATGTTCTGACACTCTTCCTCCTGGACCGCACCGCATGCCCCTGCCATTCCCGTTTTCGGCCATCGTCGGTCAGGAAGAAATGAAGCAGGCGCTGCTGATCGCGGCGGTCGAGCCGGCGATCGGCGGCGTCATGGTGTTCGGTGATCGCGGCACCGGAAAGTCGACTGCGGTGCGAGCCCTTGCCGCCCTGCTGCCGGCGATGGAAGCGGTGATCGGCTGCCCGTACAACTGCGCGCCGGACGACAGCTCCGACGCCTGCAGGACCAGCCTCGACCAGCTCGGCAAGGCCAGGAAAAAGACCCACAAGGTGCCGGTGCCGGTCGTCGATCTGCCGCTCGGCGCCACCGAGGACCGGGTGGTCGGCGCGCTCGATCTGGAAAAGGCGCTGGCCCAGGGCAGCAAGGCCTTCGAGCCGGGCCTGCTGGCGCGTGCCAATCGCGGCTTTTTGTATGTCGACGAGGTCAACCTGCTCGAAGACCATCTGGTCGACCTGCTGATCGATGTCGCGGCGAGCGGCGAGAACGTCGTCGAGCGCGAAGGCCTGAGCATTCGCCACCCTGCACGCTTCGTGCTGGTCGGCAGCGGCAATCCGGAGGAAGGGGAACTGCGGCCACAGCTGCTCGACCGCTTCGGCCTGTCGGTCGAAGTGTCGACGCCGACCGACCTGCAGGCGCGGATCAGCGTGGTGCGCCGCCGCGATGCCTTCGAGCGCGACCGCGCCGCATTCATCGAGCAATGGAAGCCTGTGGACGACAAGGTCCGCCGCCGCATCGTCGCCGCCCGCAAGCGGCTGCCGGACGTGCAGGTGCCGGACGCCGTGCTCGAGCGCGCCGCCGAACTCTGTCTGGCGCTCGGCACCGACGGCCTCCGAGGCGAGCTGACGCTGATGCGTGCGGCCCGCGCGCTGGCGGCGCTCGATGGTGATGCCGTGGTCGGCGATGCCCATCTGAAGCGCGTCGCGAGCCCGAGCCTGCGCCACCGCCTGCGCCGCAATCCGCTTGATGACGCCGGTTCGACGACCCGCGTCGAGCGCGCCGTCAGCCAGCTGTTCGGTGCCTGATCCGCAGCAGCCGATGCGCGCCGACGCCGCCGATCAGGCCCGGGCCCGCGACGCGGTGTCGGCGGCGGCGCTGCTTGCCGTCGATCCGCAGACGCTGGGCGGCGCGGCGATCCGGGCGCTGGCCGGGCCGGTCCGTGACCAGTGGCTGGCGCTGGTGCGCGGCTGGCTGCCGGCCGACCGGCCGTGGCGGCGGATGCCGCTGAACATTGCCGACGGCCGGCTGCTCGGCGGGCTCGATCTGTCGGCGACGCTCGCCGCTGGCCGGCCGATCGCCGAGCGCGGCCTGCTGGCCGAGGCCGACGGCGGCGTGCTGCTGCTGGCGATGGCCGAACGGCTGAGCGCCGGCACCGTCGCCCGGCTGTCGGCCGTGCTCGACGATGGCGAACTGCGGCTGGCCCGCGACGGCATCGCCGCCACCGTGCCGGCGCGGCTGGCGGTGATCGCGCTCGATGAAGGCATCGAAGCGGACGAGGGACTCGCCGCGCCCTTGCTTGATCGCCTGGCCTTCCGGCTCGAACTCGATGGCCTGCGCCGGCTCGATCCCGAGGCTGGCGGCTTCGATGCCGCGAGCATCGCCGCAGCCCGCGCGCGGCTGGCGCAGGTCGAACTGCCGGACGCGGTGATCACGGCATTGACGGCAACGGCCGGGATGCTCGGCATCGCCTCGCTGCGCGCCGTGTGGCTGGCGACGCGGGCGGCCCGGGCGGCCGCCGCGCTCGATGGCCGCGATCGCGTCAGCGAGGTCGACGGCACGATGGCAGCGCGGCTGGTGCTGGCACCACGGGCGACACGGCTGCCGAGTGCCGAGCCGCCGCCGGAATCGGCTGAACCGCCGCCGCCGTCCGAGCAGGACGACTCGCCGCCGGCCGATCCGCCGCCGCCGCCACCCGAGAACGGACCGGACAGCGACGAAGACGCGCCGCCGATCGACCTCGACCCGATGCTCCAGGAAGTGCTGCTGGCGGCGGCAACCGCCGCGATTCCGCCGGGCCTGCTGGCGCAGCTGAAGGCCGGTGCGCAGGCCGGCAAGGCGCGGGCCTCGGGCAAGTCCGGCGCGCTGCAGAAGGCGGCCGCGCGCGGCCGGCCATCGGGATCGCGGCGTGGCGAGCCGCGGGCCGGGCAGCGGCTGGCGCTGATCGACACCTTGCGGGCGGCCGCACCCTGGCAGCGGCTGCGCCGCCAGGAACGGCTGATGCGCGGCATGGCGGCGACGGCAAGCGCGCCGAAGGTGCTGGTCCGCCGCGAGGATTTCCACGTTGCCCGGCTCGAACAGCGCCGCGAAACCACGACGGTCTTCATCGTCGATGCGTCCGGCTCGTCGGCGCTGAACCGGCTGGCCGAAGCCAAGGGCGCCATCGAGCTGCTGCTGGCCGATTGCTACGTGCGCCGCGACCGGGTCGCGGTGATCGGCTTCCGGGGCACGACCGCCGAACTGCTGCTGCCGCCGACCCGGTCGCTGGTCCGCGCCAAGCGCAGCCTGGCCGGCCTGCCGGGCGGCGGCGGCACGCCGCTGGCGACTGCGCTCGATGCCGCGATCGAACTCGCCGACGCGATCCGCCGCCGTGGCGAGACGCCGGGGCTGGTGCTGCTGACCGATGGCCGCGCCAACATCGGCCGCGACGGCAAGCCGGGCCGGATGCAGGCCGAGGCCGATGCCAGCGCCGCAGCGAAGCGGCTGGCGGCGTCCGGACATGCGACGCTGTTCGTCGATACTTCGCCGCGACCGCAGCCGGGCGCCGCCAGGCTGGCCGGCGAGATGCGAGCGGTCTATCTGCCGCTGCCGTTCGCCGATGCCCGCGCGCTGTCGACGGCGGTGAAAGCCGTCAGCCCATCAGGCAGGAAGCAAGGATGAATCCGGATATCGAGGACTGGGCACGGCGGGCGATGCAGCGCTGGCCGAACGTGCCGCACCTGTACGGCTGGCTCTCGCTGGATCGCCGCGGCCGCTGGCTGATTCGCGGCGAGCCGATCACCCGGCCGCAGATCATCGAGACGATCGCCGCCAACTACACGGTCGACGCGCGCGGCTGCTGGTACTTCCAGAACGGGCCGCAGCGCGGCTATCTGGCGCTGGACGCGGCACCGCTGATCCTGAGTGCGCCGGCCGCAGGCGATGCGCTCGACACGCATCTCGGCAAGCCGGCCGGCGCGGTGTCGCGGGCGGCGCTCGATGAAGGCGGCGGGCTGTGGCTGGTCACCGCGCGCGGGCCCGGCTGGCTGACCGATCGCGATCTCGACTGGGCGCTCGATCGCCTGTCGACCACCGACGGCAGCGGCATCGACGAAGCCATGGCGGCGGCGCTTGCGCAGCCCTCCGGCGCGGCAACGGCCTTGCAGCTGACTCTCGACGGCGTCGCCATCGCCGTCGAGCGCCTCGACGAATCGGAGGTGGCGGCCGAGTTCGGCTTCGTGCGCGAGCCGACCGCGAGCACGCCGTAGCGCGATCGCTGCGGAGGGCACGACGCATTTCCGTCGCGCCATCCGCAGCGTCGCCGGGCGGCGTCGCGACAGAATCCCGGCGGCACCGGCTCTGCCGCGGCAAAGCCTTGATCAAATGGAAGTTCCGCTGCTCGCGGCAGCGTGGCACATGGCTTGCTCCCCGGCTTGCAAACGCAAGTCCCGATTCCTCAGGAGCCGTCCATGTCCGCAGCAGCAGAAGCCCCGAAAGCCCCGTCCAGCAAGAAGGCCCTGCTGCTGCCGATCGCCGGCGCGGTGGTCGCCACGGCGCTGGTCACCGGCGGCGCGATGTTCTTCCTGATGCCATCGGCGAAGCCGGCCAAGCATGCGGCAGCGGCGGAAGGCGAGGACGCGACTGCCGCCGAACACGGCGACAGTGCCGAAGCGGCGCCGGAAGGCGAGGGGGAAGACGCGACCTCCGAAGCCGGTGGCCACGACGGCAAGAAGGGCGGCTCGGCGCTGTACGTGCCGCTGACGCCGTCGTTCGTCGTCAACGTCGGCGACAGCGACGCCTCGCATTTCCTGCAGATCGAGATGCAGGTCCGGGCCAAGAATGCCGCCGCGGTCGATGCGCTGAAGCTGCACGACCCGCAGATCCGCAACGCCATCCTGATGCTGCTCGGCGCCCAGGCGCTGAACGAAGTGACCTCGCGCGAAGGCAAGGAAGCACTGCAGAAGAAGGTGCTGGCCGAGATCCAGCGGATTCTCAAGGCGGAGACCGGCAAGACCGGCGTCGACGCCATCTACTTCACCAGCTTCGTCATGCAGTAAGCCCGCTTCCACCGGACCCGGAGCACGCCATGCAGGACCTGCTTTCCCAGGACGAGATCGATGCCCTGCTGAACGGCGTCGACAGCGGATCGGTGGCGACCGAAGCGCCGCCGCTGGCGCCCGGCGAGGCGCGCAGCTTCAATTTCGCGACCCAGGACCGCATCGTCCGCGGCCGCCTGCCGACCCTGGAGATGATCAACGAACGCTTCGCGCGGCTGTTCCGGATCGGTCTGTTCAACATGCTGCGCCGTTCGCCGGAACTGTCGGTGGTCGGCATCGAGATGGCCAAGTTCAGCGAATACACCCATTCGCTGTTCGTGCCGACCAGCCTGAACCTGGTGCGGGTCAAGCCGCTCAGAGGCACGGCGCTGTTCATCTTCGAGCCGCGTCTGGTCTATTCGGTGGTCGAGAACTTCTTCGGCGGCGACGGCAAGATCCACACCCGCATCGAAGGCCGCGAATTCACGCCGACCGAGATGCGCGTCGTCCAGCTGCTGCTCAAGCAGGCCTTTGCCGACCTGACCGAAGCCTGGTCGCCGGTGATGGACATGGAGTTCGAGTACATGAACTCCGAAGTCAACCCGCACTTCGCGAACATCGTCAGCCCGTCGGAAATCGTCGTCGTGTCGCGCTTCAAGATCGAGCTCGAAGGCGGCGGCGGCGATCTGCACATCACCTTCCCGTATTCGATGATCGAGCCGATCCGCGATCAGCTCGACACCGGCCTGCAGTCCGATCGCGTCGAGAAGGACGAGCGCTGGAGCCTGGCGCTGCGCGAGCAGCTGCAGGAAGCCGAAGTCGAAGTCGGCAGCCAGCTTGGCAGCATGTCCTTGAGCCTGCGCCAGCTGCTGCAGCTGAAGCCCGGTGACGTGCTGCCGATGAACCTGCCGAAGACCATCGATCTGTGCGTCGAGGACATGCCGGTATTCCGCGGCAGCTTCGGCGTCTCCAACGGCCACAACGCCGTGAAGATCACCGAAGTGATCCGCCGCGGCCCGC
>PNMW01000022.1 GCA_013823855.1 Lysobacteraceae bacterium | reverse complement strand
GTGAACTGCACGGAATGGGAGAACGAACGCGCGGTCAGCAGCAGCGGCACGATCATCAGCAGCGGCTCGATCGAGATGTTCAGCCAGCCGACCAGACCGAAGGCCCAGATCGCCGCCGTGGCGCTGGTGATGATCGGCGTCAGCACGCCGACCGCATTGCGCATGTACAGCGCAAGTGCTGCGATCAGCAGCGCCAGCGTCACGCAGAAGATGCCGACCATCTGCCATTCGTAGCGGTATACCCAGCCGATCAGGGTCGGCTGGCCGGCGATGAATACCTCGTGATTGTCGTCGCGGGCGGCGGCGGCCAGCGCTTCGACGTACTCGAAGGCCTCGCCGTACTCGATCTTCGCCTCGATGAACGTCGCCATCACGATCGTCGCGCGGTTGTCCTCGGAAATCAGGAAGGTGCGGACGTTCGGCGCGCGATCGACCCGGTGCCGGAACTCGGCGATCTCCTCGGCATTGGCCGGCGGGTGATTGGTCATCAGCGGCCGCATGTCGATGCCTTCCGGCGTGGCTTCGGCGAAGCGCGCCTTTTCGGTGGTGACCGACAGGATCTGCTCGTGATCGACCGCCGGCGCCTTGTCGATATCGCGGGTCATCTGCCAGGTCTTGGCCAGCGTCTTCTCGTTGAAGATGTCGCCTTCCTTGACCCTGATCATCACCATCACGGTCAGCGGGCTGCCGAAGTTCGGATGCGCCTGGTAGACCTGCACGAATGGATCATCGGTCGGCAGCAGATCGCTGAATACCGTTTCCAGCTTCACCCGCGGCAGGCCGGCCGCGAAGAAGACGGTGATCGCACCGAAAATGAAGTAGGACAGTTGCCGGTGCGCAAGCACCCAGCGAGCGAGACGAGCACGCAGCGTGTTCATGAGGGGTCGGTCAGCAATTCGGCCCGCTGGGCGGGCTCTTGTCGGGAGGGGTCGGTGGCTCGGCTCAGACGGCGCCCAGTCGTTGCAGCGCCGCCTGCGTCAGGTACTGGTCATAGTACTTCTGCTCGTTGGCACCGCTCTGGTAGACGGATTCCAGCGCCCGTACCTGTTCGAGCCGGGTGACGCTGTTGGTCTGGATGTCGCTGGAGGTGACATGCGCCCAGCTCCAGTACGGGTGCTTGCCATCCATGAATTTCTTGCCGCCCTGGTCGTACAGCGAGTAGGCGCCGTCGAACGAGCGATACGGCTTGCCGTTGCGGTCGTAGGTGACCATGCCGATGACGATCTGGTTGCGGGCGTCGAAGTAGACCCGCTTCTTGCCGATCGGCGCGCGCGGAAACTTGATCGGCTCGGCTTCGACGATCACCGCCTCCGGCACCAGTTCGACGGTGGCATCCCAGAAGGTATTGCCCTTCGGCCCGCCGTGCGTCTTGTGCTCCCAGTTCGGATGATCGGAGGCCCAGCCGTCGGCGAGCCCGGCCAGGAACGGCCCGCGGCCGACCACCTTGTAGTTGCCCCAGGTGTACAGCGGATCACCGGCCGCCCAGGCGTCGGACAGGAACAGGGTCAGGCCCGGGATCAGCGGCTCGAAGCGCTGGTCGGACGGGAACTGGCGAATCCGGCGGAACTCCGGCACATAGCCGTACAGCGCCGGGAACGTCGAATGGTCGTAGTCCCAGATGTTCAGGAACGAGGTGCCGCGATAGGCCTGCGGCTCCAGGAAGAACACGCTCTGGAAACGCAGCTTGCCCTTGTTCTGCGGCCAGTACGGCTTCGGCTCCATGGTCACCCGGGCGACCGGCGAGAACTCGCACCAGCCGCCGGAGTAGCGGAAACGCACGTCGCCGGACTGATCGACGGCGTACAGCTTCATCGCGTAGAACGAGGCATCGTGGCGGCCCCAGTTCAGGGTCTGCGCGGCAAACAGTTCCAACCCGTTCTTCGGTTCCGGAAACGGATTGCCGCCGATCCACGGCTGGCCGTCGGCCTTGTTGACGACGTTGCCCTTGGCATCGAACGCGGCCTGCCCGGCATTCTTCACCGTCGCCTCGATGTAGTCCCAGGGTGACAGCCGCATGATGTCGGTGGTGGTCTTGCCGATCTTGAGCTTGCGGCCCTGCTTGAGGATCTGTTCATAGCGCACCGGCTCCAGCAGGTCCTTGACCCACTCGACGTTTTTCGCGTCGATGATGTCGCCGGTCTTGATCTTGCCCTTGGTGTAGCCCTCGATCGACAGCAGCTCCTCGGGGTAGGCCTTGGAAATCTCGCCGTTGGCGGCGATCGCCTCCGACAGCGACATCAGCACGCCGGTGCCGAGCGTGCCCCGCGCGGCATCGGACAGGAACTTGCGCCGGGAATAGCCGCGGTCGTAACGGGTGATGCGCATTGCTTGCTCCTCGGTCCGCCTGCAAGGGCCCCGGGTCTTCGTCGGGTACCAGACTGTCTTGTGCACGCCGCGAAATGCTGAAAAATCCGCTGCTTGCGTCAGCGTGCCGGCTGGCACGCCCGATCGCGGAACCGTAAACCCGGAGTGGGAGCGACTGCAAGCGAGGCGCTTTCCGGCCGGCCGCGATGCTGCGCCGCGGCATTGCGAACGTGATGGAGGATTCCACCCATACGGGTAGTGCGCACCCCTATGCCGAGCAACGACGCTCAGTCCCACAAAAACCGGTAAGGGATTCCCAGCCGGACGGAGGAGCGCATGACCCCCAGTTTCGACGTGTGTCACGACGTCCGCGAGGGCGCCGCATGACAGCAGTGTCCGCCTGCGACAGCGGTATCGATGTCGCCCGCGCGCCCGCGCGCCGCCCGGCCCGGCCCGACCATGGCCTGAGCCGCACGCAAGCCGATCTGGAACTGCGCAACAGCGAACTGCGCCGGACCCGCGAAGCGTTGCGCGAGGAAGCCCGACGCCGCGAAGCCGCCGAAGCGGCGCTGGCCGAAACCCGCCGGCAGCACGCCGTCGAGCTGGCCCGTGTCGCGCGGCTGAATGCCACCGGCGAAATGGCCGGCGCCCTCGCCCATCAGCTCGGCCAGCCGCTGGCGGCGACGCTGAATTACCTGCACGGCTGCCAGCTGCGCATCCGCCATGGCAGCTTCGAGCCGGCGGCGATCGAGGCGGCGCTGGCGCTGGCGATCCAGCAGGTCGAGCAGGCCGGTGGCATCGTCGGCCACGTCCGCAACTTCGTGGCCAAGCATGTGCCCGACACCCAGGCGGTCGATCTTCACGCCCTGATCCGCCAGACCCTGAGCCTGCTCGACGGCGACTGCCGCAGCCACGGCATCGAGCTGCGGCTCGACTTCGCGTCGGGCACGCCGCAGGCCTCCGCCGATCCGCTCGAAGTGCAGCAGGTGCTGCTGAACCTGATGCGCAATGCCATCGACGCGATGGCTGGCAGCCGCGACCGCCAGCGCCAGCTGCAGGTCCGGACCCGGATCGCCGACGACGGCCGGCGCATCGACATCGAGGTCGCGGACAGCGGCCCCGGCATCGCGGCGGCCGACCTGCCGCGCATCTTCGAAAGCTGGTACACGACCAAGCGCAATGGCCTGGGTCTTGGCCTGGCCGTCTGCCGCACGATCGTCGAATCGCACGGCGGAACCCTGTCCGTGCAAGCCGGTGGCGCCGGTGGCGCTGCCTTCCGTTTTGACCTGAGCCTGGTAGACCAAGCATGAGAGCAGAGAGCGAAAACCAAGATCCGCAGGCGACGGTGTTCGTCGTCGACGACGATGCGGCGGTGCGCAATTCCCTGCGCTGGCTGCTGGAGTCGATGAAGCTCAAGGTGCAGACCTTCGAATCGGCCGAAGCCTTCCTGGCCGTCGCCCGCCCGGATGCCCGCGGTTGCCTGGTGCTCGACGTGCAGATGCCCGGCATGTCCGGGCCGGCGCTGTTCGAGGAATGCAAGCGCCGCCACATCAACCTGCCGACGCTGTTCCTGTCCGGCCACGGCGACGTGCCGGTGGTGGTCGACACGATCAAGGGCGGCGCCATCGATTTCCTGCTCAAGCCCAGCAACAACCAGCTGCTGCTCGAGCGTGTGCAGCAGGCGCTGCACGAGGACGAAGCCAGCCAGGGCACACGGCAGCGGGAAACCCGCCTCGCCCAGCGGCTCGACGGGCTGACCACCCGCGAGCGCGAGATTCTCGAACAGGTGGTGGCCGGCCGCAGCAACAAGGAGGTCGGGCGCGCACTCGGCATCAGCTACAAGACCGTCGAAGCCCATCGCGGCCGGCTGATGCGGAAGATGGGCGCCGCCTCGTTCGCCGAACTGCTGCAGATGATGCTGACCCGCGCCTGACCCGCGCCCGGCGCCGCCCGCGGTGGGCCGGCGGTTTGATCGCCTGCCGCCGCCGGCCGGTGAGCTGTTTCGCTCCGGCTTCGGCACTGCGGGGTCCGCGTCCCGGCAGCGTCGGCGACAACGGAACCACCGCGCGCTTCCCGGCCGGTCGACAGCCGGCGGCCGAGCGCTCGCCATGGCCCGACCCGCACCAGCAGCAATCCGCTCCGCAATTCCGCGTTCCGCGCGCTGCCGCGCGTGACCCCGCCACTTCGTCGTCCCGTACCCCAGGAATCCTGACCATGCCGCAATCCGCCACTGCCAACCGCCATCTCGTCCTCGTCGCCTCGCCGAAAGGGGAGCCGACCGCCGACACCTTCCGGCTCGAATCCGTGCCGGTGCCGACGCCGGGACCCGGGCAGGTATTGCTGCGCACGCTATGGCTGTCGCTGGACCCGTACATGCGTGTCCGCATCGCCGAAACCGACGGCTACATGCCGGCGGTCAAGCCGGGTGAAGTGATGGTCGGCGGCACGGTATCGGAGGTCGTCGCCTCGAACCACGACGGCTATCAGGTCGGCGATCTCGTGCAGTCGTATTCCGGGTGGCAGGACTACGCGGTCTCGGGGGGCGAGGACATCATCGTCAAGCTGCCGAAGGCCGCGAAGCAGCCGAGCCTCTACCTCGGCAGCCTCGGCATGCCCGGCTTCACCGCCTGGTACGCGCTCAGCCAGATCGGCAAGCCGAAGGCCGGCGAAACCTTCGTCGTCGCGGCGGCCACCGGCGCGGTCGGCCAGATCATCGGCCAGCTCGCCAAGCGTGCCGGCTGCCATGTGGTAGGCATCGCCGGCGGCGCCGACAAGTGCAGCTACGCGGTCAAGGAACTGGGCTTCGATGCCTGTGTCGACCATCGCGGCGCCGACCTGCCGGCGCGCCTCAAGGCCGCCTGCTCGAGCGGCATCGACATCTACATGGAAAACGTCGGCGGACCGGTGTTCGACGCGGTGCTGCCGTTGATGAACATGAATTCGCGGATGCCGGTCTGCGGCCTGATCGCCCATTACTCCGGTGCCGGCCTCGGCGGCGCCGACCGCCTGCCGGGCTTCCTCACCGAGGCACTGTTCAAGCGCATGAAGATCGAAGGTTTCATCATCTTCGACCAGTATCCGGCCCATTACGGCAGCTTCCTGGCCGAGATGACCGCACCGATCGAGGCGGGCGCCGTGAAGATCCGCGAGCACGTCGTCGGCGGCCTGGAAGCGGCGCCGCAGGGCTTCGTCGAACTGCTCGGCGGCGGCAACTTCGGCAAGGTCGTCGTCAAGGTGGCCTGAACGGAGGCCTTGTCGATGATGGCGGCCAGCACACCCGACGACCCGGCGCGCTCCGAGGCGCCAGCGATGTACAGTCGGGACACCACCCTGCGGCCTGCGGGTGCAGCACGAGAAAGCCATCGCATGACGGGCGACACCGCCGCCGCCGCAAACGCTGAAGTCGAGGTCTACAGCCACAAGCTGTTCGCCCCGACCAGCTATGCCGGCGCCATCGAACGCAAGGACATCCTCGAGCGCGCGCTGCGCAGTTCGTCGGCGCGCGTGGTGTTCCTGCAGGCGCCGGCCGGACATGGCAAGACCACGGCGCTGCAGCAGCTGAAGTCGCTCTGCGAGCAGGATGGCTGCCTGACCGGCTGGCTGACCTTCGACGACGCCGACAACGATACCCGGCGCTTCTCGGTGCACCTGCAGGCCATGGTGCTGGCACTGATCGGTGATGCCGCCCACGATGCTGCGCCGCCCAGCGACGACGACTTCGCGTCGCCGAAGCTGCGCACCCGCACCGACTGGATCGTCGATCGCCTGCTGAAGACCGGCACCCCGGTGGCGATCTTCCTCGACGAATTCCAGGTGCTGACCAACAAGTCGGTGCTGGCGTTCTTCCGCGAGCTGTTCGAGCACGTGCCGGCCAACGTGCGGATCTTCATCGGTTCGCGCTCGGTGCCGGATATCGGCATGGCCAAGCTGCTGGTCAACAACCAGACCACCCTGCTGCGCGCCGACGACCTGCGCTTTTCCCGGCGCGAGGTCGAGCACTTCTTCGCCTCGCGCGGTGCCGCCCTCGACGTCAGCCGCGAGGAGGTCGAATCGATCTACCTGCACACCGAAGGCTGGCCGGCGGCGCTGCAGCTGTTCCACTTGAGCCTCGCCAACCCGGACGTGCGCCGCTCGCTGGGCGACTTCGGCGCCTCGCGTCCGCGCGAACTGGCCGAGTACCTGACCGACAGCGTGCTCAGCCTGCAGCCGCCGGAGGATCAGGAATTCCTGCTGCGCACCTCGCTGCTGAGCCGGATGACCGCGTCGCTGTGCGACGAAGTCACCGGCCGCAGCCGCTCGCAGGACACCCTGCTGCGGCTGGAGCGTTCGGGCCTGTTCATCCGCAGCCTCGATGCCGAGGCGCGCTGGTTCAAGTACCACGCGCTGTTCTCGTCGTTCCTCGCCGAGGAGCTGCGCACCGAGAAGCCGGAAGTGGCGCGCGAGGTGCACCAGCGCGCCGCCGACTGGAATTTCCGCAATGGCTACTACGAGGACGCGGTCCATCACGCGATCGCAAGCCGCGACTGCGAGCTGGCCACCGAGGCGATGAATGAATGGGCATCGACGCTGGTGTCGCGCGCCCACCTGATGACCGTCGAGCGCTGGTTCGCGCGCCTGCCGCTGTCCTGCGTGACCAGCCGCAAGGATCTGGTCGTCAAGGTCGCCTATGCGCTGATCTTCCTGCGCCGCTACAGCGAGTTGCGCAAGATCGAACCGGCGCTTGAAGAAGGGGCTGCCGCCCAGGCCGGCATGGCGGTTGCCAACGGCCACTGTGGCATCGCGCTGGCGATGGCGGCGATGTCGCGCAACGAAGTGGCCAAGGGCTTCGGCCTGATCGGCCAGGTCGACGTGCGCAATCGGGATGTCGTCGGCTTCGGCGCCTTCGAGTACGGCGCGGCCGCGAACCTGCTGGCATACCGCGCATTCACCTGCGGCGATTTCGAGCGCGGCCGCGAACTGATCGCCATCGCCCGCAGCTACAACGATCGCGCCCAGGCAACCTTCAGCGGCGGCTACATGGTGGCGATCGAGGGCTTCGGCCTGGTGCTGCGCGGTCAGGTCGACGAATCGCTCAGCCGGTTCCGCAGCGCCATGGCCGCGCATCAGCCGGAACTCGACAAGTCCTTCGCGTCGGCAGCGATCGCCTCCGGCTTCGCACTCGCCTTGTATGAGAGCAACGAACTCAACGCGCTGGAAGCGCTGACCGAGGCACATCTCACGGGGATCGCCGACTCCACGCTGCCGGACTGGATGCTGACCGCCTTCATGGCCACGGCGCGCGGCCACGAAGCCCGCGGCCGCAACGCCCGGACCAACGAGGTGCTCGACGAGGCTGAAGCGATCTGCCGCGCCAACGGCTGGACCCGGCCGGTGGCCACGCTGAACTGGGAGCGCGTGCGCCGCCTGCTGCTGGCCGGTGACCTGGCCCGGGCCACGCGGCTGGCCGCGAGCATCGTGCCGGACCCGCTGCCGCAGCCCGAGGGCTGGCTGCCGATCGCCGAGGAGATCGAGGGTGAGATCCTCGGCCGCATCCGCCTGGCGATCCACGGCGGCGACGCCACCGCTGCTGCCGAACTGATCGCCGCCGAAATGGCCAATGCCTCCGGCCGCGCCTACCGGCTGATCAAGCTGCACCTGCTCGATGCCGTGCTGCAGCATCGCAAGGGCCAGCGCAATGCTGCGCACCGCAGCCTGCGCAAGGCGCTGCAGCTCGCCGAGCCCGGCGGCTACGTGAGGGTGATGATCGATGAAGGCAGCGACATCCTGACCTTGCTGCAGGAGGAATACGCGGCGCTGCAGGAGTCGCTGACCGGCGGCGAGAACCGCCTGGGGCCGAGCCGCGTCTACCTCGAACTGCTGCTCAATGCCGCCGGCCGGAGCCCCGGTGCCAGCAGCTCGACGGGACAGCGGCCGCTGGAAGCACTGACCGATCGGGAAAAGGAGATCCTCGTATTCCTGGCCAATGGCGTCTCCAACAAGGAGATGGCGAGCCGGATCTTCGTCTCCGAGAACACCATCAAGTTCCATCTGAAAAACATCTATTCCAAGCTCGCGGTCAGCAGCCGCGTGCAGGCCATCACCGCAGGACGGCAGCTCGGCCTGATCACCTGAACGCTGCCTTGCGAGGCATCGGCAGCAGTGCAGCAAACGCTGCTGTCATCGGACAGATGGGCTTCAGACGGCAGCCGGGGGCACCGCCCCTACCCTGCCAAAACTACCCGATGGTGTAGTGCCGCTCACCCCACCAAGCCGTCTAATCAGGCCACAACTAAAGTGCAGGTTTTCTGGCACGGCAGATCACTGCCGCCGCTACAGAAGCCAATCGTGTGGAGGAGCGGAATGGATGTCGAAGCCATCGATGCGTGTCATCGCGACTTTCTGCGGTCGTCGAATGGTACCCGCCCCCTGAAGTAAATCGCGGTCGCCGACCGGCGACCTCTCAGTTGGGCAACATCTTTTCCGTCGAGGTCAAAGAGCATGTTCTCGTTGCGTTTCCGCATCGCCAAGTGGGTGATGAATCATCGTGGGCTGAGTGGCGCGGTCTTCGCGCTGATCACGCTCTTTTTCGGCATCGGCCTGAAGGACGTCAGGCTCGAC
Source organism: Lysobacteraceae bacterium (assembly GCA_013823855.1). Lineage (GTDB taxonomy): Bacteria > Pseudomonadota > Gammaproteobacteria > Nevskiales > Nevskiaceae > Nevskia. The sequence goes on along the minus strand of PNMW01000022.1, from coordinate 21,519 downwards.
ACGATTTTTTCCGATCTGCTGCCGCGCGATGAACCGTACGTCCAGGTGTTCAAGGACCATCCCAATTTCGGCAATCCGCTGACCTTCACCCTGATGGTCCAGCGCAAGAACGGCGACATCTACAACGCCGAGACGCTGGGCAAGGTCTGGAACATGACCCGCGACATCGATCTCGCGCCGGGTGTGGATCACGACCAGATCCTGTCGATCTCCACCGAGAAGGCGCGCTACGCGGAAGCCACGCCGTTCGGCATCGACATGCGCCCGCTGATGGGCGATGCCGTGCCGAAGACGCCGGAAGAAATCGCCGACTTCAAGATGCGGGTGGAGAAGTCGCCGAACGCGCGCACCTTCCTGATCTCCGTCGACCAGTCGGCGACGCTGATCAACGCCACGTTCAACGAATCGCGGCTCGACTACGCCGAAGCGTTCAAGTACGTACAAGGTCTGGTGCTGGCCGCGCGTGACGAGAACCACAACGTCTACCTCGCCGGCCAGCCGGCGCTGACCGGCTGGGTGTTCACCTACAAGTCGGAGATGTTCAAGATCTTCGCGATCACGCTCAGCGCGCTGATCATTTCGCTGGCGCTGTACATGCGCAACGTGGTCGGCGTGGTGACGCCGATCGTGACCTCGACGGTCGCCGCGATCTGGGGCTTCGGCCTGACCGGCTGGATCAAGTCGCCGATCGAACCGCTGCTGATGGTGGTGCCGCTGCTGCTGATCGCGCGCTCGTTCTCGCACTGCGTGCAGTTCACCGAGCGCTACTACGAGATCTACGCGCATCTGAAGGACCGCAAGCAGGCCGCCGAGATCACCATGGGCGTGATGATGGCGCCATCGATCCTCGGCATCTTCACCGACATCGTCGGCATCTTCCTGATCGCCATCGCGCCGATTCCGGCGATGGAACGCTTCGCGCTGTTCTGCGGCTTCTGGTGCGTCTGGCTGATCCCGACCGGCGTGGTGCTGATCTCGCTGCTGCTGTCGTGGCTGCCGCCGCCGAAGAACGTCGATGAACTGGTCGGCAAGGGCGGCACCACGCTGCTGCAGCGGATGCTGCGCAAGATCGCCGGCATCACCTACGGGCGTGCCGCCCCATGGACCGCCGGCATCATGATCGGCATCGGCGTGTTCGCGGTGCAGACCGCGCTGCAGATTCGCGTCGGCAACCCGGTCGAAGGCTCGAACCTGCTCTGGGACGACTCCGAATTCAACGAGGCGGTGCGCCAGATCAACCGCAACTTCGCGGGCGTCAACACGCTGGAAATCATCTTCGAGGCCAAGGACCAGAAGAATCCGGCGCGCCTGATGCAACGCGAGGATTCGATCGTCACCATGCAGCGCCTGCAGCACATCATCGAGAACGCGCCCGATGCCCCGCGCGCCACGCTGTCGTTCGGCGACTACCTGCAGGAAGCCAACCGCCTGTTCGCCGGTGGCGATCCGCGCTGGGCACCGCTGGACCCGACCGACTTCTATGTCTCGGCTGCCGCCGGCGCGGTGATGGTCGGATCGAGCCCGAAAGCGTTCTCGCACGTTATCGACTTCGAGCAGCAGAACGGCACGGTGTCGCTGTGGTTCAAGGACAACAAGCAGGAAACCGTCGACGCGGCGCTGCGTGAAGCGACCAAGGCGGTCGCCGAGGTCGGCGCCGACCACAAGGAGTTCACGATCCGCCTCGGGTCCGGAACCATCGCACTGCAGTACGCGATGAACCATGTCGTCGAGCGCTACCACTACCTGATCATCGCGCTGCTGAACCTGGTGATCCTGATGGGCTGCAGCCTCGCCTACCGCTCGTTCGTCGCCGGCATCATCCTGCTGATCCCGGTGAACATGGCGAACTTCTCGCTGAACGCTGCGATGCATGTCATCGGCATCGGCCTCGACATCAATTCGCTGATGGTCGCCGCGATCGGTGTCGGCGTCGGCATCGACTACGGCATCTACCTGCTGTCGCGCATCTGCGAGGAGTATCACGCCCAGGATCACGACTGGGGCCGGGCAATCACCGTGTCGCTGGTCACCACCGGCAAGGCGATCCTGTTCACCGCCTCGATCATGTTCGTCGGCATCCTGCCCTGGATCTTCATGTCGTCCCTGCGCTTCATGGCCGACATGGGCCTGCTGCTGACCCTGACCATGCTGTTCAACATGGTGCTGGCCCTGGTGCTGCTGCCGCTGCTGGTCTGGATCTTCAAGCCGAACTTCGTCAAGCGGAAGGATCTTCTGGTCGGCGAAGGCGTGGACCTGTCGGCCTTCACCGGGGCAGCCGATGAAGCCGCGATCCCGGCCGCGCAGGGCGCTCACTGATCGTGGGCAGGACGACGACAACCGCCTGTCGGCCAGTGAGTCCGCACGACTCCAGTTTCCGTAATCCACTGTGGATTGCCGAGTTTCGTCGCGTCATCCGGAAGAACGTCAATCAGTGCGACGGGCGCGTTTCGCACCGTCATCATTTCTGCAACGCCAGCGAGGAGTGAAAAAATGAGAATCAAGAAATACGACTTCAACTATGGGCGCCGCATGCTCATGGAAAAGGCCGCCAAGGGCGTCGGCACCGCCGGCGTGCTCGCGCCGATGTGGCCGATGGTGGGCGACGCCGGTGACACCAGCAAGGCCTACCCGGACGAACTGCTGTCGATCTCGGCGTACACCAAGGGCAAGATCAAGCCGGGCGACGTGATCGACAGCAACAACGTCGATGCGGTGAAGGATCTGTTCGATCCGATCACCTACATCCAGCTGAAGAAGCAGGGCCGCAAGATCAACGTCGTCGAATCCACCAAGGATGCGACCAAGCTGTTCCCCAACCAGTACCTGATGGCCACCCTGAAGAACCAGGGCACCGCCAAATTCGACGCCACCGGCAACATCGTGGCCAAGGACGGCGGCCCGTGGAACGGGGGCAACCCGTTCCCGGAACCGAAGAACGGTGTCGAGGCGATCTCCAACCTGACGCTGGCCTGGGGCCGTCACTCGTACTCGCAGTACGCGATCCGCGACTGGGACATCGCCCCGGACGGCTCGGAAGCCTACAAGTACGATTTCGTCTGGTGCGAGATGAACTGCACCGCACGCCCGGACGGCACCGTCTACAACGGCAAGAAAGACCTGCTGCGCTACCAGTCGGTGTTCTTCACCTCGCCGACCGAGACCGCCGGCTCGTCGTTCCTGAACACCTGGTACTACGACCAGACCAAGTTCCCGGACCTCTACGGCTACCTGCCGGCGTTCCGCCGCGTGCGCCAGTTCCCGACCAACCAGCGCTTCGAGCCGCTGGTGCCGGGCATCACGCTGTTCCTGTCGGACGCCTGGGCCGCCGGTGACCCGATGCTGACCTGGGGCAACTACAAGATCGTCGGCCGCCAGCCGATGATGGGCTGCATCAGCGGCATCAACTTCCGCGGCGGCTACCACCCGAACTACGAGCGCACCGTCCATGGCGGTCCGAAGGGCCAGACGTTCTTCGACACCTGGTTCGAGCTGATCCCGGAGTGCATCGTGCTGGAAGCCGAACCGACGGGTTACCCGCGTTCGCCGGTCGGCAAGAAGCGCATCTGGATCGACGCCCGCAACGGCATGTTCGTCGCGTACATCACCTACGATCGTCGCGGCGAAATCTGGAAGTCCTTCGAACCGGCGTTCGCGCAGTACTCGAACGACAAGATGACCATCAAGGACGCCCAGGGTCATCCGGACTGGTCGTGGGTCTACGTGCACAGCCATGACCTTCAGGCCAACCGCATGAGCCGCTTCTCGCAGGTCCGCGAGGTCACCGGCGGCTACAAGTCCAAGTTCTCCGAGCAGGGTGAGGACGTGTACTCGAAGTATCTGACCACCCAGGCCATCGCCCGTCTCGGCACCGGCTGATTCGCGGTCGACAAGGCAGTCACGCAGTCCGGTACCCTCCGCGCCCAGCGGAGGGTACCTTCTTACGAATCCGAACGTTCCTGGACGAGAGCCTGTTAGCGCATGAAGCACATCCTGAAGTCGGTCGCCGGTGGCGCGACGCTGCTGTTGGGTCTGGTTGCCATCGGCGACGTGTCAGCCGCCGCCACTGCCACGCCGGTGCTCACTGGCACCGTGCATGACGCCCTCTTTTCGGTCAGCTTCGACGGCAGCCACGGCCTCGCGGCCGGTGCGCCGGGCTACGTCCTGGAAACCACCGATGGCGCCAAGACCTGGACGCCGTTGAAGAACATCCCGACGCGGCTCGCGCTGCTCGGCGTCGCCGTGAAGGGCGACCACGCGATCGCCGTCGGCCAGCAGGGCCTCGTGCTGAAGCGCTCCGGAACCGAGTGGAAGAAGATCGAGACCGGCACCCAGGAACGCCTGCTGTCGGTCAGCGTCAATTCGAGCGGTGCGGCGGTGGCGGTCGGCGCCTTCGGCACCGTGCTCGCGTCGACCGACGGCGGCGACAGCTGGACGGCAATCAAGCCGGTCTGGGAACAGTTCGCCGAACCGGGCACCGAGCCGCACGTCTACGCCAGCCACATCGACGAGGCCGGCACCATCACCATCGCCGGCGAGTTCGCGCTGATCCTGCGCAAGGCCGCCGGCAGCGACGACTGGAAGCTGCTCAACAAGGGCGAGGCTTCACTGTTCGCCGTGCATCTCGGCAGTGGCGGCATCGGCTATGCGGTCGGACAGAACGGCACCGTGCTGCGCAGCGGCGATGCCGGCGCCACCTGGAGCGCCGTCGACGCCGGCACCCAGGCGATCCTGCTCGGCGTTTCGGCGAGCAGCGACGACAAGGTCACCGTCACCGGCATGCGCGAAATGCGCTACAGCCCGGACGGCGGCAAGAGCTGGTCCAGCGTCAGCGGCGGCGGCGTCAACACCTTGTGGTACCAGGGTATCGGTCAGCCGGAGGGCAGCACCGCTGCGCTCGCGGTCGGTCAGGCGGGGCGGATTCTGAAAATCGACAACTGATCGATGCAGGGCCGACGCTCCCATTACTAGAAAAGTCGGGTTAGAAACCTCAGGAGGGGAATGAAATGAGCAGCAAGATGCCCGCGATCCGCGTGATCGCAGCAGCCGCGATGATGTTTGCCGCGAGCGCAGCCGTTGCCCAGGAAGAAGTCGATCAGAGCGGCGATGGCAGCGCCGCCAGCACCGGGTTCTTCAGCGACTTCGATTTCAGCTGGGGCGGCTTCATCCGTCCCGAACTGGCGATCACGCTGGGCGGCGAGAATCCGAACAACCAGCGCGGAAACCCGTTCAACGGGGTTGCCGTGGCGCGCCAGCCAGGCGTGCCGCAGCCGGTCGATGCGCTCGGCGGCCTGCTGCCGCCGTTCTCGATCCCGGCGGTCGGTCTCGGCGACACCGTGACCCGCCCGGTCACGCCGGCCAACAATTTCTTCAACCTGCACCTGCTGCGGCTTGAGCTGGAAGGCGCGATGAAATTCACGCCGAGCCTGAAGCTGGTCGGCCGTCTGCGCGCCGTGTTCGATCCGGGCAACTACAGCGAGTTCGATCCGCTGAGCGTGTCCAACGCAGCCACCGGCGGCATCAGCGGCGGCGACCCGGCGCTGTACGGCGGCGATCCGAACTACTTCGAGTACCAGGTGGCCGGCGTCAAGCGCCCGAACCCGCTTGAGGCCGCGGGTCCGAACTACCTCGTCTACTTCCCCGCCCTGTTCCTCGACTACCAGGAAGGCCCGCTGAACGTCCGCGTCGGCAACCAGCAGATCGCCTGGGGTCAGGCGCTGTTCTTCCGCGTGCTCGACGTCGTCAACGGCCTCGACCTGCGTCGTCACCTGATTCTCGACAGCGCCCAGGAAGAGTTCGCCGACGAGCGCGTGCCGAGCCTCGCGGTTCGCGTGAACTTCCAGTTCACCGACGAGATCCTCGCCGACGCCTTCGTGCAGAAGTTCCAGCCGACCATCTACGGCAACCCGAACACGCAGTACAACGTCATCCCGGCGCAGTTCACCGTGCATGACCAGTACGGTGCGGTCGATAACAAGCTGAGCTACGGCATCCGCTTCAAGGGCAACTTCGGCCAGTGGGGCGCGCAGGCGATCTTCGTCAGCCGCTACAACCCGGACGGCGTGTTCCGCTGGACCGCGTCCGGCGTCAACAAGAACCTGCCGAACAACAACGTCTTCGGCCTGACGCTGAACACCCTGTACAGCGGCATCGGCGGCCTGCCATCGACCGGCGACATCCTCGCCCAGACGCCGTTCGAAGCCAGCCCGGGCGGCGTCTACTCGTCGCAGGAATGGTTCACCTACGCCTCGATGGTCCGCCTCAACGGCGTCACCGGCCTGAACGCGGCGATCAACGAGTTCCAGCCGTCCACCGGCCAGCTGCTGGCCAGCCCGGTCGACAACTTCGCCGACGCGGCCCGCCAGCTCGACACCTTCTTCATCGCCGGCGGCAACGGTCTGCGCGGTCACATCGCCCGCGAGTACTTCCGCGAATACAACATCGGCGGCGGTGTCAGCTACGTGGTCGAAGGCGAACCGGGCTCGCTGCTCGATCAGCTGATCATCAACCTGGAAAGCACCTACACGCCGGATCGCCGCTTCACCAATCCGAGCTTGAGCCGTGACTACATCAAGACCGGCAATCTGGTCAGCGCGCTGGTGATGGAGAAGTACCAGCGCTTCTCGAACTCGATTCCGGCGACGTACATGGTGTTCCAGTACATGCACCGGACCAAGGACGACATCTTCGGCCGTTCGCTGCAGGGCTACGGCGGCTCGACCACCAATGTCTCCACCGGCGCATCGGGCGGTTCGGACTATGTGGTGTTCGCCTTCCAGCAGCCGTTCCCGCAGGCGATCTGGCGCGTCGACTTTGCCGGCCTCTACGACGTCAACGGCGGCCTGCTGCTGCAGCCGGGCATCCGCTGGAAGCCGACCGGCTCGATCACCGCCGACATCAACTACACCTACATCAACGGCAAGGTGCACGGCAATCCGAACAACAACGCGCTGTCGACGATCGGCTTTGCGGATGAAATCACCTTCCGCGTCGGCTATCAGTTCTGATCCGTCTAGGGCCTGTCATCAGTTACTGAGGTCGCTGCGTTGCCGGTCAAAAATCCGCCGGGCGAGGCGCGAACCGCAAGCCATAGCTGCCTATGGTCAAGGTTCGCAACGAAGTCCCGGCGGCTTTTTGGCTGCAACCCTCCGGGGCGGGCCGCTTTTGCCCATTGCTGCCTCTCTCGTCGCGCCAATGGAACAACCATTGGCCGCTCCGATCGAGTTGCACTGGGCAAAAGCGACCTCCGCCGCAGCGGCCACAGCAACTGATGACAGGCCCTAGGTATCGCTTCCGGTCTTTCGCTGGACCCTGAGTCGGTCTCCCGCCCCCGGGAGACCGGCTTTTTTTTTAGTAGCCTGCTGCAACACGAAAGGCGCCACGAGGCGCACACCACCCGCGAGGAGAACGTTATGAAGGATTACGGCAAGGCATTTCGCGTCGACGGCAAGGTCGCCCTGATCAGTGGCGGGGCCCGCGGCCTCGGCGCCGAGATGGCGATGGCACTGGCCCAGCAGGGCGCCACCATCCTGGTCACCGACGTCCTGGCCAAGGAAGGCAAGGCCACCGTCAAGGCGATCAAGGCCGCCGGCGGCAATGCCGAATTCCTGTCGCTCGATGTCGTCGACGAAGCGCAGTGGCAGAAGACCATCAACGCCTGCATCAAGCGTTTCGGCGGCCTCGACATCCTGGTCAACAACGCCGGCATCGAGCGCACCGCGCTGGTCACCGAATGCACGGTCGAGGAGTTCCGCCGCATCCAGGACATCAACGTCACCGGCGTCTTCCTTGGCTGCAAGCACGCCGTCCGCGCGATGCGCCCGGGCGGCAAGGCCGGCCGCGGCGGCTCGATCATCAACCTGTCGTCGGTCGCCGGTCTGGTCGGCGTCACCGGCCTGGCCGCCTACAACGCCTCGAAGGGCGCGGTGCGCCTGCTGACGAAGTCGGTGGCGCTGGAATGCGCGCAGCTGAAGACCGGCATCCGCGTCAACTCGATCCATCCGGGTGTGGTCTGGACCGACATGGGCCGCGACCTGCTGACCCACTTCGCCGAAGCCGGCCTCGGTGCCGACGTGCCGGCGGTCGAAGCGGCGTTCCTCGCGGCCCATCCGATCGGCCATTTCGGCGCGCCGGACGACATCGCCAGCGCGGTGCTGTTCCTCGCCTCCGATGCCTCGAAGTGGATCACCGGCTCGGAACTGACCGTCGACGGCGGCTACACCGCAGCCTGATCGGCCACGTTGCTGCGCGCCGCTTCGCACTGCGGCAAGCTGCGCCTCCCCGACGCACTTGCCGCTGCCCGAGACGCCACCGTGACGCTGACCCCGACCGATCCTTCAACGCCGACCGAGCCCGACACCGCCGCCGCTGCGCCGGTCGACCCGGGCCCGGTCAATCGCCGGCTGGTGCTGGCCGAGCGGCCGGTCGGCAAGCCGGGGCTGCAGCACTTCCGCGTCGAGCGGCTGCCGGTGCCGACGCCCGGTCCGGGCGAACTGCTGCTGAAGACCGAATACCTGTCGCTGGATCCGTACATGCGCGGCCGGATGAACGCCAATGCCGGCTATGCCGAGCCGGTGGCGATCGGCGGCCTGATGGTCGGCCAGACGATTTCGCGGGTGGCGGTGTCGCAGCATCCGGATTTCGCCGTCGGCGACCGTGTGGTCGCCGATGCCGGCTGGCAGGACTGGCTGCTGTCCGATGGTCGCGGCCTGCGCAAGCTCGACCCCTCGATGGCGCAGCCGACGCTGGCGCTGTCGGCGCTCGGCATGCCGGGGCTGACCGCCTACGTCGGCCTGCTCGACATCGGCCAGCCGAAGGCCGGCGAAACCGTGGTGGTCGCGGCGGCGACCGGGCCGGTCGGCTCGGTGGTCGGCCAGATCGCCAGGCTCAAGGGCTGCCGGGTCGTCGGCATCGCCGGTGGCGATGAAAAATGCCGGATGGCGGTCGAGCAGTTCGGCTTCGATGCCTGCGTCAGCCACCATGACGACGAACTGCCGCGCCTGCTCGCCGAAGCCTGCCCGGAGGGCATCGACATCTATTTCGAGAACACCGGCGGTGCGGCGTTCGAAGCCGCGCTGCCGCTGTTCAACGACTTCGCGCGGATGCCGCTGTGCGGCCAGGTCGCGTGGGCCAATGCCACCAGCCTGCCGGCCGGCTACGACCTCACCCCGCGCGTGATGCGCGTGTTCCTGCATCGCCGCGTGCGCCTGCAGGGCTTCATCGTCACCGACCACATGGATGCCCGCTTCGACGCCTTCCTCGCCGACATGAGCGGCTGGGTCGCCGAGGGGCGTGTCAAGGTCGTCGAGGACATCATCGACGGCCTCGAACACGCCCCGGGCGCGCTGTCCGGACTGCTGTCCGGCTACAACCTCGGCAAGCTGCTGGTCCGCGTCGAGGATCAGGAACCGCCGGCCGGGGATGCGCGGGCTGGCTGAGCCCCCGCCACCGCCGTGGTACCGGTCAGGCGGTCGCGCTTGCCGGCATCGAGCAGCGGATTCACCGCCCAGGCAGGCATCCGGAAGTACTCCGGCCGCGTCGACACCTTGAGCACATAGTCCTCGCCGACCGCCTGCTTGCCGAGCTGGTAGTCGATGCGGCTGCCGTCCTTGCGCACGACGGTCAGCGCCAGCGCCGGCCTGTCCAGCCCGTAGCCCGGCTGCGCCTCGCGGCCGAGCACGCTGTCGATCCGCAAGCCGGCCAGCGCCGATGCCAGCGCCGCCGCCGCGTCGGTCGACAGCGTCTCGCCATCGGCCAGGCCGGCGCTCGCGGTCCAGGTTTCGGCCGCCGTGCTGCTGGCCGGCTTCACCACCGCTGCGGCATCCGGCAGCGGCGCAGCCGGCGTGCCTCGGGCCAGCTTCAGCGCGCCGAGTTCGAGTGCCGCGATATCGTCGTTCGGCAAGCTGACGATCGCCTTGTCGAGCCAGTCGTCGGTCTTCAGCGGAATCTCGTAGACCGCCAGAGCCACGGCGTGGATCGCATCGCTGCCGTCGACGCGCGCCAGCACCTGGCGCGCGCCCTGCGCGGTGCCGAGGAACAGCGTCGCCAGCGGCTGGTCGCCCTGCCCGAGCACGATGCGCCGCTCGTAGCCCTCGGTCGCCACCTTGAAGCGCGCCTGCGCGCCGCGCGTCGTCGCCACCGGTACGCCGGCCTTGAGCTGGCCGAGCTTGTCGAGCAGTTGCTTCACCCGCTCGGCGTCGGCCGGAAAGTCGCCCGCCGACGGCAGCTGCCACTGGCCGTCGCGCTTGACCAGCCGCACTTCGGCCTTGTCCGGCCCGCCGAGCGTCAGCCGGTCGATGCTGTCCGTCTTGACGCTCAGCAGCGCGCCGTCGGCGCGGGCCGGTGCCAGATCGCTGCCGCGAAAGCTCAGGCCGATTGCCAGCGCGACCTGTACGGCCAGCAGGCCACCGAGCCAACGAATGTTCTTCCGCATGGGTTCAGACCTCCGCGAGAATGCGTGCATAGCGGCGGGCGTCGCGCTTGCCGATCACGCGCCGCCACAGCCAGACCAGCGCCAGACCGAGCAGCGCCAGCGCGTAGTTCAGGTATTCCCAGACCGGCGCCCGGCCTTCCGGCATCGGCGCCAAGGTGCGCGCCAGCGGCGAGCGGCCGCGCAGGCCGAGCAGGCCGCGGTCTTCCAGCGACCAGTCGATGCTGTTCTGCAGGAACTCCACCGGCTTGGTGTAGGCCTGTCCGAGGCCCTGTGACGCGAAGTCGATCGCCGCATCGGTCGCGAAGCTGTTGCTGGCGATCAGCACCAGCTTGGCCGTGTCCGGCGAGTGATCGATCACGCTGGTGACGGCCGGCCTGGCCGGCTCGGCCGCGGCGCCATCCGCCGACGTTGGCGCCGATGCTGGCGGGGTCGACGCCGCCAGCGGCGACGGCTTGCCGGCATAGAACGAGTCGAAACGGCCTTCGAGCGCCACCGCCATCACCTCGGCCTTGCGGCTGTCGCCGGGCTTGAAGCCGGTGTCCGGATACAGCCGGTACTCCGGCAGCACGTCGGTGCTGTCCGATAGCCAGGCATCCGCCGAACTGCGCAGCAGCTCCACCGGCTCGCGCCGGGCGTTCTTCGCGGTGTCGACGGTGATCGGCGACGCCCAGTTCAGGGTCAGCTGGGTCAGCGCGGCAGTGATCGGGTGGCTGTCGTTCAGGCCGGCACCGCGCACGTCCGGGAAGTGCGGATACGGCAGCATCCGCAGCTCGCGCACCGGCAGGCCGCCGATGTTGCGCTCCACCGGCACCGGCAGCGCCGCATTGCGCGGGTCGAGCACCATGCTGTCGCCGATCGTCAGCCCGTAGTGCGCCAGCCAGTCGTTCAGGCCGGAATCGATCTTCGATGCGCTCAGCGTCTGGCCGATCTCCACGTCGTACGGCGAGGTTGCCAGCACCACGCTGCCGCCGCGCATCAGGAACTGGTCGATCGCGAAGCGCTGCTGGTCATCGAGCGACTTCGGGCCGAGCACCAGCAGCAGGTCGACGTCGTCCGGCACGCGGCCGTCCTTCAGGTCGACAGCGCGGGTGCGCACGCTCTCGTTCAGCGCGGCATCCAGCTGCGCATAGCGCGCCCCGCCGCCGCGCGGATTGAACTGCGACGGCGGCTCGCCTTCCGGCTTCACCACCGCCACGGTCTTCAGGAAGCCCGGCGCCAGCCGCTGCAGCGCGGCGGTGATCGCCCGCTTCAGCGCGTCCTTGTCCAGCGTTTCCGGCAGCGGCACCTGGATGCCCGGCGCATCGCCATCGCCCTCCAGCACCATGTAGAACCAGAACGGCTGCGGATCGACGAGGCTCGCGATCTGCGGACCGAAGCCGTAGCGCTTTTCCAGCTGCGCGGCCAGCGCGCCGCCATTGGCGTCCGGGTCCTCGAAGCGCGCTTTCAGCTTGTCGCCGGCCTGCTGCTGCAGATCCTGGACGATCTCGCGCAGTTCGCCGGCCAGTTTGCGCAGATCGCCGGGCAGCCGTGCATCGACCGACAGGTAGCCGACGAAACTCACCGGCTTGGCGATCTGGTCGAAGACGTTGCCACCGGCCTGATAGCTGTTGATCACCTTGCGGATCGCCCGCGTGATGCCGTACTCCGGATTCTTCAGGCGCACGTCCAGATCGCGCTCGCCACGCACCTTCACTTCGACCAGATCGCGGAAGCCGAGCTTCTCGTGCTGGTCGCCGTAAGCGATGACGATATCGAAGTACGAGTTCACCACCGCCGACTGGTAGCGCGTGGCGGTCTGGAACGGCACCGGCCGCACGTCGTACTTCGACGCCGCCTCGTCCTCGGCGGCGCGGTCGCGGGTCGGGTCGATGAACTCGACGCTGGCCCGGCCACCGGCGGCCACCGCGTATTCCTCCAGCAGGTCCTTCACCTGCGGCACCAGCGGCGCCAGCAGCGGATGGGTCTTCGACGAGAAATAGCCGCGGATCACCAGCGGCTCGCGCAGCTGGTCGAGCTGCTGGCGGGTCGCGTCGGACAAGGAGTACAGCCGGTCATGGGTGATGTCGGCGCGCACTGCGCTGACCGGTGCCAGCCACAGGTTGGCGACCACGAAGTTCGCCGCCGCCAGCGCCGCCACCAGCGCGATGCCGCGATGCCGGCGGCTCGCCGGATTGCCGGCCCAGCGCAGCTTTTCGAGCCCGTACAGGTTCAGGGTCAGGAACACGCCGACGATCGCCACGTAGTAGTACAGGTCGCGCAGGTCGAGCACGCCACGGGTGATCGACTCGAAGCGGGTGCCGACGCCGAGCTTGGCCAGCACGCCGCCGATCGGATGGCCGAACAGCGAGATCAGCAGGTCCGAGCCGATCACGTAGAACAGCCCGCAGACCAGCGCGGTCAGGATCAGCGCGACGATCGGGTTGTCGGTGCGGCTGCTCATCGTCAGGCCGATCGCGACATAGGCCGCCGCGAGGAACAGCGTGGCGACATAGCCGCCGATCACCGGTCCGACATCGAGCGGCCCGAGCAGTGCGACGGTGATCGGCAGCGGCACGGTCAGCGCCAGTGCCAGCGCGACCAGCGCCAGGCAGCCGCTGAACTTGCCGAGCACCAGCGCCAGCGGCGACACCGGCGCGGTCAGCAGCGACTCCAGCGTGCCGGCGCGGCGTTCCTCCGACCACGCCCGCATCGTCAGTGCGGCGACCAGGAAGATCAGCAGCAGCGGCAGCCACTGGAACAGCGGCCGCACGTCGGCCAGGTTGCGGGCGAAGAACGATTCCAGCCAGAAGAACGCGAACAAGGTGACGCCGAGAAAGGCGCCGAGGAACAGATAGGCCGCCGGGGTCGCGAAGAAGCCGCGGAACTCCTTGCTGGCAATGCGTCGCACATCGGCGGCCAGACTACGGTGATGACTGCGGTGGTGGATCGGCTCAGACATGGGCTGCTTCCTCCTGTTCGGCGCCGAACGGGACCTCGGCACCGGCCTCGCGGCGCTGGCCATTGACCTCGGCAAACACGGTTTCCAGATCGCGCTGCAGCGGCGTCAGCGCATGCAGGCGGACGCCGGCGCGGCTCAGTGCATCGGCGACCGCCGGCGCGGCATCGAGCGGCGCGTCCAGCCGGTAGCGGGTCCGGCCAGCGACGGTCCGGCCCGGATGCACGGCGGTCACCGCCGGCAGCGCGGCCAGCGCCGGACGCGGATCGCCCTCGACGTCGATCTGCAGGCCCCGGCCCTGCTGCAGCGCGTCGATCCGCGAATCGATCACCAGCCGGCCGGCGCGCAGGATCAGCACCCGTTCGCAGACCGCCTGCACCTCCTGCAGGATGTGGGTCGACACGATCACCGTCGCCGTCGTCGCCAGCTCGCGGATCAGCTCGCGCATGTGGCGGATCTGGGTCGGATCGAGGCCGTTGGTCGGCTCGTCGAGAATGATGATGTCCGGCGCATGCAGCAGCGCCTGCGCCACGCCGACGCGCTGCCGGTAGCCGCGCGACAGCGTCTGGATCGGCGCCGTCGCCTTGTCCTTCAGCGCCGTGCGGCGGATCGCCTCGGCGACCGCGCGCGGCCGGCGATCCTCCGGCACGCCGTGCAGCGCCGCCTGGTAATCGAGGTAGTCGATCACCGTCATTTCCGGCCACACCGGGCAGTTTTCCGGCAGGTAGCCGATGCGCGCCTGGATCGCCCGCGTGTCGCGGCCGACCTCCAGACTGTCGATGCGGATCCGGCCGGCGGTCGGTTCGAGAAAGCCGGTGATCATCTTCATGATCGTCGTCTTGCCGGCGCCGTTGTGGCCGAGCAGGCCCACCACCTCGCCGTTGCCGATCGTGAAACTGACATTGTCGACGGCGGTGAAGATGCCGTAGCGACGGGTCAGGCTGTCGACCTGGATCATCGTGGGGAACTCCTTGTGTCGCGGGGAATGACGGCTGCCGCCCGCGCACCATCGATCCGCGGCCACGCCACAAGGCGCCCGGTCGACGGCGACAGCGAATGGCGGCAGGAAAAAACGGCGGGGGCCGGACCACGCGGACGCGATCCGGCGGGGCCGGCCCGGCTCAGAGCCGCAGCGGCGGCGGGCGGATGCAGCACCGCCGGGGGCGGCAGGCGGGCGGACGCGGGGCAGTCTGTCGGGTCGTCGTCTGATTCATCGCAGTCTTCGAGCGAAGCAGGTCTTGCGGCAGGCTGCGGTCGTGGACCACGGGCCTTCACCGCCAATCCGATGCGGACTGCCGATTGATTTTCAAGGCGACGAAAAGTTCACCGGACGGCAGCGTCGCGAGCCTCCGGTGGGTCTGGCGGTGCTCCCGGCCTGCCCGCGACATGGTCATCCGGTGCCGCCGCCGCCCCCGGATTGCCGCCCGGAAAAACAATCCCTACTAAGGACTCGGCACGCCGCAACCCGCACCGATCGCGCGGATTCCGCGGTGCCTGCCGGCAAGCTTCGTCGACTTTCTCCTGCCGCCGGCAGCCGCAGCGATTTTTTCATCGGCGTGGCCGGTTTCGACGCGGAATCTCGTCTTGTTGTCGAGCACGAGAATTCGCGGCGGGCCCCTCCCGGCCGGCGAACCGTGCGCAAGGCCCCGCAGCACGGCATTCAGGGCCTCCACGGCACGCGCATCAACCGGCAATGACTGGAGCAACCGCCATGACCAACGCGCCACCACCGCGCAACGGGCCACTTGCCTGCGCAGCATCACGCCGGCCTGCGGCCCCCGTTCCGTTGCTCCGGGCAGCGATCGCCGCCCTGGCATGGCCGCTGCTGGCGGCGGCCATGCCGCCGGCAGCGCTTTCCGACTGCGACTGCGTCGATGACGGCGGCAGCGCGTTCACCGAACGGGACGAGGACGACAACACGAGCCCGGCCACGATCGGCGGCCCGCGCAGTGCCATGCCGGTGACACTGCGCTTGTCGGAATCACTGGCCGGGCTGCCGCCGAGGCCTAGCCCGCACGGCAACGTCCTAGCCGGCCCGGTCCGGATCAGTCCAGCCCACGCCGGCCCTGGTCCGCAGCCGGTGATCACCATCAGCGCCAGCCACTTCGACTTCGGCAGGGTCGAGGTCGGCGTCAGCAGTGATGACCAGACGCTGGTCATCACCAGCCGCGCCGGCCTGCTGAAGATCCGCAGCATCGCCGTCAGCGGCGACTACGTCGGCAGCCACAACTGTCCGCGCTGGCTCGATGCCGGCAAGAGCTGCCAGATCACCGGCCGCTTCAAGCCCAGCGACATCGGCGAACGGCGCGGCAGCGTCTCGATCCACACCAATCTCGGCAAGACCCCCACCGAGGTCTCGCTGACCGGCACCGGCTTCTGATCCGGTCCACCGGCATCGATCGATGCCGGCGGCGGTCATGCCCAGGCTCCGGTGGCGGCGCGGCGGACCCGCGAAGGCCGAGCCTATGGCAGCAGCGGCGGCGAGTCGGACTGCAGCGCGTCGGGCCGGCTGGCGACCACCGGGCGCGGCCGGTCGCCGGCCAGCGCCTTCAGCAGCACGTACATCGCCGGGATCACGAACAGGGTCAGCGCGCTGCCGATCAGCAGGCCGCCGATCACCGCGATGCCCATCGACACCCGGGACTCGGAACCGGCGCCGAGCGCCAGCGCGATCGGCAGGATGCCGAGCAGGGTGGCCAGCGTGGTCATCAGGATCGGCCGCAGCCGGGCCGCCGCCGCCTCGCGCACCGCGATCAGCGCGCTGGCGGCGCCGGCGTCGCGCCGCTGGTTGGCGAACTCGACGATCAGGATGCCGTTCTTGGTGACCAGGCCGATCAGCATGATCAGGCCGATCTGCGAAAAGATGTTCAGGGTCTGGTCGAAGGCCCACAGCGCGCCAAGCGCGCCGGCCAGCGCCAGCGGCACGGTCAGCAGGATCACCAGCGGATCGAGGAAGCTTTCGAACTGCGCCGACAGCACCAGGTAGATCAGCAGCAGCGCCAGCACGAAGACGACGCCGAGCGACGACGCACTCTGCACGAAGTCGCGCGCGGCGCCGGTCAGGGTGGTGGTGTAGCGGCTGTCGAGCCGCCTGGCCGCCGCCGCATCGAACACCGCGATGCCTTCGCTGATCGTGTGGCCCGGCGCCAGCGTGCCGGAGATGGTCGCCGCCGCCAGCCGGTTGTAGCGGTACAGCTCCGGCGGCGAACTGCTTTCGCTCATCGTCACCAGGTTGTCGAGCCGCACCAGCTCGCCGGTCGCGCTGTGCACCGACAGCCCTTCGAGCGCGTCCGGCCGCGAACGGAAATCGCGGGTCAGCTGGCCGATCACGTCGTACTGCTTGCCGTTGAGGATGAAGTAGCCGAAGCGCTGGCCGGACAGCGAGGCCTGCAGGGTCTGGGCGATGTCCTGCGCCGACACGCCCAGGGTCTGCGCCTTGGCGCGGTCGATGCGCACCTTCACTTCCGGCTTGTTGAACTTGAGGTCGGCGTCGACGAAGGTGAACACCGGGCTGGCCTTCACGTCCTCGAGGAAGGCCGGCAGCGCCTCGCGCAGTTCCTCGATTTCCAGCGCCTGCACCACGTACTGGACCCCGGCCTGCGCCGAGCGGCGATCGCCGATGCTGGCTTCCTGGGTGATGTTGACCCGTGCGCCGTTGAAGCGCCTGGCCATCGCCTGCAGGTCGGCGGCGATCTCGCCCTGGCTGCGTTGGCGCTCGGCGCGGTCCTTCAGGAACACCCGCACGAAGCCGTTGTTGACCGGCCCGGAGACGCCGTTGGCGCCGCCGAAGCCCGGCACCTGGGTCATCATCAGATGCGCTTCCGGCACCCGGTCGACGGTCGCCGCAGTGACGTCGTCCATGAAGTTCTGCATGTAGTCGTAGCTGGCGCCTTCGGCCGCCGTGGCGCGCACCCAGACCCGGCCGCGATCCTCCATCGGCGCCAGCTCGCGCGGCAGCAGACCCATCAGCCAGACGATCAGCAGCGCCGCCGCGCCCAGCACCAGCAGCGCGCTCCAGCGCGCCCTCAGGAAGCCGCTCAAGCCGCGCGCGTAGCCGTGCTCCAGCGCCTCGAACAGCGGCTCGGTGCGGGTGAACAGCCAGCCATGGCCCTGATGCGCCTTCAGCAGGCGGGCGCTGAGCATAGGCGTCAGCGTCAGCGCCACCAGCGCCGAGATCAGCACCGCACCGGCGATGGTCACGCCGAACTCGCGGAACAGCCGTCCCGACAGGCCGCCCATGAACAGCAGCGGCAGGAACACCACGGCCAGCGTGATCGTGGTCGAGACCACGGCCATGAAGATTTCCCGGGTGCCGGCGATGCCGGCTTCGACCGGCCCCATGCCGGCCTCGATCTTGGCGTAGATGTTCTCCAGCACCACGATCGCGTCGTCGACCACCAGGCCGATCGCCAGCACGATGCCGAGCAGGGTCAGGGTGTTGATCGAGAAGCCGGCCACCGACATCACGCCGAAGGCGCCGATGATCGACACCGGAATGGCGATCACCGGAATCAGCGTGGTGCGCCATTCGCGCAGGAACGCGAACACCACCAGCACCACCAGCACGAAGGCGATGAAGATGGTTTCGGTGACTTCGATCAGCGAGCGGCGCACATACTCGGTGTTGTCGTAGGCGATCTCGATCTGCAGGTCCTCGGGCAGGTCCTTGCGCACTTCATCGAGCCGCTGGCGCAGCTGGTCGACGATGTCGATCTGGTTCGCACCCGGCTGCTGCTTGAAGTACAGGCCGGCGATCGGCGTGTCGCCCATCTTCAGCGCGCCGCGCTCGTTCTGGGCGCCGAGTTCGGCATAGCCGATGTCGCGGAAGCGGACGATGGTGGTCTCGCTGCGCTTGACGATCAGGTTGTTGAAATCCTCGGCCGTCGCCAGCCGCGACAGGGTCTTGACCGGCAGCTCGATGGTGCTGCCCTCGATGCGTCCGGACGGCAGTTCCAGGTTCTCGCGGCCGAGGGCCGCGCGGATGTCGATCGGCGAGATGCCGTAGGCCGCCATCCGGTCCGGGTCCATCCACAGCCGCATCGCGTAGCGCTTCTCGGCCGGCTGCTCGACCTGGGCGATGCCGGGCACCGTCTGCAGCCGCTCGCGCAGCGCATCGGCGAACGCCGACAGCTCCAGCTGCGAGCGCTGCCGGCTGGAAATCGCCAGGCCGAAGATCGGGCTGGAATCGGCGTCGGCCTTGTTCAGGATCGGCGGATTGGTGTCCGGCGGCAGGTTGCGCACCGCCCGCGCCAGCTGGTCGCGGACATCGCTGGCGGCGGTTTCCAGATCGGAGTCCAGCGAGAACTCCACGGTGATCTGGCTGGCGCCTTCGCGGCTGGTCGAGGTCAGCGCGCTGATCCCGGCGACCGAGTTGATCGCTTCCTCCAGCGGCTCGGTGATCTGCGCCTGCACGACTTCGGCCGCCGCGCCCGGATAACTGGTGGTGATCGAGATCGACGGCGGATCGACCGCCGGGTACTCGCGCACCGGCAGCGACTTCAGGCCCAGCGCGCCGAACAGCATGATCAGCAGCGAGATGACGATGGTCAGCACCGGCCGCCGGATGCTCAGCTCGGCGAGACTCATGAGCGGGCCTTGCCGCCGGCGGCCTTGGCGGTCGCCGGCCCCTTCAGCGCCCCGCCCTCGCCGTCGGCGACATCGGCGACCGCCAGTCCGGCGCGCATCTGCTGCAGGCCGGAGACGATCAGCCGGTCCCCGGCCTTCAGGCCGCTGAGGATCTGCACCTGGTTGGCGGTGCGGGTGCCGATCTCGACCGCGCGCCGCTCGGCCTTGCCGTCGACCAGCACGAACACGTTCTTTTCGCTGACGCCGGGGATCACCGCTTCGGCCGGCACCAGGATGGCGTCGTCGAGCGTCGCCAGTGCCAGTTCGACATTGGCGAAGGCGCCGGGCAGCAGCACGCCGTCCGGGTTGTCGCAGACGGCGCGGATCACCACCGTGCGGGTGCCGGCGTCGATGCGCGGATCGAACGCGTAGATCGTACCGTCGTAGCGGCGCTCGCTGCCGACGATCGCGAAGCGGATCGGGCTGCCGACCTTGATCCGGCCGGCGTACTTTTCCGGCACCGAGAAGTTCACCTTCAGGCGGTCGATCTGCTGCAAGGTGGCGACCCGGGTCGTCGCGTTCACATAGCTGCCTTCGCTGACATAGCGCAGGCCGACCACGCCATCGAACGGCGCGCGCACTTCGGTCTTCTCGATCTGGGCCTCGATGATCGAGATCTGGTCGAGCCGGGCGGCGACCTCGAAACGGGCGGTGTCGTAGTCGGACGCGGTGACGATGCCTTCCTTGACCAGCTGGCCGACCCGCTGCTCGCGCAGCTGCGCCAGTTCGAGGTTGTGCCGGGCAAGCTCCCGCTGGGCGCGCAGGTCGCCGTCGTTGAGCTTGACCAGCAGCGCTCCTCGGCGCACGCGGGAGCCTTCGCGGAAGCGGATCTCGGCGATCTTGCCGTTGATCTCGGCCTGCAGTTCCACCCCTTCGTCGGCGAGCAGCGAGCCGGTGGCGCTCAGGCTTTCGGTGAAGCGCTCCGGCCTGATCAGCACCGTCGACACCTTCTGCGGTGTGCGGCCGGCCTCGCCCTTGTCGCCACTCTTGCCGTCGTTGCGACGCTGGCCGTCGGCCTTGCCGCTGCCCCCGGCGGCAGCGGCCTCGGCCGGCGCGCCGGCGGTCCTCAGCAGCGGCAGCCAGCGCGGCGCGGCGATGCCGGCGGCGGTGGCGATCACCAGGGCGCCAAGCAGCAGCTTGAACGGTGCCTTCACGAGATGCGCTCCCAGATGAACACCTGCGAGGTTTCGCGGCCGGGCTCGCCGCGCGCCGGCGTGGCCAGCGACAGCCGGCCCGCGTCGTCGAAGCCGTAGTAGCGCTTGGCGCGGCTGCCGATGCCGTTCGGCGTCAGGTTGCCGTCCTGGACATGGACCACGCAGCCTTCGGCCGGCAGCAGTTCCCAGCTGCCGAAGTACGAGCTGAAGCCGTCGACCACGCCCTTCAGTTCGGCGGCGCTTGCCGTCGCCATCGCCCCGGAGGCGATCGCCGGCCGGCCCAGCTTCATGATCTGCACCGACAGCCGGCCGTCCGCGCCGTAGACCAGCTGGCCGGTCGACGGGCCGCGCGGCGACGGCCGGGTCTTGCCGTCGATGTCGCGCTCCTCGATGCCGACCAGCTTCCAGGTGCCGATGAAGCGGCGGGCGAACGAGGTCGCCAGCGGCGGCACCGATGACGGCGGATGGCGGTGGCGCGTCGCCTGCTCGTAAGCATGGGCGTAGCCGATGATCCGCGCTTCGTCCCAGGCCCGGCCAAGGATCTGCAGGCCGATCGGCAGGCCTTCGCCGAGGTAGCCGCTGGGCACTGACAGCGCCGGCCATTGCAGCGCGCTGCCGACGAAGGTCAGGCTGCTGCCGAGCGCGGTCGGCCCGGCGTCCGGCGCCGGCTTCGGCGCATCGACCAGCTGGGTGTTGCGATCGCCATTGATCGCCGGCAGCTGCGCCCAGGTCGGGAACACCACGGCATCGATCCTGGCCGCCTTCATCGCCCGGGTGAAGGCATCGCGGTAGGCCTGCTCGCCCCTGGCCCCTTCGAGGGTGTCGGGGTCCTCGGCCACCGGCTTGGCGGCCGCCGCCAGTTCCATGCCGACCTGATGCAGCGGATGCAGCAGCCGGGAATCGGCGATCGCCTGCAGCGACGGGTACGGCACGCCGGGGTGCTGCGCGATCCAGTCGGTGAGATCGGCCTTGAACTGCGCCGGCGTCTGCGGTGGCCGCGGGATGCTGTCGAGTTCCGGCACCGTGAATGGATCGACGATCGTGGCACCCGCCGCCTTCAGCTCGGCCAGGGTCTGCTCGAAGCGGACGATCACCCGGGGATCGGCGGTCTTCAGGCCGAACACCTGGCGCAGCACGCCGAGCCGCGCGCCCTTGAGCGCATCGGGCTTCAGCGCCGCCGTGTAGCTCGCCGGGATGTGGCCGGCACTGCGGGCGGTGGCGGCATCCAGCGGATCTCTGCCTGCGATGACATCGAGCAGGATCGCCATGTCGGCGACCGAGCGCGCCATCGGCCCGGCGGTGTCGCGGACGCTGTCGAGCGGCACGATACCGGTACGCGACACCAGGCCGACGGTCGGCCGCAGCCCGGCCAGCGC
>PNMW01000038.1 GCA_013823855.1 Lysobacteraceae bacterium | reverse complement strand
ACGCCGCCGAGGCGGAGCGGCTGGGCGCCCATCATCCGTCCCAGTTCACGGTGACGGCCCTCGTGGAACAGGTGCAGGTCGAGATCGCCGAGCAGCAGGCCGTAGCTGTACGGGTCCTCGACCTCCTGCACGGCGTCTGGCCAGTGGACGCGCAGCCGGTAGCCGGCCGGCGCCTCGACGGCCGCCTCGAACACGCCGTCGCCATGGCGACCGTGCAGCGCGCCGAGCGAGGCTCCGCTGCCGGCGTCGATCACCTCGACCGCGCGGGCGCCGGGCTGGAAGGTCCGCAGCCAGCCGCCGTGGCGACCGAGCACGGCGAAGGCATCGACCGGCTCGCCGCGCACCAGCGCGTCGAGCCGGGGATCGCGCGGCGGTGCGGCATCGCCGGGCGGCGGACAGGGTTCGGAAGAGCGACTCATGGGATGGCGCGGTCGCAGGCGGTGGACGATCGTGGAGCACGCACGCCGATCCTGGGCGTTCGCTGGCATCGAATTCGCATGCTTCGTGCCGCCGTCCGCACCGGACGGGTGCAAGGCGCAGCAAGACGGGCCGGCCGACGCGACGACAACGCAGGTGCCGGGCGATCATAGTTCAAGGTACACGGGCCAGGCCCTGGAGACGCATCGCAGTGTCGACGCAACCGGAAGGACGTTTTGTCAGCCGCGCCACGCGCGAAACCCTGGCGCTGGTGATGGCCGGAGGACGCGGTTCGCGACTGAAGCAGCTGACCGCCAATACCGCCAAGCCGGCGGTGCCGTTCGGCGGCAAGTTCCGGATCATCGACTTCACGCTTTCGAACTGCATCAACAGCGGCGTCCGCCGGGTCGGCGTGCTGACCCAGTACAAGAGCCATGCGCTGATCCGCCACCTGCAGATGGGCTGGGGCTTCATGCGCGGCCAGTTCGGCGAGTTCGTCGAGCTGCTGCCGGCCGAGCAGCGCAGCGAGGGCACCAGCTGGTACATCGGCACCGCCGATGCGGTCTACCAGAACATTCCGTTCATCCGCCAGCACCAGCCGGCCCACGTGCTGATCCTGGCCGGCGATCACATCTACAAGATGGATTACGGACCGATGATCGCCCAGCACGTCGCCAACAACGCCAAGGTCACGGTCGGCTGCCTCGAAGTCCCGCTCGGCGATGCCACCGAATTCGGCGTGATGACGGTGGACGGCAGCAACCGTGTCGTCGCCTTCGACGAAAAGCCGCAGAACCCCAAGCCGATGACCGGGAAGTCCGACGTGGCGCTGGCCAGCATGGGCATCTACGTGTTCGATGCCCGCTTCCTGCTCGACACCCTGTCCAAGGACGCCGGGGTCAGCGAATCGAGCCACGACTTCGGCCACGACATCATTCCCCGGGCGATCGCCGAATCCGACGTCTTCGCCTACCCGTTCCGCGATCTCTACGACAGCGGCAAGCAGGGCTACTGGCGCGATGTCGGCACCGTCGATGCGTTCTGGAAGGCCAATCTGGAATTGACCGACGTGCTGCCGGAGCTGAACCTCTACGACGACCGCTGGCCGATCTGGACCCACGCCGCCCAGCTGCCGCCGGCCAAGTTCATCCTCGACAAGCCCGACGCCCGCGGCTGCGCGGTCGATTCGATGGTCAGCGCCGGCTGCATCGTCGCCGGTGCCGAGGTGCGCAACTCGGTGCTGTTCAACAACACGCGGGTCGAGACCGGCAGCCTGATCGCCCATTCGGTGGTGCTGCCCGGCGTCACCATCGGCCGCAACTGCCGGATCAACAAGGCGGTGATCGACGAAGGCTGCGTGATCCCCGACGGCACCGAGATCGGCGAAGGCACGGCCGGCAATGCCAGCTGGTATCACGTGACCCAATCCGGCGTCACCCTGGTCACCCCCGAGATGCTGGAAGATTAGGGGCCGCACCTGCTGGTCGTGACTTCGTTCGGAGCCAGTCGCGATCGTTCGCACGAAATGCACAAAGAACAGCGGGCAGTTCCGTGAGTTCGCCTCTTTCCTCGGTGGCCTTCGTGTACTTCGTGCGAAACAGCTTCATCGCTTGTTCAAACTGACGCATCGCCCACTCCCCGGATTCCCGCGATGAAGCTTCTGTTCGCTGCCAGCGAAGCCCTGCCGCTGGCCAAGACCGGCGGTCTCGCCGACGTCGCCGGCGCGCTGCCCGGCGCGCTGGCGGCACTTGGCGTCGATGTCCGCCTGGTGCTGCCCGCCTATCGCGGCACGCTCGCCAGGCTGGTCGAGCCGGCCCGGCTCGGCGAACTGGCGGTGCGCGGCCAGCGCTTCACCGTCTGGAGCGGCTGCCTGCCCGGCTCGAAGCTGGTGCACTGGCTGATCGACTACCCGTGGCTGTACGCCCGCGACGGCGATCCCTACCACGACGCGCAGCACCGCGGCTGGCCCGACAACGCCTGGCGCTTCGGCTGCTTCAGCGAAGCGGTCGCCCGGCTGGCGATGGGCGAAGCCAGCGGCGGCTGGCAGCCGGATGTCGTCCATTGCCACGACTGGCAGACCGGCCTGGTGCCGGCCTGGCTGAAGCTGCGCGATCCGGCGCCACGCTGCGTGTTCACCATTCACAACCTCGCCTATGGCGGCGTCTTTCCGCGCGCCCAGTTCAATGCCCTCGGCCTGCCACCCGGCTGGTGGTCGCTCGACGGGCTCGAATTCCACGGCCAGATGTCGATGCTCAAGGCCGGTCTGGTGTTCTCCGACGCGATCACCACGGTCAGCCCGACCTACGCGCAGGAAATCCGCACACCGGCTTTCGGCCACGGCTTCGAAGGGCTGCTGGCGCATCTGTCGCCGCGCCTGAGCGGCATCCTCAACGGCATCGACGACACCCTCTGGAACCCGGCCAGCGATCCGCATCTGGCGCAGACCTACAACGCCGGAAGCCAGCGCGCCGGCAAGCGCGCCAACCGCCGGGCGATCCAGCAGCAGCTCGGGCTGCCCGAAGACGATGACGCGGTGCTGGTCGGCATGATCGGCCGGCTCACCGACCAGAAAGGCTTCGACCTGGTGCTGGCCGCGCTCCCGGAACTGCTGAAGCTGCCGATCCAGCTCGCCGTGCTCGGCAGCGGCGACAAGGCGCTGGAAGGCGCGCTGGCTCGCGAAGTCCTGCAGGCGCCCGGCCGGATCGGTTTGAAGCTGGGCTTCGACGAAGGCCTTGCCCACCGCATCGAGGCCGGCGCCGACCTGTTCCTGATGCCATCGCGCTTCGAGCCCTGTGGTCTCAATCAGATGTACAGCCAGCGCTACGGCACGGTGCCGATCGTCCACCGCACCGGCGGCCTCGCCGACACCGTCGTCGATGCCACGCCGCGCAGCTTGAAACAGGGAACGGCGACCGGCGTGGTGTTCCGGGATGCCGACGTCGGCGGGGTCATCTGGGGCGTCACCCGCGGCGTCGAACTGATTCGCGATGAAGCAAGCCGCCTGAGCCTGATCCACGCCGGCATGAGCCGCGATTTCGGCTGGCCGGCCGCAGCCCGGCAATACCTCGCGCTGTACGGCTGAACCCGCTTCCCGGTTTTCACGACGCAGCGCGACCGGTACAGTCGCGCCGCCCATTCGACCCCACCCCTCCGCAGGAATCCGCATGACCGAACAGATCGCCACCAACGTCCACTGGCACCACGGCGAGATCAGCCGCGCCGACCGCTACCGCGTGCTCGGCCAGAAGGGCGCCACGCTGTGGTTCACCGGCTTTTCCGGCAGCGGCAAGAGCACGGTCGCGGTGGCGCTGGAAGCGGAACTGCTGAAGCGCGGCCGGATCAGCTACCGGCTCGATGGCGACAACATCCGCCTCGGCATCAACAAGAACCTCGGCTTCTCGGCTGCCGACCGCACCGAGAACATCCGCCGCATCGGCGAGATCGCCAAACTCTTTACCGATGCCGGCGTGATCGCGCTGTCGAGCTTCATCAGCCCGTACCGCGCCGACCGCGATGCGGTGCGCGCGCTGCACGCCGAAAGCGGCATGGACTTCATCGAGATCTATGTCGACTGCCCGCTGGAAGAAGCCGAGAAGCGCGATCCCAAGGGCCTCTACAAGAAGGCCCGCGCCGGCCAGATCAAGAACTTCACCGGCATCGACGACCCGTACGAAGCCCCGAACGCACCGGAACTGGTGCTCAAGACCGCCGAGATGACGCTGCAGCAGGAAGTCGACGCGGTGCTTGCGCTGATGACCCAGCGCGGACTGATTCTCGACGTCTGACGCACTCGCGGCCGCTGCCGGCCGGGACCGCCACCCCGCGTGCTCGGCCCTGCGGGCCGCGAGCCAGGTTCGCCCGGGCCAGACTCAGGCGGCGGCGGCAGCGGCGGCGCCGCGCGCCGCCAGCCGGTCGACCAGCGCCGGCAAGCTGCGCAGGCTCGCGAAATGGTGATGGATCATCTCCAGCCACTCGCTGCCGAACAGCTCGAGCTTGATGGCGTCCGGCAGGCGTTGCAGCGACTCGCGCTCGACCACCCGCAAGCCGGTCATTGCGTACCGCGCGCCGCTGTGGGTCCGGATGTTGGCGTCGACCGCGACCAGCAGATCAAGCTCGGCCATCTTGCGGGCAAACGCCCGGGCCAGGTCCATCTGCGCCTGGTAGAGGCTCAGGAACTGGACCATGCGTTCCAGCGTGGCGGTGCGCGCGCCGTTTTCATCGAACAGCGCGGCACCTTCGGTATCGCTGAGGGTGTCGGCACCGGGATCGATCGCCAGCAGGAACTGGTCGTCCTGGGCGCCGTTGGCCTGCCCCAGTGCAAACGGATAGCTGCGCACGAAGGCCGGAACGTAGCGTCCCTGCCAACGGCCGTCGTCACCGATGAACAGGTTGTCGGCGTCGGTCAGGCCGACCAGCGCGACGAGGTGCAGACGCTCGCCGTCGCCGGCGAAGACGATCGGATACTCCTGCGCGGCCAGCGGGATTTCGCTGAAAGTCAGCGGGATGGCGTTGCTGCCGCGCGCGAAGGCATGCGATTCGCGCGGTTTCAGACGCAGGCGCCGGTGCGCAGCTGAATCCAGCGCTTCGATGCGCTTGAAGAACAGCGGCAACCGGGCGTCGGCTGCGGCGGCGCCACTCGGGGCCGGGGGTACGGCATCACTCATCATCGAACTCCTTGTCGTCGCCCGGCATGGCGGGCGGTCACCTGGCGGGGGAACGATACCGCAAGCGTCACGGCCGACGCCGGTCGCGTCGCGGTCTCCGCCGAAGGCTCAGCTTGCACCATCGAGCGCGTGGAGCAGGCGCTCGATGGCATCGCCGGCCGCGTCGACACCGGCCTCCGGCACCGCGTCGGGCGCGGCCAGCGCCCTGCGGACGCTGCGCTTGTAGACAGCCTGGTCATGCAACTGCTGCAGCGTCGGGCGCGCCAGCGCAGCACCACGCAGATCCGGCTCCAGCTGCTGCCAGCGCGTCATCCAGGCGTCGATCGCCGCCGGCCGCCAGTCGTCCTGTTCACTGAAGCGCGCGGTCGCGGCATCGAGTTCCGCCAGCGGATCGTCCGCCGACGAGGCCGACGACACTGCCGGCAGCGGCTCAGACGTCTTCAGCAGCACCAGCGCCAGGGCGATCGCTGCCGCAGCCAGCAGCAGTCCGATGACCAGCAACAGGCCGTACTTGCGGGACGTCCGCGGCGACGTTTCCGCCCCGCTGGCGGCCGGCGTCGGCAGCTGGACCCCCGCCTCGCCGGCAGGCGGCCGCGGCGCGCGGATGGTTTCGACCGGGCTGCCGGCCATCGGCCTGCGCGTGCTGTCCGGGTCGCCACCGGCCGTCAGCGTGGCGAGCACATGGCGCCGCCGCGCGCGGTACTCCTCGCGCTGGATCTGGCCGAGGCGATAGGCGTCGCCGAGGATCTGCAGATCCCGGTTCACGCTGCGTTCGCGATCGTTCATTTCAGTTCCCGGAGCACGCGGAAGCCGACGTCCTTCTTCGGCCCACCGTCATCGTCGCGCCTGGCGTCGACGGTGCAATCCGGCCAGGGCTCGTTGAAGCCCGCCCCGCGCACCGTCAGCCGGCTTCCGGCAGTCACCCACTCCCAGACGTTGCCACTCATGTGCACCAGGCCCCAGGCGTTGGCCTCGCGGCCCTTCGGCGATACCGGCGCGCCACCGCCGGGCTGGCTGCCGGCAGCCACGCAGTTGGAATCGCCGGCCTGCCTGAAGCTGCCGCCACCCCTGGCCGCGTGCAGCCATTCGGCCTCGGTCGGCAGACGGTAGAGATAGCCGCCGCTGGCCCGCGTCAGCCAGGCCGCATACGCCTGCGCCTGGCCCGCGCTGATTCCGGAGATCGGCGAACTGCCGTAATCCTCGTCGCTGATCGGCTTCGGCGAGCAGCTCGCCGTGGCGATGCAGAACTCGTTGAAGTTGGCGATCGACACCTCGGCGCGCGTCAGGCCATAGCCGGGCGCTGTGCCGATACCCGGCACGATCGCCAGACGCGGCCCGCGGCGGGCGCCGGACAGCGCATCGAAGCAGGGCTTGCCGGTGCCGATCAGGGCCGGCTTGTTGCAGGGATCGGGGCCGGTGGCCACATAGGGCTCGTCGCCTTCGATGATGGTCGGGGCTGTCGGCGTCGCGGGGGCCGCCGGCCGGGCATCGGCGCCCGGCTTCGGCACCGGCGCTGCGGCCGGCGCGGGCGCCGGACCGGCTGCAGGCGCCGGTCGGGTGTCCGGCGTCGGTGCTGGCGTCGCCGCCTTCGCCAGCGACGGCCTGAGCGCGTCGATCTGGGCCGCGAAGGTCTTTTCCTTGAGCTGGCCGGCAGCGGCCAGCTCGGACTCCATCCGGCTCAGTGCCGAGGCGTCCAGCCGGCTTGCATCGGCCAGCTGCTTGCGGAGCGCTTCATGGGCCGCCCCGCTCAGCGGCGGGTCACCCGCCTTCTTGATTGCCGCGACCAGGTCATAACGCGCCTTCAGGCCCTGGAACCCGGGGCGATCGCCAACCGTCTTCTGCGCCTGGGCAATCAGATCCGCCGCAGTCTGCCAGTTGCGGCGCTGGAACGCCTCGGCGGCCAGCCGCAGATAGGCGTCCGCCAGCAGCTGCGGGCCTTCGACCTTGACGAACGGATGGTCCGGCTGCAGCGCCTTGACGCGCGACAGCGATTCGCGCGCTTTCTGGATGTCGTTGGCGGCGGCCGCACTCTTCGCCGACTCGATGCGCGCCTTGACCTCGGCCTCGGCATTTTCCTGATCGATCCGCGCCTGGCTGTCGCGCTGCAGCTGGTCGATGCGGGCGCGCTGCTCGAGCAGTCGGGCCGATTTCGGCTGCCGCATGAGCCCGAAGTCCAGCGCCTGCCGCGCCTGCGGAATCCCCTGCGGCGTGGTCACCTTGGCGAGCTCGGTGGCGAGCCGCTCGCCGAGCGAATCGACCAGCGCCTGCGCATCCGCCGTGCCGTCGCCCTTCAGGGCGTCGATCGCGACCGACACCGACCGCTGCCAGTCGGCCGTCAGCTGCGGTCGCGCCAGCAGATCGGCCAGCGTCCTGCGCGCTGCGCCAAGCCTTTCGGCCTCGACGGCCGCCACCTTGCTGCGGGCGTCCTCGCGCGCCCGCCCGACCTCGACGAGCACTGCAGCATGGCCCGTGTCGCTCGAATCGATCTGCTGGCCGGCCTTGGCCAGGCGTTCGGCATCGTCGAGCGCGCCGGCGGCCAGCCGCTCGCGGGCCAGCTTCTGGATGCCGGCATCGACCTGGCTGCGCAGACTCGTGAACGCAGGCGAACTGCTGCCCAGGGTGCCGTCGGCTTCCGCAAGTGCCGACCGGATGTCCTGCAGCCAGACCGCGGTGCCCAGAGGCTTGGCCAGCAGGCTGGCGATCCGCGCCTTGCTCTGTTCCTCGCGCTGCGCCCGGGTCTGGGCGTCCTGCGCCCGCTGGTTCTGCAGGTCGAGCAGCGACTGGCGGGCCTCGGCCAGCGCCGGATCGCCCGGGAACAGGTCGAGACCGAATCCGGCAAGCTCGATGGCCGCCGGCAGATCGGGGGTCTCGCGCACCTGGCGGGCCAGCACCGCCCGCAGGCGAGTCGCTTGCGCGTCGACCCGCTGGCCATGCGGCTTGTCGCCAGCGGCTGCTTCGGCGGCCTTGCGATAGGCATCGGCGGCCAGCTGGCGCCAGTCCGCGCTGTCGGCGGGACGTTCGACCAGCGCGGTCAGCGCAGCGAGCGTCTGATCGCGCGCCTGCTGCAGCCGCGCGGCGTCCTGCGCCTTCTGCTGCTCGGCCGCGATGCTCGCGGCAAGTTCGCCGATCTGCGTCGCGCGGGCCTTGATGCGCGCCGAATCGGCGAACCAGCGACGGGCCAGTTCGAGGCGCTGGCGCGCCTCGTCGAGCCTGCCCTTGTCGATCGCATCGCCGATCGCGGCGTCGTACTTCAGCTCCAGGCGCGCACTCTTGAGCAGCGCGCTGGACGGATCGATGGCCTGGACCCGGCGCAGCGTCTGCACCACGTTTTCCGGTCCGCGGTCGTCGATCTGGTCGGCGTCGATCTGCGCGGCCAGCGTGCTGTCGAGGCTGTTCAGCAGGTCGTTGCGGCTGCGCTCGACGTCGGCGCGCCTGACGTCGAGTGCCGGCGAGTAGAGCTTCAGGCGATCGCGCAGCGCGAACACCTTTTCGGCGCCCGGATAGTCGAAGCGGTTCTGGTCCGGACGCCAGTAACTGTCGATGCGGGCCAGCAAGAAGCGCTCGATCAGGCTGCTCCGCGCCAGCACCAGCCGGTTGCGGGTGTCCTCGTCGAGATCCTCGAGTGCCGACTGGGCCTCGTCCTCGCTGGCATAGGCACCGGCGCTGCTGACCTCGAAGCGCGCGAACAGCGCATCGATCCGCTGCGTCTCGCGCCATGACAGCAGGCCGAGTACGCCGCCGCCGAGCACCAGCAGCGCCGGCACGCCGATCTTCAGGGAAGGCATCGCCCGTTCGACCAGCGACCGTTCGCGCAGTCCCTCGACGAGATCCATCGCGTCCTGCATGCGCTGCTCGCGGGTGAACGCGATCGCCGAACACAGCGCCTTGTACTGGCGCTTGCTCAGGCCCGGCACCGGCGGCGGCCTGCGTCCTTCGCGCTGCGCGACCTCGGCGCCGATCTTGTCGAACGGATGCTTGCCGGTCAGCAGTTCGAAGACGACGCAGCCGAGCGCATAGAGATCGTCGCTGCCCTGCGGCGCCTTGCCCTGGATCATTTCCAGGCTGGCGTAGGCCGGCGTCAACGCGCCGAGCGAGCCGGCATCGAACACCGTGGTGTCGCCGACGGCGTCGCCGATCTTGCCGGCACGGGCGATGCCGAAGTCGAATACCTTGGCCACCCCATCCCGGGTCACCATGACATTGCCGGGCTTGAAATCGGAATGGACGATGCCCTCGGCATGCGCCCGG
This sequence comes from Lysobacteraceae bacterium, assembly GCA_013823855.1. Lineage (GTDB taxonomy): Bacteria > Pseudomonadota > Gammaproteobacteria > Nevskiales > Nevskiaceae > Nevskia. The sequence continues at coordinate 21,871 of PNMW01000038.1, read as the reverse complement.
GCAAGGCCGCGACACATGCCCTCGATCAGCGGCCAGGCCTCCTTCAGCGACAGGCCGTGGTCGGCGCGATCGCGGATCAGGCCCTTGAGATCGGAGCCGTCCACGTACTCCATCGTCATGAACACGATGGTGCCGTCCTTGTCGAAGTCGAAGACGCGCACGATGTTGTCGTGCGCGAGTCGCTGGCTGCGCCGCGATTCGCGCTGCAGCGCGATCAGCGAATCCGGATGACGGCGGAACTCGTCGTTCAGCACCTTGATGGCGACATAGGGATCGCGGTCGCGGGCTTCGACCTTGCGCTCGTCGCGCGCCAGATAGACGACACCCATGCCGCCGCGTCCGATTTCCCTTTCCAGGAGGAAGCGGCCCTTGAGCAGCGAGCCGACACTGACCGAATCACCGCCCGCCGATTCGGCAACGCGCTGCCAGCTCGAACTGGACGAGGTGCCGGACACGGTTCCCGACCGGGTCGCGGCCTGCGTCGCCAGCGGGTCCGGCCCGCGCGCTCCGGGCGGCGGCCGGGTCGCCGACGACCGAAACCGCGTCACGTCGTCGGCCGGCACCGTCGGCGGCGGCGCGGCGATCTCCGCAGCGGCGTCATCGGCAGGCGGTGTCGGTGTGGTGACGTCGGCGGCCGCCGGACGCGTCACCGGTTCGGTGCTGTCACCATCACCGGACTGGATGCGGCGCAGACGGCCGCTGATGGACTCGGCCGTGGCCGGATCGAGCCCGCCGCTGTCGCCGAGGCGCTTGACACCGGCCAGCTCCGACAGGTGATTGGCCGGCACGATGGCCCCGCGTTCGTCGAGCGCTGCCAGCAGCTCGGCCAGCGTGATGCGACCCGCACGGAAAGCAACGATCAGTTCAGCCAGGGTTTTCATGGTCAGCTCGTGCCGCCGATCAGGCCGCGAGTCGAACGACGACGGCCGAGACATTGTCCCGGGCACCGCGCGCCAGCGAAGTTTCGAAGATGCTGCCGATCAGGCCCGGCGGGGCCTGGTCGGAGCGGAACAGTGCTTCCAGTTCGCGATCGGTCATTTCCTTGTTGACACCGTCGGAACAGAGCAGGAACTGCACGCCGGGCCGGCGGGCCGCGACCACCCAGTCGACGAACAGGCGCTCCTCGGCGCCGATCGCCCGGGTCAGCACGCCGCCGCCCGGCTGCGGCGGGGGGCGATCTCCATCCCATGCGCCAAGCTGGGTCGCATCGTCGTCGACGCCATGGGCGTGATCGCGGGTCGCCTGCCGCAGCTGGCCATCCTGGTAGCAGTAGACCCGGCTGTCGCCGACCCAGCCGCAGATCATGTAATCGGGATGATGGACGAGCACGGCCACCGTCGAGCCGATCAGGTCGACGCCGCGTTCGTAGGCGGTGCTGCGCAGGTCGGCATTGACCGCTTCGAGGCTGTCCTCGATCGCTTCGATGAAGTCGTCGACGCTGTCCGGACGGCGCAACTGGCCGAGCCGCTCGACGATCAGCTGGCTGGCGTAATCGCCGGCCGAATGACCGCCCAGGCCATCGGCGACCACCCAGAGGCCGATATCGTCACGGACCAGCACGGCATCCTCGTTGTGGCGCCGGACCTTGCCGGTGTCGGTGTGACCGAAGGAACTGTAGGCAGGCAAGGCTCGGCTCATGTCGGATGAACATCGGCGGCCGCGAACGGCCGGGTGGAGCGGCCGGCAGGCCCGCCGGTCTTGGCGGTCACGCCGGTCTCGGTGTCCTGACTGGCGGCCGACGTGCCGGTCAGCGCTGCCCGGCCTGCTGCATTCTCGGCGCCGGCTTCTGGCGCGACAACTGGTCTTCGTAGGCTTTCGCGAACGCCTCCCCGAACAGCCGGCGAAAGCGCTCGTCCGGATCGCGGTTGATCGCCTCCCAGTGCTCGCGATAGCGCTCCCAGGGCTTGCTCCTGCCGGAGAAGTCGATGAAGCCGGCGCGCTTGCCGCCGCCCTCGCCGTCCTGCTCGAAACGCTCCGGGCTGAACCCGGCCAGCATCTGCTCGAAGGCCGCGCGCATGCCGGCCAGCATCGCCGCCTGGTGGCAGCGGATATCGTCGAAGGCATCCTCGAAGGCCGCCGCGCCGGACAGCACGCCCGGCGCCGGCGGCGCCAGGATCCGGGCCAGCGCGTCGTCCGGCGTCGGCGCGAACCTCAGCGGATTGTCTTCCGATCGCTGCATGCGGGGCCCCGGCGGCCGGAAGCCGTGCCTGACCTCGGTGTGCGCGCGCAGCGCACCCATGACGCCATCGACGACGAGCCTGAAGATCTGCTCGACCTCGGCCGGCAGGCCGAATGCCGGCGACACGGTCGGCGCCGGTGCCGGGGTGATCGTCTGCGGTGATGACCCGCCGTCGTTCCGCCACGGCGATGCAGTCTGGCTTCCGGTGGTATCGCCCGGATCATCGTCAGCGCCGGAGATCGCGTGGCCGGCATCGGCCGCCGACGCTGGCAGCGGCGCATCGGCGAGGCCCGACAGACGCACCTTGATCTCGAAGGTATCGACGGTCAGGCAGTCGCCGTCCCCGAGCCTCGCCGGTTCGCCTTTCACCAGCGGCAGGCCATTGAGCAGCATGCCGTTGGTGCTGCGGTCCTCGATGGCGAAATGGCCGTCGAGCAGCCGGACCACCGCGTGGACGCGCGAGACGCCGGAGGCGCCGAGCACCCAGTCGCAATCCTCCGAACGGCCGATCGAGCCGCCGCGCCCTTCGAAAACCTTGCGGGCGCGAGCGCCGAACTGCGCGGCATGGCATCCGGAAACTTCCAGGGTCAGCGTCTGCGGCATGTCGATCCGAACGGCGGGTGTACGGCGCAGGGTAGCAAAGCAAACCCGTTGAACCGTCGGCAATTTGTCAGTTGGCGTGATGCCGTCGGCAGACCCGCACGGCGCAGACCCGGAGGCGCCCGGTCGAAGACGAACCGGATCGGCCGCTGCGCCTCCTTCGCAGCACTGTGGCGCAGCGCGCAGCGGAGCCAGCAAGCTGCTGCCCCGGCAACCGTCCGCTACGCGCCAACGGTGCGCGATCGCGCGCGCCCGCGGCCCTTGCCGACACCCGTCTCTCAGTAAAAAATACCTTCATTTCAATGGTTTGCGCCGCTTTCCGGGCTCGTACCGGATCGGCCGGGGCGGTCGTGGCGCGCCTGGTACGGTTGCTGCCCGCCGTGACGCCCCGGCGATGTCCCGACGCCGCAGGCCATTCACACTTCCGGAAGCGGCAATGTTCAAGCAGGTCATTTTCCAGCTGCACTGGCTGTTCGGTATCAGCGCCGGCCTGGTGCTGGCGATCATGGGCATCAGCGGCGCGACGCTATCGTTCGAGGACGAGATCCTGGAGCGGATCGATCCGGCGGTGCTGACGGTGCCGGCACGTGACGCGCCACGCCTGGCGCCGCCCGAACTGATCCGCCGGATCGAGGCGGCGGAAGGTCAACGGGTCATCTACCTGGCGACGCATGACGATCCGACCCGGTCGCTGCGGGTTCGCTTCCAGCCGCTGCCGGGCCAGCGCCGCGGCGCCAGCGTCTATTTCGATCCCTACACCGGTCAGCCGCTGGGCGAGCAGCAAGGCAAGGCCTTCTTCGAGTTCGTCGAACGCCTGCACCGCCAGCTGGTGGCCGGCGACCGCGGCAAGGCCCTGACCGGTGCCTCGGTGCTGGCGCTGCTGTTCTTCGCTATCTCCGGCCTCTACCTGCGCTGGCCGAAGCGGGCGCTGGACTGGCGCAGCTGGCTGACGCTCGATCCCTCGCTGCGCGGCCGCAGCCTGTTCTGGGCGCTGCATTCGATCGTCGGCACCTGGTGCCTGCCGTTCTATCTGCTGCTGGCGCTGACCGGCCTCTACTGGTCATACGATTGGTACCGCGATGGCCTCAGCCAGCTGCTCGATGGCAGACCGGCGGTCATCGCCAACGGTGGTGGCGCAGGCCGACGGTCCGACACCCCGCCAACGGTCGATCACCAGGTGGTATGGCAAACGCTGCGCGAGGCCGCCGACGGGCCGCTCGGCAGCTTCGTGCTGCGTCCGCCGGAGCGCGCCGGCCAGGCGTACACGGTGTCCTACCTGAACGGCCGCGCCGAGGATCGCGTGCTCAGCGGCGCCAACCAGCTGCGCCTCGATCCACAGACCGGCGCGGTGCTGGAGCATCGCCGCTACGCCGAGCGCAGCTTCGGCTCGCAGCTGTATGCCAGCGTCTACGCGTTGCACGTCGGCAGCTACTTCGGCCTGCCGGGACGGCTGCTGGTGATGATCGCCAGCCTGTGCATGCCGCTATTCTTCGTCACCGGCTGGCTGCTGTACCTGGATCGCCAGCGCAAGAAACAGCAGGTGCGCGCAGCTCGCGGCAGCCTGGTTCCCGGCGCCGACGGCGGGGGCTGGCTGGTCGGCTTCGCCAGCCAGAGTGGCTTCGCCGAGCAGCTGGCCTGGCAGAGCGCAGGGCAGCTGCAGGCGGCCGGCTGGCCGGTGCAGGTGAAGTCGCTGGCGCAGATCAGCGAAGACAGCTTGCGGGGCACCCGCAACGCGCTGTTCGTGGTCAGCACCTTCGGCGACGGCGAAGCGCCGGACAGCGCCCGCGGCTTCGAACGCAAGCTGCTCGGCCGCCAGCTGACGCTGCCGGGCCTGCAGTACGGCCTGCTGGCACTCGGCGATCGCCAGTACGCCAGCTTCTGCGGCTTTGCCGATCGTTTCCACGCTTGGCTGGAGCGACAGGGTGCCGTCACCCTGTTCGCGCCGGTACAGGTCGACAAGGCCGACGAAGGGGCGCTGCAGGGCTGGCGCCAGCAGCTGGCCCGGCTGACCGGCGTCCAGGCCTCGGCGCCGAAACCACCGGCCGTCGAAGCCTGGCCGCTCGAACATCGGCGATGGCTGAATCCGGGCAGCGAAGGGGCACCGACCTGGCGAGTGTCGCTGCGGCCTCCGGCGGGCGCGCAGTGGCAGGCCGGCGACGTGCTGGAAGTGCTGCCGCGTCATGCCGAGGCGCTGCTGCGTGCACGCCTCGACGCGCTCGGCCTCGATCCGCAGACGCCGGTGCGCGACGGGGCGCTGGCATCGACGCTGCTGGATGCGCTGGCGACCCGGCAGTGGCCGGACGACGAGGCGTTAGAACGCAGCGGCGGCCCCGCGCAAGCGCTGGTCGATGGTCTGCCGCAGCTGCCGCCACGCGAATACTCGATCGCCTCGCTGCCCCAGGACGGCGTGCTCGATCTGGTCGTGCGCCTAGCCCGGTGCGACGACGGTACGCCGGGGCTTGGCTCCGGCTGGCTGTGCCTGCATGCCGCAGTGGGTACTGGCATCGACGCGCGGCTGCGGCGCAACAGCAGCTTCCATGCGCCCGACGACGATCGCCCGCTGATCCTGATCGGCAACGGTACCGGCCTTGCCGGCCTGCGCAGCCTGCTGAAGCTGCGCGAGCGGCGCGGCCATCGCGGCAACTGGCTGCTGTTCGGCGAACGCAAGGCCGAGCACGACTACTACTTCCGCGACGAGATCGAGGCCTGGCAGGCCAGCGGCCATCTGCAGCGGCTGGACCTGGCGTTCTCCAGAGACCAGCTGCAGCGCGTCTACGTGCAGCAGCGCCTGCACGAAGCCGCCGCCGAACTGACCGGCTGGAACGCGCGCGGCGCTGCCATCTACGTCTGCGGCAGCCTGGACGGCATGGCGTCGGGGGTCGACCGCGTGCTCCGCGAGACGCTGGGCGACGCCGCTGTCGACCGGCTGGTCGAGGACGGTCGCTATCGCCGCGACGTCTACTGAGGCGGGACGCGAGCGGTGTGCGCGGCCGGTCGCGTCCGCTCAGGTGAGGCCGGTACCAAGCCGGCCCCGCCTGAGCGAGGTCCGGCCAGCGGCGCTGGTGGCCGGTTCGGAAGCGGCCGCAACTATCGGCTGAGCGCCGCGCCTGCCTTGGCGACCTGGCCGTCCTGCTCCGAGGTGGCGCCGGAGACCCCGATGGCACCGATCACCCGGCCGTCGGCAACAATCGGCAGGCCGCCTTCGAGCGGCACGGCGCCGTTGATCTTCAGCACCCGCAGGCCTTCGCCACCGGCCGCCAGCGTGTCCTGGAAGGACTTGGTCGGCCGGCGGAACAGCGCGGCCGAACGTGCCTTGTCGATCGACACCTCGACACTGCCGGTCTGGGTCTCGGGCAGCTTCTCGAAGTAGACCAGGTGGCCGCCGGTATCGACGATGGCTATCGCGACGTTCCTCTTGTTTTTCTGCGCTTCCGCCGCTGCCGCGGCGGCCAGCTTCCGCGCCAGATCGACGGCGATCGGCGCGCCATAGGCCGGTTGCGCGGCGGTGGCTGGCGCTTGTGCATCTACGCGCTGCGCCAACGGCGCGATGATCAGCGAAGTGAGCAGCAACGGAGCGGCGATTCGGCGGAGCATTGATGTTTCCTCGGGTGGGGACGAAAGCGGAAGCGCTGGATGCGGCACCCTCACCGGCATCAGGGCGACGGCGCGCTGCTCACGGCTGCGGGCGGACGCTTGTCACCGGGATACCAGTAGACGAGGTGGCAGCCCTCGCAGGCGCGGTCGAGCCGGTAGCCGGCTTCGAGCAGGCCGTCGATGCTGCGGCGATCGACCGCCGCCAATGTCTGCTCGGCCGCTGCCTGCAGCGTCTGCGCATGGGCGTGGAACGCGCGCGGATCGGCGGCGACCTTCTGTTGCACCTGATCCGGCGACAGGACGCCATCGACGTGCGCGTCCTCCAGCGTCCTGCCGTGATGCGCGACCGGCCGCGATTCGAGTTGCAGCAGGTTGGCGCCTTCGGCGAGCAGCAGTGCGTGATGACGGATCACCTGCCAGTCGGCATCGCTGCGTGGCTGGCGGTCGACGGTACCTTCGGCGCTGGTATCGCTGCTGACCGATTCCCAGATCGCATCGGCCGATGGATCGACGATCAGCTGCATCAGTTCCTGGATCGAAGCGACCGGCCTGGCGCCGTGATCCAGCGCGGCGACGCTAGCCGCCGGCACGACCGACTGCGAGCACGCGGCCAACAGCAGGATGCCGGCGAGGCAGGACAGAATGCGGGGCGTCGGCAGGCGCATCGTTGACGTTCGTTCAGATGAAACCGATCGCACGGCCAGCCACGGCGACGGAGAACCAGACCAGCAGCGCCGACGCAGCGACGGCACGGGGAAACGGCGGCGGCTTGCTGCCGGCGCCGAGCCGGCGCTGGATCCACAGTTGCGGCGGCAACACCGCAGCCAGCAGCAGCAGCTTGACGGCGAACGCCGGGTTGTCGGCGTACTTGACCGCCGCCGAGACGAACATCAACACCCCACTGGACAGCGCCAACGCCAGACCGATCCAGATCAGCCCAGCCGCAGCACGGCTGACCTGCTGCGGCGTCTGCCGTTGCAGCCCCTGCCCGAGCAGACGCAGATCGATCAGCAGCACCGCGGCCAGCAACAGGATCAGGCCGGCGATGTGGACGACCTGCAGGCCGGCACCGACGAGGTAGTGCGACTTCGAGATCAGGTGCGCCAGCGCCGAGTCCTGCAGCGCGTGAAAGATCGGGGCGGCCATCGCTCAGTTCGCCGAGCTCACGACGCGGGACCGGTCTGCACGTAGGGAATCAGCCGTCCGGTGATCACCACCAGCGTCCACAGCCCCAGCGATGCCGCGCCGGCGTAGCGTACGGCGGTCGGCAGCCGCACGGCGGCCACCCATGCGGTGGGCCGGCGCGCCAGCCGGAACTCGAAGTACAGCGCATTGATGCCGGCCAGCACGATGAACAGCAGCTTCAGCAGGAAGGCCGGGTTGTCGATCAGCGAAGTCGCGCTGGCGATGAACAGCAGCAGGCCGGACACGAACGTCACCGCGAAGCCGCCCAGGGTCCACGGCCGTAGCTGATGCAGGACTTGATCGGCGGGCACCTCGCGCAGGAACAGACCGAGCAGCCGGAGATCGGTCAGCACCAGCAGGCCGACCGACACCGCCAGACCGATCAGGTGCAGGCCTTCGACCAATGGATAGGCCAGTGCCGATTCGGCCAGCGCGGCCGCCACCGGCGACTGCTCCAGCGCTTCGAACCATCGAAGTGGAATCGACATGAGCAAGGTTCGGATGGTGTGGAGTCGAGAACGGCGCCGACTCAGGGCTTCGGCGCAGCCTTCGGCAGCGCCACTTCGCCGAAGCCGCCGTTGTTCTCGACACAGGTACGCTCGTAGCCTTCGACGATCGGCTGTTTGCCAGCGTGCCGCGCCGGAAACACCTCGTAATGCCAGCCGCTCGGCGTGTCGGTGACGTTGTAGCGGCGTGCGGGAATGGTCACCGTCCACGGGCGCGTGAACACCGTCGGGTCGGTGACGGTGGCCTGATAGGTGTAACGCTGGCCCGTGTTGTCGAAGCTGTAGCGCTCGGTGATCTTCGCATTCTCGCTGTAGAACTCGCCGGTGCGCGCCAGCCGGGCCTTGGCGTTGTCATTGCCGACCTCGACGACCAGCGTGTTGCCTTCCCAGTGGCCGCGCGAGTCGCCATTCCACAGCTTCACGCTGTCCGGCAGCCGCGGCTTGCCGTCGAGATGGATCAGACGGCTGCCGGAGTTGAACAGGAACAACACATAGCCCGGGAACTGGCGGATCTCGTAGCCATGCCAGAACAGCGACTTGATCGGCCCCGCCGGCGCACAGCGCGCGAGCGGCTCGATGTAGGTTTCGGCAATCGGATTGAAGAAGTACTTCAGAAACTCCTGCTGGCGCTCGCGTGCCCAAGGCTGATACGGCAATTGGCCGTCGGCCGGATCACTGACCCGGCTCGGCGCCCGCTCCTCGCGTGGCCCCAGCTGGCGGCGGCGCACCGGATCGCCCGGCGTGCCGGCCTGCGGATCGGTGAAGTTGTCGTGATTGCCGATGGTGTTCGACCAGTGCCCCTGGACATCCGGCTGGCCATCGGCGAGCCGCAGCCCGGTCCATTTTCCCGGAGCCACGACCAGCACCTGCTTCTCGATGGCAATCTGCGCCTGTGTGGCCAGTGGCCCGGCAAGCGGCACGACCAGCGCAGCGAGCAGCCACAGTGGCGGCCGCCAGCCGAGAACACGGTGCGCGCCGATTGGCGGCAGCGCAGCAACGGTACCTGCGCGCGCTGCGATGGAACTGCGACGCTTGCTCATTTCGTCACCGGCAGCGGGTAGTAGGAGTCGTAATCGAGCGTGAAGCAGTAGTCCTCGATCAGCTGGAAGTTCGGCTCGCGATGGCGATGCAGGAACACTTCGATCTCCCACGGCCGGCTGTAGACCTTGGCGTCTTCGATGCGCGCCCGGTACTGCAAGGTGTTGGCATCGACCAGTGTCCAGCGCTCGACGACATGCAGCGCATCGCTGTGGAGATTGCCGGCACGGTCGAGCCAGGTTTCGTCGTTGAAATGGCGGACATCGACGACCAGCGTGTCGCCGTCCCAGTGGCCGCGAGAATCGCCGAGCCACCAGTCGTTCGGGTTGTCCGGATGCTCGGTGCCGTTAGTGTGGATGGTGCGCACCGAATGGCCGAACTGATGCAGGAGCGTCAGGTCGCGCGGCCGCTGAAGGATCTGGAACGGCTCGGGGTAGTAGACGCTCCTTGGCACGCCGAGCGAAAAGCACTTCAGGCGCGGGTCCGCTTCGTTGCGTGCCGCGAAGTTGCGCTGCTTTCGCTCCAGCGCGTCCGGAAGGTACGGAATGACGTTGCCGACGACGATGCCCGGCCCGGGCGGCGCATCCTTGCGCGCCGAATGCGGCTCCAGATCGAAATCGGCGGCGCTGGTCGTCTGCCAGATGCCGGACAGATCCGGCTTGCCGTTGGCGGCGCGCGGCACCGCCCCGGCCTTGGCAGCGACCGCAGCCTGCGTGACCACCAGCGGCGACAGCAGCAGCACGGCCAGCAGCCCGCGCGCAATCAGGCCACGGGCAACAAGCCTGGCAGGCATGGCGAGCGCGGTCATGGTGGCGGTGTGTCCGGGCTGTCCTGGGCAGCAGTGTAGAAATCGCGGCCATCGGCCAGCTTGACACTGGAGGCATTGGCCACCGGCTTGCCGCTCTTGGAGCGGAAGCCCTTGACCGCCACCGGCACGCCGATCGGGAAGTCTGACTTCTTCAGTCCCTTCTGCTGCAGCGCGAACGGCGCGCCGAACTCCAGCGCCCAGTTGACCAGACTGCCGTCGGGCTGCTTGACGTCGACATACAGCCAGCTATGCGGATTCACCCACTGGATGCGAGTGACCACGCCGTCGAGTTGCACCGGCTGGTCGGCGTCGAACTCGGCGGCGAAGGCATGATGCGCCTCGGCCGCGGGCAGGCCCATCATCATGGCAACGGCAAGGGCCGGCCCGCACAGTGCCGGCAGCCACTTGCGGTCAGGCATCGCGAAAGGATTCATCGCAAACTCCCACGAAAAGGCCGGCCCGCGCGGCGGCGAGCCGGCCGAAACAAAAGCGATCGCAACGCGATCTCAGCTTTTCGGTGCAACGGCCGCCTGCAGATCGGTCAGGCTGACCACGCCGGGGCCGTGCAGCGCCGTGATCTTCTGGACATCGAGGCCAAGGCGCTGGATGTTCTCGTAGAGGTTCGCCGTATACGGATTGATCTCGGTCAGCGGCGGCGCGGTGGCCGGCAGCGGGTTGTAGGCATCGGCCTCGATGAGGATCTTTTCGGCCGGCAGATAAACCAGCGCGAATGCATCGTTGTGGCCGCTGGCGGCGATTGGATGAATCACCACTTCACGCTTGCCGTCGGTCAGCACGTGCCGATCCTTGAAGGTCTCGAACACCGGCGCCGTCTTACTCTTCTCCAGACGATCCGGATTGAGGCTGTGCGGCTTGGCCCAGGCGTTGCGGTAGTAGGCCTCGTTCTGCGCGTGGGTGACGATCGTTGCACCTTCCGCAACATAGGTGCGCAAGCCGCCGGAATGGTCGAAATGCGCATGCGAGTTGATCAGGTACCTGATCGTCTTGCCAGGAATGCTTTCCTTGACCTTGGCGATCACCGCTTCCGAGCGCGCCTCGTTGAGCGGCGCTTCGACGACGATGATGTGATCCTGCTGCTCGATCGCGACGCTGTGGTGCGAACCGCCGCGCAGATACAGCACACCCGGGGCCACCGTCTCGACCGTGACCGCCACCGGCGGTACCTTGCCCGCGTCCTCCGGCACCTTCAGATCGGCCGCCACATTGGCCTTGACCTCGGATACCTGCAGATCCAGCACCGGATAGCCGCCGAGCTGGCGAGTGATGTGCGCCGGGAAGCGCACACCGTCGAAATCCTTGTAGTCGGCGAACGTGGTCTCGAACGGCGTGTCGCCGAGTACCGGGTTGTCGATCAAGGTCTGGACGCGCAGCAGCTGGTGCTGGGCATCGGTGATGCCGACGAAACGCAGCTTGCCGACCGTGAACGCAATCTCGCTGCCGCCCTCGATCGCCTTGGTGCTGGCCTTGTTGGCGATTGCGGCCTTGATGAAGCCCTGCGGGGTCGACCAGATTTCGGCAACCCGCTCATCCACCGCTGCCGGCTGCGGCTGGGCGCTGGGTGCGGTGCCGGCAGGCGCACCCTGCGGCGGCGCGAGATTCCAGGCGACAGCACCGCTGACGTACTGATCCGGCTTCTGCTCCACCGGCGTCGGCCGCGCACGCCCCGGCTCGACCACCTGCTTGCGCACCTGCTGCACGTGGGCCGCTGGCACCTGGTAATCGATGGTGGCGGTGTAGCGGCTGACCTCGAACGGCGGCCATGCGGAATCGGGATTCGGCGCCTGGCCGAACTGGTACCAGCGTCCGGTGCCGGAGAATTCGAGGCTGTTCAGTTCGGTGCCACCGATGGCCTTCGCAGCCGCCTGCAGCGGGTCGCCAGTGCGATTACAGGCACTCAGGCTGACAATCGCGAGTGCAATGGCCGAAACGGTGAATCCACGCATGAACAAGCTCCGAAGTAGTGGTTGAACGCAGCGGCAAATTTGCAAGGAGCGAACCATCCCGACACCGGCCGCGTCGCTGGCGCGGGAAACGTTGGGGATCGCGCCGCAACTCATTCATCCCGATGGATTTTTTCCGAACCGGCAGGCTTCAGAGCGCCGCTCGTCCGACGATCCGGACGAGCATCTGCGGCACAAGGTTGCTGAATGCCGAGCAATGCAGCGCGCAGCGTGCTGCGCGCCAAGCAACGGCTGACGAACTTCGCGGGCCCGCCAGCGATTCCGGCACCGCTCCGACCGCTGACCACGAAAAACGCCCTCTGGAACAAGGTCCCGGAGGGCGTCGGACGCGTGAGGCGAATCAGAGACGCGCGGTGAACTGCAGGTAAACCCAGCGCGGCGTGGTGTCCAGCGTGCCGCCGGTGAAGCCAAACGCCTTGCCTTCCGCATCGAACAGATTCTTGACCAGCAGCGAGGCATCGAAAGCGCCATTGGCCTTGCCGAGGCCGATCGCGAAATCGGTGATCGAGTAGTCCGAGATCACGCCATAGCTCGACAGCGCGATATCGCTGTTGTAGCGGCTCGTGTAGTTGATGTTGGCGTCGACGTGGAACAGCTTGTCACCGAAGGCCGGATACCGGTACTGCGCACCCAGGTTCGCCGTGTACTTCGCCGCGCCCGGCAGGATGCGTCCGCTGACGTCGCGCGACGGCGGTGCCGCCGCACGCGGGGTGCCGTCAAGATTGGTTCCGGCGGGGATCTGGTTCTCCGGAGGCTGCGGGGAGTTCGCGAACGACTTGTAGCGCGCCACGTTGTACGCACCCGACAAGGTGAACGTCACGTTACGGATGCCCGAATAGGCACCATCGAGTTCAAGACCGTGGATCTGCACCTTCGGCACGTTGGCTGCCGCCTGGGTGAAGAACAGCTCGCCATTGTTGTTCAGGTTGGTGGTGAACTCGTCGAACACCAGACTGGTCTGCTGGAAGTTGGCAAGCCGCGACAGGAACACGTCGGCGTTCACGGTCAGCGTTCGACCGAAGGTGCTGGTCTTCACGCCGAGTTCGAAATTGTTGCTGACTTCCGGGCCGGCTGGCAGCGAGTTGCCATTGATCACCTGGGCAATGCCCGGCTTCTCGCCATGCTGGAACGAGAAGTAGTTGGTGACCTGGTCATTCCAGCGATAGCTGGGGCTGACCGTCCAGTTGAGCTGCGTCTTGCGGAAGGATTCCGCCTGGATCGGATCGAAGATCTGTCCGATCTGCGTCTTGCGAATCGCCTGTGCCTGCGCCAACTGGCGCTTCTGGGGGTCGGTCAGCGCATCCCAGCTGGCGGTGCGGAAATACTTGAATGCGGCTGCGTTTGCCGCCGCCAGGGCACTGGCGTTGCGCTCGGGATCACGACTGTCCGTGGTCAATGCGACGGTGCCGGCGGCAACCGATGTCGCGCCGTCGGTGGAACCGTTGCGGATCACGAAGCCGTCGCGAACGTTGACGGCAGCGGTGCCATTGTTGAAGAACGAATCGAAGCCGCCGAGTTCGACACCAAAGCTGGAGATCGAAGGGTTCAGTTCACCGCCAAAACCATTGTCGTCGATCCTCGCGAAGGTGCTGCTGGTGCGGTCTTCGCGGGTGACGCGGATACCGATGTTCAGCGATACTTTGTCGGTGATGACCCAGTTGGCATTGCCAAAGATCGCCGGGCTGCGATTGTCGATGAACACGGTCGACAGCCGACGAAGGCCGTCGAGCGACTGCGACATCAGGAAGCGACCCGGCGCATCGGCGTCGAGCGCGTTGTACTGGGGATTGCTCGCAAACCACGCGCCGGCATCCGAACCCCAACCGGCACGGGAATCGACTGCATAGTTGTTGCGGATGTAGAACAGCCCGGTGCGGAAGTCGACGAAGTCGGGGATCGCGCCAGCCAGACGCAGTTCCTGAGTGAATTGCTTATAACGCACGCCACCGCCACCCTGAAGCGAGATGTCGAACGGCGTGCCTTCGTCGTTGCGCGCGTTGAAGTACAGGTTGCGGTAGGCCGAGATCGATGTCAGGTTGAGGCTGTCATTGATCGTCAATGTCTGGGTCAGCGCAGCGCCATTGGTACCGGTGATCAGCGGCAGCTGCTGGTCGTTGTTCTGCAGGCCGGTATCGAAGTTTGCATAGTTGTCGGCGAACGTGTAGCCGGGCTTCGAGGCGAACCAGCGACGAGCAAGTCTGAACTGGGCCGAAGTCTGCAGTGACGTGGTCGGCGTCACGCCATCGGAGAAGAACTCGGGCAACGCGTGGAAGAAGTTCAGGCCGTTGTCGTTCTGGTAGCTGCGCGGCTGGATATCGACCGAGGCCAGCACCGAGTAGTTGTCAGTCGGCTTCAGAAGGAACTGGGTCTTGCCAGAAATCTTTAGGCGATCGGTGTACGTCTGGTCACCACTACGCTGTCCGGTGCTCCAGTAGGCGTTGCCGTAGGGTCCTTCGAACTTGTTGACATAGAAGGTGCCGCGCCAGGCCAGCACGTCGTCGATGATGCCGCCGCCGAGTGCCGCCGAACCGAATACGGCATTGCGCTGGCCGACACGCAGCAAGAAATCGCTGCTGCGCGTGAACGATGGGCGCTTGGTAGTGAGGGTCAGCAGCCCGTAACTCGGGTTGTGTCCACCCGCCGTTCCCTGCGGACCACGGGCGACTTCAACGGTATCGACGTCTACAAAGTCCCAGGCCGCAAGACCGGGATACGCGTACGGAACGCCGTCGATGTTGACACCCACCTGCGGATCCTGCGCTTCGGTCGTGCCTCGGCGACCGATGCCGCGTACCACGAGATTCTGGTTGCGCGCATTGCTGCCATTCGGCCGCGAGATGTTCGCGGCGCGGCGCGTGATGTCGCGCAGGGAATCGGCGCCCAGCGCGCGAAGATCATCGCCCGACACGATCGAGATCGATTGCGGAATATCCTTCACGCGTTCCAGCTTGCGGCCGCCGCTGCGGATCACCACGGTATCGAGTTCCGCCGCCTGATCGGCACCGGCCTCGGCCGTCGCCGTCGCATCTGCCGCAGGCTCAGCCGCGGCATCGCCCGGGGCTTTCCGGCGATCGGCGAGCAACTGCTTCAGCCGGTCGGCCTCGGCCTGCACGCGATCCAGCTCGGCCTGGATCTCCGTTGCACTGGCGGTCTCCGCGACCTCTGCTGCCTGCGCCGGCAAGACACCCAGCAGCATGAGACCACCACTCAGCAGCAGCGCGGCATTGCGCGAGGCCGCGCTGCGCGCGTCGCCCCTGGCTTTGAGGGGATCAGCATTGCGGTCGAGAGGCTGGGTAGACGAGAGACGGTTTGGCGTCACGCTGGATTTCATGGCTGGTTTCACGGGTGGTGGATCGACGAACGTCGACGTGGAGTCGAAGCGGGAGGACTGAACTGGAGTGGAATGGACCTGCAAGGGAGGCCACCTGAGCAAGGAGCAGGCCAGCGACCGATGACCGTCATTCATTCCATCCCGACATAGGCAGACTCGCTTCGTACAGGCCTCCAGTAATCCAGCAACGACAATCACTTGCCGCGAGTCGAGCCGCTGCACTTCTCTATTGCGACGATTTTCTAGTCGCTGCAAATACACGAACCTGCCTGCTGAGTTTCCGACACGCCATGCGACTCCACTGCTGCGCGTGGAGCATCTTCGAGGACCGCCCCCAGACTCACGCCGCTCATGCTGAGCGATGCAACGGCGATCGTCAGAGGACGCGTCAACGTCGTTCGCGACGCTGTCGGCTCAAGCCCGCACGGGGCCAATCGACAAGCGCTGCATTCGCAACAGTGCCGCTGCAGGCGTCGCATGCAAATCAACAGCGTCACACCTTACTAAGTATTGGCCGACGGTCTCGACGATCCGTGGAAATCCAGCGCAATCAGTGCTTTCCAGACGTTCCGGGGTTTCTCGTAGCGCTTGGCGCAGTGCTTGCTCTACAACCTCGGGTGCTGCCGATAAAGAGAACGCCAATGCATTCGTTCGGTCAGCAACCACAATAGATCACGCCGCGACTGCAGGCTCGACGCTGCCGTCCGCGATTACGTTGATGAAGCCATTACAGGAATGTTCGTGGAACTGAAGAAAAGAGCTGGCCTCCTGACGCATTGGCGTGACGTGATTGCTACCGTCGCCTTGATGAGCGCAGCAAGCGCCACTTTCGCGGTTCCCAGCGTCTACCCCACCGGCACCACGCGATACGATCCAGCGAAAGCCTACAACTCGTATCTGCTGTTCAGCGCCGGCGACAATGTCGCGCGCCTGATTGATCTGAACGGCAACAGTGTCCATGAATGGAAGGACGCCGGTGCTTTCAGCACGTTGATCGACCCTGCACTTGCTGACAACCAGCGTGGGCATGTGCTGCTGACCTTGAGCACGCGCGAAGGTCGAGGAACCGATCTGGTCCCCGGCCAGGTCAGCGCGCGGATTTCCGAGACCATCGGTGAAGTGGACTGGAATGGTCATCCGGTCTGGCAGTTCGGCGCCAAGGCACCGGGAGGTCTGGCACGCCAGCACCACGACTGGGTGCGGCTCGCCAACGGCAATACCGTTGTCCTCGCCAACCTGCTGCATCCGGTCAAGGGCTTTCGCCTGCCGCGGCTGCTGGACGACGTGATCTACGAAGTGAGCCCCGCGGGTGAGATTGTCTGGCGCTGGGTAGCGTCCGAGCACCTGCTGGAGTTCGGCTTCAGTACCGATCAGCTGAAGCGGGTCCGCAGCACCGGCAATGCCGACTATCTGCATCTGAACAATCTGAAGGTGCTCGGTCCGAATCGCTGGTTCGCGGCCGGGGATGCGCGTTTCGCGCCGGACAACTTGCTGATCGATTCGCGCAACGCCAACTTCATCGCAATCATCGACCGGCGCAGCGGCAAGGTGGTCTGGTCGCTGGGTCCGCAGCATCCGATCGAAACCGAGTTCCGGCCGGAACGCCGTGTGCCGCGTCCCTTCGACCGCACCAGCGGCCAGCATGATGCTCATCTGATTCCCGAAGGGCTGCCCGGTGCCGGCAACCTGCTGGTGTTCGACAACGAAGGCGAAGCCGGCTACCCGCCGCTGCCGCTGTCGGTCACCGGCGGCTCGCGGGTGCTGGAGATCGACCCGGTTCGCAAGGAGATTGTGTGGCAGTACACCGGCGAAGACTCTGGCGCGCCCAGCTGGACATTTCACAGTACGCATATCAGCAATGCACGCCGGCTGCCCAATGGCAACACGCTGATCAACGAAGGCCAGAAAGGCCGCTTCTTCCAGGTCACCCGTGATGGCGACATCGTCTGGGAGTACGTCAACCCGTATCAGCGCATCGGCAAGGACCCGTTTACCGGCAAGCCGACCGCCAGCAATCAGGTCTACCGCGTGCAGCCGGTGCCGTACGACTGGGTGCCCGAATGCACGCCGCGATCCGAGCGGCCGGTGACCCCGCCGGCGATCACCGATTTTCACGTGCCGGGCTGAGTCCGGTACGTCATTCCTCCACGCCTCACCCCTCCAGACGACATGAAAACGACACTGACTCTTTTGGCGACTGCCCTGCTCGCGATCAGCGCCGCCAGCCACGCCGACGACCTGCGGACGCCTGCGATCGACGGCGTTGTCGCCGCCAACACCCCGGTACAGTTCATCAAGGACGGCTTCGAAGGCACCGAGGGGCCGATCGGCCTGCCGGATGGCAGCCTGATCTTCACCGAGACACGTGCCAACCGGATCACGCGGATCGCCGCCGACGGCAGCACCAGCCCGTTCCTCAACAACAGCAACGGCGCCAACGGCCTGGCGTTCGATGCGCAGGGCAATCTGCTCGCTGTCCAGACGGTCAAGCCGCAGGTCGGCGTCATCTATCCGAAAGGCAAGGAGAAGGTGCTGGCCACCGAGTACGACGGTGCACCGCTGGCGCGCCCGAACGATCTGGTGGTCGACAAGCGCAGTGGCATCTACTTCACCGATCCCGGCGTCAATGGCAAGACCGAAGGGCCGCAGCCGCCGAAGGCGCTGTACTACCTGTCGCCAGCCGGCAAGTTGCAGCGTCTCGCCAACGACATCGCCCGCCCGAACGGTGTGCAGCTGAGCCCGGATGAAAAAACCCTCTACATCGCCAACACCGCCGGCGAGCATGTGCTCGCCTACGACGTCGGCGCCGATGGCGCGATCAGCAATCGTCGCGACTTCGCCAGGCTCGAGGGCTTCAATCCCAACGCCGAGAACGGCCCGTCGAGCGGCGCCGATGGTCTGGCGGTCGATGCCAGGGGCAGGCTCTACGTCGCGTCGACAGCCGGCGTCCAGGTGTTCAGCGACAAGGGCAAGGCGCTGGGCATCATCCCGCTGCCCAAGCCGCCTCAGAACCTCGCGTTCGCCGGAACCGACAGGAAGACGCTCTACGTCGTCGGCCGCGGCGCCGCCTACAAGATCGCGGCGTTGACGCCCGGCGTCCCGGGTCGCGCCAAATGAATGGTGGCGGCACTTTCACCGGAACCCCGCCGACGATCAGCGGGCTGCCATTGATGACGGCCATCCGCGGCCGCTTGCGGAGGTTCGCGATCCACCATCAGAGCCGTGAAGATGCCCGATTGGCAACGCGTGCGACACACCGTCAGCGTCCAAGTTGGGTAGACAGCAGATCTTTTCGATCCCTGTTGAATGTTGAACACAGACGCTTGAGATGACGCCGAAAGGCACGCCCTTAGCCCTGGCATGGCGGCGTAGAAAATCAGTAAAAACACATATTTATCAGTTTGTTGAATGTAGAGACCAGCTGCGGAACCAGGGTCAGAGCAGTCACATAAGGCGCTGGCATGACGGATGCAATGTGGAGCCCTGCACGGTCGCGATCGACCGTTAATGAAGACGCCAGGATGAGACCTCGAGAGATATCGAGGTGCCAGTTCGGAAATGGAGATTCGAGCAGGAACGGGAGTGCGGCAGTGTGCGGGTATCCCCCTCGCGCCTGCCGTCGTCACTAGCAACGGAGAACACGATTGAGGATCAGACACGTGAGAAAGGCGGCATATCTGGCAATTTTCTGGAGTCTGGGAGCGGCGACGGCGATCGCCGCCGAAACGCCCCCCGCTCCCGCAGCAGCTGATGCAACGGCGAAGCCTGCAGAGACGAGGGCGCCGCGCACCCTGGCGTCGTACTGGGCCTACCAGCCAGTGAAGGCGCCAGCGCTGCCGGCGGTCAAGAACGCGCGAGCGATCAACACTCCGATTGATGCCTTCGTGCAGGCGAAACTCGAAACGATGAATCTTGGACTCTCGGCAGCCGCCGATCGCGCCATCTTCATCCGGCGCGCGACGCTGGACGTCTGGGGTGTCATTCCGACGCCGGAAGAAGTGCGTACCTTCGCCGACGACAAGTCGCCGGACGCCTACGAAAAGCTGGTCGATCGCTTGCTGGCATCGCCGCGCTACGGCGAGCGTCAGGCACGTCGCTGGCTGGATCTGGCGCGCTACGCCGACAGCTCCGGCTTCCAGAACGATACGACGCGGCCAAACATGTTCCGCTACCGCGATTACGTGATCGACGCGTTCAATCAGGACAAGCCGTTCGACCGCTTCATCCTCGAACAGCTGGCCGGCGACGAGATCGCCCCGAACGATCCCCAGGCACTGATCGCCACCGGCTTCCTCGCCGGCTATCCGGACAACTCCAATTCGCGCGATCTGGTGCAGCGCAAGTACCAGATCACCACCGACATCACCGATACCGTCGGCGAGGTGTTCCTGGCCCAGACCGTGGCCTGCGCGCGCTGCCACGATCACAAGTTCGATCGGATCTCGCAGAAGGAGTATTTCCAGCTGCAGGCCTTCTTCGCCAACACCAGCGAGGTGGTCGATGTCGCTGCGCCGCTCGGCGAACAGGAGAAGCAGTTCCAGAAAGCCACGGAGGCGTATGAGGCCGTGACCAGGGAACTGCGCGACAAGCGCAAGGCGGTGATCGCGCCGGTGCTCGCCGAGGCCATCAAGTACCAGAAAGAGCGCTATCTCACCGACAGCCGCGAATCGGTATTCAAGCCGAAGGAGCAGTGGACCGCACTTGATCGCTGGATCAATCACCGCTGGGCCAATGTCACCCGCGACGACGATTTCGCCGCCTACCTCAAGGAAACCGGCGAGAACCCCGAGGCTCCTGGCTACATCGCGGCCAATGGCCCGCGCTATGTGGAGTACAAGCGCCTGAGCGACGAGCTGAAGAAGTTCGACAAGCTCAAGCCGGTCAGCGGTTCGGACAAGATCACCGCGATGAGCGAACTCGGTCGCCCTGATGCGCCGCCGACCTTCGTCTACTTCGGCGGCGACCACGAGCGGCCGCTGCAGGAAGTGAAGCCGGATTTCCCGGCCGCGATCGCCAACGGCCAGAAGCCGGAAATCGTGCCGACCGCGACCAGTTCCGGCCGCCGCACGGCGCTGGCCAAGTGGATCGCCAGCCCGCAGAACCCGCTGACCGCGCGCGTGTTCGTCAACCGGGTCTGGAACCAGTACTTCGGCAATGGCGTGGTGCGCACAGTCAGCGATTTCGGCAAGGCCGGCGAGCGGCCGATCAATCCGGAACTGCTCGACTACCTGGCCGACAGCTTCGTCCGCGAAGGCTGGAGCGTGAAGAAGCTGCATCGCCAGATCCTGCTGTCCGGCGTCTATCGGCAGCGCTCGGAGTACCGCCCTGAAGTAGCCAAGCTCGATCCCGACAACAAGCTGCTGGCCGTGTTTCCGCGCCGCCGCCTCGATGCCGAGCAGATTCGCGATTCGCTGCTGGTGGCGGCCGGCAAGCTCGAAGAGCAGATCGGCGGTCCGAGTGTTTTCGCGCCGATCCCGAAGGATCTGAACGCCGGGCCGCTCTGGCCGGTGTCCAAGGACGAGAAGGATCACCACCGCCGCAGCCTGTACATCTTCACGCGGCGCAGCGTCGCCTATCCGCTGCTGGAGAGCTTCGACATGGCCTCGGCCCAGCAGGTGCACAGCAAGCGCGAAGTGACCACCACTCCGTTGCAGGCGCTGACCCTGGTCAACAGCGATCTGGTCTTCGACTGGTCTCAGCAGCTGGCCGGTCGCGTGATCCGCGAAGCCGGTAGCAGCCAGACGGCCCAGCTCGATCGTCTGTACGAGATCCTGTTTGCCCGCAAGCCCGACGTCGGCGAGAAGGCCACGCTCGCCGCCTTCCTCGACAGCCATCAGAAGGTGATTCGCGAGAAGGCCTCGGACGGCAAGTTCTCGATCGCGGTGCCGGCCGGCATCAAGGGCGACCAGGTAAAGGATCCGATCCGCGCCTCCGCCTTCGTCGACCTGGTGCACATGGTCGCCAACTCCAACGACTTCAGCTACCGCTTCTGAACGTCATCCCCAATTCGATCCATCCGATCAGGTAATTCCCATGTGCAACGACCCGCATTCCCGCCGTGACTTCCTTCGTGCCGCCGGCCTCGGCCTCGGTGCCGCCACGGTCAGCGGCTTCATTCCCGGCGGCGGCTTCCTCGTCGCCCCCGCCTACGCCGACGCCCCCGTCTACGATCCGCTGGCACCGAAGCAGCCGCACTTCCCCGCCAAGGTGAAGTCGGTGATCTGGCTACACATGGACGGCGCGCCGTCGACGCTGGATCTCTACGACTACAAGCCGGAGCTGATCAGGCTCGCCGGCCAGGACGTCCCGGCATCGTTCCTCAATGGCATCAAGACCAGCACCCAGGGTGGCGTCGGCAAGCTGTTCGCGTCGAACCGCACCTGGAAGCAGTACGGCGAAAGCGGCGCCTGGTTCTCCGACCTGCTGCCGAACCTCGGTACCCAGGCCGACAAGCTGGCGTTCATCAAGTCGAGCACCACCATAGGCGCCACCCACGACATCTCGATCCTCAAGCTGAACACCGGCGACCTGAACCCGGGCCGGCCGACGCTGGGCGCCTGGGTGACCTACGCGCTGGGTTCGGCGAATCCCGATCTGCCGGCCTACGTGGTGCTGTATGCCGGCAAGAAGGAGCCGAGCGGCGGCGCG
>PNMW01000003.1 GCA_013823855.1 Lysobacteraceae bacterium | reverse complement strand
AGATCACCGGATCCGGATCGCGGATCGCGGCGAGCAGCAGGCCGTAGGCGCGCATCGGGCTGGATGGCGCCACCACCCGCAGGCCCGGCATGTGGGCAAATGTGGTTTCCAGCGATTCGGAGTGATGCTCCGGCGCATGGATGCCGCCACCGTTCGGCGCGCGGATCACCATCGGGCAGCTGAGCCGGCCGCGGGTGCGGTTGCGGTAGCGCGTCGCGTGATTCACCACCTGATCGACGCAGGGATACATGAAGCCGGAGAACTGGATTTCGGCGACCGCCTTGATGCCCTGCGTGCTCAGGCCGATCGCCATCGCGGCGACCAGCGTTTCGGCGAGCGGCGTGTCGATGACCCGGTCTGGGCCGAACGCGTCGAGCAGCCCGAGCGTGGCGCGGAACACGCCGCCGTTGCGGCCGATGTCCTCGCCGAGCACCACCATCGACGGGTCGCGGCGCATCTCGCTGGCCAGCGCCAGATTGATCGCTTCTATCAGCGTGAGATCCGCCATGTCAGTGCCCTCCACCGATGGGGCCGCGGTTGCGCACTTCCTCGCGCTGCCATTCCATCGACTTCGGCAGTGTGGCGTACAGATGATCGAAGATCGCCTCCGGTGCCTGCGGCGCGGTCGCGACAAAGGCCTGTGCCGCGGCTTCGGCGGCGGCCGTGGCGTCTGCGATCAGCGCCGCTTCGTCATCGGCGGACCAGAACCCGGCAGTTTCCAGGTAGGCCTTGTAGCGCTTCACCGGGCAGCGCTCCCAGGCGGCCGTCACCTCGGCTTCCGGGCGGTAGCGGCGGGCGTCGTCGGCGGTGGTGTGGTCGTGCAGGCGGTAGGTCAGCGCTTCGACCAGGCTCGGTCCTTCGCCATTGCGGGCGCGCTCGATGGCGGCGGCAAGCACCGCGCGGGTGGCGATCACGTCATTGCCGTCGACCTGCTCGCTGTGCAGGCCGCCGGCCAGGCCTTTCTGCGCGAAGGTCGCGGCACCGGTCTGGCGGTGGCTGGGCATCGAGATCGCCCAGCCGTTGTTGCTGACCAGGAACACGATCGGCAGGTTCCAGATCCGCGCGGAGCTGATCGCCTCGTACCAGTCGCCCTTGGAGGTGGCGCCGTCGCCACAGGACGCCAGCACCACCCGCCGTTCCTGCTTCAGCCTGATCGCGTAGGCCACGCCGATCGCATGCGGCACATGGGTGGCGATCGGCACCGACAGCGGGAAGTCGTGATGGCTCGGGGTGCCTTCCGGATAGGCCATGCCGCGCTCGTCGCCGCCCCAGTACTGCAGGATCGCGTGCAGCGGCACGCCGCGGGCGAACTGGGCGGCGTATTCGCGATAGGCGGGGATGAAGATGTCTTCGGCGGCCAGCGCATGGCCGATCGCCACGCCGATCGCTTCCTGGCCGAGCACCGCGGCATAGGTGCCGAGCTGGCCGGTGCGCTGCAGCGCCACCGCCTTCTTGTCGAACAGCCGGGTGCGGACCATCAGCGCGTACATCGCCCGGGCCTGTTCGCGATCGCGGGCGAAGGCCGGCGGCTCGGCGGTCAGGCTGCCGTCCGGGTTCAGGTAGCGGGTCAGGTCAATCTCGAAGGAAGCGATCCTGCGGGTTGCCGCGGAGCGGTCGGTCAACGGAATCTCCTGGTGATGGAGCGGCCTGCGTGACGCGCACAGGCAAGTGATGACCGACGGTAGCACGCGGATTTTGTCGCTTGAACACGCTTCGGCCGGATTGATGACCGGCGGTCATCGGCGCGCGATGCGCTTGAAAGACGGTGCGTCCGTCAGATCGAGCGGCACGCGGAAACGGTTCGTCGGTTACCCTGTCGGCCTGGCTCGCACCCTTGGCATTCCTGCCCCCGACGCCAGGCCTTCGGGCCGATCCCCGATCGGCCCATCGCGCGCCGCCCGATCCCGGCCGGCGCATCCGCGGCCCGCATGCGGGTCAACCCGGTCTCGACGGACGCACGGTCCGCGCCTCGACACCGATGGCATCGGCGTGATCCCGCCCCGGTTTCCGTACCGGCGCGCGTGGCTGCGTCCGGCGGCTGGCGTCTGCATGGCGTCGTTCCCTGTCGGCCATCGACCGGACAACGAAGGAGCACCTGAAACCATGTTGTTGGCAACCGATCTCGATGGAACCTTCCTCGGCGGACATGCCGCCGACCGCCAGCAGTTGTATCAGCTGGTCGCCCGGCATCCCGACATCACGCTGGCCTATGTCACCGGCCGCGGCCTGGAAACGGTGCTGCCGCTGCTGGCCGATCCGTCGCTGCCGCAGCCCGATTACATCGTCTGCGATGTCGGCGCCACCGTGGTCGACGGCGTCAGCCTGCAGCCGCTGCAGCCGCTGCAGCACGAGATCGCCAACCGCTGGCCCGGCGAGCAGCCGGTGGCGGAGGCCTTTGCGCCGTTCTCCGCGCTGATCCGCCAGGCCACGCCGCAGCAGCGCCGCTGCAGCTATTTCTGCGCCGCCGAGGTGATCACCGACGACATGCATGCGGTCGCCGCGCAGCTGCACTGCGAGCTGCTGTTCTCGGCCGAGAAGTACCTCGACGTGCTGCCGCGCGGCGTCAACAAGGGTTCGACGCTGGCGGCGCTGGTCGCCCATCTCGGCATCGACCCGGACACGGTGCTGGTGGCCGGCGACACGCTGAACGACCTGTCGATGTTCGCCCAGGGCTTCAAGGGCGTCTGCGTCGGCGAATCGGAAGCCGGCCTGCTCGACGGCACCCGGCGGCTGGCGCGCGTGCTGCACGCCAGCCGTCCGGGCTGCGGCGGCATCCTCGAAGCGCTGAGCCATTTCGGCTTCCTCGGCGAGCGCAGCATCGACAGCATGCGCAGCGCCGTGCAGGAACCGGGCGAGTCGGAACTGGTGGTGGTCTATCACCGTCTGCCGTACGAGGAAGCGATCGAGGACGGCCGGGTCGTGCGTCGTCGCCACCGCTCGCCGAACGGCATCATCCCGACCCTGATGAGCCTGTTCAGCGCCGGCCAGCGCGGCGCCTGGGTGGCGTGGTCGACCGTCGATCCGGACACCGGCTCGTTCGAGGCGCGGACCGCGGTTGACGTCGAGCGCTATCCGAACCTGGTCGCGGCGCGGGTCGCGCTGACCGCGAACGATGTCGACGTCTTCTACAAGCGCTTTTCGAAGGAAGCCTTCTGGCCGACCCTGCACACGTTCTGGGAGCGGGCGACGTTCCGCGAGGATCACTGGCAGATCTTCGTCGAGGTCAACCGCAAGTTCGCGATCGCCGCCGCCGGCGAAGCGGCGTGCGGTGCCACCGTGTGGATCCACGACTACAACCTGTGGCTGGTGCCGGCCTTCCTGCGCGAGCTGCGCGGCGATGTCCGCATCGCCTTCTTCCACCACACCTATTTCCCGTCCGCCGATGTCTTCAACGTGCTGCCGTGGCGGCGCGCGATCGTCGGCAGCCTGCTGCAGTGCGACTACATCGGCTTCCACATTCCGCGGCAGGTCGAGAACTTCATCGACGTCGCCCGCGGCGTGATGCCGGTGAAGGCCCTGGAATGGGAGAACTGTGCGCCGCGCTACCTGACCTACGGCTGCGCGGTCGGCCTCGACAGCATGACCTCGCTGATCGAGGTGCACGGCCGCCAGGTGCGGCTCGGCGCCCATCCGGTCGGGCTCGACATCGAACGCATCGAGGCGCTGCTGGCGACGCCACGGGTGCAGGCGCAGATCGACACCCTGCGCGGCCAGCTCGGCGCGATGCGGATGATCCTGTCGATCGAGCGGCTCGACTACACCAAGGGCACGCTGGGAAAGCTGCAGGCCTATGAAGCGCTGCTGGCGTCGCGCCCGGAACTGCACGGCACCATCACGCTGCACGCGATCTGCGTGCCGGCCGCCAAGGAGATGATGGTCTATGCCGATCTGCAGACCCGGATCGAGCAGGCCGTCGGCCGCATCAACGGCCGCTTCGGCCGGGTCGACTGGGTGCCGCTGCAGTACTTCTTCCGCGCCTTGCCGTTCGAGGAACTGCTGGCCAGCTACGCGAGCGCCGCGATCATGTGGATCACGCCGCTGCGCGACGGCCTGAACCTGGTCAGCAAGGAATTCGTCGCCGTGCAGGGCGCTATCCAGGGCCATGGCGTGCTGGTGCTGTCGGAGTTCGCCGGCGCGGCAGCCGAGCTGAAGGACGCGCTGCGGACCAATCCGCACGATCCTGCCGATCTGCTGGCGGTGATCGGCAACGCCATCGACATGGGCGCCGATGAAGCCGGGCAGCGGCTGCGCGCGCTGCACGACAGCGTTCGCCACCACGACATCCGGCGCTGGAGCGGCGATTTCCTGGCGGCAGTCGAGGCCGCCGTCGACGGTCCGACGATATCCGCGGCAGCCTGAGCGGCAGCGCACCGCCGCGCATCTGCGGCCGCGAGGCTCGACCGGCCCGACTTGGGTGCCGGTCGAACCTCGCGCCGCTGTCGTTTCAGCAGCGCAGGCTCAGCCAGCGCTTCGATTTCACGTCGACGTAGCGGATCGTGGTCTTCTTGAAGTTCAGGTCGACGAACAGTTCGGCCTGCAGTTCGCCGTTGCGCCAGCACATCGCGACGCTGGAGTCGTTCGAGTACATCAGGTGGAACACGCCATCGAACGCGGGATGGCTGCAGCGGAACTCCATCAGCTTGAGCAGCCGCCGCACCACCGGCTGCTTCACCGCTTCGTCGACTTCGTCGAGCGTGTAGTGGTGGCGGTTGATGTCGCGCAGTTCGCCGCTGGCTTCCATCCGTTCCAGATCGTTCTGTCCGGCCAGCAGGCCGACGTAGTAGACCTGCGGAATGCCCGGCGCGAAGAACTGGATCGCGCGGGCGGCGATGTAGGCATCGTCGTTGCGCTTCAGCGCGTCGTAGTAGGTGCAGGTGAGCTGGTAGATCGCGCCGACTGTGTGCACGTTGGCGGCCGAGCGGCGCAGGATCGGATCGGCGGAGCGCGAGCCGACGTTGTCGATCACCGCCTGGATCTCCGCTTTCGGCAGCACGCCCTCGACATCGGGAATGCAGATGCCGTCGTGGGTGTCGAGCACGGTGACCTGGTTGCGCGGGCACATGCGCAGCCACTGCTTGAGATAGGTGCTGTTGTTGTCGAGCAGCGTGTACAGCAGCAGCGGCGGCAGCGCGAAGCCGTACGGATGCATGCCGTGCAGCGCGATCGCGTACTGGAAGCTGGCGTGGTCGTGGACTTCCGGCAAGGTTTCCACGCCGTGCTCCTGGGCGACGCCATTGATCCACTTGAGGATGTCGTAGACATCCGGCTCGACCAGAAAGCACGAGGTGCCGATCTTCTTGGTCGTGTAGCCGAAGGCATCGAGCCGCAGCAGCTTGACGCCGCGTGCCGCCATGAAGGCGATGTAGTCCTCCATCAGCGCGTAGGTCTTCGGCGATGAATAGTTCAGGTCGATCTGGTTCTCGGTGAACGTGCACCAGACCTGCGCCTCGCTGCCGTCGGCGAACTGCACGTCGCGGAACGGCTCCTTCTCTTTGCGGATGTGGATCCGGGCCAGATCGTCCGGCGAGATCGGGCCGAGCTGGTCGACATGGACGAACAGGTCGGCGTACTCGGAGCGATGGCCCTTGGCGATGAAGTCGCGGAACTCCTCGGATGCGTCGGAGATGTGATTCAGGGTCAGGTCGAGGCAGATGTCGTACTGCGCCGCGGCCAGGCTTTCGATGTCGGCCCAGCTGCCGTGGCGCGGGTCGATCTCCTTGTGGGTCAGCGGCGAAAAGCCGCCGTCGGCGTTCGACGGATACGGCGGCAGGATGTGCACGCCGCCGATCGCCTTCGCGAAATGCCGGTCGATCACCGAGCGCAGGTCGGCGAGGTTGCGGCCCATCCGGTCCGGATAGGCGATCAGCTGGATCTTGTTCTTCAGCGGCATCAGGGCGTCCTCTTCTGGTGTGTCGACGGTGACGGCGGCCCGCTGCGGTGCGGGGTTCAGCCGGCGTCTTCGCGTGCCTGCGGGGTGGTGACGGGTGCGGCCGCACGCGGCCGGGCGGCCGGCCGGGCATCGGGCAGCGGACCGCTGGCCAGGTGCAGGCCGCGCTGCGGAAACGGGATCTCGATGCCGCGCGCCGCGAACTGCTTCTTCACCCGGCGCAGCAGTTCGCGGCCGACTTCCCACTGCATGATCGGGTGGGTCTTGATCCGGCCGCGGATGATCACCGCCGAATCGTCGATGCGATCGACGCCGAAGATTTCCGCCGGCGCCAGGATCTTCGGCCCGAACAGGGGATCTGCGAGCAGTTCGTCGCAGACGTCGCGCAGTGCGGCGATCACCAGGTCCGGGTCTTCGCGGAAGGCGATGCGGATATCGAACAGATAGGCCGACCAGCCGCGCGTTGCATTGCTGACCGTGCTGATGCTGCCGTTCGGGAAGATGTGCACCACGCCGCCGAGGTCGCGCAGCACCACGGTGCGCAGGGTCATCGTTTCGACCAGGCCGCCGGTGCCGTTGATGGTCACCACGTCGCCGACCCGCATCTGGTTCTCCATGACCATGAAGAAGCCGGTGATCACGTCCTTGACCAGCGACTGGGCGCCGAAGCCGACCGCCAGGCCGATGATCCCGGCCGATGCCACCAGCGGTCCGACCTCGACCCCGAGCTGCATCAGCAATACCAGCGCGAGGGTCACGAACAGCACGATGCGGATCATCTGGGTCAGCAGATGCACCAGAGTCTCGATGCGCTTGCGCGCTTCGATCGGATTCTCGTCGGCGCTTTCGGCGCGAGCCAGCAGGCGAGCGCCGAGCCGGCCGAGGAAGATCTTCAGCGCCCGGGTCAGCAGCCACCAGAGCAGCAGGACCACGACGACGCGCAGGCTGGCTTGCAGCAGTCCGGGGAAATCGATCAGTTCGAGCAGCTGTTCGCGGGTGGGCATCGGCAGGCGGGGAGCGGAGAGATGTCCGCGCTGGTCCCGTGCCGGGCCGGCGCGCAGCCCGCCATTCGCGCGGGTCTGCCAGTCGGACCTCGCGGAGTTCCGCGAAGTTCAGTGCTGTTTGCGCATCCGCTGCCAACCTGCAGTCAAATTGCTATCAAAAACCGGCAATTCCGCGAATCGCATCAACGGGTCACGGCCGTTCGCGGAACCCGCTCAGCCGCCAGACGTGGAAGTCGAGCGCGTAGTCGCGGTGGATCGCGATGTGGATCGGCTCCAGCTCGGTGGTGGTTTCGAAGCGGCCCGCCATGCTGGCTGGCAATGTCGCCTCGCGGCTCACGAACACGAAGCTGCGGCCGTCGAGGCCGTCGAGCGTGGTCGACATCGCGTAGTAGTCGTCGGCCTTGCGCTCGGGATTCCACTTCAGCATCGCCCGGCCCGCCGGGCCGGCGTAGAAGCGGGCTTCGGCGATCAGGTCGCGGGCGTCGCCGAGCAGGATCGCTTCCGGGTGTGCCGCCTGCCGCGCCGCCAGCGCCTCGCCGTACTGGCGCCAGCCGCGCACCCGCTTGTTCAGCACATCGCTGTTGCGGGTCAGCTCGATGCCGGCGGCGTGGGCCAGCGCGTCGTAGTGGTAGGCGATCACGGTGACCGTCAGGTTCAGCGCCAGCGCGCCGGCCAGCAGCTTGATCCGCTGCTGTTCGAGCAGCTTGGCGACCACGAAGATCGTGCCGCCGACATAAGCCATCGCCGCCCAGTTGGCATTGGCGCGGCCGATCAGCGACTGCGCGGTGATCGCGCCGAGGAACGGCAGCGCGAAGCAGGCCAGCAGCCGGTAGCGCTCGTCCCGGATCCAGTGCTTCACTGCGGCGAGCTGCACCAGCCAGGCGATGAACAGCACCGGGCCGAGGATGCCGAGCTGGCCGGCGACGAAGTCGCCGAAGGATTTCCAGTTCAGGCCGTGCTGGCCGCCGTTCAAACCGCCTTCGAGACCGGAGATCTGCGCCGTATGGCCCAGGGTCGGCCAGCCGTTGGCAGCATTCCAGACGAGGTTCGGCGCGAAGATCAGCGCGGCGAGCGCCGCCGTGACGTACAGCTTCGCGCCGCGCAATTGCGGCCGCAGGCCCGGCGTGATCGCCAGATGCAGCACGACCGACACCGCGAAGATCGCCATCGTGTACTTGGTCAGCAGGCCCAGCCCGCTGGCGACACCGGCCGCCAGCCACCAGCGCCAGGCGTCGGTGTCGAGCGCCTTCAGGTAGGCGTATAGGGCCGCCGACCAGCACAGGAACAGCGGCACGTCGGTGGAGATGATGACGCTCGACAGCGCCACGCCAGGCAGGGTGATGAACACCACGGCGGTCCAAAACGCGGTGCGGGCGTCGAACAGGCGGCGGCTGATCGCCCAGATCAGCAAGGTGGTGAACGGGTACAGCAGCAGGGCGCCGGACTTCACGCACAGCGCGCTGTCGCCGCAGACCGCGGTGGTGGCCGCGATCACCGCCGCGATCATCGGCGGCTTGGAGAAATAGCCCCAGTCCAGCGCCTGCGACCAGGTCCAGTACTGCGCCTCGTCGACGTACAGGTCGAGGCCGCTGGTGGCGATCGCCAGTGCTCGCCAGGCGGTCAGGGCCGCGATCACGACCAGCAGCAGCGGCAGATCGTTGCAGTCGTCCGGGCGAGTCAGCGATGGCAGCGGGGAGGAGGGCAAGGTGCGGGGTTTCGAGTGGTCGGGTCGACGGATTCTAGCGATGCCCTGTGTTCTAATCTTTCGATGACCCTGATCCACCTTTCCCGACAGCCGGCCACGCCGCCGCTGTCTGCGCCGGATGTCCGCCGTGCTCGGTGACCGCTACGAACTTCGCTTGGGTCTGCGCTACACCCGCGCCAAGCGTCGCAACCACTTCATTTCGTTCATCTCGCTGGCCTCGATGCTGGGCATCGGCCTGGGTGTCGCCACACTCATCGTCGTGCTGTCGGTGATGAACGGCTTCGAGAGCGAGTTGCGCCAGCGCATCCTCGGCATGGCCTCGCACGCGACGATTTCCGGCAATGCCGAAGGCCTGCCGGACTGGCGCGAAGTGGCCGCCTTCGCCAGCCAGAACCCGGACGTGGCCGGCACCGCGCCGTATATCGAAGGCGAAGCGCTGGTCAAGGTCGGCGGCGAGATTTCCGGCACCGTGATTCGCGGCGTGCTGCCGGAAGAGGAAGCCAAGGTGTCCGAGATCGGCGCCCACATGACCAGCGGCTCGCTGGCCGACCTGAAGGGCGGCAACTTCAACATCGTGCTCGGCTACGAGCTGGCGCAGCAGCTCGGCGTGGCGTCCGGCGACAAGGTCGACCTGATGATCCCGCAGCTCAGCGTCACGCCGGCCGGCGTGCTGCCGCGCTTCCGGCGCTTCAACGTCGTCGGCGTGTTCCGGATCGGCATGTACGAGTTCGACCGTGGCCTGGTACTGGTCCATCTCGACGATGCCGCAGCGCTCTATCGGATGGGCGAGAACGTCACCGGCGTGCGGCTCAAGCTCGACGACCTGTTTCAGGCGCCGCGTGTCGCCCGCGAGATCGCCCAGGCGACACCGGGTGCCTACTTCGTCTCCGACTGGACCCGCAGCCACGCCAACTTCTTCCGTGCGGTGGCCACCGAAAAGACCGTGATGTTCCTGATCCTGTCGCTGCTGGTCGGCATCGCCGCGTTCAACATCGTCTCGACCCTGGTGATGGTGGTGCAGGACAAGCAGGCCGACATCGCGATCCTGCGCACGCTGGGCGCCACGCCGCGCTCGATCATGGCGGTGTTCATGGTCCAGGGCTCGGTGATCGGCGTGATCGGCACGGTGATCGGGGTCAGCCTCGGCGTGCTGCTGGCGTTGAACGTGCAGACCCTGGTGCCGCTGCTCGAAGCGGCGACCGGCCGGCAGTTCCTGTCGCCGGACATCTACTACATCAGCGATCTGCCGTCGGACCTGAAGCTCGGCGACGTGATCCAGATCAGCCTGCTGTCGCTGGCGCTCGGGCTGGTGTCGACGCTCTATCCGGCCTGGCGGGCCTCGCGGGTGCAGCCGGCGGAGGCGCTGAGGTATGAGTGAATCCAGGAGCCACCGAGGAGGCGAATCGCCACTGGCGATTCGCGCAGCTTCACTACGGGATCTGAGCAAGGCGACATGGAGCGCCAAGGGGCGCAAACCTGCCGCACAGGAAATCTTATCGTGACCGCAGCAGCGTCAGACATCGTCATCGCCTGCCATGGCCTGGCCAAGACTTTCGACGACGGCCGCCTGAACCTGACCGTGTTCTCCGGCATCGACCTCGAACTTCGGCGCGGCGACCGCATGGCGATCGTCGGTTCCAGCGGTGCCGGCAAGAGCACCCTGCTGCACATCCTGGGCGGGCTCGACAGCCCAAGCGCCGGCACGGTGTCGGTCGCCGGGCGCGAGATGAGCGCACTCAGCGATGCCGAGCGCTCGCGGGTGCGCAACGCCAGCCTCGGCTTCGTCTACCAGTTCCATCACCTGCTGCCGGAGTTCACGGCGCAGGAGAACGTGGCGATGCCGCTGCTGATCCGGCGCACGCCGAAGGCCGAGGCCCTGGCCACGGCGGCGACGCTGCTCGACCGCGTGGGCCTGGGCCAGCGGCTCGATCACAAGCCGGGCGAGCTGTCCGGCGGCGAGCGGCAGCGCGCGGCGGTGGCGCGGGCGCTGGTCACCAAGCCGGCCTGCGTGCTGGCCGACGAGCCGACCGGCAACCTCGACACCCGCACCGCCGAAACGGTGTTCGAGCTGATGCTGGAACTGAACCGGGAGATGGGCACCAGCCTGATCGTGGTCACCCACGACATGAAGCTGGCCGCGCGCATGGATCGCATCGGAGCCTTGCAGTCGGGCGGCCTCGTGCCGATGACGCCCGGACTGCTGTTGCAGGGTGCCCGGATCGGCTGAAGCCGTTGTCGCGGGCGTGTCCCGCACGGCGGGATGGCTGCGGTCGCGCCGCGCGGCGGGAGATCCGCCGGTGGCGCTGGTCGCGGCGTTCACGCTCGGTGCGCTGGCCTTGCTGCAATGCCGGGATTTCCCGCCGCTGTGGACCTACGCCGCGCTGCTGATCGCGGCGTTGTGGATGATCCGCTGGCGCGGCCTGCTGCTGGCATTCACGGCGGGCCTGGCGCTCACCGCGTTCGAGGCCGGCCGGGTGATCGACAGCCGCTGGCCGTCGTCGCGGTTTGGCGAGGTGCTGACCGTCGAAGGCATGGTCGCCTCGCTGCCGCAGGCGCTGCGCGGCGACGATGGCTTCGATGGCGGGACCGGCGGCGATGCGGTCTCGACCACCTGGCGCTTCCGCTTCGATCCGCACGATGCGGCGCTGCCGCCAAGAATCCGTGTCGCCTGGTACCGCAGCAGCGAAACCCTGCGCGGCGGCGAGTGCTGGCGGCTGCGGCTGGTGTTGCGGACGCCGCACGGCGGCGTCAATCCCGGCGGCTTCGACTACGAGGGCTGGCTGTTCCGGCAGGGCATCGGCGCCACCGCGACGGTGCGCAGCGGCGAGCGCTGTGCCGATGCCGGCAGCCACCGCCTGCTGCGGCTGCGGCAGGGGTTTTCGGACCGGCTCAAGGCCTGGCTGCCCGGGCATCCGGCGCTGCCGATGGTCGGCGCGCTGACGCTCGGCGACACCTCCGGTCTCGATGAGGACGACTGGCAGGCGTTCCGGCTCACCGGCACCACGCATCTGGTGGCGATCTCCGGCTTCAATGTCGCGATCGTCGCCGGCGTGGTGTTCTGGCTGGTCCGCGCGCTGTGGCGGCTGTGGCCGGCGCTGTGCCTGCGGCTGCCGGCACCGAGCGCGGCGCTGGCGGCCTCGGTGCTGTCAGCGTTCCTGTACGCCCTGCTGGCCGGCTTCGAGCCGCCGGTGCAGCGCGCGGCGCTGATGCTCGGCCTGCTGGCGCTGGCCGGCGCCCGGGGCGGACTTGGCGCGCCGTCACGCGCGCTGGCGCTGGCCTGGGGGCTGATCGTCGCCAGCGATCCGCTGACCCTGATGGCCCCGGGGCTGTGGCTGAGCTTCGCGGCGGTCGGCGCGATCTTCTATGTCTCGGCTGGCCGGCTCGGGCCGGTGGCGGGCTGGCGTGCGGCGATCACCGTGCAGCTGATGCTGAGCGTGATGCTGGCGCCGCTGACGCTGTACTGGTTCCAGGGCACCAGCCTGACCGGGCCGCTGGTCAACCTGCTGGCGGTGCCGGTCGCCGCCGTGCTGACCCCGGCGCTGATCGGCGCGCTGCTGCTGGCGGCGCTGCTGCCAGTGCTCGGACTGCCGCTGCTGCGCGGGGTGGCCGACGGTCTGGCGCTGGCGCAGGACGGCCTGCAGCGGCTGGCCACGGCGACCCCGCAGGCCTGGGCGGCGGCCAGTCCGGAGCCGGCGGCGCTGCTGCTGGCGCTGATCGGCGCGGTGGCGCTGTTCGCGCCGGCCGGGATGCCGCTGCGGATCTTCGGCCTGCTGGCCCTGTCGGCGCTGTGGCTGCCGCCGCCGAGGCCGGTCGAGCAGGGCTTCCGGCTCACCGTGCTCGATGTCGGCCAGGGGCTGGCCGTGGTCGTCCACACCGCCCGGCACACGCTGCTCTACGACGCCGGGCCGGCCTATCCCGGCGGCTTCGACGCCGGCCGCTCGGTGGTGGTGCCGTACCTGCTGCGCAACGGCGTGCGCAGCATCGACCGGCTGATCGTCTCGCATGGCGATCTCGACCATCGCGGCGGGGCGCCGGCGGTCGCGGCGGCGCTGACCGTCGTCGAGCGTCGCGGTGCCGGCAGCGATCACCCGTGCCGGGCCGGCGAGCGCTGGCGCTGGGACGGCGTCGACTTCGCGGTGCTGGCCGGGCCGGAAGCCGGCTGGTCCGACAACGACGGCTCCTGCGTGCTGAAGGTCGGTCATCGCGGCCACGCGGCGCTGCTGGCCGGCGACATCGAAGCGAAGCGCGAGGCGCGGCTGCTCGACGATGAGCCGGAGCAACTGCGCGCCGAGCTGCTGGTCACGCCGCATCACGGCTCGCGCACCTCGTCGACGGCGGCCTTCATCGAGGCGGTGCAGCCGACGCTGAGCATCCACAGCGCCGGCTGGCACCACCGCTTCGGGCATCCGTCGCGCGAGGTCGTGACCCGTTACGCCGAACGCGGCGTCGCCCAGCTGGCGACCGGCGACAGCGGCGCGGTCAGCATCGAGGTCGACCGGAATGGCCGCCGCATCACCGTGGAGCGGCAGCGCGCAAGACGGCTATGGACGACGCCGCCCGATCAGGTCTGGCAGGTGCGCGTCCCATAGGTCCGGATGCGTCCGGACCTATGGGGCGACGGGGGCGATCAGAGAATCGTCGGGTTCGGCGCGTCGCCGTAGACGGCCTTCGGGTCGAACATCTTTTCGCTCTCCTCGAACTTCAGGACGCGGGTGAAATCACCCTCGCCGGTCGGGATCGAACGGTAGAAGCACGAGCGGTAGCCGACGTGGCAGCTGGCATCGCCGGGAATCTCGACCCGCAGCCAGACGGCGTCCTGGTCGTCGTCGATGCGCATCTCGACCACTTTCTGCACCAGCCCGGAGGTCGCGCCCTTGTGCCACAGCACGCGGCGCGAGCGGCTGTAGTAGTGCGCTTCGCCGGTAGTGATGGTCTTCTTCAGCGCTTCGGCATTCATGTAGCCGAGCATCAGCACTTCGCCGGTCGCCGCTGCGGTGGTGACGCAGGCGATCAGGCCGTGCTCGTCGAACTTCGGCGCCAGGTCATGGCCTTCCTCGACCTGTTCGATGGTCTGGCGGGATTCGAAGCGGACGTCCTGATTGGCGGCGGTCATGGCGATTCAGCGGGGAAACGGGTTGCGATTATAGCGGCGCAGCCCGCTGCCCTCGCGGTGCCCTCGGCCTGCGCTTCAATCGCGCTGCCGGCGAAGACCGCTGCGGCCGGGCACGACGAACGGGGCCGGCGGGCTGCGATCGCTGCTGCGGCTGCTGTCCGGGGTGTCGGCGCGCGGTCCGGGCGGCGCCGGCGCGGGCTTCGGCTGCGGTGCTGGATAGGCCGAAGGCCGGCCCGGCGTCGGCGGCCGTGGCGACGGACGATCGACCGGCGGGTCGGCCGGCGGATTGCGCGGGCCGGTGCCGGGCGGGAAGCCGCCGACCGGCCGGCGCGGGCCGTCGTCATCGCGGTCGTCGTGCGGGCGGCGGGTCGGTTCGCGCGGCGGCTTGCGATCCGGGTTCGGGTCGTAGATCACCGGCGGCTGCCGGCCACCGCGGTCGTCGCGGCCGTGGTCATGATCCCGGTCATCGCGATCCCGGTCGCGGCCGCGGTCACCGTAATAGGGCCGGCCGGCATAGAAGCCACCGTTGGCGCCGTAGTACGGCTGGCCGTTGTAGTAGCCGCCGGGGTAGTAGTAGCTGCCATACCAGCCCGGTTCGTAGAAGCCGGTGCCGTAGTAGCCCGGGCCGTAGTAGCTCTGCGGGTAGTTGTAGGCGTTGTAGCGCTGCGATTGTCCGTAATAGTTCGACGATTCCTCGTACGGCGGCGCGTAGACGCATGCCGACGCGAGCACGGCAACGGCACTCAGGGCAAGGACACGGACCGCGATCGAGGTTCTGTTCATGGACGGCGACTCTACGCCGGCGATCTGAATTGCGGCTGAATCGGAAGCACCGTCAATCCGGCCGGCGGCGGGCGATCGCGCCCTTCATCACGCCTTCGTAGGCGCGCACCGTGATCGCCCGGTTCGGCCGCTCGGCGGCGATGACGTCGGCCAGATGATCGGCGATGCATTCGACCGTGGTGTCGGAGGCCAGGAGGTCGCAGCGCGCCGCCGGCAGTTCGAGCATGAACGCGCCTTCGGCCGACACGTATTCGTAGCGATGACGGCCGCCAGCGTCGGACTTGAGGTCCTCCCGGGTGCCGAGGTAGATGTCGGCCCAGCGCGCCGCCAGCGCGGCTTCGAGCGCGGCATCGCGGTCGCCATCGACGCGGATCTCGATCCGCGAACGATGGCCGTGGGCGATCCGCTGGCAGTGGCCGGCATGCTTCTTCAGTCCGTGCGTGTAGTGATAGCGCGGGCCGTCGATGGCTTCTTCGCGCAGCCGCAGCCGCAGTTCGGCGACGCTGTCCGGCACCACGGTCTTCAGCATCGGCGCGAGGTGGGCGGCGAGGCTGTCGGCGCTGACCCGGGCAGTGTCGATCAGCGTCACCGCGCAGGCCGGGGAGGCGTGATCGATGCGGCCGGCGCCGCCGTCGTGGCGCAAGCTCACCCGTCCGTCGCGGGTCTCGACCTGCAGGCCGGGATCGCGCAAGGGCACCAGCAGGGTGTGGTCGGCGCTGTCGTCGAGCGCCCGCTTGAGCCGCTTCTTGACCTCGCCGAAGTCGAGCACCATCGACTGCGCATCGAGTTCGCCGATCAGTTCGATGTCGACGATCCAGCTTTCGCCGACCAGGCCGCGTACGGCGTCGAGACGGGCGCAGTCGATCACCGTCAGGTGCTCGACGAACAGGCTGGACAGGCGGGAGGGCGGCTTGGACAAGGGGCGCGGCACGGGGGAAAAGCGGCGCACAGTGTAGCGCCGCGCGCCGATCCGGCCGGAGAATCAGGCCATGCCCACGCCTTGAGGTCCGCGCCGATGCTCCTGCCGATCCGTTTCGCTGTCGTTGCCGCCGCGGTGCTGCTGTCGGGGTCGGCGCAGGCCGAGTTGCTGAAGTCGGCCGAGACCGGCTTCGTCGCGCGCAATGCCGTGACCATCGCCGCGCGTCCGGATCAGGTCTGGGCGGCGTTGATCGCACCGGCCCGCTGGTGGAATCCGGCGCACAGCTGGTCCGGCAAGGCTGCGAACTTCAGCCTCGAGGCCCGCGCCGGCGGCTGCTTCTGCGAAGCGCTGGCGAACGGCGGCAGCGTCGAGCACCAGCGCGTCGTGTTCAGCCATCCCGGCCAGCTGCTGCGGCTGGTCGGCGGGCTCGGTCCGCTGCAGCCGGAAGCCGTCAGCGCGGTGATGAACTGGGAGCTGAAGGCGGACGGCGAGGGCACCCGGCTGACCCAGACCTATGCGGTCAGCGGCATGGTCGACGGCGGCCTGAGCGGCTGGGCGGTGCCGGTCGACGGCGTGATCCGCGAACAGCTGGAGCGGCTGGAACGCCTGATCGAAGCCGGCTCGCCGGAGGCGCCGCCCCCGGGGAAGTGAGGCCGGGACCGTTTAGAATCGCGCCCTTCCCAAGCCTCAAGCCCGCGCGCCCATGTCCGTCACCACCCGCTTCGCACCGTCCCCGACCGGCTTCCTGCACATCGGCGGCGCGCGCACCGCGCTGTTCTCGTACCTGTACGCGAAGCGTTTCAACGGCCAGTTCCTGCTGCGCATCGAGGACACCGATCGCGAGCGCTCGACCCAGGAAGCGGTCGACGCGATCTTCGAGGGCATGGCCTGGCTCGGCCTGCACGGCGACAACGCCGAGCCGATCTATCAGACCCAGCGTTTCGATCGCTACAGGGAAGTGATCGCCCAGATGCTGAGCGCAGGCACCGCCTACCACTGCTATGCCAGCAAGGAAGAGCTGGACGCGCTGCGGGCCGAGCAGATGGCCAACAAGCAGAAGCCGCGCTACGACGGCCGCTGGCGCCCGGAGGCCGGCAAGCTGCTGCCGACGCCGCCGGCCGGGGTCAACCCGGTGGTGCGTTTCCGCAATCCGACCGAAGGCGAGGTGGTGCTGAACGATCTGATCAAGGGCACGATCACCTTCGCCAGCGATGAACTCGACGACCTGATCATCGCCCGCGGCGACGGCACGCCGACCTACAACTTCTGCGTCGTCGTCGACGACTGGGACATGGGCGTCACCCACGTCATTCGCGGCGACGACCACGTCAACAACACGCCACGGCAGATCAACATCCTGCGCGCGCTCGGCGCCACGCCGCCCGCTTACGCCCATGTGTCGATGATCCTCGGCAGCGATGGCGCCAAGCTGTCGAAGCGCCACGGCGCGCTTGGCGTCATGGAATACCGCAGCATGGGTTTCCTGCCGGAAGCGCTGCTGAACTATCTGGTGCGGCTCGGCTGGAGCCACGGCGACCAGGAGCTGTTCACCCGCGAGGAGATGATCGCCAAATTCGATTTCGACCATGTCTCGGCCAGCCCGGCGCGCTTCGACATGGAAAAGGCCTGGTGGGTCAACCACCAGTACCTGAAGTCGGTCGACCCGGCGGTCGTGGTGCCGGAATTCCAGTGGCATCTGGAGAAGATCGGCGTCGACGTCAGCCAGGGCCCGAGCCTGACGGCCGTCATCGAACAGCAGCGCGAGCGCTGCCGCAGCCTGGTCGAGATGGCCGAGAAGTCGAAGTTCTTCTTCGCCGAGCTCGACGGCTACAACGAGAAGGACGCCGCCAAGCACTTCAATCCGGCCTCGCTGGCGCTGCTCGCGGAACTGCGCGGCCAGCTCGAAGCGCTGCCGGAATGGACCGCCGAGGCGCTGCATGCGGCGGTCAACGGCTTCGCCGAAGCGAAGGGTCTGGGCCTCGGCAAGATCGCCCAGCCGATCCGGGTCGCGGTCTGCGGCATGGCGGTGTCGCCGCCGATCGATGCGACCCTGTTCCTGGTCGGCCGCGAGCGGACCCTGGCACGGCTGGCCGCTGCCAGCGCCGCCGGCTGAATCCGTCGGCAGGCGGGCGGCGTGATGGGCGTCACGCCGCGAGGTTGACCTTTTCCTGACATCGCCGACACTCAGCGCTGCGCATCGTGACCCGGGCCCGGAAGTCCGGGCAGACGCGCAGGGGGTGACCGATGAGCAAGGTTCAGGGGACGGCCGGCGCCACGCTGGCCGGTGTCGGTGAACAGGCGATCACG
The DNA here is from genome assembly GCA_013823855.1 of Lysobacteraceae bacterium. Lineage (GTDB taxonomy): Bacteria > Pseudomonadota > Gammaproteobacteria > Nevskiales > Nevskiaceae > Nevskia. Next base: position 14,442 of record PNMW01000003.1, on the reverse strand, counting down.
CTGCTGCGCGCGCTGGCGCTGTACGCGCTGCTGATCGCGGTGCCGGTGACGGCGTACTACTTCGCGGTGGTCGAACGGCAGGCCGAGGCGCGCTCCGAGCAGGCCTTCCACGCGCTCAAGCGCATCCAGAGCGAGTTTGACACCCGGCTTGCCGTGCTCGACTACCTGCTGGACGCGCCGGCGCAGGACGGCGGTCCGCCACCGGCGCTGCGCTACAGCGAGGTCGGCGTCGCCCGCGAGTCGGCAGCGAAGGCGATCGACGACAAGGCCTGCCCGAACCTCGCCGCCGACGGCAACGCGGTCTGTCGCGACCTGCGCGAGGACGCCGGCGGTGCCCGGCTGCGCGCCCGGAAGCACGGCACGGTGCTGGCGATGAACGCCGAGCGCCTGCTCGATGCGCCGGCAGCCTTGCGCCGCTTCGAGCGGGTGGTGCTGGCCGATGAACTGGGCACGGTGATCACCTCGGTGACCGCGCCGGTCGAGGACGATCCGGAACGGGTCAGCCACCGGCCGGTGCCGGACACCGTGCCGCCGGTGAATGTCCGGCCATTCCTGGCCCAGGCGGCGCGCGATCGTCTGCGCCTGCTCGCCGGGCGCGGCAACACGGCATCGGCCGACGCCACCGAAAAGCTGCTCGGCGCCGATCTGAGGCTCGGCGAGGCGGCCGAGATCAGCGCCGGGATCGGCGGCCATCGCTATCGCATCTACCTGCTGCCGTTCGCGCCGGAAAAGCCGGTGTACCGCGCGGCCCGGCCGGTGTCGCCGCTGTATCTGGTCGGCATCGAGCGGCAGTCGGCGATCGCCGACGCCACCGCCGCGCTCGGCGTCGAGGGCCTGTGGTACCTGCTGGTGGCGATGCTGCTGAGCATCGCCGCCTGGCCGCTGCTGCGCGTGCTGCTGCTCGGCAACCAGGAGGCGGCAACCCGGCCGACCCTGGCCGCGACGCTGATTTCGGTGGTGTTCATCCCGGCACTGCTGACCCTGGTGATCCTGGTGCTGATGGCGCGCGGCGACGAACATGCCCACGCCGCGAAGCGGGCGGCGGCGTATGCCGACGCCATCGCTGCCGAACTGTCCGGCGAGGTCCGCCGGATGCTTGGCGCCCTCGACGACTACGGCCCGCGCTTCGCCGCATCAGCGCCGCTGCCGGCGATCGACAGCCGGCTGCTGCAGTGCGACAGCTTCAAGCTGGCCAGCGTGCCCGCAGGCGCGGGCGACAGCTGCCGCTTCGACGGCCGCAATCCGACCTTCTGCCACGTCGCGCCGCAGGTGCTCGCCGGTGATGGCCTGCGTCCGCGTCCGGCGTTCGAGACGCTGTTCGCGACCGACGCGCTCGGCGAGGTCGGCGGCGAGCCCTACCTGACCACCGGCGGCTGCCAGCCGCGCACCGCCGTCATCGACCTGTCCGAACGCGAATACTTCCGCAGCCTGGCGCGCGGCGGCGGCTGGCCGCTGCCGCAGCCGGAAGCGGCCGGCTGGCGCCGGGACGGCATCGTCGCCGGCGCCGGCCGCTACTCCGCGCAGCGCATCTACGCGAAGACCGACGGCACCCGCACGCTGGTGGTCGCGGTGCCGCGCCGCAGGCCGGACGGCGGCTTCGCCGGCGTGTTCGGCGTGGCCGCCGACCTGCGCGCGCTGAGCGCCGCGCTGCGGCCGCCGTTGCTCGGCTTCGCGGTCGTCGATCCGCTGTCCGGCACGGTGCTGTTCCACAGCGACGACGACACCAGCCTGCACGAGAACTTCCTCGACGAAGTCGATCGCGACGTCGCGCTGGTGCAGGCGATCGGCGAGGGCCGCCGGGCCGCGATCGACGGCCATTACCGCGGCCGTCGCCACCATTTCCAGACCACGCCGGTGCCCGGCATGCCCTGGGTGGTGGTCAGCTTCTTCGATGCCGGGCTGGTCGCCGCGCCGGCGGTCGGCAGCGGCCTGATCGCGCTGGCCGAGATGATCGGCCTGATCGCGCTGCTGGCGCTGATGGCGCTGCTGTTCGCGCTGATCGTGGTGCCGGCCAGCCGGCTGGCCGGCTGGGATCTCGAACTCTGGCAGTGGCTGTGGCCGCAATGGCGGCTGCGCCGGCGCTATTTCTGGCTCGGCATGGCGCTGCTGCTGCCGGTTTCGGGCAGCCAGATCGTGCTGTGGCTGGCCACCGACGACATGACGATGACTGTGGTGATCGCCATCGGCACCGTCTGCCTGACCGTCTGGGCGATGCTCTGGCTGTCGAGCCTGCGGCCCTGGCGGGCCGCGACGATGGCGGCCGGCATCCGCCAGCACTGGCAGGGCCAGGACGGCGACGACCTGCGGCCGACACCGGTCGACACGCTGCGCGAGCTGCGCCATCGCTACATCGTCGCGGTGATGGCCGGCGTCATCGCGCTGGCGGTGCTGCCTGCGGCCGGCTACTACCTGAACGCGCTGCCGCGGGTCGAGGAAGCGCTGCTGCGGCAGGCGCTGATCGGGACCGGCCGCAGCCTCGACCACCGCATCGCCGCGCTGACCGGCGACACCCGGCGCGCCGCACTCGACGGCATGGCGATGCTCGGCCGGCCAGCGCCGGCCGTGGTCCAGGCCGGGCAGGTGCGTTCGATCGGCGTCGACTGGACACTTGAGCGGAACAGCGCCAGCGACTGCCCCGCGGCATCGGAGGCGGTCGCCGGCAGACCGCCGTCGTGGCTGCTGCGCCAGGTCTGGCCGGTGCTGGCCGGCCTGCTGCCGGAACTGGTCGGCGACGGGCCGCCGAGTGCCGGCGATGCGCGCTTCCGGCGCGTCGACGGGCCGGCGTCGCAGCCGGCCTGCGCAGCGGCGCTGCACTACCGCCACCCGCTGCGCCACGACGGCACGGCGACGCTGAGCTTCCAGGAACGCTATCCGGCGCCGCTGCGGCTGAAGCGCATCCATGACGCCGGCAACGGCGCGATCGGCACCGTGGCGATGACCCTGGTGATCGCCGTCGCGCTGCTGCTGGTCTATCTGCTGGTGCGGCTGATCGCCCGCCGCGTGCTCGGCCTGGACCTGCCGTACCTGCCGCCGCTGCCGACGCTCGGGCGGGACTTCGCGGCCGGCGTCCGCAAGGCGCTGCCGGGGCGCATTCCGGCCCGCGATGCCTGGTGGTACGTGCTGGCGCCGGAAGGTGGCGGCGCGCCGCAGGCACCGGCGGCGTCGGCGGTGATCCAGCTGATCGGCCCCGAACGGCTCGGCAATGACCGGCTGGCGATGTTCGCCGCGTCGCCGCTGGCGATCGTCGGCGTCGCCGACGCGGCGCTGTTCCCGGAGGCCCGGCGCACGCTGCTGGCGCTGATCGAACGCGAGGTCGCCCGCGCGCCGGCGGCCGGCGATGCTCCGGGCGCCCGCCTGCTGCTGACCGCCGCCACGCCGCCATGGCCGCGGCTCTGCCATCCGGATCTGTTCCCGGCCGAGGACGATGGCCCCGATGCGGCCGAGCTGCGGCGCTGGCGCGAGCTGCGCCGTCATTTCGCCTGCCACCACGCCGGCGATGGCAGTGCCGAGGCGGTGCTGCCGCTGGTCGACCGGGTCGACGACCTGCATCTGCGCCGCGCGATCGCCGACGAGCTGGTGGCGCTGGTCGAACTGACCGGCGAGATCAGCGCCGCGCTGCGCGCCGCGCTCGATGCGGCGCTGGCCCGCGAGCCGGGCGCGCCGCCGCCGCTGCGCGACCTGCGCGATCTCGAGCAGCTGGTGATGCCGTATGTCGAAGGCAACTTCCGCTGCGAATGGGCGCATTGCTCGATTGCCGAGCGCATCGCCCTGCACCAGCTGGCGCGCGGCCTGCTGCCGAATCCGCTGAACCGCACCGTGCTCGACGACCTGCTGGCGCGCCGGCTGGCGGTGCTGGCGCCGGAGCCGCGGATCGTCTGCAGCGCGTTCCGCAGCTTCGTGCTGCGCGCCGAGCCGGCCGGCCGCTACGCGCAGTGGACGCTCGGCTTCGAGGTCGGCACCTGGAGCCGGGTCCGGGTGCCGTTCTATCTGCTGCTGTTGCTGCTGGGCGCCTGGTTCTCGTACAGCTTCAGCGACGCCTTCACGACCTTGAACACGGTGCTGGCCGGAGCGCTGGGCATGATCGCCACCTTCGGCCGCGTCTCCAGCCTGGTGCGCAGCGGCAAGGATGCCGAGAAATGAGCGCCGGCCGGCTCAGATGCGGCTCAGCAGCTCGCTCTTCTTGGCGTTGTACTCGGCATCGGTCAGCGCGCCGACGCCGTGCAGGCGCGACAGCTTTTCGATCAGCGCGAAAACATCGTCGGACGACGACGTCGCCGGCAGCGGTGCGGCGTTGCCGAAGCTCGCGACGGGTTCCGGGGCCGGCTGCCAGACCGGCGGCGGCGCAAAATGGGTCTGCGGCGGCTGCGGCAGGCCTGGGCCGGAAACCACCGGCAGGCTGGCGGCCGAAAAGCTGCCGAACTGGCTGCTGAAGCTCAGGCTCTGATCGTTGCCCTGCTGCTGGCTGACGCCGCCGATCGAATGATTCAGCGTGTCGTAGACCGTGACCTGGCCGTTCAGCTCCACCGCCAGCCGGTTGGCGAAGATCGCGTAGCGAATGTTGTTCTGACCGCCGCTGCTGAACGGGCTGCCGAGGTCGCCGGGCCACCACTGGCTGCTGTTGCGGCTGCCGGGCGGGGCGATCGGGAACAATTGCATCGTTGCCAGCGCGTTCGACAGCTCGTTGCACAGATTGTCGACGGTGCTCTTCAGGCCGTGATTGAACATGTCGCCGACCATGGTCATGCCGCCGCGCATCCACTGGCCGCCGCCGCCGAGTTCGCCGCACCAGAACTGCGCCATTGTGCCGCCGCCATTGTTGACGGCGACCAGCATCGTGGTCACCGCATCACGGCTCAGGCCGTAGCGGCGTGAAAGATCGTCGACGAGGTGCTGTCCTGCGGGGGTCAATTGCTGTTGCATGGGGCTGGCGTTCCGGTGAGCTTGGGGGAATCGCGACAGCACGGCCGATGCAAGAACTTCGCCCCGTCATGCGGGGCAAAGCGCCGCGAGCGGGTGTCTGCGCGATATCGGGCATCCATATCTACCGATATCGAATGACGATTCAGGGTAGCACGCGGGTTTGGAGCGGCCTCGACCGATGGCGCTCGAAAGCGTTCAGCCGTTGCCGGACTGGACCTGTCCCTGGCGTCAAGCGAAGGCCACGACCGCCACAGACCGCTCCACCGCGAGCACTTTGCGGTGTCGCTTGACCCGTTCGATCTCGTGCATGGTGTCGGCGGTGAACCAGGACTCACCGCAGTTTCCGCAAGAAATTGACGGAATACCCTCGATCAGCAGCAGGCTCGCGCCCTTGCCGAAGCTGCGAGTGACCAGCCGGTGATGAAGTTGGTCGCTGCCACAGTGCGCGCAGTGATCAGACGACATAGACGGTGATGACGATGAGTGTTCCAGTGAAGCCGATCTTGACGACGGCTTCTGCATCGCGCCCTTCGAGCGTAAAGCCCTTGACGACATGCTTGCTTTCGCCGGTTTGCGCGTCGTGCTGACGCTCGATGATGCTGCCGCCGAGGATGATGCTTTCAAGGTCGAAGATCGTGAGGTCGTCATCGTCGAGTTCTTCCGCTGCGTGATGGGAAACGACGTAGTGCTTCGCGCGTATGAGCTGTCTCAACCGTGTGATGGTCGCGATCACCATGACCGAAGTCTAAGGCACAAGGATCGATGCCGGCCCTGGATCAAGCTGCCCGCAAGGCCACGGCAATCTGCATCCGCGCCGCCCTGAGCGCCGGGAAGAAGCCGCCGAGGAAGCCGACGAACAGGCTCAGGACCATGCCGGTGATCAGCAGGCCCGGCGTCACCCGGAAGCTGAACGCGACCTGGGTGAAGCCGGCGCCGAGCGTCGACACCGTGTAGCCGTTGAAGAAGGCGTAGGCGCCGAGGCCGCCGATCGCGCCACCGAGCAGCGCCAGGGTCATCGCTTCGGCGATCGTTGCCAGGATCACCACGCTGCCGCCGAAGCCGAGCGCGCGCAGGGTGGCGATCTCCACGGTGCGGGCGGCGACCGCCGAATACATGGTGTTGAGGGCGGCGAACACGGCCCCGAGCCCCATGATGATGCCGACCACGGTGACCAGCACGCCGATGATCCGCGTGAAGCTGCGCGACTGGGCCGAGAAGTATTCGATCTCGTTCAGCACGTCGACCTGCAGCCGCGGGTCGGCGGTCAGGCTGTCCTTGAAGGCGTCGAAGGCCGTCGGTTCCTGCAACTGCACCAGCATCGATGAATAGCCGTTGCGCCGGAACGCCGACTGCGCAGTCCCGATGTCGACCCAGACCTCGGATTCATGGGCATCGCCATTCGAGCTGAAGGTGCCGACCACCGCCCACTGCGAGCCGCGGATCTGCACTGTCGAGCCGACTTCCAGGCCGACGAACTGCTCCAGCGCCTTCACGCCGACGACGATTTCCTGCAGGCCCGGCTTGAATGGCCGGCCGTCGACGATCTTCACCTCTGGCCGCATCGCGAAGCCGGCAGCGCCCACGCCGCGCATCGACACATTGCTGTCGGTCTTCGAGCGGCGCAGCGGCCGCTCGGCGATCAGGATCAGCTCGCCGGAGGCCAGCGCGCGGCCGTCCTCACCCTTGGCGACTCCTTCGGCCTGCTCGATCACCACCGCCTGGTCGCGGGTGATGAAGCTCGACAGCTCCGAGTTCGAGCCGCCTTTCAGCACGATCGCCCGGTTCGGGCTGCCGGTGGAACGCAGGGTGGCGACCATGCCGGCCGACATCGACTGCAGCGCGGTGACCACGCCGACCACGCCGGCCAGGCCGACGACGATCACCAGGGTCGCGCCCCAGCGCGACGGCACGCTTTTCAGATTGATCAGGATCAGCTGCAGGGTCTGGGTCATGAACTTCATCGTCTATCTCTCGGCCAGCGCATCGACGATCTGCAGCCGCCGCGCCCGGAGCGCCGGGAAGATCCCGACGGCGACGGCCAGCAGCACCATGGTCGCGAAGGCCTGCAGCCAGACCACCGGCTGCACCACCACCGGCGAGCCGTTGAGCAGGCCGCTGACCACCCTGGCCGCGCCCACCGCCAGCACCATGCCGATCAGCCCGCCGATCAGGCACAGCGCGAACGCTTCGGCGAGCACCAGCGCGGTGACCCTGCCGTCGCTGAAGCCGAGCGTCTTCAGCACGGCGAATTCCGGAATCCGCTCGCGCACCGCCTGGCTCATGGTGTTGCCGGTGACCAGCAGGATGGTGAAGAACACGGCGCCGAGAATCGCGGTGACGATCAGGCCGATGTCGCCGATCTGGCGCGCGAAGCTCAGGTTCCAGTCGCGCTCGGTCTGGGTCTTGGTTTCGTCCGGCGAGTTCTCGAACTGCCGGTCGACTTCATTGGCGATGCGCTCGGATTCGTTCGGATCGGCGACCCGGATGATGTAGACGCCGGCCGAGCCCTGGCCGAACTGCCGCGCTTCGTCGAACTGGCCGAAGTTCAGGTACATCAGGTTCGAGCGGCCGGCCCAGTCCTCGTCCTGGCCGTCGAAGATGCCGACCACCTCCCATTCCCAGGCACGGCTGCCGTCCTTCCTGGTGAAGATGAACGACTTCAGGGGCACCTTGTCGCCGATCTTGAAGCCGTACTTCTCGACCAGCTTGCGGCCGACGATCGCGCCGTTCTTGGTCCGCACGAAGGCTTCGCGCTGATCGTCCGGCAGCGTCCATTCCGGATAGCTGTCGAGCAGCCGTTCCGGGTCCACCGCGAACTGCGGGAAGAAGTGGCGCTCGTCGATGTAGATGCCGCCGAAGAACTGCGACCAGGCCACCCGGGCGACACCGGGAATCGCTTCGATGCGCGGCAGCAGCGCCAGCGGCAGCGGCTGCGTGAAACTGACCCGGGCCTGGGTGATCAGCCGGTTGGCGCCGACGAAATCGGCGCCCGAGCTGAACAGCACCGACACCGCCTGCAGCAGGCCGAACAGCATGAACGCGGCGATCAGGCTCAAAAGTGTCAGGATCAGCCGCGTCTTCTTGTGAAACAGGCTGGCCCAGACCAGCGGGAGGTATCTCATGAAGCGCCTCCGTTCAAATTCGTCCTCCCGGCGAAAGCCGGGACCCAGAGCCCATGCGGCGAGGATCCCGAAGCCGTCGAGACTGGATCCCGGCTTTCGCCGGGATGACGGGGGTGCCGGTGGCGCAGGTGTGTTGGCGGCGTCATGACATTCAAGGCGCCTCTCCGGCCAGCGCGCCCTTGTCCATATGCAAGCGATGCGTCGCGAACTCCGCCGCCTTGGCGTCATGGGTGACCATGATGATGGTCTTGCCGTAGTTGCGATTGAGGTCCTGAAGCAGGGTCAGCACCTCGTCGGCGGTCTTGCGGTCGAGATCGCCGGTCGGCTCGTCGCAGACCAGCAGGGTCGGGTCGGCGACCAGCGCGCGGGCGATCGCCACCCGCTGCTGCTGGCCGCCCGACAGCTCGTTCGGCTTGTGCGTCGCCCGCTCGCTCAGGCCGACCACCGCCAGCGCGGCGGCCACCGCCTTCTTGCGCTGCGCCTTCGACAGATCGGTCAGCAGCAGTGGCAGTTCGACATTGGCCTCGGCGCTGAGCACCGGCAGCAGGTTGTAGAACTGGAAGATGAAGCCGACATGGCGCGCCCGCCACTTGGCCAGCGCGTTCGACGACAGCTGGTCGATCCGCTTGTCGTTGACGCGGATCTCGCCGTCGCTGGGCTGGTCGAGCCCGCCGATCAGGTTCAGCAGCGTGGTCTTGCCGGAGCCGCTCGGCCCCATCAGCGCCAGGAAATCGCCGCTGGCGATGTCGAGATCGAGCTTCCGCAGCACTTCGACGGTCTGCTTGCCGCGCGTATAGCGCTTGGACACGCCGCGGATCGAAACGAGGGGGCTCATGGCAGTCTCCGGTTCAGGCTTGCTGCGGCTTCAAGGCTTGGCATCATGCGGGTCAGTCGGCGCCGGATTCCAGTGCCGGCGACGGCGTCGGCGCCAGCCGCGCGCGCAGCGCGGCGAGCTGCTTCGGCAGTGCGCGTCGATCACGGGGCTGGCTGGCGGCCCGTCGTCGTTCGGCAAGCGCCACCGCTTGTGCCAGCAAATTCCGCTCCGCCGCCGGCTCATCGAGCGCGGCCAGCAGATCGGCGGTGGCGAGCACCAGCGGCAGGCCATCGACACAGCGCCGCGGCTCGGCGAATACGTCGGTCGCCAGCGCGGCTTCGGCGTCGCGGCGGAACGCGACCAGCGATGCACGGCGGCGCGCCGGATCGAGATCGCCGGTGCTGGCGAGATAGCGGGCCAGCTCGATGCCGCGATCGCAGCCGACTTGCGGGTCTTCGAGCACCTTGTGGCCGCCGGCATCGGCCTGCGGCGCGTTGCCGCGCTGCGCGGCCTGCAGGAATTCGATGCGATTGCGCCAGTGCAGCACCTCCGGCGAGGCGCTGCTCTGCTGGCCGCGGACCGCGATCGGCAGTCGCAGCCACCAGGCGAAGCCGCCGTCGCCATCGTTCTGCGCGTGATAGCGGGCCAGCGTTTCGGCCAGTGCGGCGGCGCCATCGCGGGTGATTTCGATGGCCCGGGCACTGCGCGATTTCGCGGTGCTGCGATTGCGCAGCCAGCGGCCCAGGGCCTCGGTGAATACCGCCGGCGTCTGGGCGCCGGCGACGCGGCCCAGTTCCTGACCCTCGGCATTGACCAGCAGCCAGGTCGGCAGCCGGCCGATGCGATACCGCGCGGCCTGCTCGCGGCCCGCGCCGTCGCCATCGGCATCGAGCGACACCGTGGCAACCCGTTTCACCGCCTGCTGCCAGCCCGGATCGGCAGCCAGCGCATCGGCCGCGGCATCGCAGGCGATGCAGTCGGCGCTGCGGAACTCGATCAGCCGCAGGCCGGGCGCGTCGCTTGCAGCCGAGGCCGCGAACGGCGCCAGCAGCGCCCAGGCCAGTGCCGGCAGCGCCCGTTGCCGCGCGCTCAATTCGCCGTGCCTTCGGGCAGTGTCGTGACCCGCACCTTGTCGCCATCCTTGAGCTTCGGCAGATCGCCGATCACCACGCGATCGCCCGGATTCAGGCCGGCGATCACCGTCTGGTCGCTGCCGTTCCTGGCGCCCAGTTTCACTGCCCGGCGCTCGACGACCTCGCCCTTGAGCAGGAACACCGCGCCTTTCTCGCCGCTGCCGAGCACCGCCGCCGCCGGCACGATCACGCCGGCTGGCGCCGCTGCGCCCGCCGCGGGCGCTTCGCCGAGAAACGACACCCGGGCGCCCATTTCCGGCAGCACGCGGTCATCGCGCTCCTTGAACGCCACCCGCACCTTGACCGTCGCCTTGCTGCGATCGGCGGTCGGAATCACCGCGATCACCGAGGCCGGGATGCTCCAGTCCGGATAGGCGTTCAGCTTGATGATCGCCGGCTGCCCGGACTTCACGCGATTGATGAAGTTCTCGTTGACGTCGACCTCGACCTCCAGCGAATCCATGTCGACCACGGTGCCGATGCCGGTGCGGGTGAAGCCGCCGCCGGCCGACAACGGCGAGACGATCTCGCCGACCTGGGCCGCCTTCACGGTGATCACGCCGGCGAACGGCGCCCGCACCGTGGTGTCGTCGAACGAGCGCTGGGCAACGTCGACGGCGCGGGCCGCCACCGCCGTGTTGCGCTCGGCGGTGGCCAGGCTGGCGCGCAGGGAATCGAGCGTGGTCTGGGCGCTATCGAGTTCGGCGACGCTGATGAACTTCTGCTCGACCAGCCCCTTGCGGCGCGCCACATCGCGCTCGGCATTGGCGACGCTGACCTTGACCTGCGCCGCCTGCGCCTTCGCGGCATCGAACTGCGCGCGGCTCTGTTCGAGCGAGGCGCGGATGTTGGTGTCATCGAGCCGGGCGACGATCTGGTTGGCCTCGACCCGGCTGCCTTCCTCGATCAGCACCTCGGTGACCAGGCCGGTGATCTTGGCCGACACCGTCGCCGCGCGCCGGGCGACGACATAACCGGCGGCATCGAGCAGCGAACCCCCGGCCGGTCCGCCGCTGGATGCCGGCCTTGCCGTCGCCACCGTCACCGGCTGGCCGGGCGGTGGCGCGAAGTAGCGGAACGCGCCGCCGCCGAGCAGCACCACGACCGCGACGGCGATCAGCCACTTCAGCCAGGGCCGGCCCTGGTCGTCGTCGGGGTCATCGTGGCTGCGGTCGATCTTCAGCTGGTTCAGCAGCGCGGCGCGGTCGTCCATCGGGCGGAAGGGAAGGTGGAAAGGGCTTGCCACGGAGCATAGCGGCAAGCCCGGGCCTGCCGATCAGCCGGCGGCGACTTTCCGCTGCACCCGCACCATCAGCTCCGAATAGCCGCGCACGAAGTTCGATTGCACGCGCTCCGGTTCGCCGACCACTTCGATGGTCTCGAAGCGGGCCAGCAGTTCTTCCCAGAGGATCTTCAGCTGCAGTTCGGCCAGGCGGTTGCCCATGCAGCGGTGCACGCCGTAGCCGAAGGCCATGTGCTGGCGGGCGTTAGGGCGGTCGATGATGAAATCGTCGGCACGCTCGAACTTGCGCTCGTCGCGGTTGCCGCTGGCGTACCACATCACCAGCTTGTCGCCCTTGCGGATGAACTGGCCGCCGAACACCAGGTCGCGGGTCGCGACCCGGCGCATGTAGGCCAGCGGGGTCTGCCAGCGGATGATCTCCGACACCATGTTCGGGATCAGGCCGGGATTGGCGCGCAGCTTGGCGAATTCGTCCGGGTACTGGTTCAGCGCCAGCACGCCGGCGCTCATCGAATTGCGCGTGGTGTCGTTGCCGCCGACGATCAGCAGCGCTAGATTGCCGAGGAATTCCATCGGCCGGCGGACCAGGTCGGCGGTGTCCGGATTACCCTGCATCAGGCTGATCAGGTCGAAGCCGGGCTTCTCGCCGGCGGCGCTGCGGGCCGCCTTGTCGTGCCACAGCCTGGTGAAATGGCGGGCCATGTCGGCGACCGCAACGAAGGTTTCGTGGGTGTCGGAGGTGCCGCCGGTGGCCTCGGCACTGCCGGCGGCGAGGTCGGACCAGTAGACGAGCTTGTGGCGCTCGTCGTACGGGAAGTCGAGCAGGGTGGCGAGCATCCGCGCGGTCAGCTCGATCGACACCGTCGGCACCCAGTTGAACGGCTGGTTCTCCGGCAGGCGGTCGAGCACGTCCTGGACGCGGCTGCGGATCAGGCCTTCCATTTCCTGCAGGTTCTTCGGCGCCACCACCTCCTGCACCGCCTTGCGCTGCACGTCGTGGCGCGGCGGGTCCATGGCGATGAACATCTCGACGTCCAGGCCTTCCGGCGGCGAGCCGAGGATGATGAATGGCTCGGCCGAGAAGTCCTCGTGGTTCTTGTCGACGGCGAGGATGTCGTCATAGCGGGTGATCGACCAGAACGCGCCGAACGGGCTGTGCGGCCGGTAGTGCACCGGTGCTTCCTCACGCAGGCGCCTGAAGTACTCGAGCCAGCGGCCCTGGCGGTACAGGAACGGGTTGCTGACGTCGATGTCGCCGAGCGCCACCTCGTCCACCGGCGGGATCGGCGCTTCCACCGGCACCGGGAACGGCAGCTGCCTGAGCAGCCGCTGCCGGGCCTTGAGCAGCAGGTGCAGGCTCCTGATCTGCAGCGGGATCGGCACTCGGGCCTGGGCGGCGGCCAGGGCCCGGTCGACCAGCTTCCGGGCGGGCGCGTTGATCAGCTTGGACAGCGGGATCGTGGTCTTCACATCTGGTACTCCGGAACGCGGACTTCGAGGCCGTCGAGCGCGGCCGAGGCGGTGATCTGGCAGGCGAGGCGCGAGCCGGGCTGGACGTCCGGCGTCATCGCCAGCATCTGCTGTTCCTCGGCGGTGCGGGCGCCGACCGTTTTCAGCCAGGCGCTGCCGACCACCACATGGCAGGTGCCGCAGGCGCAGGCGCCGCCGCAGTCGCCATCGATGCCGGGCACGCCGTGGTCGCGGGCTAGCTGCATCAGCGAAGTGCCGTCGATCAGCGGCACGTTTCGGCTGCTGCCGTCGTGCAGCAGGAATTTCATCGTTGCCATCGGCATTGCTCCTGAAGTCGGCCGGGTGGGGCCGGTGGCGAATCTTGTGCCGGCGGGCGGGCCTCGACTATGGTCCGCCGGTCCATTGATTTGTGAGAACGGCTCAAATGCGGTTGTCTTCAGCCATCGTCCAGGCCGACCTGCCGGCCGCCGTGCTGGCCCAGGTGGTGGAATCGAAGCTGATCGATGCCGATGCGGCCGGGCGGCTGCAGCAACTGCTGGCCCGCGAGGGGCGCGACCTGCCGGCGCTGGTGGCGGCCGGCGACCGGGTGCCGCTGCACTGGTTCCGCGAGCTGTATCCGGCGCTGGACGCCGACACCGCCGCGCGCATCGGCTACGCGGCCGGCGAACAGGCGCGGCTGACCTCGTTCGCGGCGCTGAGCCTGCCGCTGGTCAGCGCCGGTTCGGTCAGCGAAGTGCTGCGGCTGCTCGAATTCATGCCGCTGATCTCCAGCAGCGTGACCGCCCGCTTCCTCACCCGCGCCGACGACGTCGTGGTGGTGATCCGCGCCGGCTCCGGCGATCCGGTGCTGGACCGCTTTCCGGTCTTCTACTGCGCGTCGGCGGTGCAGCGGCTGCTGACCATCCTGGTCGCCGGCTCGCCACGCCTCGACATCCACATCGCCTGGCCGCAGCCGGCCTGCCTCGCCGATCATCCCGGCGTGCAGGCCGGCCGGCTGCACTTCGACGCGCCGTTCCACCATCTGGTGGTGCCCAACGAGACGATGGCCGCGGTCTGCCGGTTTTCCGATCCGATCGCCTACCAGGGCGCGCTGGCCGGGCTGCTGCTGCGGCTGCGGGCGGTGTCGTCGGACGAGACCGTCGGCCGGCTGAAGGCGCTGCTCGACGGCCCGGACCACCGGGTCGGCATCGACGAGGCGGCGCGTGCGCTGCACCTGTCGGTCAGCTCGCTGAAGCGGCGTCTGGCCGAAGCCGGCACCAGCTTCCGGGCGCTGCGCGACGAGGCGCTGCAACAGCGGGCGCTGATGCTGCTGGCCGAGCCGTCGGCGTCGCTGGCATCGGTCGGCGCCGAACTGGGCTACGGCGATCTCGCCAACTTCGCGCACGCGTTCAAGCGCTGGACCGGGCAGTCGCCCGGCGCGTTCCGCCGCCGGCTGGCGTTGCGCGCCTGAGCCGCCGGGTTGTCGTCGCACTGCAACAATCGGCCCCGACAATGCGCGCGAACCCAAGAGAACGAGGCGCGCGCACATGGCACGCAACAGCAGCACCGGCCCGAAGGCGGGCCGCAAAGTGGTCAGCAAGGCAGACGCATCCGGCACCGGCGGCAAGCCGCCGAAGACCGACAGGCCGCAGTTCCACTACCGCACCATCTGGCTGTCCGACATCCACCTCGGCACGGCTGGCTGCAAGGCGGAATTCCTCACCGATTTCCTCAAGCGCAACCACTGCGAAACCCTGTACC
>PNMW01000013.1 GCA_013823855.1 Lysobacteraceae bacterium | reverse complement strand
GCCGGCGAAGGCAGCGGCCGTGGAAACATCGGAAGCGCCCGCCACCGCCACGCCATCGGTGGGAACCTACCCTGAGCCCGGATCGACGACCGGTGGATCGCCGGCACCGGAAGACAAGCTGGAAGTGACCGTCGAAGCGCCGCCGGAAGCGCTGCCATCGACGCCCTCGCCGCCTCCGGCTGTGGCGGCGCCGGCAGCGGTAGCAGGGAGCACGGGCGTCGCGCAGCCGATCATCAGGCCGGCGCCGACCGGCGCGACGCCGCCGTCAGCGGCCGCCAGCATGGCGTCGGCCAGTGCGGCTGCCAAGCCGGTCGCGCGTCCGCCAGCGAAAGCGGCAACGACGCAGAAGCGTCCGGCGGCCGCGGTCGACCCGCTCGCCAATCCGCCGCTGAGCGAATCCGAACGACGGGCGCTGGCGGCGATGCCGCTGCCCAGGTTGCCGGCATTGATGTCGCGCGAGGCGAGCGCCGCACGGGACGCCGCTGCTGAAGTGGCGGCGGCGGCAGCGCCCTCCCCGCCGGAGCCACCCGCAACGGCGGCCCCGGCGGGCAAGCCGGCAGCAGGCGACATCCTGGCTGGCGAGGCGCAGGCACTGCTCAAGCGCGCCAGCGAACGCGCCGGCCTCGGCGATCTCGAACTGACCCGCATCGAAGCAGCCGAACGGAAGATCGCCAACGGCGAGCATCAGGCGGCGATCGAATCGCTGGCGCTGCTGAACGCCGATCTCGACCGCTCGGTGCGTCTCTATGCCGTCGCCAAGAGCGAAAACCTGCGCGCGGTGGCGGCGCGCCCGGAGAATTACGGCAATGCCGCGCTGTGGCCACTGATCTGGCGCGCCAACCTCGAGGCGCTGCCGGAACCGTGGCAGGTGCAGCGCGACCAGTTGCTGATCGTGCCGAGCTTCCCGTCACTGACCGAGGTCACCGCAGCGCTGCGCTATGCCGAGGAGCACAAGGAGGACGTGGTGCGTCCGGAAGCGCGCTGAAGCCTCAGCGCGACCAGCGCCGGGTCAGCCGGTCGAGCACCCGATACGGGTAGTCGGGCTTGCCGATCGAGCCGTTGTAGCGCGCCAGCGCCTTCACATAGCTACCCTTTTCCTTGTCCAGATAGAATTTGAGAATGGTGCAGCCCATGCGCAGATTGGTCGGCGTGTGGAACAGATTGTCGCCCTTCCGGCCGATTTCCTCGATCCAGAACGGCATGATCTGCATGTAGCCGAGCGCGCCGACGCTGGACACCGCGAAGCGCTCGAAGCGCGACTCGACGTCGATCGTCGCCAGCACCAGTTCCGGCGACACCCCGGCCCTGGTCGCCTCGGCATGCAGCAGGCGCAGGAAACGCAGCCGCACCGCCGGGTCCGACATCGCCTTCGGCGCATGACGGGCGATGCGCCCAGCCATGTCGGTCAACCAGACCTCGGCCAGATACGGGTCCTCGAAGCTGGTCGCCGATTCGATCGCCTGCTTCATCAGCACGCGCAGCTCGGGCTCGGGCTCGCGGGTCGGCGCAGCGGCCAGCGGCAGGGCCGCCATCAATAGACCCGCCAGCAGCAGGTCGCGGCGAGGTCCATTCATGTCGACGGAGGCATCGGGAACGGGCCGGGGTTCGGCAGATACGTCGAGTCACTGCGGGAAAACTCGCTACACCGCTCGATGACGCCGCCGACATCAAAGATCACCGGAAAGATCACCGGCAGCGGCGACCGGCCGCCAGATGGCGGCAGTGCGCATAGCCTTCGGCCTGTGCCTTGGCCTTCATCAGCACTTCATCAAAACCGCGCGTGGCTTCCTTCCGGCTGAGCTTCCTGGCTGCCGGCACAAAGGCCCCGCGCCGGTAGCAGTCCACGTGCCGCTCGGCCTCCGTGCCATCGTCCCGTTTTGCGCGGATGCGTCGCTCGAAGACATCAGCGCTTTCACCCAGACCGTTGCCGGCCCGCTCCGGGCGCGGCAGGCCCAAAAGTTCGCGCAGCTCCGCGAACAGCTGCGCGTTGGCGAGTTCGGTGCCACTTGCGGCTTGCCAGCGGGTAATGGAATCGATGGATGGCACGTGGCGGACCAGGCAGGTGGTCGTGGTGCAGGCGGATCAGGCGTCGCTCAGGGACAGCATGCGGAGGTCGGGCCGGCGCTCGAACTCGCGCATGTTGCCAGTCAGCGGCGGCAGGTGCAGCGACAGCGCGTGGTCGGCGATCAGCATGTCCATGGGCTCCGATCGGGCGTCCGGCGGTCTGCAGCTCGGCACGCAGCCGACAGCAGCATCCGGCGGCGGCGGCATCGTCGAACGGCACGGTCATCAGGTTTCCATCAGACAATCCGGCGCAGCCCGCACCTGCTTCGGCCGCACCCACAAGCGTGTGCCGAATTCCAGTTCCGCAAGCATGATGCTGCTGATCGTCGTATCGGCTCTGGTCCAGGTTCCCGCGACGCACCGCGCGCCATTTGGGTGGTCGCGCATCACGGTAAGGCAGACGCTGCTGTCGAGCAGCAGGCGCATCGGCGCTCGATGTCCCGCTCGGAACTCGGAACACGGCGAATCCTTGGAAATCACGATCTCGACATCAAGCACGGGCGCCTTGCGGCAAGAGTCTGCCCAGCTGGCGTTCTGCTGGTCGCGACGCTTGGGCGTCAGCGCCCGCTTGTCGCCGTCACGCTCGACAGTGACTTTGTCACAGTCGCAGCGATGGTCCTTCGGGATGCGCACGGCAGGGCTGCGGCCGGATGTGAAAACCTTGGCGATGGCAGACGTGACGGCCTCCGGGATTGATGAACGGCAGTGCCGATATCGTTCATCAGTTCCGCCGCCTGCTGCCAATAGGCCGGTCCGGCATGACCATCCGGACCGTCCGAAATCGGCTCGACAGCGACGCGCCCTCGCGTCGCTGTCGAACCCGGCATCAAGTCCCGTTGCCTTGCAGCTCGACCACGGTCGGGCTGGACGGAGCGTTGGTGGTCAAGGTCGCAGTGCCGGTACGAACCCCGCGCGCCGTCGGCCTGAACACGCCGGTCAGCTGGCAGCTTGCGCCGGGTGCCAGCACTCGCGGGCACTGGCTTGATCCGGTGAAGTCTCCGCTGATCCGGATCGAGTTGATCTCCAGCGGTGCGGTACCGGTGCTCGTCACGGTCAAGGCGCGCGGCACGCTTTGCGAACCGACGGCGACATTGCCGAAGTCGTAACGACTGACATTGACCGAGATGCCGGGAACGCCAGACGCCGAATCATCGTTGACGATGGTGCCGGTCGCGACGTTTTTAGGGGCGATGACTCCCACCGTGTTCGACAGCCGGAGCCGGAAGGTTTCGTCCGGCTCGACTGACGTGTCGCCGATGATGCCGATGCTGATCGTCTTCGTCGTTTCACCCGCCGCGAACGTGACCGTGCCGGACTGCGCGACGAAGTCCGAACCGGCTTTTGCGGACTGGTCCTCCGTCGCATAGCTGACGCTGGCCGACGAGGACAGCGGCGCCGCGTTCAGGGTGAGCTGGAAATTCAGCTGACCGGTGCCGCTGTTGCCTTCGGCGACCGAGGCATTGCGCACATCTACAGCGAGCCTCTGGATCGAGACCAGCTCGTCTTCGACTTCGCCGTCGACAGCCGTGGCATTGGGACCGGACACACCGTCGGTCGACACGCGGACGCGCGCGTACTGCCCGGTCGCAGAAGCTGGCAGGTCAAAGCTCAGCTGCGAGATTCCGGTCGGCACCGACCAATTGTTCGCGATGCGCTCCGTCGTTGCGAAGGTGCCGTCATTATCGAAGTCCAGCCAGGCATCGATCTTCGCCGGACCGTTGGCGACAACCACGCGCAGCGTCGAGCGACCACCGGCAACCAAGGTCGGGAATGATGCGCCGTCTTCGTCGTCCTCGTTCGCGACATCGTCGCCGACCGCTGCTGCTGAGGGACTGCCGTCGAGATCCGCATCGATTCGACTACCCAGCCTCGGGCCGTCAATGAAGTGCCGCGCGCCACCGTTCGCACGCATTGTCTTGTAGCTGTCCGGCGCGTCGCCGTAATCGCTGGCAATCGTGAACGAACGCACGACGCCGCCGGAGTTCGCGAACTCGCTGTACTCGGCGTCACCGATCAGGATGCGTTCGCCGGATACCGCGATCGAAGAATTCACCGACGGCTGGTCACGCGTGCGCGGATCGGAAACCTGGGCCTTGCGCAGCCACTGGTCGCCCCTGCGGGTGTAGACATCGACGACTCCGGTCGACAGGCGCGCGGCGAGCACGCCGCCAGCGACTTTCACCAGATCGAAGGTGCCGGTACCCGCCGCAGGCGCCACCGTCGACAGCTGCCGCCAGGTCGTGCCTTCACGACCGAACATCGTGATCACGCCGTTGGCCAGCGTGGCCACGATGTTCGATGTCAACGACAGGGTTGCCGCCGGAACTGGAAGGCCCAGCTTCTGCTGCAGCGAAACGCCCGAGCCGGCGATCCGGAACAGGCTCAGCAGATTGCGATTGGTACCGCTGACCGTATCGATGCCGGTGGAAATCACCGCGATCGTGTCACCCTGGATATCGACCTTCCTGTGTTGAGTCGTCGCCCGCTGCAGGCCGAGCAGCTCGGGGCCGAGCGTCGATCGCAGCGCCCAGCTCGTCGCGCCTCGCTGGTAAAGCAGCACGTCGGCACCGTTGATGAGCACCAGATAGTTGCCGGACACAGCCGGCGAAAGGCCGAAGGGATCGAGGCAGACGTCCACTGCACCGGGGCTCTGCAGCCGCGCGTCCTGCACCCAACCGGATGCGGTGCGCTTGAAGACATAGACGCTGTTCTTTTCGTCACTGAAATAGCAATCCGGGTCGCTGTTGGCGACGGCATAGTCGGCGGTCAGCGATACTTCACGCGCGAACTGGCTGTAGAAGTCGGGCGTGTTGGGGTTCAGCTTGAACTCGGGCGTCCATCCGTTCACGTCGCGCCGCATGATGTACGCCGCACCGTTCAGGCGATCGTCGAACGGCGCACCGACCAGCGCCAGATCGCCGACCATCGCCACCGACGCACCGAAGTCCGCAAAGTTCAGTCCATAGTCCGGCAGAAGTGTCTGGGACTGCGTCCAGCTGCTGCCCAGCGGCGTGTAGGCATAGGCCGTCCCGTTCGCTGCGCGAAGCAGGCCGCTGGCCGACGAAGCGATCGGCCCCGCGATCGCGCCGATGGAGGTCTTACGAGACCAGCCGCTGCTGGTGCGCAGATACACATCGCCGGAAGCGTAGGTGATCTTCTGTCCGTCGAAGGTCACGTTGCCGCTTCCGCTCGATAGCGTCGCGTCGACCACCCAGGCACCGGCCGCTTCGCGATAGACCGTACGGTCGACCACAAGGATGTCGCCGCCGTGGGCGTAGCAGGTGCTGCACAGAGCGCTAAACGAGGTCTCGTAAGCCCAGGTGCCGCCGGTGTTGCGCAGCAGCGTCAAGGTCCGGCCATCGGCCTCGGACACGAAGATGCGGCCGTTCTTCAAGAGCAGCTTGCTGATCGCGCTAGGCGTTCGACCTGCCGGAAAGCCCGGGAACGCGGATAGCCGCGACTCGCGCTGGAAGCTCCAGCTGCTGCCGTCAAAACGGTAGAACTTGATCTTCGGAACCGATCCGGAAAGCAACGTCACGCTGCCGCCAGCGATCAGGTCGTCGCCTTCCACCGATGCCGAGTAACCGAATTCGTATTCGGCGTCGATGCCTCCGGTGGTATCGAACAGCTCGACTTCCTTGGTCCAGGTGCTGCCGGTCCGTTTGTAGACATCAACCGAACCGGGGCCGTTGTAGAACTCCTCACCGTCCCGATCGCCCTCTTCGCCATAAGCGATCCGGTCGCCGCTGACGGACAGCGATCGGACAACGAAGTAGTCGCCGCCCTTGTTCGTCAGCCGCTGTTCCTTGATCCAGTTGCCGCCGGAATAGCGGTAGACGTGCACGCCCATCTCCGCACCAACGGCGAGCGTCGCGCCGTCCATCGCAAGGGATGCGCCGTAGAACCTATCGCGGTTGCTGCTGCTTGCCAGCGGATCCTGCGTCAGCGTCAGTTGATCAGGCGGCACCGCATTCGTGCCTTGCGACGATGCCGGCTTCGTCGCGGTTGCGCCGCGCAGGTGACTGTCGTGCCTCGTTGTCGTGGACCACGACATCGCCTGTTCCTGCGCGGCGTCGAGCTGGAAGCACGCCAGCATCGCGATCGCGACACATGCCGGCCTCGTGTAGGGACCACGCCTTTTCAGCGAATCGGACGCACGTCGAACCGTATCGGAATTGCCCATGATGCACATCTCCCTATGTGTTTTGAGGGCAACCCGCAAGCGAATGTTCCTGCGGTGGAGGCCGACTCAACAGCCTCGATCTTATCGACCCAGTACGCCGCCTACTGTGGTGCAGTTGGCACTATCGGCCCAAGACGCGGTTTCCAGCTGTCGCATGGCAAGGCAGTCACCGCGCACATCATTTTGGGCAGCCGCTGTCGGCCCGACGGTGCGTGCAGCGACGAGGCATCGCAAAAGGCGTGACGCAGGACGACGCAGGCGCAGGACATCCACCCGCAGGCGTCCGTCGTTGCGTTGTGCTGAGATGTCTATGATCGCAGCGACCGGTGGCTCCTCGGATGCCGAGATGCCGCTCGGCAGGACTCAGCCGAGCTGGCCGAGTACCGCCGCCGTCTTCGCCGGAATCATCTCGGCGGCGGCCGCATCGCGGCGCTTGTACTCGTACTGCTGCGTGGCCAGGCCCTTGGCGCCGACGATGATCCGGTGCGGGATGCCGATCAGGTCGGCGTCCTTGAACATCTCGCCGGGGCGCAGGCCGCGGTCGTCGATCGCGGTGTCGATGCCGGCGGCGATCAGTTCGGCGTACAGCGTTTCAGCAGCCGCCTTCACGCTGGCTGCGGTATCGGCCTTGTCCAGCCCGATCGGGCAGACGATGACGCGGAACGGCGCGATCGCGTCCGGCCAGAGGATGCCGTTGGCGTCGTTGCGCTGTTCGATCACCGCCGCCGCCATGCGGGTCACGCCGATGCCGTAGCAGCCCATTTCCGGGGTCACCGGCTGCTGGTTCTCGTCGAGCACGGTCAGGCTCATCGCCTTCGTGTACTTCTTGCCGAGCTGGAACACGTGGCCGCCTTCGATGCCGCGGTACAGCCTGATGGTGCCCTGCCCGTCCGGGCTCGGATCGCCTTCGACGATCATCCGCAGGTCGGCCGTTTCCGGCTCGGCCGCGTCGCGGCCCCAGTTGGCGCCCTTCAAATGATGGTTGTCCTGGTTGGCACCACAGACGAAATCCGCGACCTCGGCCGCCGCGAAATCGGCGATCACCGGAATCGGGCAGCCGACCGGGCCGAGATAGCCGACTTCGCAGCCGAACGCGGCCTTGACCTCGTCCGGCGCCGCCATCTGTAACGGATCGGCGATCTTCGGATGCTTCGCGGCCTTGATCTCGTTCAACTGGTGATCGCCACGCAGCGCGATGCCGACCAAGCCGCCTTCGGCTGCCTTCACGACCAGCAGCTTGACCTTGTGGTCGAGCGCCACCTTCAGGAATTTCGAGACCTGCTCGCAGGTCTTCTGGCCCGGCGTCGGCACCTTTTCGAGCGACGCCGTGGCGGTGGCGCGCGGCGTCCCGCTGGGGCGCGTCTCGGCGGCTTCGACGTTGGCGGCGTACGCACCGCTGTCGGACACCGCCAGCAGGTCTTCACCGGACTGGGCGAGGATGTGGAACTCTTCCGAACGAGAGCCGCCGATGTTGCCGCTGTCGGCCTTGACGATGCGGAAGTCGACACCGATGCGGGTGAAGATGCGCGCATAGGCGGCGCGCATGTTGTCGTACTCGGCGGCCAGCGAGCTTTCGGTCATGTGAAAGCTGTAGGCGTCCTTCATCACGAATTCGCGCGAGCGCATCACGCCGAAACGCGGCCGGCGCTCGTCGCGGAACTTGGTCTGGATCTGGTAGTAGTTGACCGGCAGCTGGCGGTAGCTGCGGATGTCCTGGCGGACGTGGAAGGTCACTACTTCCTCGGCGGTCGGGCCGTAGCAGAATTCGTTCTTGTGGCGATCGTGCAAGCGCAGCATCTCGTCGCCCATCTGCGCCCAGCGGCCGGATTCCTGCCACAGCTCGGCCGGCTGAACGGTCGGCGTGACGATCTCCATCGCGCCGGCGGCGTTCATTTCCTCACGGACGATCGCCTCGATCTTGCGCAGCACGCGCACGCCGATCGGCATCCACGAATACAGACCGGAACCGAGCTGGCGAATGAAGCCCCCCCGCAGCATCAGCTGATGGCTGACGACCGCCGCATCGGCAGGTGTTTCCTTGGAAGTCGACAGCGGGAAGCGGGACAGGCGCATGGCTCGGTACAGGACGGTTGAGTGGCGCGGATTGTAGCGTTCGGACAGGGTGATCGCCCCGACCGAGGTCGGGATCGCGGGCACCCGCCACCCGATCGCCGTCGCGCAAGACGCTCAGCCGCGATCGAGCAGCCGGTGCACCTGCTTGAGGTCATGCCAGCTCTTGAGCTTGTCCGACGGCGTGCGCAGCAGATAGGCCGGGTGATAGCTGACCAGTACCGGCGTGTTGGCGGCACCGTAGACGTGCGGGACGCCGCGCAGCTTCGACAGCGGTGCGGTGCTGCTCAGCAGGCGCTGGGCGGCGATACGCCCGAGCGCGAGGATCAAGGTCGGCTTCAGCAGCTCGATCTGGCGATCGAGAAATGGCCGGCAGGCCGCCACTTCATCAGTCTCCGGATCGCGATTGCCGGGCGGCCGGCACTTGACGACATTGGCGATGTAGACGTTGCTGCTGCGCGCCCGGCCGACGCTTCGAAGCATCTCGTCGAGCAGCTTGCCGGCAGCGCCCACGAACGGCTCGCCGCGCGCGTCCTCCTCGGCGCCCGGCCCTTCGCCGATCACCATCAGCGGCGCATCGGTCGAGCCGACACCGAACACGGTGTTCGTGCGGGTCTTGCACAGCTTGCAGCGAGTGCAGCTGCGTACCGCCTCGGCCAGTCCCTGCCAGTCGGCCGGCGCGACATACACCGGTGCCGGCGTCTCCAGATCGGCCAGCAAGGCCGCAGGCGGTCGACGAGCCGGAGCAGACACCGGCGCCGGGCGAGTCGCGACGGCGGTCGCCGATGGCGGCTCGTCGGCGTCGGCCCACGGGGGGGCCGGGTCGTCTTCGACCGGGACACCGGCGGGCGCCGCGCGCGAGGTCCAGACCTCCAGATCGAGTGCGCGTAGCAGCCGGGCGCGGCGATGAGCTTCCATGGCCTTACTTTAACGTTCCAGGGAACGTGCTCGCTCGGATGACGAATCCGAACCGGGACGACGGTTCGTGATACCGGCACCGGGGCTGCGAGCCTGCGCAGGACGCGCAAGAAAAAGGCCGCATCGGCGGCCCTTCAATATCCAGCATGTCGATTCCTCGCGGGGAAAGATGGTGGGTCGTGATGGGATCGAACCATCGACCAACGGATTAAAAGTCCGATGCTCTACCGCTGAGCTAACGACCCTCGGTCCTTCGCGAGGCGCGGATTATAGCGGCAACCGGCGGGGAAGCGGCATGCCGTTCAGGTCACGGCGTAGCGCGTCGGATCGGCGACGCCGGCGGCGGCAAATCCATCGCGACGCAGCCGGCAGGAATCGCAGCGACCGCAGGCATGGCCTTCGGCATCGGCTTGGTAGCAGGAGACGGTTTCGGCGAAGTCGACACCAAGCGCCAGGCCGCGACGGATGATCTCGGCCTTGCTGAGCGAAATCAGCGGCGTTTCGATCTTGAGGCGGCCACCTTCGACGCCGGCGCGGGTCGCCAGCTGCGCGACCTTCTCGAACGCGGCGATGAACTCGGGCCGGCAATCCGGGTAGCCGCTGTAATCGACAGCGTTGACGCCGATGTAGAGCGCCTCCGCACCCTGCACTTCCGCCAGCCCCATCGCCAGCGACAGGAACAAGGTGTTGCGCGCCGGCACATAGGTGATCGGAATGCCCGGCGTCGCGCCTTCCGGAACGGCGATCGCGCGATCGGTCAGCGCCGAGCCGCCGATCAGATCGAGATTGACCTGGATCAGCCGGTGCGACGCCGCGCCCAGCCGCCGGGCCACCTTCACGGAGGCGTCCAGCTCCGCGCTGTGACGCTGCCCGTAGGCCACGCTCAGCGCATGGCAGCGGTAACCGTCGGCACGGGCAATGGCCAGAGCGGTCGCGGAATCGAGGCCGCCACTGAGCAGGACGACGGCCGAACGAGGGGTAGACATGAACAGCTCCGATCAGGTGTTGACGCGCCGGCCAGCACCGGTCGCATCGCTTGCGCAGGAATCACTGCGCAGGAACCGCGCTGCTAGCGCCCGGCTTCCCCGCCCCACAGCAGCTTGTGCAGCTGCATCTGGAACCGGACGTGAAGACGCTCGGCGACGATCCAGTCCGCCAACTCGCGCGCAGGCAGCTGGGTGGCGCTCGGCGAGAACAGCACGGTGTGGCGCTCGGTCAGACCATGCTCGGCGACCACCGCCTTTGCCCAGTCGTAATCCGCGCGATCACAGAGGACGAACTTGATCTGGTCGTGAGGCTGCAGCAGCGGCAGATTGGCCCAGCGGTTGCGCCCCGCCTCACGGGACGCCGGCGTCTTGATGTCGAGGATCTTGACCACTCGCGGGTCGACCGCCGAAACGTCGAGTGCGCCACTGGTCTCCAGCGACACCGTGTAGCCGGCATCGCAGAGTGCCGCCAGCAGTGGAATGCAGGCCTTCTGGGCAAGCGGCTCGCCACCGGTCACGCAGACATGGCGGACGCCGTGGCCGGCGACCGTCGCCAGCACCTCGGCCTGTTCATGCCATCGGCCGCCGTGGAAGGCGTACTCGGTGTCGCAATAGCTGCAGCGCAGCGGACAGCCGGTCAGCCGCACGAACACCGTCGGACAGCCGACGAAGGTCGACTCGCCTTGCAGCGACAGGAAGATTTCAGTGAGCTTGAGTCGCGTCGAGGTGGCCGCCGGAATCCGAGGCGCGACGCGCTCGGCAACCGACGCGAGCGGGCTCATGCAGGGTCAGCGTAGCTGCGCAACCCGGGTGCGGGCCTGGATCGCCGCGCTGGAATTCGGGAACTCCTTGATGACGCGGTTGTAGGCCGCCTTCGCCGCGTCATTCTTCTTCTGTTCCTGCTGGATGATCCCGGTCTTCAGCAGCGCGTCCGGTACCTTCGGACTGCTGCCGAACTTTTCGAGCAGCGAGCGGTAGCTCGCCAGCGCGTTCGGGAAATCCTTCTTGATGTAATACGATTCGCCGGTCCAGTACCAGGCGTTGTCAGAATAATTGCCCTGCGGATACTTCGACAGCATCGCTTTGAAGCCGACAATTGCGTCGTCGTACTTCCCGCCCTTGAGCTGGTCGAAGCTCTTCAGATACAGCGCTTCTTCGTCGGCCGCCGAACTCAGCGGCGGCGATGCCGGTGCCGCAGAGACCGTCCCTGCCGAAGTGCCAGGACCGGTGGATTCGACATCGCCCGGAACTGGCGCCGGATGCGCAAGTGCTTCGGCTTCGAGCCCCTTGATGCGGGCATCGAACGAGGTGATCGCTTCCTGCTGGCGACGCTGCGACTGATCGAAATCGTAGCGCAGCTGCTCGATCAGGCCGCGCAGGCGTCCAAGCTCCTCGGCGTTCCGCTGTTCGCGGCCGGCCTCGCTGGACGACAACTTGCGCGACAGCTCCGCCAGCTTGGTTTCCACCGCTTGCAGGCGCCGCTCTTCCGGGCTGAGCGCCTGCTCGCTGTTGATCGGGCCGCCATAGTTCTGCCCGGCGCAGGCCACGAGCCACAATGACGCGCAGATTGGCGCGGCACTGCGAAGGATCGAGGACTTGCGACGTTGCACCACCATGGCGGCCGTCATCGTCTTACTGACCGACGATTTCGACGCGACGGTTCTGCGACCACGAGGCTTCGTCGTGACCCAGGGCAACCGGCTTCTCTTCGCCGTTCGAGGTCAGTTCGAGCTGCGAGGCGGCGACGCCGGCCGACTGCAGGGCCGAGCTGACGGCCGCCGAGCGACGCTCGCCGAGGGCAAGGTTGTACTCGCGGGTGCCGCGCTCGTCGGTGTTGCCCTGCAGCTGGGCCTTCGCGGTCGGGTTGGCGGTCAGGTACTTCGCCCAGGCAGCGACGACGTCCTTCGATTCCGGCTTCAGGTCGCTGGAGTCGAAGTCGAAGTAGACGATCGACTGGGTCGCGGCCGGAGTCGTCACCGAGGTCTTGCCCGACGGCGCAGCAGCGGCGCTGCCCTGGGACGTGGTGGTCGGCTTGACCGCTTCAGCCGTTCCATTGGCGTTCTTGTCGCCGGTGCTGGAGCAACCGGTGGCAACGGCAGCGAGGGCGAGGGTGGCGCAGGCAAACCACTTGTTGTTCAGCATTTTTTGTAGCTCCGTGACGACGTATTGATAGGTAACGATGTTGAACCCTTTCGGGTGACAGGCTGGAGACACTCAGGGCTTTGCGTACGGCGCCCAGGCCGGTTCCCGGACATCGCCGGTGTGCCGCAATCGTTGACGGACCGACCCGTCCGTTGAAACCGTGGCCAGTTCCGCGCCCGCCGTGCCTTGTCGCGTGTAGATCACGACCGCGCTGTTCGGGGCAAAACTGGGACCTTCATCCAGAGGACCGCTGCTGACCAGTCGCATCACGCCAGTTGCAACATCCACAAGCCCGATACGATAACCGGAAGTGTCGTAGTTGACCAGTGCAAGAGTCTTGCCATCTGGAGAAAAGCGCGGCTGTTCGTTGCGACGGCCTTCGAAGGTCAGACGCCTGGCCTCGCCGCCATCGATGCTCATCGTGTAGACCTGCGCCGAGCCACTGCGGTCGGACAGGAACGCGACGGTGCGGCCGTCCGGGGACACCGTCGGTGCGGTATCGATTGCAAAGCTGTCGGTCAACCGGCGCCGAGAGCGCGTGGCCAGATCGATGACATAGAGATCGGAATTCTTCTGGAACGACAGCGTCACCACCAGCCGGGTGCCGTCCGGCGTCCAGGCCGGAGCGCTGTTGATGCCCTTTTCGCCAAGGAACGTGACGTAGTCACCGGTCGCTGGCGTCTGGATGATGATCTTCGAGCGGCCCCCTTCGAAGGTCACGTAGGCAATGCGCTTGCCGTCCGGCGACCAGCTCGGCGACAGCAGCGGCTCGAAGCTGCGTGCGATCTCGCGCGGATTTTCGCCATCGGCATCGGCCCAGATCAGCTTGAACTGCCGTCGACCCGACGCCTGCGTCGAGGTGATATAGGCAATCCGGGTGTCGAAGACGCCGCGGGTACCGGTCAGCTTCTCGTAGATCTGGTCGGCCACCTTGTGCGCCATCGAGCGCCATTCGGTCGGACGCGTGGCGGTGGCTTCGACAGTCAGGATCTTCTGGGTGCGGAACACGTCGTACAGCTCGGCAACGGTCTTCGCCCCGCCGCCCGGCAGGGCCTGGACATTGCCGATCACCAGCGCTTCCTGACCGAGCGCGCGCCAGGTGCGGTAATCGACCTGCGCCTCGCTGGTCGGCAGCGGATCGAAACCTTTCATGTCGCTGCGCGCCAGCGACAGGAACTGGCCGCTGCGGCTGAGATCGGCCGCGACGATCGCGGCCACGTCGGCCGGTTCCGAAGGTCCCTGGCGAAACGGCACCACGGCGATCGGCTGGGCACGGATGGTGCCGCCGGAAACCGAGATCTCCAGTTCGGCGCGCGCGCTGCCTGCGATCAGCAGAAGAACCAGCAGGATTGACGAAAATTTAGTCAAGTGACACCTCGACCTGATGATGGTGAAGTTCGGCTTCAGCGCCCGGAACGGGAAAGTTCGACGAAGAAGGCATTGGCGATACCCGCGGTCGGCAGGCGCTGGTCACGGCGAGAACGACACCACGATCGACGACACGAACGCGGTGGGATCGCGTGGCAACGGCAGCGGGCTGGCCTTGAACACCGCACGCAGCGACGATTCGTCGTACTGCGGATTGCCGCTCGGGGTCCGGACGCTGGCGTTGATGACCTCGCCGGTCGCCGACAGCTGGATGGCGATCCGGCAGACCAGACCGGGGTCGACATTCGGCGGCAGGCGCCGCACCGCCCGGATCGCGGCGACGATCTGGGTCACCCACAGGTTCTGGTCGGCTGCTGTCCGCTGCTCGCTTTCGGCACCAAGTGCTGCCGACAGTTCCGCTTCGCGAGCCCGCCGTTCCTCGGCCTCGCGGCGCGCCTGCTCGGCCTTTTTCTTCTTCTCCGCCTTTTCGGCGGCCAGCCGCTTTTCCTCGTCCGCGATCGCCTGCTTCGACAATTCTTCCTCGCGCTTGCGATCCTCGGCTTCCTTTTTCTTCCTCGCGTCCTCGGCCAGCCGCTTCTGCTCGGCGATCTCGTCCGCCTGCTTCTTCAGCAAGGCCTCCTGGGCGGCCTTCTGCTCGGCGGCCTTCTGCTCCTTCCTGGCTTCCTCGGCCTTGGCGTCGCGCTCGGCCTGCTGCTTGCGCTGCGCTTCGAGCGGGTCCGGCTTCGGCGGTTCGGGGGCCGGCGGCGGCGCGACTTCCTCAGGGATCGGCGGCTCGGGCGCCGGCTGCGGCGAAGGTGCGGACTGTGGCTTCGGCAGTTCGTTGGCCGATATCAGCTGGCCCTGGATGATGCTTACCGGCTCGGGCACGCGGCCGCACTGGACGCCGCTGAACAGCAGCCCGAACACGGCGAGATGCAGCGCGAACGCCGCAACGATATGGCGCGTCTTCAGAATCATCCGCGCTCGCGCTTGTTCGCGGTGCTCGAACGGGGCGCGCTCGGCGCGTCGGTGACGAAGCCGATCTTCGCCGCCCCAGCGGCCTGCAGCAGCGACATGCCATTGGCGACGCGGTCGTACTTCACAGCCTTGTCGGCGCGGATCAGCACCATCGTTTCCGGCTTGTTGCGCAGGATCGCGCCGACCCGGTCGATGACGATCTGGTCGGCCAGCGCCTTCTTCGGATCACCGCCGGCGTCGAGGAAGTAGTCGCCGCGGGCGTCGACGAACAGGGTCAGCGGTTCGTCATCGGCGCTCAGCGTCTGGGCGCTGGCCTGCGGCAGCTCGACATCGATGCCCTGGGTCAGCAGCGGTGCGGTGACCATGAAGATCACCAGCAGCACCAGCATGACGTCGATGTACGGCACGACGTTCATCTCGGCGGTCAGTCGCCGCTTGCCCTTCTTGGGTGCAAAGCCGCCTGCCATTACCCGGCCCTCGAACCACCGCGCAGGCCGCGGTCGACGATGCCGGTCAACTCTTCGGCGAACGTCGAGAAGCGGTTTTCGAGGCGGTCGACACGGGCGACGAAAAAGTTGTAGGCGATGACCGCCGGGATCGCCGCGAACAGGCCGATCGCGGTGGCGATCAGTGCTTCGGCGATGCCCGGGGCGACACTGGCCAAGGTTGCCTGCTTGACGTTGCCGATCGCGACGAAGGCATTGACGATGCCCCAGACGGTGCCGAACAGGCCGACATAGGGGCTGGTCGAACCGATCGTCGCCAGCAGGCTCAGGCCGCCTTCGAGCTTTTCGGTTTCGCGGGCCATCGCCACCCGCATCTGGCGCTGGACGGCGGCGAGCGCATCGTCGGGCGGAATCTTGGCGCCCTGCTGGCGCGAGTATTCCTCGTAGCCGGCGCGGAAGATCTGCGGCAGCCCTTCCTCCGGCTCGCGGCTGCGCCGCAAGGCCTCGTAAAGCTCGGCCAGCGAACCGCCGGACCAGAAGCGGGTCTCGAACGCCACGGCCTGGTTCTGGATGCGCGACAGCAGACCGCGCTTGGCGAGGATCACCGCCCACGACGCCAGCGAGGCGGCGAGCAGCGAACCCATCACCAGCTGCACCGGGATGCTGGCCTGCAGGACCAGCTGTGTCAGCGAAATCGTGCCACTCATTCGGTTTCTTCCCTTGTCTTGATTCGTGCAGGTTTCAGCGATGGTCGACACCGGCGACGCCGGCACGATCACGGAACAGCGGCGGCAATGCCGTCGGCTTGAAGCTGGCGGCATCGACGCTGGCCACACGCACTTCCGCACTGGCCAGCAGTCGCTTTGCATCGTGACGAAGACGCAGTTCCTGAGTCAGCACCAGACTGGCCCGCTTCAGTTCCGTGACCGCGACCGTCGCTTCGAGTTCATCGTCAAGACGTGCCGGCGAACGGAACGTCACCTCTATCCGGCTGACCGTGAACACCACCTGAACCTCGTGGCGCAGCTGTTCCTGCGAACAGCCGAGCGCGCGCAGCCATTCGGTGCGGGCGCGCTCGAAGAATTTCAGATAGTTGGCGTGGTAGACCACGCCGCTCAGGTCGGTGTCCTCGTAATAGACCCGCAGGGGCCAGGAGAAGACCAGATTCGGATTCGACATTCGTCTCACAGTTTAGCTGATGCGGCAGCGCAACAACACAAGCCAATCAATCACCTGCGCCTTCTTCGAAGAGATCGGGCTCGATCCGCTTGGGCGGCGGGATACCGTAGTGCTGGTAGGCCAGCTTGCCGACCATGCGGCCGCGCGGCGTGCGCAGCAGATAGCCCTGCTGGATCAGATAGGGCTCGATGACATCCTCGATGGTGTCGCGCGCCTCGCCGATCGCCGCCGCCAGGTTGTCGAGACCGGCCGGCCCGCCATCGAAGCGCTCGATCAGCGCCATCATCAGCTTGCGGTCCATGAGATCGAAGCCGCGGCTGTCGACATCGAGCATCTTCAGCGCCGCCGCCGCGATCTCGGCGCTGATCACGCCGGTGCCGCGCACCTCGGCGTAGTCGCGGACCCGGCGCAGCATCCGGTTGGCGATGCGCGGCGTGCCGCGCGAACGACGCGCGATCTCGAAAGCGCCCTCCTCTTCCACCGGCACGCCGAGAATCGCGGCCGAGCGCTTGACGATCGTGGTCAGGTCGGCGACCGAATAGAACTCCAGCCGCTGGATGATCCCGAAACGGTCGCGCAGCGGCCCGGTCAGGCTGCCGGCGCGGGTGGTGGCGCCGATCAGCGTGAACGGCGGCAGGTCGAGCCGGATCGAACGCGCCGCCGGCCCCTCGCCGATCATGATGTCGAGCTGGTAATCCTCCATCGCCGGATACAGCACTTCCTCGACCACCGGCGACAGGCGGTGGATCTCGTCGACGAACAGGATGTCGCGCGGTTCCAGGTTGGTCAGCAGCGCGGCCAGGTCGCCGGCCTTCTCCAGCACTGGCCCCGAGGTCTGGCGCAGGTTGACGCCCAGCTCGGCAGCCAGGATGTGGGCCAGTGTCGTCTTGCCAAGGCCGGGCGGGCCGAAGATCAGCACATGGTCGAGCGCCTCGGCACGGGCCCGGGTGGCGGTGATGGCGATCGCCATCTGCTCGCGAACGGCCGGCTGGCCGACGTAATCCTCGAGCCGCTGCGGCCGGATCGCGCGATCGACGCGGTCTTCGTCGCTGCGGGCACCGGCCGAGATCAGGCGCTCGGGCGGCGTGTCGTCGATCGGGGTGGCGGGCTTGCGGGGCATGGCCGGCATTGTAGTCGGACTGCTCTCCGCATCTCGGCCCGATCGCCGGGGATCGCGACTGCACAAGCACTGCGTCCGGAAGCCCGCATGCGCTGCGGGGGTGCCGTCGTCAGCGGGCGCCGTAGCGGACCGACAGCAGTTCCAGTTCGGCCTCTCCGCCCGGCAGCATGACCTTGACCACGTCGCCCTCGCCGCGCTTCAGCAGCGCCTTGGCGAGCGGCGAATCGATGGAGATGTAACCGCGCGCCGGATCGATCTCGTCCGGTCCGACGATCCGGTAGTGCTTCTCGTCGCCCTGGGAATCGGCGACCTCGATCCAGGCGCCGAAGTAGACCCGGCTCGGATCGCTCGGCGTGGCGTCGACCACCTTCAGTTCCGGCAGCCGCAGCTGCAGGTAATGGACCCGCCGGTCGATCTCGCGCAGCTCCTTCTTGCGGTAGATGTACTCGGCGTTCTCGGAGCGATCGCCTTCGGCCGCCGCTGCCGACAGCGCCCGCACCACCTCGGGCCGGCGTACCCGCCACAGCTGGTCGTACTCGGCGCGCAGCCGCTCGGCCCCTTCCCGGGTGATGTAGGAGGCGCTCTTCGGCGGCGGTTCGCGATAACGGCTCACAGGCGAATCAGTCGTCTTCCGGCGGGTTCTGCAGGCTTTCGTGGACGATGGCGAGGAACTGCGCGCCGCTGATCGCGCCCTGCCCCCAGGCCGCGTCATAGGCGGCGGTCGGCGGCGCATCGTGCTGGATGCGCGCCAGCGAATCGCCGCGCAGCATCGCCTGGCGCACCGCGTTGAGGATGCTCGACAGCATGTCGCGGTAGGCAATCAGGGCTTCGCGATCGACGGCATCGCCGGCGCGTGGAAGGTAGCGGGTCTCGGCTCCACCGAGGTTGATCAGCCGGCCGATCGCCGCGATCAGGCCGGCGATCGACCCGCCCTGCCCGACGTCGATGTCCGGATACTGGCCCGGCGTCAGCAGGCTGCCCAGATGCACGGTGTCCGCCGCCGGCAGCAGCACCGCGCAGGCGCCGGACACGATGCCGCTCGGCACCCGGAAGATGCCGATCTCGTCGCCATTGAACGGGAAGCTGTCGCCGCTGGCGAACGCCACGATCGGCCGTCCGGCGGCGGTCTCGGTCTTGAACGGCTTGCGCGCCTCGCGCTGCAGCAGCGCGGCGACCGAAGTCCGCACCACGCCGCCTTCCCGGCGCAGCACGACGGCGCCGTCGCCGCTCGCCGACAGCGCGGCATCGTCCGGGTCGGTGTCGATGACCAGACGCGGCAAGGTGGTGCCGAGCGCGGCGAGGGTGTCGGCATCGAGCAGGCCGTCGAAACTGCCGATCAGCAGCACGCCATCGGCCCCCTGCGACGCGGTGACATTGCCGCCGGCGCCGGTGATCACCGACACCCCGTCCGGCAGCGCCTGCGCCGTCGGCAGCAGCCCCAGCAGCAGACCGCCGACAAGACTTCGAATCGACATCGACACGCCTCCGGACCCAACCGCGACAGGCTCACTTGATGAGCGCTGTCATACGGGCGATGCGCTCGGCCTGGATGCGATTCAAGTTGCGGAACACGGTGGCGGCAATAGAGGGATAGCGCTCGCGCAGCCGCTCCAGATCCTGCGAGTTGAAACGCAGCAGGCGCACCGGGCTGGTGGTGTCGACGCTCGCGGTGCGCCGCTGGCCGAAGTAGCCGGCCTCGCCCATCACCGCGCCGCGGGTCATCGTCGACAGCACCAGCCGCTCGTCGTGGCGTTCGACGGTGGCCTCGACCTGGCCGTCGATCACGACATAGATGTCGCGCGACAGGTCGCCCTCCTGGATGATCCGGGTGCCGGCCGGGTGCTTCTCCAGCCGCGACATCAGCGCGAACAGCCGCGCCTGGCGCATGCTCAGGCCGGACAGCAGCGGAATGGTGTGCTGCGGGCTGCGGCCGAGATCAAGCCGCAGCAGGTCCCAGAGCGTGACGATGCGCAGCCGCGAGCCGAGCGCCGGCGTCAGGGTCATGTCGGCGATCCAGGCGACGAACAGCGTCCAGGCGCCGAGCAGGCCGAACTGCACCTGGTTGTTCAGCTCCGAGGCGGTGAACACCAGGAAGCCGAGGCACAGGCAGACCGTGGCCAGGGTGATCGGCCGCAGCACCGAGGTCAGCGCCGAGCGCACCGCGCCGGCTTCCTTGCCCTGCTCGCGGGCATCGGCATTGAAGCGGGCCAGGAAGTGCACGGTGTCGTTGACGGCGATGCCGAGCACGATGCAGGCGATCAGGCTGGTGGTCGGATTGAGCGGAATGTCGAGCACGCCGAGGGTGCCGAAGTAGACCGCGATCGGCACCAGGTTCGGCACCGTCGCGACCAGCCCGGCCTTCACCGACGTGAACATCAGCGACAGCAGGCAGGCGATCGCCACCACGGCGATCGCGATCGACGCCAGATGACCGCTGGCCAGCGCCTCCACCGCGCGCGTGGCCAGCACCGAACTGCCGGTGAAGCGGGCCTCCAGCGGCGATGGCAGCTCGGCGGCGCGCGCCTCGGCGCGATGCAGGAAATCGCTGATCGCCCGCGAGCCGTCGACATTGATGCGTACCGAGATCAGTGCGCTGCGGAACTGCGGATCGATCAGCCGGTTCAGCGCCTCGCCGCTGGCGAACAGCAGGATCTGCTTGACCGCCGCGTCGTCGTTGGGCACGCCGAAATGCAACGGCTCGTTGTTGTTCAGTGCCAGGTTGGTCAGCTTCAGCTGATCGACATAGGACACCGCCGAGCCGACTTCCGGCTGCGCCCGCAGCCAGTCCTGGAAGGCGTCGATGGCATCGATCAGGCGTGGCTGGGTCAGCGCATCGGGGGCCCGGGCATCGATCAGCACGGTGACGAAATTGGCACCGTTGAACGCCGCCGTCACGGCTTCGAAATCGCGCCGGACGGTGACCTGCTCGCCGAAGCTGGCGATGAAGTCGGCACCGCCGCGGATCCGGGTGGCGGCCGTGAAGCCGACGACGATCAGCGCCGCCGCCGCGATGATGATCCAGCGCCGGTAGCGCAGGTCGAAGACCGCCAGCGCGGCGGCGAAGCGGCCGAACAGGCGGGTGGCGATCGGCGGCGTTTCCCGGGTGCAGCGCAGCGCGTTGAGCAGCGCCGGCAGGAACAGGTGGGTCAGCGCGCCGACATACAGGGTGCCGAGGCTGGCCAGCAGCGCGAAACCGCGCACCGCCGGCAGCGGGTTCAGCAGCAGGCTCAGGAAGCCGATCACCGTGGTGGTCGCCGACAGGGTCAGGCCGGTGGAGATGCGCCGCATCACCCAGTCGGCGCGCTGGCTGTCGCGGGCATGGGGCAGCACGCTGCGCGACAGGAAATGCGCCGCCAGCAGGTGGACCGTGTACGACAGGCCGATGGTGATCACCAGCGGCGGCACGATGGCGCTGACCAGGTTGAACTGGATGTCGAGCAGCACCGCGCTGGCCACGGTCCAGACCAGGGCGATCGCCACCGCCAGCAGCGCCGAGGCCGCCGCGACGAAACTGCGGAAGGTCGCCAGCAGCAGCATGGCGATGACCGCGAATACCGCCGGCACGGTGCGTTTCAAGGTGCGATCGAGCGCCTCGCTGGTCGCCGCCCGCACCGGCAGCGTGCCGGTCAGATGCACCGCCTCGGCGCCGCCGACATCGGCGACGATCGCCCGCGCCCGGGTGTCGAAGTCCAGCCGCAGGTAGTCCTTCGGCGACAGCGCGCCCAGGGTCAGCGCGAAGGCGGCGGTGGTCCCGTCGTTCGATACCAGCGTGCTGCGGTACAGCGGATTGGCCTGGATGTCGGCGGCGAAATGCTCGACCGCCGCCGGGTCTTCGGCCGCCTGCCCGGTGAAGGTGGTGACGTCGATCTCGTCGTCGCGTGCATTGACGTTCGGCGCGCTGGCCAGCGAGTGGACCTCGGTGACCCCCGGCAGCTGCCTGAAGCCGTCGGCGAGCCTGGCGATGCGGGCCAGATTGTCGGCGCTGTAGACGCTCGGCTCGAAGCGCACCGCGATGATCAGCGGATCATCGATGCCGAAGGTCCGGCGCACCTGATCGAGCACCGCGCGGCCCGGATCGTGCGCCGGCAGCAATGCCTCGGCCGACGGGTCGATCTGGAACCGTACCTGACGGGTCAGCGGGTTCACGCACAGCAGCAGGGCGATGACGGTCAGCACCGCGACCGCGGCCAGCACCGCGCGCGGCCGCCGCGCGACGCCGCCCAGCCAGGCCACGGTATCCATCAGTTGCCGCGGTAGAACGACGTCGGGTCGAACAGCCGCGCCGGCAGTTCATCGCTGCTGCCGACCACGCCGGTGACCTTGAGCCGGGTACGCGTGTTCTCCTTGACGTCGCGCATCAGCAGTTCCGACAGGTACCAGTAGCCATCGGCACGCTTCAGGCCTTCGGCCGGGGCACTGAGTTCCTTGCGCAGCGTCTTGCCTTCGAAGAACTCGGCCTTCAGCGCGGTGCACGACTGGCGGTCGACATAGGCCAGCACCCGGCTGTAGCGCGCAACGTTCCCCGGCGCCGGTTGCAGGCTCAGCACCTCGACCGGCCGGTCGCCGATCGTCGTCGGCTTTTCCAGCGACGGCCGGGCATCGCCGAATGCCGCCTGCAGCTGCTTCATGTCGTTGTAACTGAAGTCGGTGCCGAGCAGCGAACCGTCGCTGGACGCGCCGCTGATCTTGCGGACCCGCTGGATCGCCGGCAGGTAGAGAAAGATCTCGTCCTTGCGCTCGGCGCCGCCCTCGCGCATCAGGTAGGCGGCGCCATCGAGATCGCGCGGCCGGGAAATGCGCAGCAGCACGCGGATCAGGCCGTCGGCGCGCGACGCGTAGACCTTGCCTTTCAGCAGGCGTTCGGCGCCGCCTCGGTCGGTCGAGGTCAGCTCCACTTCCTTGATCTGCAGCGACGGCGGGACGTTGGCCCGCATGCAGTCGAGCAGCTTCTGCGTCGCATCGTCGGC
The DNA here is from genome assembly GCA_013823855.1 of Lysobacteraceae bacterium. Taxonomy (GTDB): domain Bacteria; phylum Pseudomonadota; class Gammaproteobacteria; order Nevskiales; family Nevskiaceae; genus Nevskia. The sequence continues at coordinate 13,060 of PNMW01000013.1, read as the reverse complement.
CTGCGTCGTGCCGGCCAAGGCCAGCAGCACAGCACCCAGCCACCGTCTTGCCTTCATGTGCCGCCCCCGGATCCCCGCCGCTAGCCTACCGTGCCCGTCGGACGGTCGGTCAGTCCTTCGGCTTTGCCTGCTCGAACGCGGCCTGCTGCGCCGGCGTCGCATCGGTCTGGTACAGCCGCTTCCACTCTGCATAGGGCATGCCGTAGACCCGCTCGCGCGCGGCATCGTCACTGACTTCGGCACCCAGGTCCTTCGCGGCGGCGGCGTACCACTTCGACAGGCAGTTGCGGCAGAAGCCGGCGAGGTTCATCAGCTCGATGTTCTGCACGTCCTTGCGGCTGTCGAGGTGGTTCAGCAGGCGCTGCAGCACGGCGGCGTCGAGACGGTCCCGAAGTTGCTGGTCCATGGCGGTGGCGGTGGTTCTGTCGATCGGAGCGCGATTGTGCGCGATGCCCGGAACCGCCGCGATACCCCGCACCTCCACCCTTCTCCCCCAGAGACAGAAAATGTCCTCGCTACCCCGCATCGTCATCGTCGGCGCCGGTTTCGGCGGCCTCACTGCCGCCCGCGCGCTCGACGGCCTGGCCGCCGACATCACCGTCGTCGACCGCCGGAATTTCCACCTTTTTCAACCGCTTCTGTATCAGGTCGCGACCGCCGGCCTGAATCCCTCGGATGTCGCCTGGCCGGTGCGCGGCATCCTGAGCCGGCAGAGGAACACCCGCGTGCTGCTCGGCGAAGTCACCGCGATCGACACCGGAAGCCGCGAGGTCGCGCTCGCCGACGGCCGCACGCTGCCCTACGACTGGCTGATCCTGGCGACCGGCGCCACCCATACCTACTTCGGCAACGATCACTGGGAACGGCACGCGCCGGGACTGAAGCGTGTCGATGACGCCACACTGATACGTCGCCGGCTGCTGCTGGCGCTGGAACATGCCGAGAACAGCCGCGACCCGGCCGAGCGGCGCAAGCTGATGAGCTTCGCGATCGTCGGCGCCGGCCCGACCGGCGTGGAACTGGCCGGGGCGATCGCCGAACTGTCAAAAAAAGTGCTGATTCGCGATTTCCGCGCGATCGACCCGCGCCAGGTCCGCGTGGTGCTGGTCGAAGGGGCGGATCGGGTGCTGCTGTCGTTCCCGCCCGAACTGTCGGCGTTCGCGCTGTCCGAGCTGCAGAAGAAGGGCGTCGAGGTGATGCTCAACACCCGGGTCACCGGCTGCGATGGCGACGGCCTGCGCTTCGGCGACGGCACCGTGCTGTCGGCGGCCACCGTGCTCTGGGCGGCCGGGGTCGCCGCTTCGCCGGCGGCGCGCTGGCTCGGCGCCCCGGCCGATCGCGCCGGCCGGGTCCAGGTGCAGCCGGACCTGAGCGTGCCCGGCCAGCCGCAGGTCTTCGTGATCGGCGACACCGCAGCGATCGTCCAGGACGGCAAGCAGGTGCCTGGCGTGGCCCCGGCGGCCAAGCAGCAGGGCCAGCATGTCGCGAGGATCATCCGCGCCGCGCTCGCCGGCAAGAAATCGCCCGGACCGTTCCGCTACCGCGACTTCGGCAATCTGGCGACCATCGGCCGCCATTCGGCGGTGATCGACTTCGGCTTCATCCGCATCAAGGGCCTGCTGGCCTGGTGGCTGTGGGGCGTGGCCCACGTCTACTTCCTGATCGGCGCGCGCAACCGGATGCTGGTCGCGACACAATGGTTCTTCAATTACCTGAGCTATACCCGGGCCGCCCGACTGATCGTCGGCGCCGACCCGGGCGCCAAAGAGCCCTGATGAACCTGCCTCCGATCACGCCGCGCTTCGCGACCCTGGGCGAGCCGTACTCGCTGCCGATTCCGACCCGCCCGCTGCCGAGTGCGCAGCTGCTGCACCTGAACGACGGGCTGGCGGCGCAGCTGGGCCTCGACGCCGGCACGATCGGCACGCCGGAATTCGCGGCGCTGATGGCCGGCAACACGCCGTGGCCGGGCTACGACGCCCGCGCCTCGGTCTATGCCGGCCACCAGTTCGGCCAGTTCGTGCCGCAGCTTGGCGATGGCCGGGCGCTGTCGATCGCGGAAATCGTCGACGCCGCCGGCCAGCCGCAGGAACTGCAGCTGAAAGGCGCCGGGCCGACGCCGTACTCGCGCCATGCCGACGGCCGCGCGGTGCTGCGCTCGTCGATCCGCGAGTACCTGTGCTCGGAAGCCATGCAGGCGCTCGGCATTCCGACCACGCGGGCGCTGGCGCTGGTCGGCTCGCCGCAGCCGGTGCGCCGCGAAACGATGGAAACCGCCGCCGTGGTCTGCCGGGTGGCGCCGAGCTTTCTCCGCTTCGGCCATTTCGAGTTCTGGTACTACCGCGGCGAACACCAACGCCTGCAGCCGCTGGCCGATCACCTGATCGACCGGCACTTCCCCGAGTTCGCCGGCGATCCCGACCGCCACGCGCGCTGGCTGACCGACGTGGTCGAGCGCACGGCGCGGCTGATGGCGCAATGGCAGGCGGTCGGCTTCTGTCACGGCGTGATGAACACCGACAACTTCTCGGCACTCGGGCTGACCATCGACTACGGCCCGTTCGGCTTCCTCGATGCCTTCGATCCGCAGCACATCTGCAACCACACCGATCAGGGCGGCCGCTACGCCTGGGACCGGCAACCGCTGATCGGACACTGGAACAGCACCAAGCTGCTGCAGGCCTGCCTGCCGCTGCTCGGCGCCACGCCGGAGGCCGCCGTGGCGCGCGCCCAGCCGATCGCCGACCGCTATCCGGACGCCTATGCGGCGGCGATGACGGCGCGCTGGACCGCCAAGCTGGGCCTGCGCGAACACCGCGACGGCGACGAGGCGCTGATCAACCGCTGGCTCGGCCTGCTGGCCTCGAGCAAGGCCGACTTCACGCGCAGCTGGCGCCATCTGGCGCGGATCAGCACGCGGGACGACAGCCCGGAGGCGGTCGCAGGCGCCGGCCTGCGCGAGGAGATTCTCGACCTCGCCGCCCTCGACGCCTGGCTGCCGGATTACCGCGCCCGGCTGCGCGGCGAACAGAGCGATGACACCGAACGCGCCGTCCGGATGAACGCCGAAAACCCGAAGTACGTGCTGCGCAATCACCTGGCGCAAGCGGCGATTGCCCGAGCGGAAGCCGGCGATGCCTCGGAAATCGGGCGCCTGTTCACCGTGCTGGCCCGGCCGTTCGACGAGCAGCCGTCGTTCGGGGCCTATGCCGCCGAGCCGCCGCCGGAAGCGCGGCATATCGAGGTCAGTTGCTCGTCCTGACCCGCAGGGCAGCGGCGTTGGCGTCGAACTGACAGGCCGGCGCCCCGTCGCTACAGTCGGGCGCCCCTGCCTACGACGTGCTCGCCATGCGCCACCTGCTGTCGTCCTGTCTGCTGCTGCTCGCCGGCCCGGCGGCCCTGGCTGCCGATCGGGTCACCGGCCACGCCTTCGCCACCCGTTCGGAAGTGATCGCCCGTCACGGCATGGCGGCCACCAGCCAGCCGCTGGCGACCCAGATCGCACTCGACGTGCTGAAGGCCGGCGGTTCGGCGGTCGATGCGGCGATCGCGGCCAATGCCGCGCTCGGCCTGATGGAGCCGACCGGCAACGGCATCGGCGGCGATCTGTTCGCCATCGTCTGGGACCCGACCACGCGGAAGCTGCACGGCTACAACGGCAGTGGCCGCTCGCCGAAGTCGCTGACCTTGGCCGAGTTCCAGAAGCGTGGACTGGCCTACATTCCGCCGCGCGGACCGCTGCCGGTCAGCGTGCCAGGCGCGGTCGACGGCTGGTTCGCGCTGCACCAGCGCTTCGGCCGGCGGACCATGAAGCAGAACCTGGCGCCAGCGATCGCCTACGCCCGTGACGGCTTTCCGGTCTCCGAACTGATCGCCTGGTACTGGGAGCGCTCGGTGCCGCTGCTGTCGGTCTACCCCGGCTTTTCCGAGCAGTTCACGATCGACGGCCGGGCGCCCCGCAAGGGCGAGATCTGGAAGAACCCGAATCTCGCCGGCACGCTGGATGCGATCGCCAAGGGAGGCCGTGACACCTTCTACAAGGGCGCGATCGCCCGCCGCATCGACCGCTACCTCCGCGAACACGGCGGCTATCTGTCGTACGAGGATCTGGCCGCGCATGGCGGCGAATGGGTCGAGCCGGTCGGCGTCAACTATCGCGGCTACGACGTCTGGGAACTGCCGCCGAACTCGCAGGGCATCGCCGCGCTCCAGCAGTTGAACCTGCTCGAAGGCCTGGATTTCGCGAAGCACGGCTTCGGCAGCCCCGAGCACGTGCACGCGATGATCGAGACCAAGAAGATCGCCTTCGAGGACCGTGCGAAGTTCTACGCCGATCCGCAGTTCGCGAAAGTGCCGGTCCGGGGGTTGATCGCCAAGGACTACGCCGCCGAACGCCGCAAGCTGTTCGATCCAGAGCGCGCCGCAAAGCGCATCGACGCCGGCAACCCGGCGCTCTACGAAGGCGACACCATCTACCTGACCACCGCCGATGCCAGCGGCATGATGGTGTCGCTGATCCAGTCGAACTACCGCGGCATGGGCAGCGGCATGGCGCCGCCGGGGCTCGGCTTCATCCTGCAGGACCGTGGCGAACTGTTCTCGCTGACGCCAGACCAGCCGAACAGCTATGCGCCGGGCAAGCGCCCGTTCCAGACCATCATCCCGGCGTTCATCACCCGGGACGGCAAGCCCTGGGTCAGCTTCGGCGTGATGGGCGGCGACACCCAGCCACAGGGCCATGCGCAGGTCGTCGTCAATCTCGTCGACTTCGGCATGAACCTGCAGGAAGCCGGCGACGCGCCGCGGATCTATCACACGAAGTCGTCGGAACCGACCGGCGAGCGGATGGCCGACGGCGGCGAGGTCAGCCTCGAATCCGGCTTTCCGGCCGATACCGTGCAGCAGCTGCTGATCAAGGGCCATCGCATCGGCTGGAACCACGGCGGTTACGGCGGTTATCAGGCGATCGCACGTGATCCGGTCACCGGCGTCTACTTCGGAGCCTCGGAGTCGCGAAAGGACGGCCAGGCCGCCGGCTACTGAGGCGGTTCCCGCAGCGACCGCAGCCGGCCAAATGTGCGCGGCGTCTCAGTTGTCGCGTGCCGGCGGCTCGCCAAGGCGTCGCGCAAAGCTGATCATCCAGTCACCCGTGATGCAGCGCACGATCCCTTTCCGATCGTGACCCGGATCGCACCGTCGCCGGCCCATGAGGCCCGGCAAGTGCCCGCCGGCACCGCTGCCTCGACGGAACAACAGGGTCATCACAGGCAACGGGGATGTCGAAAAAGATCGAACCTGACTTCAGTCAGAAGCCGGGCCCGGCGCTGCACAGCGCCCGCTGGCGCTTCGGGCCGTTCGAACTCGACGAGACGCGCCGTGAGCTGAGACGGGACGGCGAACTGCTGGCGATCGAGCCGAAGCCGCTGAACATGCTGATGCTGCTGCTCCGGCATCCGGGCGAACTGGTCACCAAGAGCGAGCTGCTGGACGCGCTGTGGACTGGCCGCATGGTCAACGAGGCGGTGGTCGGCAACTGCATCTCCAGCGTCCGAGACGTGCTCGGCGAGCTCGGTGGCGCCTGGCTCAAGACCGTGCACGGCTTCGGCTATCGCCTCGACGCGCCGATCCAGCTGATCGAGGACGACAACAGGGCCCCGGCCGTTGCCGATGCGAAGCTCGGCTTCCAGATCGGCGATCAGCCGCCGATGCGCCCGAACTGGCGGCTGCTGCGCCGCCTCGGCCAGACCGGCGATACCTGGCTGGCCGAACACCCGAAGCTGCGCGAGCGGCGGGTCTTCAAGTTCACCACCGAGCCCGGCGGGCTGTCGGCGCTGAAGCGCGAAGTGACCATCCACCGCCTGCTGCGGCAAAGCCTCGGCGACAAGGATCACTACGTCGACGTGCTCGACTGGAATTTCGACGAGCCGCCGTACTTCATCGAAACCGAGTACTGCCACGGCGGCAGCCTGCTCGAGTGGTTCGAAAGCCAGGGCGGCGCCGCCAAGGTGCCGCTCGATACCCGCATCGAGCTGGTCGCACGGATCGCCGATGCACTGGCCGACGTCCATCTGGTCGGCGTGCTGCACAAGGACCTGAAGCCGGCGAACGTGTTCGTGGTGCCCGGCGATGGCGACATCCCCGGAATTCGTCTTGCCGACTTCGGTGCCAGCCGGATCCTCGATCCGGGCGTGCTTGCCAGGCTGGAGATCACCCGCCACGGCTTCACCCAGGTGATCGACCCGAACGCCGACCTGAACGCCGGCACCCTGCTCTACCTCGCCCCCGAAGTCGCCAGCGGCCACCCGGCGACCGCCAAGGCCGACATCTATGCGCTCGGCGTGATGCTCTACCAGTTCGTCGTCGGCAGCCTGCGCCGCCAGCTCGGCGCCGGCTGGGAAGTCGGCATCGATGACGAGATGCTGCGCGCAGACATCGCCGTCGCCGCCGAGAACGACCCCGAACGCCGTCTCGCCAACGCTGCCGAACTCGCCCGCCGGCTGCGCACCCTGGCCGCGCGCCGGCGTGCCCACGCCGATGCGATCGAAGCTGCGCGCCAAGCCGATGCGGCTGCGCGGGCACTGGAGCGGATAAAGGCGCGGCGCGTCGGAGTGATGCTCGCATTCGCAGCCCTGGCAGCCGGCTTGGTCGTCAGCACCTTTCTGTACATCGAAGCGCGTGCAGCCAAGGCCGTTGCCGAACGCGCAGCCGCCAAGGCAACCGCGATCTATCAGTTCCTAGGTTCCGACCTGCTCGCCGGCGTCAGCGAAGATACGCCACAGGTTCAGAAGATCACGGTCAGGGAAGTTCTCGATTCCGCTGCTGCCAAGGTCGACCAGCGATTCGCAGGCGATGCATTGACGGCTGCCGAGGTCCATCTGTCGCTCAGCGATTCCTTCTGGGCCATCGACCGCGTCGAGGAAGCCTGTCGCGAAGCCGAGCTGGCGATCATCAAGGCCGAGCCTTTGACGCGCGAAAGCAGTTCCGTCGCGGCGCGTGCCGCCGCAACGCTGGTGATTCGCGCCTATGTGCGGGGAACGCTGCCCACGGCGTTCGTTCGTGTCCTGAACACCAGCGATGCCATTGCCGCGTTCCTGGACGCTGACGATCCGGCCCGGATCGAACTCCGGATCGAAAGAGTTCGCGGACAATTCATGCTGGGTCACTGGGCGCTGGCGGCACGGGAAGCGGAAGCACTCATCGCCGAGCTGTCAGGCCTGCCCAGGCCCGATGCCGACGACATCACGCAGCTGAGGTCGATCCTTGGCAGTTCCGAACTTGCACTCGGCCAGTTCGCGTCTTCGTCCGATCAGCTGCAGCACGTGCTGGATGCGCGTCTAAATGCCGCGAATGCGCAGCCACAGCGCATCGCACAGGCACGCATCGCCTGGGCGCAGGCGCTGATCAAGCTTGGACGGTTCGATGATGCCGAGCGGGAACTTGCCGAAGCGCTGAAAACGCTGCGTGAATGGAATGCCGCAGCCAACGGCCCCGAACTCTTCGCGAAACGTACTCTGCTGCGCCTCAGGATGGCGCAGGGAAAGACCCTTGAAGCACGCGACATGGCCATCACGCTGGTCGCCGAAGAAGAACGATTCTTCGCCGGTAACGCCGATCGATCACAAAGAATCGACGGGTTGCAACTGCTGGCCGAGTTGCATCGCGACGCCGGCCACCTGCCACTGGCGAAGACTGCGATCACGGAGGCACTCCAGATTCGCGCCGGCAGTTCGAACCCCGAGCATCCTGACGCGCGCGAATCGCGGCTGATCCTGGCCGAGACCCTGCTGGTCGAGCAGGACTTGATGCAGGTAGCAAGGGAGCTATCGCGGGATCCGCCGCTGCAATTTGCCGATCTTCCGCCCGGACACGATCTGAATCGCCGAATCCAGCGGCTGAGAACCGTGACGGCCAGCCCGAAACTGCAGCGCGACGAATCTCGACAAGCCGTTCGTCAAATACTGGATGTCGCCGGTCGGCAGACGATGAACGATGCATCCATCACTCCTGTTAAGAGCAATACGAAATGAGCGAAGCAACCTCAGACCAGATCGGCGATCTGCTGGCATATCTGCATCGGAAAGATAGCGATCGCGCCCACTTCATGACCGATCCGCAGGTCACGACGGAGCGGCCCTACGGCTTCGGCAGCCCGATCCCGGAATTCTCGACCGCCCAGCTTCTGTCGATTGCACTGACCGCGCAAAAGCTCGGCCAGCTGATCGGTGTCGAAGATGAGATCCAGAATCCCGGTGTCGCCGTCCATCCGCTTGCCTGCTGTTCGGGCGGCGGTTGCAAGACGAAGACCAGCTTTGTTGTCGATGCTGACAATGCGCTGGCAACCGTCGCCGTCCTCGCCGCATTGACAAGAGCCGCAGTGTCCGAAGGCAGCCTCGCTGTCGCCGACACCCTTCAAGTCGTGATTGAGCACATCTGCGAACGGGCGTCCGGGAACGGCACGCTGAAGATCTCCATGTACTTCGTTCTCGACGAAGACAAGTTCGCCCACTTCCCCGCGTCGGTTCCGTTGCTCAATGAAGCGCTGATCGGCCTGATCGGACTGCTCGCAGGCAATGCAGCCTACGCCGGCGTGATCGCCGACATTCAAGGCCGGCAGATCGCGCTGCTTGGCGCGTCGTAAGGCACGGCGTTGCTTCCGGATCGGCCTGTCGCCGTCATGAAGACGGTCCGGAAGCGTTACAAGGCAGCGCAAGCGCGCGCGAAGTTCTCCACGCTCCGCGCCAGCGCGAACAGGTCATAGCCGCCTTCCAGCGTCGCCACGACGCGCCCGCGCGCATGCGTATCCCCCCATCCGCGAATCCGGGCACCGATCCAGGCGTAATCGTCGAACGTGAGATCAAGGCCAGCCAGCGGGTCCTGACCATGGGCGTCGAAGCCGGCGGATACCAGGATCAACTCCGGCTTGAACGCTTCGATCGCCGGCCCCCAGAGCGCTTCCACGGCAGCGCGGAACTGGGCGCTGCCGTCGCCGTACTTGAGCGGGGCGTCGACGATGTGGCGGCGCGACGGATCGCTGACCCAGCCGGGGTAGTACGGATCCTGATAGATGTTGCAGACCAGGACCCGCGGATCGTCGCGGAAGATGTCGGAGGTGCCGTTGCCGTAGTGAACGTCGAAATCGAGCACCGCCACGCGCTTGATGCCGGACGCCAGCGCGTGGGCGGCGCCGACGGCGACGTTGTCGAAGAAGCAGAAGCCCATGGCCCGGCGGCGTTCGGCGTGGTGGCCCGGCGGGCGCACGGCGCAGAACGCGAAGCGGGTCTTGCCGGCCAGGACCTCGTCGACACCGAGCACGACGGCACCGGCGGCGGCCTGCGCGGCTTCGGCGGTGTGGGCGTTCATCGCGGTATCGGCATCGATGCGCTGGTAGCTGCCGGGCTGCGGCTTGGCCGCCAGCAGGAAATCGACCAGCCGGGGCTCGTGGACCCGCACCAGCGCGTCGCGCGCGGCCAGCGGCGCGGTCGCCTGCCGGAACATCGGCAGCAGGCCGCTGGCATTCATGCGGTCCTGGATCGCGTGCAGGCGTTCGATCGATTCCGGATGCCCGGCCCCCATCTCGTGGCGGGTGCAGGCGGGATGCGTGATCCAAAGCGGGATGGCGATCGTCATGGCGGCATTTCGGGCAGCGCGGTCAACGCTGTCAAGCCGGAGCGCACGCGGCCCATTGATACCGCTCGCCCCGCTTTCGTGGTTTGCTATCGGGACAACTCGAAGACATGCCTGAGGAGGCCCGGATGCGTCGTTCCCTGATCGTTGCCCTGACAACCGTGATCAGCCTGATGCCGTTTGCGCTGCCGGTCGGCGCCGCCAGCGCCCCGGCTGCCGGCTACTGCAAGCAGCATCCGGAGGCCTGCGCCGCCGCCGCGCAAAAGCTGCAGGAGCGCTGCGCGGCCGATCCGGCCGCCTGCGAGCGGGCGCACGAGCGCATCGAGGACGTCAAGGCCCGCTGTGCGGCCGACCCGGCTGCCTGCGAAGCGAAGAAGCAGGAACTCCGCGACCGGGCCGAAAAGCTGCGCGAACGCTGCGCGGCCGATCCGCAAGCCTGCGAGCAGCAGAAGCAGAAGCTGCGCGAGCGGCTCAAGGATCGTCGCGACCGGATGTCGCCGGCTGGCGAAACACCGCCGACGATCCCGCCGAAGCCGGACCGCTGAAGCGGCCTCGACGCCCCATCGCCATCCCCGCGCGATGACCGAATCGGCTCCCCCTGCCGGCATCGCCGACGCTGCCCGTCGCGTCTCGGTGCTGGACTGGTTGCTGCTGATCCTGGCGCTGGTATCGATCGGCCTGCTGAGCTGGGAGACCTGGGGCAAGGTATCGCCGGAACGCAGCATCCAGCTGATCCGGGCCGATTACGCGATCTGCGCGATCTTCGCCGTCGAGTTCCTGTGGCGCTGGGGACAGGACGGCTGGACTCGCCGCTATCTGGTCCGCAACTGGTACGAGATCCTCGGCATGATTCCGGTATCGGAGCCGGCGCTGCGCGGCTTCCGGCTGTTCCGGGTGGTGCGGATCGCAATCTTGCTGTCGCGCTTCGGCATGGCCGCCGACCGCGCGCTCGGCGACGAGTTCACCTATCGCCTGGTCAACCGGTTCCGCGACAGCCTGCTGCGGGCGATCGGCGGCCTGGTGACCCTGGCGGTGCTCGCCGAAGTCTCCGAAGTGCTGAAGAAGGGCACCTATACCCGCAACGTCGCCCGCGCCCTCGAGGAGAACGACAAGGAGCTGCGCGCGATGATCGCCGACAAGCTCAAGGCGCATCCGCGCACCAAGGCGCTGAACCGGCTGCCGTTCTACGGCGACATCGTCAACTCGGTGATCGACACCGCGATCGGCATCGTCCACGACGTGCTCAACGATCCGCGCACCGATGAACTGGTCGCCGACGTGCTGCGCGAGAACGTCGACCAGCTGCGGGCCGCCGTCCAGGCGCGCGAGGACGCCCGGCACCCGGCGCCGTCGAGCCCGTCCGCAGGCGCCGCTGCTCAGCGCGATCACCACTAGATCATGGCCGGACGCTACGGTGTCGGCAGAGGCTGTCATTCATGGCCTCCGCCTCGACGGACCGCCGCCGACGCTGCACCGGAGGACGACCGCAGGTGATGGTGCGACGCAGACGCAAGCTGGCGATGATCGCGGTCGCCACCGTGCTGGCCGGGCTGCTGCCGCCGGCACTGACCCTGCTGTTCACCTGGAACAAGGCGATATCCGAAGCCCGCGAGCGCCTCGATCGCTATGCGCTGCTGCTCGAACGGCGTGTCGACGACGTGTTCTCGACCGCCGAGACCACCCTCGCCCAGCTGGTCATCTCGGTCGATCCGGATTGCACCGAGGCCAGCATCGACCTGCTGCGCAAGTCGATCTACACCTCGCTGTACTTCCGCGAGGCCGGCCTGATCCTCGATGACCACCTGATCTGCTCCAGCGTCCGCCGCTACACCCCGCCAGTGCCGGTCGCCAATCCCGATCACCTGCACTGGCCGGCGGACGGCATCCACATCGCTGCGCCGGACCTGACCCAGGAAGACGAGGTCTCGATCCAGGTGCTGCGTGGCGGCGGCCGGCGTTCACCAGCAGGCTTCGCGGTCAACCTGCTGCTCAATCCGCGCGAGCTGATGGAGCCGGTCCGCGCCGCGATCGACGAGCAGTCGATCGCGCTGCGGGTCGAACGGCTGGACGGCCGCGTGCTCGCGCGCGCCGGCAGCGCCGCCGTGATCGAGGATGCCGACAGCATGATCCGCATTCGCGCCTCGGACCGTTATCCGCTCCGCATCGTGGTGGTCGGCTCGCGGGATGAACTGATCGGCCACTGGTGGGAAAACGCGGCTGCCTTCGTCGCCCTCGGTCTGGCGATGTCGCTGCCGCTGTTCCTGCTGCTGGTGCACCTGGATCGTCGCGAGCGCTCGATGGACGCCGAGCTCGTCGACGCCATGGACAACGACGAACTGCGCGTCCACTACCAGCCGATCCATGCCAGTGACGGCCTCCGGGTGGTCGGCGCCGAAGCGCTGCTGCGCTGGCAGCATCCGCAGAAGGGGCTGATCATGCCCGGCGTGTTCGTGCCGCTGGCCGAACTGTCCGGGCAGATCATTCCGATGACCGCCTGGCTGATGCGCCGGGTCCGCCGCGATCTCGAGACCATGCTCGGCGCGCATCCGGACTTCTATGTCGCCCTGAACCTGAGCCCGCGCCACTTCGCCGATCCCGAACTGCCGGCGCTGGTGCGCGAGGTGTTCGGCGATCACTTCGCGCAGGAACGGCTGGTGTTCGAGATCACCGAGCGCGAGCTGCTGTCGTCGTCGGACAACGTCGCCCGCAGCGTCATCGACACCTTGCGCGCCCACGGTGCCCGCATCGCGCTCGACGATTTCGGCACCGGCTATTCGTCGCTGCGCTACCTGTCCCAGTTCAAGTTCGATCTGCTGAAGATCGACAAGGCCTTCGTCGATGCCATCGGCACCGAATCGCTGACCGCCGGTCTCGTCGAGGACATGGTGACGATGGCTCGGCGACTGGGCCTGGCCACCGTGGCCGAAGGCGTGGAGACCGATTTTCAGCTCGGCCGGCTGCGCGAGGTCGGTGTCGACTACCTGCAGGGCTGGCGACTGTCGGCCGCGCTGCCACTGGCCGAGCTGCTCGCCTATCTCGATCGCGACCAGGCCTGATCGCTTCGGCCGGCCGGCGCCGCCAAGGGCAGACCCGGCCGCCGTGCCACGCCATGCGCGCATCGGCAACAATGCTGCGCTTTCCCGCCACCGAGCCTGAGCCCGAGATGACCGACATCGCCGCCCCGCTGGACGCCGCCGGTACCGTCCGCGACGAGAACGCCTTCGATCCGGCGCTGATCCTGCCGTTCCTGCAGTCGCGGATTCCCGGCCTCGCCGACGGCCCGCTGCAACTGCGGCAGTTTCCGGGTGGTGCGTCGAACCTGACCTATCAGCTGACCGTCGGCAGCCGGGAGATGATCCTGCGCCGGCCGCCATCCGGCACCAAGGCCAAGGGCGCCCACGACATGGGCCGCGAGTACCGCGTGCTGGCCCGCCTG
>PNMW01000060.1 GCA_013823855.1 Lysobacteraceae bacterium | reverse complement strand
CGCCCGCCGAAGCCGACGCACTCGACGCCGATCCGCTCGCCGACTCGGCAGCCGTTCGCGCCGTGACAGCCGCTGCGCGGGCCGTATCGGCCGCCGCCGCCGACGTGGCCGCGTTGCTGGCAGAGTTCGCAGCAGCAGTGCTCGCAGCGCCCGCCGAAGCCGACGCACTCGACGCCGATCCGCTCGCCGACTCGGCCGCCGTTCGCGCCGTGACAGCCGCTGCGCGGGCCGTATCAGCCGCCGCCGCCGACGTGGCAGCGTTGCCGGCGGAGTTCGCAGCAGCGGCGCTTGCAGCGCCCGCCGAAGCCGACGCACTCGACGCCGATCCGCTCGCCGACTCGGCAGCCGTTCGCGCCGTGACAGCCGCTGCGCGGGCCGTATCGGCCGCCGCCGCCGACGACGTGGCCGACGTGGCGGACGAAGCTGCGCTTGACGCTGACGACTGCGCGGCATCACGCGCGGTGATAGCTGCGGCGCGGGCCGTATCGGCCGCCGCCGCCGACGTGGCCGCGTTGCTGGCTGAGTTCGCCGCAGCAGCGCTTGCAGCGCTCGCCGAAGCCGAGGCACCGCCTGCCGATGCCGCCGCAGCGCCCGCTGCATTGCCGCCAGCCGTCGCGGCCGCCGCAGCTTGCAAGGACGCAGACGATGCCTGCACCGCATCCACGGCCGCCGCCTCAGCAGAGGTGCGCGCAGCGACCGCCGCGCTGCTCGCCGTCGTCGCCGACGTGGCAGCGACACCGGCACTGCCGGCCGCCTCGCCCGCCGCCGACGCGGCCCCGGCCGCCGAATCTGCCGCATCATCCGCCGACGTGGCTGCAGCACTCGCAGACGATGCTGCCGCCTGGCTCGACGCCGCCGCAGCCTGGGCTGCCGCGTTCTGCGCAATCGCGCTGATCGCCGCGTTCTCCGCGCGCAGCGTGTAGCCCGCAAGGATTTCCGCGCCTACAGACCCGCCGCCGCGCCCGCCGTAGATCGGCATGGATCAGCCCTCATACGCGTAGAACGCGCAATCCGGGCCGCTGGCGTTGATCCAGATTTCATTGCCGGGCGGCTCGCGGTGCTCGGCGAACGACGCACCCGGCCCGAGGGTCAGATGACGCGCACCCGCCAAGCCCGTGAACGACAGGAACAAGTCCCGGTCTGCACTGGTGTTCTGGATCAGGATCGCGCGCCGCTCGCCGTTTTCCTTGAACAACGGCGTCCCACGCGCCGCGTAGTCGAACGCGTCGCCCGTGGTTTCCGAGTAGCGCGGCAAACGTCGGTTGGTGATTTCTTCGCGCAGCGCCGATCCGAATGCCGGTCCGATCACGCGCGCGAGGTTCGCCGCGATCGTCTGCGCCAGCGCATTGACTTCGGCCGGCTCCACTACTTGCCGCCCTTCGGCACGCGGCGCGCCTTCAGCGTGACGTGCACGTCTGCGGCGGCTGCCGACAGATTGATCGCCTCGCACTGCAGTCGGACGTTGCCCGACACCCGAAACGGCTGCGCGAGCTTCCACGGCATCGAACCGTCGCCCGCGAGGTTGCGCGCGTGCTGCGGCTGCACCAGCAGCGCATTGTTCGTGCCGCCCTGCTCGGAAATTTGCAGCATCACATTGGTCGCGACGACATTGCCGCCAACGACTTGCGTGACCGCGATTTCCGCGAACTCGTAGTCGTAACCGTCACGGGGCAGTTCGATCGGCGTGCCGATGCCCGAGGCGTTGACCGCCGCCGGCAGCGAGATCCGGAATCCATTGATGTAGTGCAGAGAGACGTTCGACATGGGGCGCTCGATCGCGTGATTCGGAACAGAAAAAGCAAGGGCGCCAGAGACGCCCTCGCATCCGGCCGGCCTTCAGGCGGCCTACTTCCGGACCGGCGCCTTGGCAGCCGGCGGCTTGGGCGCACCCGGCAGGCCGCCCCACAGCTCGCACTCGAAACGCGCGGTCTTGGCACTCGGCAGCGCCAGCGGACGGTCCCACCGGGCGCGCACGCAAAAGCGCTGACCCTGCGGGATCACGATGCCGTCGATCGGGAACAGCAGGCCGCGATTGGCGACCGTCACGCGGCCGGAGATCGTCGCCGACGCATCGGTCTCGATCGTGCCGCTGACCTCGCGCAGCGTGCGCGGCGGGAAATCCTTGATCCGCCCCGTGAACTCGGTGCGGGTGTCGCCGGTGATGAGTTCGAGGTAACCGCGCTCCCAGAACGCTTCGATATCGGCGGCGTGGTTCAGCACGCCCGATGCGTCACCGGGGATGATGTTCAGGCCGATGCCCCAGACCTGGATCGCGGTCTCGGTCACGCGCCCGTCTTCGGTCAGATTGGTGTCCTCGAAGCCCTTGCGGCGGCTGATCGTCGCGCTGGCAGCGTCGACATACTGGATGGTGGTCGCGTTGCCCTGCACGAAGAATTCGATGAGGGACAGGGGGCCGGCCTGATAGACGGCGTCGTAGACCAGCGGCTTGATTCGGGAAATCGCCATGTTATTCGTGCTCGATTGGAGTGATGGATTGGAGTTGTCGACGCGACCGTCGCGTCAGAGCGTGGAGACTTCCGGCTGGTAGCCGGCCATTTCGTAGGTTTCGCTTCCGGCCAGGTCGTAGCTGCCGCTTCCGGCCAAGTCGTCGACAGCCGCAAGCGCATCGCCGCCTTCCGGCCCGGCGAGCATCGGCACGAGCCGGCCATCGCTGTCGTACAGCGAGCCATCGACGCCCTGCAGGCCGTTGAGCACCTGCCCGTCGGTGGTGTGGATCGCGACCGGGACCATCCCCGGATAGCCGGCGAGATCCATGTTGTGCGATTCGGTCATCAGACCGTTCAGCGTTCCGGCCTTGGCGCGATTCATCACGCGCGCGGCGAGGTTGTAGAGATTCACGGTCGCGGCACCGATGGCGGCATGCTGCAGCCACGGCGTACGCACGGCCTTGCGGCCGAAGTGGCCGACCGCGATTGCAACGGCCGTCTTGACGACATCGCCGCGCGCACCGGCCCCGACCTTCGGCCCGACGACCTTGGCCGCCATGTCCAGCGCCATCGCGCCGCCGGCACCCGCAGCGGCCGGCAGCAGATAGGCTTCGAGCACGTCACGACGCAGCACGGGGGCCGCCTTGCGCATGCGCTCGCGCACCGCCTTGACGGCTTCTTCGGTTTTCTGACGGGCGATGGCAGCAGCCCGGCCACGGATGGCCGCCTGCGCCTTCGGAGACTGCAACGCTTTTTGAATGGCGGTTGCCATGTGGATACCTCAGGGTTTCGGGGGGGTGGAATTCAGGAACAGCAACAGGCCCCCGGCGCCGGCTGCGAGCAACAGCCAGTTCCGCAGCGGCCATGCGCTGTCGTCTTCGGGGAGAGTCGGCGCGACTGCGCCGGCCGGCGCGATCGGCGCTTGCCCGGTCTGGGCGCGCTCTACGTTGATCCGCGCGACCTTCGCCGCGTCGCGCGTCTGCAGGATGCTCGCGTATGCCTGCGGCCCTTGCGTCAGGATGGAATCGATCCAGCTCGTTCCGGTCGCCGTCGGCGCGACAAAGGGGCCGGGCGTCATCGGCGAGACCGAGACCGCGACAGGACCGGGCGTCATCGCCGCGCCTGGAATCGCCAGCGGCTGGCCGACGCGAATCATGTTCGGGTTACTGATGCCGTTCGCAGCCGCAAGCGCCGCGACCGTCGTTCGGTACTGCGCCGCGATCCGCGCGAGGGTATCGCCCGACTTGACGACGTACGTGCTCATGCCACGGCCCGGCGACGCGTCAGCAGCAGCGCGGCGAGGCCGACACCGCCGACCGCGAGCGGCAGCTTGTAGCGTCCGACGAACTCGGCGATCGGCTGCGATCGCGGCGCCACCGCTGCGGCCTGCGCAGCGGCAGCCTGCGCAGCCGCATTCGCCTGCGCGTTGACCAGATCGGTTCGCGCTTGCGTCGCCTGCGCCTTCGACTGATTCACGGTCGCCAGCGCAGCAGCGGCACCCGGCGCGACCGCGAACGCGGCCACCGGCGCCACCTTGAGCGCGACTTTTCCGACCTTCTTGACCGCCTTCTTGATTTTCTTCAGGAACCCGATTTCGGGCTCGGCATCGCTCGACACGTCTGCGAGCATGCGAATCACGACGCGCGCCGGCTGCCAGCCGATGCCGACCGGCTCGGTCGTCTCGACGGATAGCCAGCGCCCGGATACCAGCGTCTCGGCGAAGACATGCGCGAACCGGCCCGCCTCGAAGCCGACCGCGACAAGCCGCACCGGATGCCCGATCGATGCGAGCAGCGACGCGACCAGCTGCGCATGCCCGTCGCAGTCGTCTTGACGATGCCCCGGCAGGATCAGCAGCGCGGGCACCTTCAGCAGCTCGGCGCCGATCGGATCGCGCGTATAGCGGATGTTCGACCGCACCCACGCCTGCACCGCCCGCGCTTCGGACACCCGATCCTTGCCGCCGACGCCCGCGACGATGCGCTCCGCCAGCGCCCGGATCGGCGCTTGCTGGGCTGCCGCCCGGATGTTCCGGCGCATCTGCGCCAACAGCTCACGAATGCCGTCAACGCCGGATGCAAGCCGTCGCGCCGTTCCTGCTACGCCGCCCGCCGTGTAAGTGATGACATTCATGGGGCGCAACGCTATGCGCCCGCAGATGCGCCCCCGAATAAATATGCCGCTCCGGCATAAAAAGCCCGCGCGATGGCGGGCTTCGTCGAGCCGGACGCTCAGGCCTCGCGGTTACGCGCGGCCGTCACCGCGTGGCCGATGGCGTGGTCGGCGCTTCGTCCGGCGCGGATCACGCCAGCAGCGCGCCCGGCGTGACGCCGAGCACAGACGCGATCCGCGACAGCCTCGCCGCCGTGACCGGCCGTTCGTCACGCTCGATCCTCGATACCTCGGCCTGGCTGCATCCGATGTCGCTGGCGAGCGTCCACTGCTTCATGCGCCGCGCCCGCCGAAGCCGGCGGATGCGGTCGCCGGTCGACTCGACCGGCAGCAAATCAGGCCGGGCCGGATTCATCGCTCACCGCCCCCGCGAGCACCCCCGGCAGTTCGGCGACGATGCCGGACAGCCATTCGCGATGATCGGCAAGGCCCGGCTCGATCCCGATCAGCGCGGCCACCGGATCGGCGGTGCCCGCGATCGTTGAGACGGCCTGCGACAGCTCGGCATCGTCGAGCACTGCCGCGAGCGTGCCGAGTACGTCGGACGCCGTGGCGCGCTTGCGGGCCAGCCGCAGCACGATGCCCGCCGCGTCTGCCAGAGGATGCGCAGCCGCAGCCGGCTGCTGCGGCACCGGCAGCACCGGCGCCGATGCCGGCGCAACGGCACGCACGACACGCCGCGCCACCGGCTGCGCACCGGCCTGCCCGGCATTGCTGGCGGCTAGGATCGCCGGCAACGCCTGCGCGAGACCGCCGAGCACCTGGGCGTTCGGGTCGGACGGTGCGGCATCCTCGCGTAGCAGCCGCTGCAGCTCAGCCAGCTTCACCATCCTTTCGATCGGATCGTCTGCCAGCCGCTGCATCAGCATCTTCAGCACCGCGCCGTCCCCCGACGCTCCGCCGCCATCAGGCCGGTGCGCGAGGAACATCTTGAGCATTTCGATCTGCGAATCCTTCGCGGCCGACTGCATGCGCTCGAACTGCGCCGCCTGGGCCGCCTGGCTTTCACGCTGCAGGCTGGCAAGGCCAGCAAGCAGCCCGGCGACATCGAAGCCGGCCGGCGCTGGCGCAGCGGTTGGCGGCGTCGACTGAACCGCAGCGGCCGAGCTGGCCGGCGTGCCGATCGTCATGCGACGCGCCTGCCCGCTGTATCGGCCGTCGACCACCGGGGCTAACTCATACTCGCCCGGACCATGACGGCCGAGGCGTTCGCGCAGCACTTCCGGCGCTTCGCGCGCGTCGAGCTGAAAGAGCATCTCACCGCGCGACCCGTCCGGCTTCGTGCGATGCACGCGCACGCCATGGGCGAATCGGGGACCGGCAACGGCATCCAGCATCGATTCCAGCGCTTCGAGAGGCGCGGCCGGCGCCGGACTGGCAACAGCATCCGACGCCGGCAGTTCGTCGGCAACGGTCGGAGGGATGGGTTCGGGCTTGGACATCGGTTTCACCTTCGGTCGGGATACAGCGGGATCGGGAGGCAGCGGATCGGCAACGGCAGCGGCGCCGCCTTCATCGGGATCAGGCGTAGGCTGCTGCGCCCACTTCGGATAGGGCTGCGCAATCGGCTTCACGCCGCGCAGCGACTGCGCGCGAGTGATGACGGGGACGACGAGCGGCGGCGCGGATGGATCGGTTCGGATAGCGGGTTTCATGGCGACGAAAGGGGGGTCAAGCGGCGATCCGCGACGGATCGGGAGGCCCGGCCGGTTGTTGGGCCGGACAGTTATTGACACGGGTCCAAGGAACAGCAACGGCGACGACGGAAAGCGCGACATCGCTCCGCCTCACGATCGACCACCGCTTGGCGCGCGTGGTCAGGGATGCCGGAAGCACGGACGCCCGTGCCTCGCGGATCAGCGCGCGGCGCAACGCCCGCCGCCGCCTTCGCGGCGCAGCCGACACCAGCGCATCGATCGCGGCGACGGCTTCCGCATCGGCTTCCGCCGCAAACTCGAAGCCCAGCTGAACACCGACCACACGGCTGGCCGATGCCTCGCCGTAGCAGTTCGGGCGGTCGGGATCGAGCACGCGACGGGTGCGCGCCGTCTGCAGCTTGCGCGGCGTGTTCGGGCCGCCCATCAGATCGATGAACTCGCCGAAGTCGCCAGCGTCCGCCGCCTCGCGCAGCCGTTCCAGCGCCCACGCGCCACCAGCCGCTTTCGGATCCGGCTCGCGTACGCGGCGCAGCTCGCGCCAGACCGTCACGGGCGGCGTACCGACGAACTGAAACAGCCGCACGCCCCAGACATAGGCCCACGCCGTCACGCGCTCCACAGCGTCAGCAGGCGCAGTCTCTTCACGATGACCGTCGTCGTCGGTATCGCTCAGCGCATCAAGTGATCGCCCATCGATCGCCCTGGCGATGTAGCGCGCCACATAGCTGACGGCCGATCCTTTTTCGCGGTCGATCAGCTCGATCACGCAACGCCGTTCGAGCGCGCCGGGCTCATGCGCATCATCTGTCAGCGCCCATTCCGTCAGCAGCGCTTCCAGCTCCGCGCGGCGATCCGGCGCGACGTAAAGCAGCATGTGCCAGTGCGGGCAGCCGTCATGGTGCGGCTGTACGAACCGGGAGCCGTACCAGCGGATCGATCGCCTGCGCGCGGCCCGGACAAAGCCGTCCCACAGCTCAGCCAATCGCCGTTGACCTTCGCGCGGCGACGCACCGCGATAGCGCGGATTCTCGGCGACGAACCGGTCACGCCAGACGTGCGAGTGATACCGGCTCGCCAGCGTCCATGTGACGAAAATCGCGTCGTCGCCGCGACACTCGGCCACGAACTCAAGCCCGGCATTCCGCGTCATCATTTCAGTGCATCGGATCGCGGGGTTAGACACGCTGGCGTCTATCGCCTCGATCAGCGGCAACGAGTCGCCGGTATCGCTGATCGCCACCATTTCAGCGAGCATCTCCCGATTGTCGGATCGCCGCCGCCGCGCCCATTCCATCATTTCGCGGGAGACGTACAGGCCGGCCCGCGCATGCACCTGGCCGGACTGGATCGCCTCATATTCGCGAAGCTGCGCCCATCGCTTGCGCGTCACCGCACGCCACCATTTCGGCGTCGTCATGCGCATTGCGCAGCCGGGCAGCGAGCGCGGCCGACACGGTTGCGCCGCGTCGATATCCCATGCCCGACAGTACGCGGCGAGCCGAGCCCACGCGCATAGCCCACCGGCCGGCAAGTGCTCAACGATGCCCCGCGCCTCGGCGCAGCGCGCCGCCGCCCACAGGCGCAGCCCCTTGTCGGCGGTCTGCAGGGCCAGCGCATCGCGCGCGAGCTTGATCGCCGCCGCCGACTCATCCGAAGCCCTGCGCATCTTCTCCGCGCGACTTTCGCGCATCGCCTCGCGGGCCGACTGCCAACGATCGGCAGACGCCGACGCCAGCCGTTCGAGCGCAGCCGTTTCGACCAGCGCTTCGGACCCGTGTGATTCCGCAAACGCCTTCGCCAGCCGCCAAGGCACCCGATCGCCCGCGATGTTGCGCGCGATATCGGCCTGGAACCCCATCATTGCGCGATCTAGATCGATCGGCTTCGGCACCCATCCCAGCCCTGCAGCCAGCGCACGACCAGCCAGCAGGCCAGCGGGGGAACCAGCAAGGGCGCCAAGGGGAAGTCCAGCAGATGGCGTCATGCCGCGATCTCAAGCGGCACGCGGCAGCGCCGCGCGAGGTCGACCAGCCAATGAGCGAACGCGGGGGGGGGTTGCCTCACGTTCCGGCTTGCGCAACTGGGGGCGATATCCAGCCATCCCCGACCGCAGGCCAGCCCACGGCGACACAACGTGCGTCGGCTCATCCAGCCGCAACTGAAACGGCGGCACGTCACGCGGATCGCAGCCGACGACGTAGAGCCGCGTCCGCTTCTCCGCCCGATGACCCCACCAGTCTTGATCGACCCCGATCGACCAGCCGCCCCACCGATCACGACCGCACCCCGGCACCGGCAACCCGTATTCGGGCCAAAGCCTTGAGGCCGCCGGATGCTCCAGCACGCCGCCGCTTTCGCGAATGCGGTCGATAGCCCACGGCGCAAGATCGCGCTCGCCTGGGCGCGGCTTCGCGAAATGCCGTAGTGAACCCCAAGCCCGACACGGCGGATGCGCCACGATCGGAGCCCCACCGGGCCAGCGCAGAGCTTCGCGCTCGATATCCCACACGTCACAGCCCGCGATGGTTTTGTAGACCGAATCGGCCCGCGCGAAAAGCACCGCGACGGATCGCGTCACGTCCGTCCCCTGCCCGTCGACATCGACACAGCCCGCAGCCGTTCCAGCCGAACGCTTCCGCCAGACCGCGAGACCACCCGGACATGCGTCGCCGACTCGCGAACGATCAGGGGCTCATTCGGCAACGCTTGAATTGCTACCTGCGCGGCCAGCTCATAGGTGCGCCGCGCCGCCGCCCACCGATCGCCAGCGGCGAGCCATTCTTCGCGCGCCTGGACGACCGCCGCGTCGGCCTCAAGCAGCAGCCGAACCGCGTCGACCGTCTTGATCCTGTCGCGTTCGCTTGCCTCGCGCTCGCCGGCCAACAAGGTCGGCTGCTGTTGCTCCTGAATCACGGCCGCCGCCGCGCCCATCAGCGGCGAACCCCGGCCGGCATCGGCGAGCCATGCTCATCACCGGGGACCGTGCAGCGCACCGCGCCCACCAGCACAGCCGCAACCGCCACCGCCTGCAGCAGCGCCCGGCGCAGCGCCACGCGGCGCGCCGAACGAACCTGCCATGAGGCTGAAACCCGGTCGACCTGCGGCCCCGCGTGCGAACGATGAACGGCCGGCGTCATGACGTGCACCGCTCAAGCTCAGCCGCCGCAGCCGCGAAAACTGCCGACAGCTCGCGCAGGTCCGATGCCGTCGCCATGCCCTGCAGCTCCGGGCCGGCCTCCCGCGACGCGTCGACGACGTAGCCGCCAAACGGGTGCGGGACGAGGCGAACGCGAAGCGCATCGGCCTCCGATGCGCGCGCCAGCGGCGACGGCAACACACGCACGAACGCGCGGCGCGTCATGGCTGCACCATCGGCAGCACTGCAGCCAGCGCCGCAGCGGCGCCGGCCAGCGTCGCGAAGATCAGGCTTGCCAGCTGGTAGCGATCACGCATCGCGTGCGCCGCTTCCAGCCGATCCGCCCGGCGCCGATCGTGGTCGGCATGGTCGACGGCAGCGAGCAGCGCTCGCGCCAGTTCCATCGCTTCGGGGCTGCCGGGCTTCATGACTGCACCGCTTGCGACGCAGTTGCTGCCATCGCAGCTTCGGCCGCGTCGGCGAGCTTCATCAACTGCACGGCCATCGCCCGTATCTGGTCGGGGGCCGGGTAGCTGACGAATCTGAAAGGACCGCAGTCGATTTCGACAGACGGCATGTCCGGATGGCTGGCCGCGAGGTGGCAGCCGAAGCGAAAGGTACAGCCGTATCGGGGCGAGACGGCGATTTCGCTCCTGAACGTGACGGGGGTCACAGCAGCGGCCGGCCGTTCAGCCGGGGTATTGCTTGGAGTGTTCATCGTGCCCTCAGATCAGTTGGTTTTCCCGCCCTGCCAGCGGCCCGATCGGTTAATCGGGCAAGCCGGCGGAGGGAGGGACGCTGGCCGGGGAGCTACCCCGGTTGCGCCGATCTGATGGCTAGGCCGTCTAGCCTGTCAAGCATCACTAGCCATTGCGATGTATAGACCGTCTGCCGTACGGTGTTTTTCGTAATTTCCTCGGATGGAGGCCCGAAAGTGAACAGTGCTGCGTACTTGGATGCCTTGCGCGCCCGCTTTGATGTGACTTCGGATAACGCCGTTGCCGTGCGGATTGGCGAGTCTCGCGGACGGGTCGGCCACTGGCGCACCGGCCGGCACGAAATGGACGATGCCGGCGCTATCAAGGTCGCCGCCGCGCTTGATCTGAATCCGGCCATTGTGGTCGCCGATATAGCTGCCGCAAGGGCTTCAGATGCTTCGATCCGTTCGGCTTATGCCCGCCTCGCCGCCCTGGCGCGCGCCGCCGCCACAACGAAAAAAGCCCCATCAAAGGGGCTTGTTTCGCGAATGGTGGCCGAGGACGGAATCGAACCGCCGACACGGGGATTTTCAATCCCCTGCTCTACCGACTGAGCTACTCGGCCAACGCCTTGACTTCAGGCCCGCGCCGCAACGCGGAGCGCGATTAGACGCGACCGTGCTGCGGGCGTCAAGGGTTTGCGTTCAGGCGCGGCGTGGCGCGGGCGGTGGTGGCGGAACGTAGCCGGTCGGGGTCAGCTCGCCGCCGCCGTAGAAGTACTTTTCCAGCTCGGTCATCAGGAACTTGCGCGATTCGGAATCGGCCAGCGACAGGCGCATCTCGTTGATCAGTCGGGTCTGGTGCGCGAGCCAGTCGGCCCAGGCTTTCTTCGAGACCTGCTCGTAGATCCGCTGGCCGAGGTCGCCGGGGACGGGAGGACGCGGGAGGCCTTCGGCTTCCTGCCCGAGCTTGATGCAGTGGACGGTGCGGGGCATGGGTCGGGAGTGCTCGTGTCGGTGAGGGCGTTGAGGGCGTAGCGGCGGCTCAGGAAGCCGAGCACCGGTGCCGGCAGGCCAATGCCGGTGAAGGCATCGTCGCTGCGGGCGCTGATGGTAAGCCAGCGCTGGTCCGGTCGCTCGCGAAGTTCGTCAGGCCGCTCGTCGTCGATCAACGCGCAGACCAGCGGCGTCAGCTCCAGCTCGAAATGCGTGAAGGCGTGGCGGAACGCCGGCAGCGTGTCGAGCGGCTCGACACGGATGCCGTGGCGCTGCCGCAACAGTTGGTCGGCCGATTCGCCCTCGGCGGCGACCGGCAGGCTCCACAGGCCGCCCCAGATGCCGGTCGGCGGACGGCGTTCGATCAGGATCGCGCCTTGGGCGTTTTCGACCAGCAGCAGGGTCGCGCGCCGGTACGGCCGCGCCCTGGCCGGCTTCGGCGACGGGAACGCGCCGACCCGCTCCTCGCGATGGGCGATGCAGTCGGCGGCCACCGGACAGCGCGCGCAGGCCGGCGCACGCGCCGTGCACAGCGTGGCGCCGAGATCCATGATCGCCTGCGTGTAGTCGGCCAGCCGGGTCGCCGGCAGCAGGCGCTCGGCGATCGCCCACAACTGTTCGGCGACCTTCGGCGTGCCGGGCCAGCCGGCAACGGCCGCGTGTCGCGCCAGTACCCGCTTGACGTTGCCGTCAAGGATCGCGTGCCGGGCGCCAAAAGCCTGAGCGAGGATGGCCGCCGCCGTCGAGCGGCCGACGCCGGGCAGCGCCTGCACCGCTTCGAGGTCGTTCGGCATCTCGCCGCGATGCAGCGACCCCACCTGCTTCGCCGCCGCATGCAGATTGCGGCCGCGGGCGTAGTAGCCCAGCCCGGCCCACAGCGCCAGCACCTCGTCGACATCGGCTGCCGCAAGACTGCGGAAGTCGGGAAAACGGGCGACGAAGCGCTCGAAATACGGGATGACCGTGGCGACCTGGGTCTGCTGCAGCATCACTTCCGACAGCCAGACCCGGTAGGCGCTGCGCGGCGACTGCCACGGCAGCGTGCGGCGGCCGTGGACGTCGAACCAGGCCAGCAGGCGGTCGGCGAACGGGGCTTCGCCGACCGCAGGCTTGCGGCCGCTCAAGGCGTCGGAGCGGGTGCCGGCGCTGGCTCTGCTGGCGCCGGTGCGGTCGCTGGCTCGGCCGGCTTTTTCTTCTTGCCGAACAGCGAATTCAGGCCATCCTGCAGCTTGCCCTTGAGCGCCGGATTGTTCTCCAGTTCGCCGCCGAGCTTCTTTTCCAGCTGGGTGTCGATCTTGTCGCGCAGCTTGTCGCCCTTGTCGCCGACCAGCTGGTCGCGCAGGCCCTGGGTGGCCTTCTGGGTCAGCGCGGCCTTCAGGTCCAGCGAGTACTTGGGCTTGTCGAACGTGCCGCTGACCTTGATCGGGATGACGATGCCGGTGAGGTCCGGCAGGTCCTTGCCGCCCTGGCCGCTGGCGGTGTTCACGATGGTCGGCTTGGCGGTGTAGTCGATGGTTTCGGTGACCAGATTGACCTTGCCGGCGCCGTCGACCCGGAACAGCGGGCTCTTGGCATTCAAAGCATCGGATTGCAGCACGCCGTTGCTGATCTTCGCGGCCGCCGACAGCTCGGTGAAGTCGGTCTGCACCGGCGCGGTGTCGTTGAACTGCTGGCCCTTCAGCAGCGCGTCGCCCTTGCGCAGGATCTGGCCGAGGTTGAAGCCCTTGACCGCGCCGTTCAGGAAGCTGAACGACAGATCGCCGTTCAAGGCCTGCTTCAGCGCGCCGACGGTCTTGCCGGCGGTGCTGACATCCATCGCGAAGTTGCCGCTGCCGGTCATCGACTCCTTGCCAGTGAAGTCCTTGAGCAGCGGGCCGGCGGCGATCGAGGTCAACTTGAGCGATTCGACGTAGCGCGGTGTCGCCCCCGGCGCGATCCGGGTCGTCGAGGCGATGCTGCCGCCGTACAGCTGGGCACCGAGGCCGATGGTCTTCTCCTGGCCCTTCAGCGCGTTGACGCGCAGCTGCACGGCGGTCATCGCGACGTTCTTCAGCTTCAGCTTGCCGATGTCGACGCTGCCGACGACATTCAGCGTGTCGAGCACGTCGGACGGCACTTCGGTGGCATTGACCGCGGCCTTCTCCTCCGGCGTCAGCGGCGCTTCCTTGACCGGCACGGTCGGCGTTGGCAGGTAGCGGTCGGCATCGATGCCGTCGAGCTTCAGCGCAAACTCGGCCGCCTTGGTCTTGAAGTCGCTGATCGTGGCATTGCCGGTGATCGTGCTCTGGTCGAGCTTCAGGTTCAGGTCGGTGATCCGCGCGCTGTTGGTCGAGGCGTCGAACTTGAGCCTGAGCGCCAGCGCCTTGAGCGTTTCCGGATCGTGGGTCTCGAGCTTGATGTCGAGCAGTTTCATCAGATCGCGCGGATTGAAGTTCTTGACCGACACCGGGCCCATGAAACGCGGCGCATCGGTGTTCAGGCCGCTGCCGTCGAGGCCGAGCGCGACTTCCAGGCCGAGATCGCTCGCCTTCAGTTCGCCGGTCGCCAGCTTCAGCGTGCCCCTGGCGCCGTCGTAGATGGCATCGCCGGTGAACGTTGCCGCCTGCTTGCCGCCCGGCAGCGCGGCACCGCTGGCGTTCAGCGACAGCTTCAGGCCTTCGGCCCGGACCAGCGGCTTGTCGTACTCGGCCGACACGCGTACCGACAGGTCGGCGTCGGCATTCAGATCCTTCAGCGCCGCCTTCAGCTTCACCGCCAGCTTTTCGGCCAGCGCGGTCTTGGCGGCAAGGTCGGCCGAAACACTGCCATCGAGCGCCACATCGGCGCTGCCATCGGCGGTCTTGGCCTTGACCTTCAGGCTCAGCTTGTCGGCCAGCGCGGTCTGCTTCTTCAGGTCGGCCGACAGATCGCCGGACAGGTCGATGTCGGCCTTCTGGTCCGGCAGCGTGGCGAGCAGCTTCAGCACCAGCTTCTTCGCGCTGTAGGCCTGCGCTTCAAGGTCGTACTCGACGCGGGTCGACAGCTTGACGTCGGCGGTCGCCCTCTGCGCTTCCAGGGTGGTGACGAAGGCGAGCGAGATATCGAAGGGATCACCCGGGCTGATCGAGCCGGTTTCCAGGTTCAGGCCGGCCACCCTGTAGGCCTGCCCCGACTGCCGGTCGCTGTACGAGACATCGGCATTGCTGATCGCGATGCCGCCGATGTCGATCGACTTGAGTCCCGCGCCCGCGCCGGCCGGCTCGTCCGGCTTGGTTTCGTCCTGGGCGCCGCCTTTGGCGAGGTCGTCCCAGTTCGACTTGCCGTCGGCATCCTTGGCCAGATGGGCCTTCAGCCCGTTCAGCGCCACCTTGCCGACCACCAGTTCGCGCCTCAGCACCAGTGGCAGCAGGCGCAGGCCGACGTCGGCCTCGGCCACCTGCAGCATCGGCTGATCACCGAAGCCGGGAGCATTGCTCAGGCTGACCTCCTTCACATTGGCGCCGAGCACCGGATAGATGCCGAGCTTGATCTCGCCGACGGTCAGCTCGCGGCCGGTGGCCTTTCTGGCGGCGGCGGTGATCTGCGTGCGGAAGTCGTTCGGATCGAAGAACAGCGCGAAGGCGCCGACCGCGAGGACCAGCACCAGCAGCACGGCACCGACGATGCCGAAAACGATCTTGACGAGCTTGCCCATGAGCGACTCCGGAAGCGGGTGACGTGAATGCTGGCCTAGTCTATCGACGTGATGCCGACCTGCGTTGTTGTCGGATTGGGACCGCCGGATCGGGCCGGGGTTCGCCTTCGCGGTCCACAGTGCTGAGAACGCCAGTCACACGCAAAGACGCGGAAACGCCGAGACGAGCACCGCCAAGGCGCGATTGCTGGAGGGAACAGCATGGCGCGGCGGCACCGCGGGAAGGCAAGCCTTGTTCCCACCTCCGGAGGCCTGGGGTCGTTCGATCAGACGAGGTGTCGGCAAGGGATGGCAGACCTGCTGCATTTTCGCGTGGCGTTTTCCTTGGCGCCTTCCGCGTCTTTGCGTGAGATCGGCTTTTTCGACGCCGGCCAGCGATCAGCGGCCGACCACCCCCGAACAGGTAAAATGCCGGCCTCCCCGCTTTTCCCGGTGCATTCATGCCCGCTGCCGCTGCTCGTCCCCGCCGCAAGACCGCCGCCGTTCCGCCGAAGCCGGCTCCCAAGGTCGGCTTCGTGTCGCTCGGCTGCCCGAAGGCGCTGGTCGATTCCGAACGGATCCTGACCCAGCTGCGCGCCGAGGGTTACGAAACCGTCGGCAACTACGATTCGGCGGACGTGGTGATCGTCAACACCTGCGGCTTCATCGACTCGGCGGTGGCCGAATCGCTCGATGCCATCGGCGATGCGATGGCCGAGAACGGCAAGGTGATCGTCACCGGCTGCCTCGGCGCCAAGCGCGAAGTGATCACCGAAAGATTCCCGGACCTGCTGTCGATCACCGGCCCGCAGGACTTTCGCGGCGTGATGGACGCCGTCCACACGGCGGTGCCGCCGCGGCACGACCCCTTCCTCGACCTGCTGCCGCCGCAGGGGATCAAGCTGACGCCGCGCCATTACGCCTACGTCAAGATTTCCGAAGGCTGCAATCACAAGTGCAGCTTCTGCATCATCCCGTCGATGCGCGGCAAGTTGCGCTCGCGCCCGGTCGACGAGGTGCTGGTCGAAGCCCAGAAGCTGGCCCGCGCCGGCGTCCAGGAACTGCTGGTGATCTCGCAGGACACCAGCGCCTACGGCGCGGATCTCAAGTACGCCCGGCGCAGCTTCCGCGACCGCGAGTACGAAACCCGGATGCTCGACCTGTGCCGCGGCCTCGCCAACCTCGACGCGCCGCACCGGCCCTGGGTGCGCCTGCACTACGTCTATCCGTATCCGCACGTCGATGGCGTCATCGAGCTGATGGCCGAAGGCCTGGTGCTGCCCTATCTCGACGTGCCGTTCCAGCACGCCAGCACTGCGGTACTCAAGCGGATGAAGCGGCCGGCGGCGGCGGAAAACACCTTGCGCCGGCTCGAAGCCTGGCGGTCGATCTGCCCGGACATCGCGGTGCGCTCGACGTTCATCGTCGGCTTCCCCGGCGAAACCGAGGCCGAGTTCCAGACCCTGCTCGACTGGCTCGACGAAGCGCAGCTCGACCGGGTCGGCGCCTTCACCTACTCGCCGGTCGAAGGGGCCACCGCCAACGCGCTGCCGGGGGCAGTGCCGCAGGAGGTGATGGACGAGCGCCTCGAACGGTTCATGACCCGCCAGGCTGCGATCAGCGAAGCCAAGCTGGCCAAGAAGATCGGCAAGACGCTCGAAGTACTGGTCGACGAGGTCGGCCCCGAGGGTGTGATCGGCCGTTCGTACGCGGATGCGCCGGAAATCGACGGTCGGGTGATCCTGGAAGGCGGCGCCAGACTCAAGGCCGGCCAGCGGGTGATGGCCACGGTCACCGACGCCGATACTCACGACCTGTACGCCACCGTCGTCAAGGGCTGATCGGCCGATGGACCGCTGGCTCAAGCCGCTGAGCTCCTGGGGCATGCTGCTGCTCAGTCTGGTGCTGTTCGGCCCGCTCAGCGCGATCTACTTCGTGTTCTGCTGGCTGGTGTCCGGCGCCATCGACCGCTTCGTGACCCGCAGGGAACGCGAGGAAACCTGGCAGCGCGCCGGACTTTCCGAAGACGAGGTAGACCTGAGGATGCTGCCGCGTGACCGCGCCGCGCGGGTGATCCGCAGCGCGTTCTCGTTCGGCGCGGCGGCTGCGCTGCACTACTTCGGCTGAAACCCGCTTGCGCCTCAACAAGTTCATTGCCGAAACCGGCGTCACGTCCAGGCGCGGTGCCGACGGCTGGATCGAGGCCGGCCGGGTCACGGTCAACGGCGCGGCGGCAACACTCGGCACCCAGGTCAACGACGGCGACACCGTCTGCGTCGACGGCAAGCCGATCGGCGCAGCCTCCGTGCATGTCTACATCGCGCTGAACAAGCCGGTCGGCATCACCTGCACGACCGAGCGCCATGTCGCCGGCAACATCGTCGACTTCATCAAGCACCGCGAACGGATCTTCCCGATCGGCCGGCTCGACAAGGATTCCGACGGCCTGATCCTGCTGACC
Organism: Lysobacteraceae bacterium; assembly: GCA_013823855.1. Taxonomy (GTDB): domain Bacteria; phylum Pseudomonadota; class Gammaproteobacteria; order Nevskiales; family Nevskiaceae; genus Nevskia. The sequence continues at coordinate 18,421 of PNMW01000060.1, read as the reverse complement.
AACAACGGCGACATCGTCAACGAGATTCTCAGGTCCGAGAACAACCACGAGAAGGAATACCGGGTCACCGTGAACCGCGCGGTGACGCCGAGCTTCATCGCGGCGATGGCCAAGGGCGTCTACCTGACCGAACTCGAAGAACGCACCAAGCCGTGCCGGATCGAGGCGCTCGGCGAATTCAGCTTCAAGATCATCCTGACCCAGGGCCTGAACCGGCAGATCCGCCGGATGTGTGCGGCCTTCGACTACAAGGTGGTGCGCCTGCAGCGGGTGCGGATCATCAACGTGCGGCTGGGCAACCTGAAGGTCGGCGCCTGGCGTGATCTGACACCGGACGAACTGAAGGGGCTGCTGCCCGAGCGCACCGTCTGGTGAGCCGCGCGGTCCCGAACACCGACGACGTCCTGATCCTCGGCGCCGGCGCCGCCGGCCTGTTCTGCGCGTTCACCGCTGGCCGGCGCGGCCGGCGCGTGCGGGTGATCGAGCACGCCAACAAGGTCGGCAAGAAGATCCTGATGTCCGGCGGCGGCCGCTGCAATTTCACCAACACCGGCACCACGCACGCGAACTACCTGTCGGCCAATCCGCACTTCTGCAAGTCGGCCCTCGCCCGCTTCAAGCCGGCTGATTTCGTTGCGCTGGTCGACAAGCACGGCATCCGCTACCACGAGAAGGAACTCGGCCAGCTGTTCTGCGACGAGTCCTCGAAGCTGATCGTGCGGATGCTGGTCGACGAATGCCGCGACGCCAGCGTGGCGATCCAGACCGATTGCACGATCACCGCCGTCAGCCATCGCAGCGGCCGCTACGAAGTGACGACCACGCATGGCCTGTACACGGCGGCGTCGGTCGTGGTGGCGACCGGCGGGCTGTCGATTCCGTCGATGGGCGCCACCGGCTTCGGCTACCAGCTGGCCCGGCAGTTCGGCCATGCCGTGCTGCCGACCCGCGCCGGGCTGGTGCCGCTGACCCTGTCCGGCAGGCCGCTGGAAGACCATGCCGACCTGTCCGGCGTTGCGCTGCCGGTCGAGGCGACGGCCGGCGATGCAAGCTTTCGCGGCGGTCTGCTGATCACCCATCGGGGCTTGAGCGGGCCGGCGATCCTGCAGGTTTCCTCGTACTGGCAGCCGGGCGAGCCGCTGAGCCTGAACCTGCTGCCGGATGTCGATGCCGCCGACTGGCTGGCCATACAGCAGGCGGAGCGCCCGGCGACGATGCTGCAGACGGTGCTGTCGGAAGTGCTGCCGAAGCGTTACGCGCAGCGTCTGTGCGAACGCTGGATCGGAACGAAGCCGCTGCGCCAGTACCGCGCGGCCGAGCTGGGGGCAATCGCCGGTCAGCTCGCATGCTGGCCGATCACCGCCAGCGGCACCGAGGGCTATCGCACTGCCGAGGTCACGCTGGGCGGCGTCGATACCGACGGCCTGGATTCCAGGACCATGGGATCGAAGCTGCAGCCGGGGCTGTACTTCATCGGCGAGGTCGTCGATGTCACCGGCTGGCTCGGCGGCTACAACTTCCAGTGGGCCTGGGCTTCCGGCCACGCCGCCGGGATCGCGCTCAGCGGTTCTTGATCTTCGGCGACGACGGCGGAATCCTCGGATTGCCCGCGCCTACCGGCTCGGTGCCGACCGGCCCGTACGCCGTGGTGACGATCTTGCCGTTGCTCATCCGGACGAACAGCTTGTAGGCCAGGTTCAGCTCGGTCGAGCTGAGGAAGTTGATCGACAGCGTCTTGTTGGCGTTCGACAGCGTCGGCGCCGAGCAGGTGCCGGCCGGCGGCACGCTGTCCGGATGCCAGGCAAATGGCTGGGTGGTGTCGAAGGCGCCAGCCACCGCGGCATCCAGCGTCCAGACCAGCGTGGCGCCGGTGGTGGAGTCGGCGACCAGCGGATTGACGACGAGATTGCCGGAAGGTTTGGTGACGGCGATGTTGAAGATGGTCACGTCGGGTCCCCTGAATGAGTCGAGTTGTCATCGCCGTTGCGGTGCGCGCGGGCTGAGAGCCGAAGCCTAATCCAGCGGCGGCAAATCAACCGTGATCCGCTTCAACAAGGATTGATCGAGGGGATACATCAGGCCGGCAGCCCGCAGCTGGGCGACGGCATCCGGCTGCGCGTAGCCGCCGCTGCGCAAGATATCGGCAGTCTGCTGCGCCTCGTCGAGACGGTCCAGCATCAGCAGCGCCCGAGCCCTCAGCACCAGCAAGGTCGGCGTCCGGGTGCCGGAGGCGTGCCGATCGAGCAGGGCCAGCGCCGTTTCGGCATCGCGACGACCCTCGTCGGACCGGCCGGCGGCCCTCGCGAACTCGGCAGCCAGCTGGAAATGGCCGGCGACCAGGCGCAGCGCATCGATATCCAGACTGCGGCGCGCCGCCAGTTCGTCGCGGGCTGCAGCGAGCACAGCGAGCTGCTGGCGCGCCTCGTCCGGTCGGCCGACCGCTTCGAGCAGGCGTGCGCGCTCCAGACCCAGCGCATGCCACTGCTCGGTGCCGAACACTTCGTTGCGCTCCGTCTCCGACATCCGCTCGATCATCTGCCGGGCCTGATCGGCGCGCGCCAGCGCATCCGCGGGCTTGCCATCCATGCGCAGCGCCATCGCCAGATCGGACAGCCCCAGTGCCTGCGACGCCACGTTCGACAGGCTGGAGGGATCGTGCTGACGCACCTGGTCGTAAAGCTGCACGGCGCGTTGCAGACGCTCGATCGCCGACGCCGCAGCGCCGACCTGCATCAGCGTGCGGCCGAGGATCTGCAGGCTGATCGCGCGATTGCCGCGTGCCAGGTAGTCGGCCGGATCGGCGGCGGCGGCGTTGCGCTTCAGGCCGTCGTTGCGTCCGTAGGCGGCCAGCGCCTCGACCAGATCGCCGCGCAGGAACGCGAGCTTGCCGAGATTGTCCAGTGCGTCGCCCAGCTCGGCCTGCCAGCGGTGGTTGTCGGGCTCGGCTGCGGACAGCTGCTGGCAGATCGCCAGCGCCTTCTCGTAGGCCGACTCGGCGGCCGCGAGGTCGCCACGCCGCTCGTGCACGTGACCGACGTTGCCGATCAGCCAGGACAGCTTGAGCTGCACCTCGACATCGGCAGGTGCCAGTGCCGCGGCATGCTCGAGTGCCTTCATGCTGTCCTGGAAGCGGGGCAGCGCCGCGCCGGGGTCATCGGAATTCCAGTGCACGCTGCCGAGCCAGCTGAGCGTCTCGGCATGCTCGACCAGCCGCTCGACGTCGTCCGGATGGCGCTGCACCAGCGCGCCGGTCAGGCGCAGCGAGGCTTCGAAGGATTCGATCGCCGCCGCCAGGCTGCCCTGGTTCCAGCGCACCCGGCCGATCTTGTTCAAGGTGCGCGATCGCTGGGCCAGCGCCTCGTCGGTGACATCATCGGGCGGCAGCGACTGGAAGTACTGCATCGCCTGATCGTTGACGGTTTCCATGATGTCCAGCCGCGACACCTCGTTGAGCTTGTCGCCAAGGTCGCCGAGCATGAAATCGACCAGCGCTTCGGCCTGCTTCTGGCGGCGCTGGGCGGCATCGCCGGCAATGGTGGCGCGCACCGCCAGCAGGCCCATGACCACCGCCAGCAGCGCCGCCGCGATCGCCGCCCCGGTGATCAGTCGCACCCGGCGCTGCTGCTCGCGCCGCTTCAGGTCGTCGAGGCCGACGCCGAGCAGTCCGGAGATCAGCTTCAGGCGGGCATCGTGCTTGCCGTCCCTGCCGGGGCGCAGATCGGCAGCGATCGGCTCGGCCGGTTCGTCGCACAACTGGCCGTCGGGGCCGAGCCGGTAGCGCAGCGCCGGCGGAAAGCACTCCTCGTGCTCGCGGCCGGCGATGTCGCTGGCACCCGGCTCGCCAGCGACGATCAGGCACAGCAGACGGTCGGCGCCGCCGAGTCGCTTCCAGGTCAGGATTTCCTCGTTGACCCAGCGCGAGCGGGCGGCATCCGGCGAGCAGATGGCGATCAGGCAATCGGACTGGGCCAGCGCCGACTGCACCTTCGCCGCCAGGTCGCTGCCGCTCGACAGCTCCTCGCGATCCCGGAACACCTTGCCGATGCGCCTGCCGATCGGCCCGCGGGCACCCGGCTGGCCCACCAGCCGCTTCGGCACGCGATAGCGCTCGAGCGCCCGATGCAGCCAGAGCGCTTCGGCGTCGTTGCGATGGCTGTAGCTGAGGAACGCGGCGTAGCGCCGTGGTTCCCGCGATGGCGCGGTCATGCGAAGTCGATGCAAGGTAGATCGCGACATGCCCCAACGCCCCGTCCGCGCCCGGCTGTCGCTTGTAGTGACATGGACCGTAGAGAGTGGCACCGGGGCTGTCAATGCTGGCCGGGTCCGTGCATCGCCCGTAAGCTGCATGCTGCTGCCGCCACCGTCGACGCCCATGAACCGCTGCCTGACCGACCTCTGCAATCTGCTTGATCTGGAGACGCTGGAGGTCAACCTGTTCCGCGGCCAGTCGCGCGATCTCGGCGGCAAGAGCGTGTTCGGCGGTCAGGTGATCAGCCAGGCGCTGGTTGCCGCCACCAGGACCGTCGACGCCGAGGCGCCGCATTCGCTGCACGCCTACTTCCTGCGCCCGGGCGACATGGAAGCGCCGATCGTCTACGAGGTCGACCGGGTCCGCGACGGCCGCAGCTTCATCACCCGGCGCGTGCAGGCGATCCAGCATGGCCAGCCGATCCTGACGCTGATCGCCTCGTTCCACCGGCCGGAACAGGGCTTCGAGCACCAGATGGCGATGCCGCCGGTGCCGACGCCGGAGCAGCTCGGCAACCAGCGCGAGCAGCGGCTGCAGTGGCTGGCCGATGAAGTGGCGCGCAACCCCGCGTTTCCCGAGCGGCTGCGCATCGCCTTCACCCGCGAGCAGGCTTTCGAGTTCCTGTGGGTCGACGCCAGCGATCCGTTCCAGCCGCGGCCCGGCCCGATGCAGCAGGGCATCTGGTTCCGCGCCGCCGGCCGCCTGCCCGACGATCCGCTGCTGCACCGCTGCGTGCTCGCCTACGCCTCGGACTTCAACCTCGCCGCCACCGCCCTGCTGCCGCACGCGCGCAGCTGGTTCTCGGCCGACATGATCGTCGCCTCGATCGACCACGCGCTGTGGTTCCATCGCGACATGCGGGCCGACGACTGGCTGTTCTACGCGATGGACACGCCGACCGCGCAGTCGGTCCGCGGCATGACCCGCGGCCTGATCTACGACCGCCAGGGGCGGCTGGTCGCCAGTGCGGCCCAGGAATGCCTGATGCGCCCGATCAAGCCGGCCTGATCTCGCCGCCGCCAACGACCCTGGGGAAGCCGCGATGAACTTCCTCGCCCACCTCTGGCTGACCGAACGCGCCGGCCTGCCGCTGGTCGGCGCGGTGCTCGGCGATGTCGTGCGCGGCCGCCTCGATGGCCGGCTGCCGCCGGCGCTCGAAGCCTCGATCCGCTTTCATCGCCAGATCGACGTCGCCACCGATGGCCATCCGCTCAGCCTTGCCGCCCGTAGCCGCTTTCCTAACGGCGCGCGGCGCTGGTCGGGCATCGTTCTCGACGTGCTGCACGACCATGCGCTGGCGCTCGACTGGCCTGGCGAGGAATCGCTGCCGGACTTCGCGGAGCGCGCCGCCCGTGCCGTGGCCGATCGCGGCGCCTGGCAGCTCGCCGCCGGTCGCCCGCCGCCGGATGCCGCCCGCTTCGCCGACCTGCTGCTGTCGTACCGCGACGAAGCCGGCATCGACCGGGCGCTGGCGCGAATCGCGTCGCGGCTGCGCGATCCGGCACCGCTGATCGCGCACGGCGCCGGCTGGCGCGCGCATCTGCCGTCGGTGCGTCAAGACCGCCCCGCACTGCTGGCGGCGTTGACCGCGCTGGCCGATCAGGCGCGGCTGCCGGTATCCGCAGCGCCGTCGGCTCGCAGCGGTGAATCGCACAATCCGCGCTAGCGTGCCCCGATCAGCATCGCCCGGACATCGCCCCGGGTCTGCACGCTGAGCACCAGCAGGTACGGCAGCAGGAATGCCGAGCCGCCGAACTGCGCGATCACCGCCAGCAGCAGGCCCGAGGCCGAGAACTGGTTCCGCCACGCCACCCAGATCGCCGACAGCGACAGCAGGATCGTGAAATCGAGATTGAACTGTCCCGGCCAGCCGATCGCGGCGAGATCGCCGAAGAACACCGTCACCAGATCAGGGCCATGGTTCTGGATGACGACGGCGGTGTAGCCCATCAGGCCGAGCCAGGCGGCAACGAGGAACAGGCGAAAGAGGGTCATGACGCGAAAGGCTCCAGTCAGGTTCAGGTGCACCAAGGCTGAGCGCGCGCCGAACGCGCCGCAATGACCTGTCAGGTAATTGCCCGGGCGCATCTGGGCGGAGCCGCCGCCGCGTGCGATGGCACGGCGCGCGCCAGCGCGGGCCGATGACGTCGCGACCGTCGGTGGTCCCGATCCCGCAGAACGAAAACCCGCAGGCCGACCGCCGATGCGGGATTCAGCCGTGCCCGGCCTCGGCCAGCAGTTCGCCGATCCGCTTGTCCTTGTCGGCCCACATGTCGCCGATCCAGGTCTGGAAGGTCTTGCGGAACTGCTTGTCGTTCTCGTAGTCGCCGACGTACATCGCATGCGGCACGGTGATCTGGCGAACTTCGACGATCACTTCCGGCACCCGGCAGCACATGAAATCCCAGAAGCCTTTTGAGCCACCGGGGTAGACGATGGTGACGTCGAGCAGCGAGTTGACGTTCTCGCCCAGCGCCCGCAGCGCCAGCGCGAAGCCGCCGGATTTCGGCTTCAGCAGATGGGTGTACGGCGAGCGGGTGTCGGCATGCTTGACCCTGGTGAAGCGGGTGCCTTCGAGAAAATTCAGGATCGTCACCGGGATGTTCTGGTAGCGCTCGCAGACCTTTCTGGTGGTCTCGAAATCCTTGCCGCGCATTTCCGGATGCTTGGCCAGGTACTTCGACGAATAGCGCTTCATGAACGGGTAATCGAGCGCCCACCAGCACAGGCCGAGCACCGGCACCCAGATCAGCTCCTGCTTGATGAAGAACTTGAAGAACGGCGCCCGGCGATCGAAGGCCTTCATCAGCACGTAGATGTCGTTCCAGCTCTGGTGATTGGAACTGACCAGGTACTGGCCGTTCATGTTCAGCCGGTCGACGCCACGGATCGTCCACCGGGTCGGCAGCAGTGCGTCGCCGAGCTTGGTGTTGACCGCCGCCCAGTACTGGCCGCACCAGGCCGAGGCGCGAGAGAAGAAATCGCGCAGGCTGCGGATCGGCGAGATCAGCTTGAACACCGCGAAGATCAGCAGCGGCGTGGCCCAGAACAGGGTGTTGACGATCAGCAGCAGCATCATCAGCACACCGCCCACGGGGCCGGGCAGGTATCGCAGCATCTCGGGATTCCTCTTGGTTATCGTGGGGGTGCGGCGGTTACGGTCGCGGTGACGGCACGCCGCCGTCCCGCCGGATCGACGACCTCGATGCGGTCGTATCGACCCGCCGGCAGTTTCACCAGCACGCAGGGGCTGCTCGGCGCATCGCTGCCCGGTTCATCAGGCTTCGGGCTCAGGAAGCTCGCAGTGAGCTTCAGCGTCTGGCCACGCTGGACGGCGCGACGGCTGACCGCCAGGCCGTTGCCGTCGCGGGTCCGGTTGCCATGATCGATCACCGCGAACGGGCCGGCCGGCAAGGCGGCGGCGCCGATCAGGTCGACGCCACGCGCCTGCTGCCAGTCGCGCAGCGCATCGGCATCCGCAATCAGTTCGACGGCGACCGCGTCCGACGCGGCAGCGCACTGCGGCAGTCGCCGGATCTCGCTGACCTCGACCTCATCCGCTGCGCCCAGGGCTCCCGGCAGCAAGGCCGCCCCGGGCACGGTGCCGCAGGCCGCCAGCCACCAGCAGCCCAGCAGTGCCGCGACCGCGAACGGCGTGATCGGGATGACGCGCATGCCACCTCATTTGCCAGCGAACGCCTCGGCCGGGGCCATGACGGGCCGGTAGTTTGGCACGCTGCGTTCGAGCGCCGCATCCTGCAGGATCAGGTCGGCGGCGCGCTCGGCGATCATCGTCGTCGGTGCATTGGTGTTGCCGCCGATCAAGGTCGGCATCACCGAGGCATCGACCACGCGCAGGCGCTCGACGCCGTGGACGCGCAGCCGGGAATCGACCACGGCCGCCGCATCGCGGCCCATCTTGCAGGTGCCGACCGGGTGGTAGACGGTTTCCGACTTGGCGCGGATGTAGGCGCGGATCTGCTCGTCGCTCTGCACCGCGCGGCCCGGTTCCAGTTCGTCGACCGCGTGCTTCGCCATCGCCGGCATGTTCAGCACTTCGCGGGCCTTACGGAAACCCTTGACCAGGGCGTCCATGTCGCGCTCGGTGGCCAGGTAATTCGCCTCGATCAGCGGCGGCGACTTCGGATCGGCGTCGCGCAGGCGAATCCGGCCGCGGCTTTCCGGACGCAGGAAGCAGGTCATCAACGTGTAGGCGTAATGCTTGAACAGCGGCGCCAGCTTCTGGCCGTGATGGGCATAGACGAACGGCACCAGATGCCACTGCAGGTCGGGGATCGCCTGCGCGGCATCGCTCTTGATGAAGCCGCCGGCCTGGGCGAAGTTCGAGGTCAGCTCACCGCGCCGGAACAGCAGGTAGCGCACCAGGTTGACCGCCGCCTTGAGCACGCCCAGCGGCCGGAGGCTGATCGAATGGCGGGTCTTCTCGCGCATCGTGATGTGGATGTCGAGATGATCCTGCAGGTTCTCGCCGACACCGGGCAGCTCGTGGACCTGCGCGATCGCATGACGGGCCAGTTCGGTCTTCGGGCCGATGCCGGACAGCAGCAGCAACTGCGGCGAACCGAGCGCGCCGGCGCTGAGGATCACTTCGCTGCGCGCCTTCAGGTCATGGATGCGGCCGTCCTTCACGTAACGCAGCCCGACGGCGCGCTTGCCGTCGAACAGCACGCGGGCGGCGTGGGCGTCGGTGATGATGGTCAGGTTGTCGCGGCCCTTCGCGGCAGTCAGATAGGCCCGGGCATTGCTGCAGCGCTGACCGCTTTTCTGCATCGTGTGATACAGCCCCACCCCTTCCTGCTGGGCGCCGTTGAAGTCATCGGTCAGCGGATGCCCGGCCTGCTGGCCGGCGGCCAGAAAGGCGTGCATCAGCGGATTGACGTGGCGCGGCTCGGCGACGTTGAGCGGCCCATCGACACCGTGGAACGAGCGGCCGTCGTCGACCTTGTCGATCGCCTCGAAGTTTTCCATGCGCCGGAAGTACGGCAGCACGTCCCGGTACGCCCAGCCCTCGTTGCCGAGGCTGGCCCAGTGGTCGTAATCCCAAGCATGGCCGCGGATGTAGCACATGGCATTGATCGACGAGGAGCCGCCCAGGGTGCGACCGCGCGGCCAGAACATCGGCCGGTTCCCGCAGTTCGGCTCGGCCTCGGTCCAGAATCTCCAGTTGAGGACCTTGGAGCGGACCACCGGAATCAGTCCGGCCGGCATGTGGATGAACGGATTGCGATCGGCCGGCCCGGCCTCGATCAGACAGACCTGCCACTTGCCGCTGGCGCTCAGGCGATTGGCGAGCACGCAGCCGGCCGAGCCGCCGCCGGCAATGATGAAATCGAAGCTCGTTGGCTGGCTCATGCGTCGCCTGTCCCGGTGAGTGGCCGAAGGCCGTGGACCAAGAAATCGAAAGTCTTTGTATCGTTCATCCAGACGTCCTCGTCCGAGGCGCGGCAGGGAACTCGGCAATAGCCGTAATCAGTCGTACCCTGTCACGCGGTTTGCGAATTGGACGATCAGTTTATTAGCTGAAAATGCGGGCGTCACCCCACGTAACAGCGATTTCCCGAGCGTCCAAGATGACCATGAACGGCCTGAATTCACCCCGCGTTTCATCAGCCCCCGGAAACGCTGCGCAGGACCAGCCGCTGGTGCTGGAAACGGTGCTGTCGACCCTGGTTGCCGATGGCCTCACCACGACCGCAGCCGCCAAGGCGCTGCTCTCCCGCCCGGCGGCGCGCGGCGAGCATCCGCACCCGCTGGCGCGGATCGCCGGCTGCGACTGGGAACACCCGCAACTGCCGGGCCGCAAGCTTGGCATTGAAGCGCTGACCCAATGGCTGGCCGGGCGCGCCGGGCTGCCCTATCTGCGCATCGACCCGCTGGCGATCGAGGTCGCGAAGATCACCACGGTGATGCCGTATGCCTACGCCGCACGGCTCAAGATCCTGCCGGTCAAGGTGACGGCGACCGAGGTCACCATCGCCACCTGCGAGCCATACATCTTCGACTGGGTGCCCGATCTCAGGCAGGCGCTGAAGCTCGACGTGAAACGGGTCGTCGCCAATCCGCTCGACATCGAACGCTATCTGGTCGAGTTCTACGCGCTGGCCCGCTCGGTCAAGGCCAGCGGCGAGGAGCGCGCCCGGCTGGTCGGATTCGGCGGCCAGCGTTCGCTGGAGCAGCTGACCGATCTCGGCAAGCGCGGCCAGCTGAGCGCCGACGATTCCCATGTCGTCAACATCGTCGACTGGCTGCTGCAGTACGCCTTCGAATCGCGGGCCAGCGACATCCATCTGGAGCCGCGCCGCGACACCGGCAATGTCCGCTTCCGCATCGACGGCGTGCTGCACGAGGTCTACCAGATCCCGGCGACGGTGATGACCGCCGTGACCAGCCGGATCAAGATCCTGGGTCGCATGGATGTCGCCGAGAAACGCAAGCCGCAGGACGGCCGGATCAAGACCCGTTCGCCGGACGGCAAGGAAATCGAGCTGCGCTGTTCCAGCCTGCCGACCGCATTCGGCGAAAAGCTGGTGATGCGCATCTTCGACCCGGAGGTGCTGGTCAAGGATTTCCGCCAGCTCGGCTTCAACGACAGGGAAGCGAGCGCCTGGCGGGCGATGATCGAGCAGCCGAACGGCATCGTGCTGGTCACCGGGCCCACCGGCTCGGGCAAGACCACGACCTTGTACTCGTCGCTGAAGCAGCTGGCGACGCCGCAGGTGAACGTCTGCACCATCGAGGATCCGATCGAACTGGTCGACGCCAGCTTCAACCAGATGCAGGTGCAGCCGAACATCGATCTCCACTTCGCCGAGGGCATCCGTGCGCTGATGCGTCAGGATCCGGACATCATCATGGTCGGCGAAATCCGCGATCTGGAAACGGCGGAGATCGCCATCCAGGCGGCGCTGACCGGCCACCTGGTGCTGTCGACCTTGCATACCAACGACGCACCCAGCGCGATCACCCGGCTGCTCGATCTCGGCGTGCCCGGCTATCTGATCAAGTCGACCCTGATCGGGGTGGTTGCCCAACGTCTGCTGCGGCGGCTGTGCCCGCACTGCAAGCAGGAGACCGCGATCGACGATCGCCGCTGGGCCGAACTCAGCGGTGGCAACCCGTTGGTGGCGAAGCCCGATACGGTATTCGTGCCGGTGGGCTGCCTGGAGTGTCGCGAGACCGGCTACCTGGGCCGCGTCGGCATCTACGAGATCATGCCGATGTCGAAGACGCTGAACGCGGTGATCGGCGCCGACGCCGACCTGATCGCGCTGCGCGAACAGGCACTCAAGGAAGGCATGATGCCGTTGCGGATCGCCGGCTGCGCCAAGGTGGCCACCGGTGCCACCAGCATCGAGGAGGTGCTCGGCGTCGCCGCCGGCAGTCACGGCTGAGGCCGCGATTGAACAGGCGGCGGGAAGGGCGCGACCGGCCGCAGGAATCGTTGCCCGCCGGACAAGTAATGTCGCGACGGCCAGGCGACCGGAACGCGGCCTGCCCCGGATATCGACCGTCCACAAAAGAAGCAGCGGGCGACATGGGATGGTATGCGCGCCCGCCGTGGCCGAGATGGCCAATGCCGTCAGGGAGGCAGTCTGACGGTGTCAAGCAGCCGGACCGGGGAGGGGCCGATCCAGCCAAGCCAAAAGAACAAATGATTCAAGGTCGTGCGGCGCGGCGCCGAACACGTCCAGCGCCCGGCGGACACCGGCAACTGGAATCCCGGCAACGCGTCACCACGCCATTGCCAGCACCGACAACGCACGGCGGCCGCTTGCGACGGACCGCAATAGGTCATGGTCTGGAACGGACATCACGACCGAGCACGCAACTGCGGGCTTGCCGCCAGCGCGGCAATGCCCGTGCTCAGGTGGAGCTTCCAGCTTCCCGGACTGCCGGATAAGCGACCGACGCTCCCGGCGGAGAACTATCCGTCAGACCTCGGCACCGACGGCATACGCCGTCGGTGCCGACGCCAAGGGCAACTCAGAACTGGTACGTGAAGCGCACCGCAACCTCATCCGCATAATCGATCGCGCGAATCAGGTTCTTGTTCGGATTGCTGTACAGATGGCCGTTCGTGTAGTTGTAGAACACTTCCATGATCAGGCCGTTGCCGATATTCCACTGCACTTCCGGCTGGGCCAGCAGGCCGCCCTGGATATCCCACAGGAAGGCCCACTCGAACACGAAGGTGCGGTTCGGTACCGGCTGGAAGCCGGCGAACACCAGGTAGTTCGCACTGCCGATGCCCGAGGCATTCTTCGACTGCTGCGCGCTGCCATCGTTACCGTTGTAGCCGTTGAGATTCAGGCCGATGAGGTCGCTGTCGCTGCGGTGCTGGTATTCGAACACCAGGTAGGCCGCCGGGAACGCTGCCGACCAGCGCGTCCACTTCTCCGCCACCGCGGTGACGATGTACTCGTCATCCTTGAGGAATCCGACGCTGAGGCTCGGATTGGTGAATACACGCTTCGGCGTGTACTGCGTTTCCACGTTCAGGATGATTTCATTCAGCCACTCGTTGTCGGACGAGGTCACGTAGCTGCCGCCGAGGCCGAACACTTCCTCGCGGAAGTACTCGCGCTCGATGGTGCCTCTCAAGCTGCCACCGGAACCGAGGAAGAAGGTGTTCAGCAGGTTCTTCGCCTCGTCGATGTCGTTGACGCTCGACGCGTAGATGTCCTGCAGCGCCGGGAACTCCGCGATCACCGTGTTCAGCGCGTCCAGACCGGCGAGACGGACACTGCCGGCGGCGGCAAACCACTCGTCGCCCGAGTACACGCCCGCCGGAGCAACGGTGAACGGCGATTCCGCCAGCGCGGCGCCGACGCTGTCGTAATTGCGGCACAGCGACGGGTTGTAGGCTTCCGGACTGCAACCCGGCACCTTGAGCATGTACGCCGATTCGACCAGTGCGCCGAAGCCGCCGGTCAGACCCTTGTTGATACCGGATTTGGCCCAGCGGAATGCACCCAGCGGGTTATAGCGGCTTGCCGCGAATGCCGACCAGCCCCACTGACCGTAATCGGCCTTGGCACGCATGCCGTAGTCGATCTTCCAGTCATAGTTGTGCAGGTAGTAGTTGTCGAGCGGCTTGTAGAACTGGGCCGGTGCGACGTTGAAGCTGGTGTTCGGGTTGGGAATGATCGACGGCTGGAACTTGCCGGCATAGGCGTCGACCACGATCGCGTCGGTCGCCTGCATCGTCGCGCGGATCGACAGCTTCGGCACGCGCTCGTCCTCGAACTCTTCGATCGCGCGATCGAGAATCAGATGGCGGCGGAAGTCGAGGCCATTCGGAATGTCGAAGGTCTGCAGGAAGATCGCCTGACCCCAGGCAATCTGCTGGTTGCCGACACGGACGTTGATGTTGTCGTACTTGTAATCGAGGATGAAGGTCGGCAAGTCGACCATGTAATTGCGGCTCGACAGTTCGAGCGGGTTGATGTTCTTGCCGTTGCGCGCCTTCGCGCCGAAGTAGTTCGGGGTGCCGATATCGTCGCCGCGATAGCCGCCGCCATCCGGAATGCCGCCCTGGAACTGGGCCACGTCCGCCGAGTTGAAGCCGTCGTACAGACGCGGATCGAAGATCGCGCGAACACGCGCGATGAACTGGAAGTTGTCGCTGAACTTGGTCGTGATCTCGCTGGAGATCTTGAAAGTGAAGTAGTTCAGCTCCTGGTTGCGATCAGGAATGAAGTCGCTGCGACGCACCACGTCACTGGTGACAACGCCGGGAATGCCGTTGGGAATCGGAACATTCCAGTTCGTTGCCGGAAGCAGTCCCGGGAACGGGCCATCCGGGCTGCCGACACCGAGGAGCAGCGTCGGCGGCACATAGGCCTGACGCGCAACGCCGACGTTCTGGTACGGAGCGCCGGTCTGGTTGTACTGGTTCCGCATGCCTGTCGTGCGATACGAGGCATCGGTACGGAACACCGTATTCATCGAGGTGCGTTCCCAGATGCCGCTGAGGAAGCTCTCCTCTTCGGCATGTACTGCCCCGGCCGGCAGGTATGCGGACAGCACCGCGAGCGCCCAGACGTGATGGCGCGACAGTCGCTTCATGATCGTTCTCCCCTGATTTTCAGTTGTGTTGCTTGTTGTTCTCTAGCGGTTCCCGAGCGCAAGACTCAGGACTCTTCCGCTGTGCCCTACTGCAAACAGTGCATCTCCCGGCGTGCTGGATCCGCGCGACAGTCCGGAGTACCAGTTCAGACTGAGATCGAGCGCGTGGAGTGACTGCCAGTTGCTGCCGCCATCGCTACTGACCAGCCCCGCACGCATGCCGATCGCAATCACCCGGCCATCGGCCGTCGAATCGATATCGAACAGGCTGGCCTTCGAACCCGAGGTCAGACGCGTCCAGGATTTGCCGGCATCCACGGTTTTCAGGATCAATCCGTCCTGACCGGATGCGTAGCCGACGCCGTCATCGCGGACATTCATGCCGAAGATGGTCGGCGGAATCGTGCCGCTTTCATCGCTCTGCGCCTGGAACACCGGGCTCCAGGTCGCACCACCATCGGTGGAGTGATTGATCTGGCCATATTCGCCGCCGATCAGAATCGAGTCGTCGTCGAATACCTTGACCACATAGTTGGTCGGCTCGTCACGCACGGCGGCGAATTCGTCGCTGCCGTCGCCGGACTTGTAGAGCTCCGCCCAGTTCGGCGCGATCGACGCCCAGGTCTCGCCGCCGTCGGTCGACTTCAGCAAGGTGCCGAAAGCACCCACGGCTACCGCGATGCCGTTCTTGTTCAGTCCGACCCGCAGCAGCCGCATGTCGGTGCCGCTGTCGACCTGGCGCCAGGCGCCGCGGCCGTCACGGACCAGCACCAGGCCTTTCTGCCCTACGGCGATGGAACGATCGCCGACGATCGCGATGCCGTGCATCGCCAGCTGGGTCGGCGGCTGCTCGGCAGCCTTGGACCAGGTCTTGCCGCCGTCGGTGGTCTCCAGGACGAGGCCCGCATGCCCGACCGCCACACCAACGTCCTTGCCGAAAGCGACGGCATACAAGCGATCGTGTGGCGTCATCTGGGTCATCGCGCGGCTGCCGGCTTCAGCCGCCCAGGCCGAAGGAAAACCGAGCGCAAGCAGCCCCAGGAAGACGGAATTGAAAAATGTGCCGCGCGCAGAACGCTTCATGGCGGAAGCCACCGGTATTCAGGTGAAAGAGGTGGCAGCGGCCGCGGCCGCCGCCACACGGAGGGTCACTTCAGCTGAGCAGCATCAAGCGCGGCCGAGCGCCTGCAACGCCTGCGGCGTGCAGTAGGTGTTGAACAGCCATTCCGGATCCGCATCGAAACGGGCGATGACACCGGCTGCACCCTTGCTGTGGTTGCACAGCGACATGCGCCGGTTCTGGAAGTCGTAGATGTGCACGTACGTCCAGGACCAGCCCGGGTTCACGCCATCGGCGCTCTTGATGAAGCGCTTGCCGTCCTTGCCGCCGCCCTTGAACTGGCCGTGGGCCATTTCGAAGTTCGACCACAGCTTGCCCTGACGGTCGTAGCGGATATTGCTGGCGGCCATGTTGTTGCGGGCGTCGACATAGGCCACGCGCTTGGAGACCGGCGAACGCGGATAGCCGGTCGGCTCGCAGCTGGTGACGATCACGTCCGGCGCCATTTCGTAGGCGATGTCGAAGAACTTCGGGTTGTCCTTCTGACGCGGCGGCTCCCAGTTGTCGTCATGACGTTCGAACTCGGACGACCACGGACCAAGCATCGGCTTGCGCTCCTCAATCTTGTGATTGCCCCAGGTCAGGAACGGGTCGCCGGCGGCCCACGGGTCGCTCAGGAACCAGACGGCCCCCGGAACCAGCGGCTCGAAGCGCTGGTTGGCCGGGAACTGGCGAACGCGGCGGAACGACGGCAGGTAGCCATACAGACCGGGGATCTTGCGCTGGTCGTAATCCCAGACACTGAGGAACGAGGTGCCACGCACGTCCGGATCGGCCGCGAAATACACGCTCTGACGACGAAGTTCGCTATCCAGGCCCTTGAACACCTTGCGATCGGTACGGCCGGTGCTGTTCAGCTCCACCCACTGGAAGTTGTAGTGGTATTCCTGCTTGCCGTCGGTGCCGTAGTCCTTCTGCTCAATCACGTAGCAAGCGGCATCGGCGCGGCCGATGCTCATGCCCATGTTGCACCAGACTTCCTTGCCATCCTTCGCGTTGACGAACGGCAGGCCGCCCTGCCAGCGATTGCCGTTCTGGTCCACCGGGTTGCCGTTGGCGTCCCACTTGGCGCGGTGACCGGACTTCACGTCGGCGACGGTGGCGTCATAGTAGGTCGCGGCGACCAGGTCGCGCGGGTTGGTGGTCGGCGCCTTGATGCGGATCTTGCGGCCTTCCGGCCCGGTGATCTGCTCGATGGCACCCGGATCCAGCAGATGCTTGACGTACTCGACGTTGTCCTTGGTGATGTAGTCGCCAACCTTGACCTTACCCTTGCTCTGTACCTCGATCGAGAGCATTTCCTCGGGATACGCCTTGCTGATGTTGTCGATTTCCTTCGCATACAGCTTGTCGAGCGGCATCAACACGCCACCACCAAGACCGTAGGCGACGGACTCCATCAGCTTTCGACGGCCGTAATCTACGTCGTACTTTCTGATTCTCATTGAGTTCTCCTCATTTCGCTTGCGAGCGTCACTGCACTTTTACCGTCCGATCGAGTACCGGGGACGACAAACCGGTGTACTGACAAACCTTTCTATTTATTGGCAAGGACAACCATGTCCTTGTCATGCCCCACCCCGGGGTGTGTGATGTCCTTGCTGCCTGAGGTTTCAAACTGGGACAGATCGATACCTTCGCCGACCATCAAATCGGTCCTGGTGGCGAACCGCGGCTTGACGATCCAGACCAGCAGCGGAAGGACGATCAGTGCAAGTACCATGTTGATCAACATGATCGCGGCAAGCAGCAGGCCCATGTCGGCCATGAACTTCAGATCGGACAGGAAATACCAAGGCAGGATGCCGACTAGCATGATCGTTGCAGTGAACATGATCGCCTTGCCGGTGGTCACCATCGACTGGGTGATCGCACGCCCCCAGTCGGAACCCTGGGCGTGATACTCCTCGCAGATGCGCGACAGCAAGTAGATGCCGTAGTCGATACCGACGCCGACACCGAGCACGGTGACCAGCACCGAGTTGATGTCGAGACCGATCCCCATCATGTGCATCGTCGCCAGCAGGTAGAAGTTCGACAGCAAGGTCGGCACCAGCAGGATGATCGCCGCCACGATCGAGCGATAGGCATAGGTTGCGATGATGAAGATCGCCACGCAGCACAGGCCGACCAGAATCCAGTGATAGCGCTGCACCACGCTGTTCATCGATTCCTGCAGCGCAATGGTGCCGGAGGCCAGGCGGATGCGAACGTTCTTGTGATCGAGTCCGACTTCGTTGACCACCTTGCGGGCGACGGCGAGCGCGTTGTTCACCGTATCCTGCTTGTTGTCGCGATAGAACAGCGACACCGTGGAGTGGCGATAGCGGAAGTCGGTCATGTCGGCAAAGTTCAGCGGGTTCTGGCCGAAGGCGACCGAGGTACCTGCGGCCTTGACCGACTCCTCATCCGGATCGATCGACATCCAGGCCGGGTGGCCTCCGGAGTAGATGCGATTGACCTCTTCCATGATGTCCGAGAACGAACGCGTGGCACGCGCCGGCTGAGCTGCGCTTTCGGCCGCCTTCTGGATCGTCTGCGACAAGGCATAGACCTCCGCCGATCGCGTCGCACGGCTTTCCATGTTCTCCATGTCCTTCTGCTCGAAGATGATTTCGAGCGAGTTCACGCCAGGAAAATGGTTGTTGATGTCGCGGACCGCCGTATTGAACTCCGATTTGTCCCACAGCAGGTTGCTGCCTTCCACCGGATTGCCGATGGCAATGCGGAACGCCAGCATGATTGCTGCAGTGGTCAACGCCGTGACCACGACCAGGGTGTACTCGGCGCGCTTGCCGTACGTCACCTTGGCCATCGCATTGAGCAGCACCTTCTGGACCTTGTGTATGCCCTTCTCGCGCTCGCCACCGACGATCGCATCGATGTTCTTCGGCGGCGGCAGGTAGGACAGAAGGATCGCGATCAGCATGACGCCGGTGGGGATCAGGTAGACCGCCCACATG
>PNMW01000043.1 GCA_013823855.1 Lysobacteraceae bacterium | reverse complement strand
CGCCGGTCAGCACCACGACGTTGTCGACCGGATCGTGCTGGGCGTTGCCGGTCAGCGCGTCGAAGATGCGTTCGCGGCGCGGGTTGTAGCCATCCCACTGGTCGACATTGAAATACTGGCTGAGTCGGGTCGCGTTCGGCATGCCGAGCACTTTGAGCTGCGCGAACATCACGCCCTGGCCGATCAGCTTCCACTTGTTCTTCGGCGCCATGCGCAGGCCGGTGATCAGCCAGTCTTCCTGCGTCAGGCCCAGCAGCTGGCGGTTCGGATCGGTGTACGCACCGGTCTGCGTGAACACGCCGAGACCGGCCTGCGGCAGCAGCTGAACCGGTGCAGCGATCGTTTCGTCACGCGCCCCGACGCGCTCCTCGAGCATGTACAGGTCGGCCAGATTGCCGATCGAGAAATTGCGCCAGTTGCGGCGCAGGTCGTTGGCGTCCGGCACCCGGGTCGGCATCCACTCGTAATAAGCCTGCAATGCCGCGGCGACCCGCGTCGCCCAGTCGCCCTCGGTATCGGGCTGGTGGTTCTCGGCACCATCCTTGAACGCATTGTTGGCGAACTCGTGGTCGTCCCAGATGGCGACGACCGGGTGCTGGCGATGCAGTTCCTGCAGCTCCGGTTCGCGCTTGTACTGCGCATGGCGCGTGCGGTAGTCGGCCAGGGTGAGGATCTCGTGCGGCGGCTCGTAGTTGCGCGCGCTGCCGTAGTCACCGTTGCCGTATTCGTAGATGTAGTCGCCGAGATGCAGCACCAGATCGAGATCGGCGCGCTCGGCGATCCGCGCGTAAGCGTTGAAGTAGCCGTGCGCGAGACTGGAGCACGACGCCACCGCAATCCGCAGGCGGTCGACATTGCCGACCGGAAGCGTCCTGGTGCGGCCGATCGGCGACCGGACCGGGCCGACATTGAACCGGTAGTAGTAGGTGCGACCCGGTTCGAGGCCGGCGGCGTCGATCTTCACCGTGTGGTCACCGCTGGCATCGGCGATCACCGAGCCGGTCTGCACCAGCGTGGCCAGGCCCGGGTCGGTGGCGATCCGGTACTGGACCGTCACCGGCGTGCCGCCCGGCACGGTGACCCGCGTCCACAGGATCACCCGATCCCGCAGCGGATCGCCGCTGGCGACGCCGTGGACGAACGACAGCGATGCGGCCTGGGCCTGCGCCGCGTTGCCGCCTTCGGGCAACAGCGGCAAAGCGCTGGCGGCCAGCCCCGCCGCCGCGGACTTCAGGAAATGACGGCGGTCAAGCCCGTTGCGCTTGCGCGCACGACGACTGCGTTGCTGCCCCATGGCGACTCTCCTCCCGGTGGGTCCGATTCATGTGTGTCGGACGTGATTGTTCCGCCGCCGGGTGACGGCGGCGTGACGCCGATGGTGCGCCGGGTTGGGGCGACGGGGCTAGGGCCTGTCATCAGTTGCTGTGGCCGCTGCGTTGCCGGTCAAAAAGCCGCCGGGCGAGGCGCGAACCGCAGGCCATAGCCACCCTATGGCCAAGGTTCGCAACGAAGTCCGGCGGCTTTTTGGCCGCAACCCGAAGGGGCGGGGCCGTTTTTGCCCATTGCTGCCTCTCTCGTCGCGCCAATGGAACAACCATTGGCCGCTCCGATCGAGTTGCACTGGGCAAAAACGACCTCCGCCGCAGCGGCCGCAGCAACTGATGACAGGACCTAACGCCTGAGCCCTTTTTCCTGCATCACCATCGCGGCGATCTCCTCGATCGACATGTTGGCGGAGTTCAGGTGCGGGATGTTGTTGCGCCGGTAGAGCTGCTCGGCCTGCCGCAGCTCGTAGGCGCACTGCGCCAGCGAGGCGTACTTCGAACCCGGCCGGCGTTCGCTGCGGACCTGCTGCAGACGCTCCGGATCGGAGGTCAGGCCGAACAGCTTGTTCTCGAAGCCGCGCAGCGCGCGTGGCAGCTTGAGGTTCTCGAGGTCGTCCTCGGTCAGCGGGAAGTTGGTCGCGAACACCGCGTGCTGCAGCGCCAGGTAGAGGGTGGTCGGCGTCTTTCCACAGCGCGACGGCGCGATCAGGATCACATCGGCGCGGCTCAGGTCGCGGACGCTCTGGCCGTCGTCGTGCTCCATCGAGAAGTTCATCGCGTCGATGCGCGCGTTGTAGCGGCCGTGGTCGCTCATGCCGTGGGCGCGGCCCTGGGCGTGCGTCGACTTGATGCCAAGCTCGGCCTCGATAGGCGCGATGAAGGTGTCGAACAGGTCGAGGAACTGCGCGTTCGCGGTGCGCAGGATCGAGCGGACTTCCTCGTTGACCGTGGTCGAGAACACGATCGGCCGGCGCGTTTCCGTGGCCGAAACGTGGTTGATATAGTTCACGGTCACCCGGGCCTTGTCCGTCGAGTTGATGAACGGCAAGGTGACCTTCCTGAATTCGACCCCCTCGAACTGGGTCAGCAGGGTGCTGCCGAGCGTCTCGGCGGTGATGCCGGTGCCGTCCGACACGAAGAACACGATGCGCTGCGCGGGTAGATTCACGCGCCAGCCCCCTCAATTCCCGACGCCCTTTTCCTTGCCATGTCCTGGATTTATCTGATTTTCGCCGGCCTGCTGGAGATCGGCTTCACGACCGCGCTGAAGCTGTCGAATGGTTTCTCGCTGGAGCGGCCGAAATATATCCTCGTTTTCGGTGCCTTCGCGCTGGGCAGTTTTTTTCTGCTCAATCTGGCGATGCGCGGCATCTCCCTTGGCACGGCTTATGCCGTCTGGACCGGAATCGGGGCCGCCGGCACGGCGCTCGTCGGGGTGATGTACTTCGGCGAGACCCTCAACGTGCTGCAGGTCTTCTTCCTGAGCCTCCTGATCGTCTCGATCATCGGTCTCAAGTTGGTATCCTGAGCGCCCTTTTCGCTCTCCCTCAAGCAGGAATCCGAGTTCATGGCGACACCGACGGTACTGTGGTTCAAGCAGCTGGGCATGCACGACGTGGAACTCGTCGGCGGCAAGAACTCCTCGCTCGGCGAGATGATCCAGCACCTGACCAAGCTCGGAGTGTCGGTGCCCGACGGCTTCGCGACCACCGCCGAGGCCTACCGGGAATTCCTCGCCCATGAAGGGCTGTCGGACCGGATCAACGCCCAGCTCGACGATCTCGACGTCGACGACGTCGTCAAGCTCGCGAAGGTCGGCAAGAGCATTCGCGAAGCGGTGATGAAGGCGCCGTTCCCGAAAGCGCTGGAAGCGGAAATCCGCACCGCCTACGACCAGCTGCTGGCCGAAGCCGGCGTCGAGATCTCGGTCGCCGTGCGTTCCTCGGCCACCGCCGAGGATCTGCCGGACGCCTCGTTCGCCGGCCAGCAGGAAACCTTCCTGAACGTCCGCGGCATCGACGACGTGCTGGCCAAGATGAAGGAAGTGTTCGCCAGCCTGTTCAACGACCGCGCGATCGCCTACCGGGTGCACAAGAACTTCGATCACTCGAAGGTCGCGCTGTCGGCCGGCGTGCAGCGCATGGTCCGTTCCGACGTCGGTTCCTCGGGCGTGATGTTCACGATGGACACCGAATCCGGCTTCCGCGATGCCGTGTTCATCACCTCCAGCTACGGCCTCGGCGAAGCCGTCGTGCAGGGTGCGGTGAATCCGGACGAGTTCTACGTCTACAAGCCGGCACTGGCCGCCGGTCGCCCGGCGATCCTGAAGCGCGGCCTCGGCGAGAAGGCCAAGAAGATGGTCTACGCCGACCCTGCCGGCGGCAAGGCGGTGGAATTCACCTCGGTCGCCGACGCCGATCGCCGCAAGTTCTCGCTGACCGATGCCCAGATCACCGATCTGGCCCGTCAGGCGCTGATCATCGAGAAGCACTACCAGCGGCCGATGGACATCGAATGGGGCCTCGATGGCACCGACGGCAAGCTGTACATCCTGCAGGCGCGCCCGGAAACGGTGCAGTCACGCGCCGGCGGCAGCCGCCTGCGCCGCTACAAGCTGAAATCGAAGGGCAAGGTGCTGATCGAGGGCCGCGCGATCGGCCAGAAGATCGGCGCCGGCCGCGTCCGCTTCCTGAACTCGATCGAGCAGATGGAGCGCGTGCAGCCGGGCGACGTGCTGGTCACCGACATGACCGATCCCGACTGGGAGCCGGTGATGAAGCGCGCCAGCGCCATCGTCACCAACCGCGGCGGCCGCACCTGCCATGCGGCGATCATCGCCCGCGAGCTCGGCATTCCGGCCGTGGTCGGCACCGGCAACGCGACCAGCGTGCTGAAGGACGGCACCGACGTCACCGTGAGCTGCGCCGAGGGTGATACCGGCTTCGTCTACGAAGGCCACGTCGACTACGCCGTCGACGAGATCGAGCTGGACAAGATGCCGGACATCCCGGTCAAGATCATGATGAACGTCGGCACGCCGGAGCAGGCCTTCGACTTCGCCAGCCTGCCGCACAAGGGCGTCGGCCTCGCCCGCCTGGAATTCATCGTCAACCGCCAGATCGGCATCCACCCGCAGGCACTGCTGGAACTCGACAAGCAGCCGGCCGACCTGCGCCGGATCATCGATCCGATGATCGCTGCCTACCCGTCGCCGATCGACTATTTCTGGATGCGCATGGCCGAGGGCATCGCGATGATCGCGGCGGCCTTCGCGCCGGAGCCGGTGATCGTCCGCCTGTCCGACTTCAAGTCGAACGAGTACGCGAACCTGGTCGCCGGCAGCCGCTACGAGCCGCACGAAGAGAATCCGATGCTCGGCTTCCGCGGCGCCTCGCGCTACATCTCCAAGGACTTCCGCCCCTGCTTCGACCTCGAATGCAAGGCGCTGAAGTACGTTCGCGACGAGATGGGCCTGACCAACGTGCAGGTGATGGTGCCGTTCGTGCGCACGCTGGCCGAAGCCAGGGGCGTGTCCGACATCCTCGCCGCCAACGGCATGAAGCGCGGCGACAACGGGCTCAAGCTGATCATGATGTGCGAGCTGCCGTCGAACGCGGTGATGGCCGACGAGTTCCTCGAGTACTTCGACGGCTTCTCGATCGGCTCCAACGACATGACCCAGCTGACCCTGGGTCTGGACCGCGATTCGGGCCTGGTGGCCGGCGGCTTCGACGAGCGCGACCCGGCGGTCAAGAAGATGCTCGGCATGGCGATCAGTGCCTGCAAACGCGCCAACAAGTACGTCGGCATCTGCGGCCAGGGCCCCAGCGATCACCCGGATCTGGCCAAGTGGCTGCTCGATCAGGGCATCGAGTCGATGAGCCTGAATCCCGACACCGTGGTCGAGACCTGGCTGTTCCTGGCGGGTCAGAAAGCCTGATCCAGCGGCGGCACGCGGCGATGAAGCGTCTGCCGGTCATCGCTGCGCTGCTCCTGCTGTTCACGGCGACGTCGTCGCTCGCCCGTGACGACCGGCCACGCGGTGCGGCCGGCGTCTTCGACTATTACGTGCTCAGCCTGTCGTGGTCGCCGGAGTACTGCGCGACCACGCGGCGTACTGATGAACCGCAGTGCGCCCGCCCCTATGCCTTCGTCGCCCACGGCCTGTGGCCCCAGCACGAGCGTGGCTGGCCGCAGGACTGCGAAACCCGCGAACGGGTGGCGGATTCGACGATCGACCGGCTGCTGCCGATCATGCCGAGCAAGGGGCTGATCATTCACGAGTGGCGCAAGCACGGCAGTTGCAGCGGGCTCGGCGCCGACGGCTATTTCCTGGCGCTGGAACGCAGCTACCGGGCGATCCGCATTCCCGACCGCTATCAGCGCTTGCCGGAAACCCTCAGCGTGCCCGCCAGCGAACTGCGCCGCGATCTGCTGGCTGCCAACCCGGCGATCAGGCCGGACGGGCTGGTGCTGCAGTGCTCGGGCCGCTATCTGCAGGAAGTCCGCATCTGTCTCGACCGCAGCTACGCCTCACGCGCCTGCGGTGTCGATCTGCGCAATCGCTGCGGTGATCGCCTCGTGCTGCGGCCGGTTCGCTAGCCCGCTGCTGATTCAGATGCTGCGCAGGTCGGCGACCGCCGTCGGCGGGCGCTGCTTCGGAACCGTCACCGGCAGCCGCAGATGGAACTGGGCACCGCTGCCGTCGGAGGTCGCATGGATGCTGCCGCCGTGGTACTCGGCGATCTTGCGGCAGATCGCGAGGCCGATGCCGGTCCCTTCGTAATCGTCCGGCGCATGCAGCCGCTTGAAGATCGCGAACACCGAATCGAGCTGGTCCGGGGGGATGCCGATGCCGTTGTCGGCGACCTTCAGCTCCCAGAAGTCGCCGTCGCGGCTGATGTCGATGCGGATCTTCGGCCGCTCGCCGGGCCGCTGGAACTTGATCGCGTTGTCGATCAGGTTGTGCAGCAGTTGCACCAGCAGGCCGTGGTTGGCTTCCACTTCCGGCAGGGTGCCGAATGCGATTTCGGCGCCGGTCCGGTCGATCGTCGCCTTCAGGCCTTTGATGGTCCGGGTCAGCGTTTCGGCCAGCGGCTTGCGCTCGATGCCGGCGGCGTCGCTGCGGCCGACCCGGGACAGCGCCAGCAGATCCTGGATCAGCTGCTGCATCTGCCGTGCGCCCTTGTCGATGTAGTCGAGAAACTCCAGCGCATCGCCGTCGAGCTTGTCGCGATGACGCCGCGTCAGCAGTTGCGAAAACCCCGAAATGGTCCGCAACGGAGCCTGCAGGTCATGCGAGGTGATGTACGCGAACTGCTCCAGTTCCTTGACCGCGCGATTCATCTTTTCCAGCGAGCGACGCAGTTCTTCCTCGGCCAGCTCGCGCGAGGTGATTTCCTCGCGCAGGCGCTGATTGGCTTCCGCCAGTTCCTCCGGCGAGCGCATCGCCAGCAGCCTGGGAACCAGCGGCACGATGGCGATCGCCGTCGCCAGCGACACCGCAGCGGTGATCGCTTTCTCGATGCCCTGCAGGTAATAGATCGGCGTCCAGACAGTGATGATCCCGAGCACGTGGCTCAGGCCGCACAGCACGATGAAGGCGGCGAACAGCGCCACCACCCCGTTGAACGACAGCGGCTGGCGGCGCCGGTGGATGAAATACAGCAGCAGCACCGGAATCACGAAGTACGACACGGCGATCACCGCGTCGGACACCACGTGCAGCCAGATCAGATCAGGCCGAAGCTGGAAGCAGACACCGTGTGGCAGCAGACCCGCGCCGCCTCCGGAAAGCAGGTTGCCGGACATGGGGCTCAGGCCGCGCACGCCGACTGCCACAGCCGCAGCAGTTCGGCGCCGCTCGACGGCGGGCACAGGGCTTGGCCCTGAAGGTAGCGAACCCCGGCGGCGGCCAGCCGCTCGCGATCCGCCGGCTGGTCGACGCCGGCGGCAATCAGATCGAGGCTCAGGCTGCCGGCGGCGCCGATCGCGGCAAGCACGGCGCGACGCAGGCTGCCATCGGCCCGGTCGCCCGCAGTCGTCGCCGACGTCTGCGTGCCGAGCCGGACGGCATCGAGCGCGATCAGGGTCAGCGCGCCAAGGCTGTCGGAGCTCACCAGGAAGTCATCCAGCGTGATCCCGAAGCCACGATCGCGCAGCTGGCGAAGCGAGACCAGCCGCTCCGGCGAAACCGCGACCAGCGTCTCGGCGCCGATCAGCAGCCGCAGATCCTGCGGCTGCAGACCACATCTCAGCACTTCCTGATCGAGGAACGCGTCCAGTTCCGGCTCGTCGAGCAAGGCCGCGTCGACCACCACGGCGAGTGCCGGAACACTGGCCCCGGAGGCACGCCAGCCTTGAAGCTGCGTCAGCGCCGCGCCGATCATCGCAAGACCGGCCTCGCGCCGCAGCACCGGGCCAGCCTGGCGCCAGACCGTCTGGTCATCGCTCGACCATTGAGCCTCGACGCCGACCGGTCTCGCCCGCCGAACGTCGAACCAGGGTTGATAGCGAAGTTCGAGTCGATGCAGCGGCGTCCCGGTCCAGACCTCGTCCATCGCCGCCAGCGCTTCATCCTGATACAGGCAGACGCCGCCACCGGCGCGCTGGGCGCGGAACATCGCCTGCTCGGCGTGCTCCTGCAATGCAACCGCGCTCAGGCCATCGCGAGGATGACGGGCGACGCCGATATGGGGCAGCAATGCGATGCCATCGTCGTCGATGGCCCGCAGCGTCTCGTCCAGCCGTCGAGCCACGGCCACCGCGTCGAAGCGTGCGTCGGTCGGCGCCAGCAGCACGGCAAACTCGCCGCGCGCCAGCGTCGCCACGGTGTCGGACTTGCGCAGGCCGCCAGCGATCGCCGTCGCGATCTTGCGCAACAAGTCGTCAGCGTCTTCAGGCAAACCGTCCACACCGATCGACAGGACCGCGACGCCGGTGCCGCTGGATTCGGCCTGGGCCAGCGCGCAGGCGGCACGATCCTCGAACAGTGCGCGGCTCGGCAAGCCACTGAGCGCGTCGCGGCTGAGGCTGGCGAACGAATCCGGCTGCTCGCTGCCGCCGCGCGCCTGCCGGCAGTGTTGCTGGACGGCGAAGCGAATCCGGCGCAGCAGCAGGCCGGCGTCGTCGCGCCCCTTGACCAGATAGTCCTGCACGCCGAGGTCCATGATCTGCTGCGCCAGATCATCGCTGTCATGGCCGGTCAGCACGATCATCGCGACATCCGGGTCGACCTTGCGCAGCGCGCCGAGCGAGCCGATGCCATGACCGTCGGGCAGGCCGAGATCGACCAGCACGCAGGAGTACTCCATCCGGCGCAGCGCAGTCACTGCATCGGACAGGCGCCGCACCACCTGCAGCATCACTTCACCGCGCTGGATCGGCTCGCGCAGATGTTCCTGCAGCAGCCGGGAATCGGCGGGCGAATCCTCGATCAGCAGCAGCGCCAGCGGTTCCAGACGCAGCGGTGTCGTCGACAGGTCGCTGCCGTCCGGGAGCGGGCCGGCCGCACTCACGTCCGACCACCGTCGGCGTCGGCCCTCGGCGGCAGGATCACCAGCCGCAGCCAGAAATCGCGCAATGCCTCGGCCAGCCGGAAAAAGTCGCCCAGATCGACCGGCTTCGACAGGTAGCAATTGGCGTGGGCGTCGTAGCTGGCGGTGATGTCGCTTTCGGCCGTCGAGGTCGACAGCACCAGCACCGGCGTCCGGCGCAGCGCCGGATCGCTCTTGATGGTGCGCAGCACTTCGCGGCCGTCGATGCCCGGCAGGTTGAGGTCGAGCAGAACGATGTCCGGCATCCGCGCGTCGGCGTACTCGCCTTCGCGACGGATCGCGCGCAGCGCCTTCTCGCCGTCGCCGGCGATCAGCAGTTCGTGCGGCAGGCCGGTTTCGCGCAGCACTTCCTGCATCAGCCGGACATCGGCAATCGAATCCTCGACCAGCAGGATCACGGCCGCGCGCGCCGCGCCGGCCACGGACTTTCCCGCAGCGCCGCCGGTGTCGGGATTGATCATCGGGTCGCTCCGTGGCGACCGGTCGGCAGGCATGGATTCGGCATGTTGGAAGCTCGGGCGGCGCCGGGTCTGTGGATGATCCGGCAATGTAATGGCGAGACCGATGGCGCGGCGACATTTCATACCGGTGGCGGCGGGGTTCGGACAGACGGCAGCGCGACGCGGGCGACGCATCGCGCAGGGCCATGACCCAGCCGATAGACTGCCGCGCCCCGTCCGCCCTTCCTGAATCGCGATGTCCGACGACCTGCGCCGCGGCGCGATCTACGCTCTTTCGGCCGCCGCGGCGATGGCACTCGGCGCCACCTGCATCAAGGGCGCGTCGGGGTCGGTTCCGGGCCCGGTGATCGTGTTCTTCCGCGCGGCGATCGGCCTGGTGCTGCTGGCGCCGTGGCTGGTCAGCGGCGGCCGCGCCCTGGTGACGACGCAACGCTTCGGCGGCCATCTGTGGCGCGCCGGCTTCGGCCTGATCTCGATGTATGGCTACTTCCATGCGCTCGGCCACCTGCCGCTCGCCGAAGCGGTGCTGCTGACCTACACGATGCCGCTGTTCGCGCCGTTCATCGGCTGGCTCTGGCTCGGCGAAAAACCGCCGCCGACGGCGCTGCCGGCGGCCCTGATCGGACTGGCCGGCATCACCCTGATCGTCAAGCCCGGCGGCGAAGGCCTGACCAGCATCGCGGCGCTGATCGGCGCCACCTCCGGCATCAGCGCCGCCGCCGCGATGATCGGCATCCGGCGGATCAGCGATACCGAGCCGGCGTCGCGGATCGTCTTCTATTTCCTGCTGCTGTCGAGCGTGGCCTCGGCCGTGCCTTTGCCCTGGGTCTGGCAGACCCCGGATCTGCCCGGCTGGCTGTGGCTGCTGGGGGTCGGCGCCTTTGCCACCGCCGGGCAATTCCTGCTGACCCGCGCCTATTCGGTCGCGACGGCGTCCTACATCGGCCCGTTCACCTACACCTCGGTGATCTTCGCCGGCGGCCTCGGCTGGGCGCTGTGGGGCGAAGCGCCGGACCTGTGGTCGCTGCTCGGCATCAGCCTGGTGATCGGCTCCTGCCTGATCACCCTGCTGCCGCGCCGCCAGCCGCCGCCGGTCGAAGCGCCGACCGAGGTCTGAACCGCTCCCCGGCATGGCTCATGCGGCGGCGGAGCGGTAACCTGTCCAATCCCCTTTTCGACCCGTCCGCCATGTCCAGCAACAAGTCCGATCTGATCGTCGAGCACGTCTCCGACAAGCTGGTTCGTCTCAAGCGCCGCATCGACGGCGGCTTCAAGCTGAAAGCCGACTGGGCCCCCAGTGGCGACCAGCCGCAGGCGATCGAGAAGCTGGTCGAGAACCTCGGCGATGGTCTTGCCCACCAGACCCTGCTCGGCGTCACTGGCTCGGGCAAGACCTACACGATCGCCAACGTCATCCAGCGCACCCAGCGGCCGACGATGATCCTGGCGCCGAACAAGACCCTGGCCGGCCAGCTGTACGGCGAGTTCAAGGAGTTCTTCCCGGACAACGCCGTCGAGTACTTCGTCAGCTACTACGACTACTACCAGCCGGAAGCCTATGTGCCCTCGTCCGACACCTTCATCGAGAAGGATTCGGCGATCAACGAGCACATCGAGCAGATGCGGCTGTCGGCGACCAAGGCATTGATGGAACGCAAGGACGCGATCATCGTCGCGTCCGTCTCGGCGATCTACGGCCTCGGCAACCCGGAGGCCTACTTCAACATGGTCTTGCACCTGGTCAAGGGCGACAAGCTCGGCCAGCGCGAGATCATCCGCCGCCTGACCGAAATGCAGTACACCCGCAACGACGTGGCGCTGGCACGCGGCACCTACCGTGTGCGCGGCGAGATCATCGACATCCACCCGGCGGAATCGGACGAGGAAGCGGTGCGGGTCGAACTGTTCGACGACGAAGTCGACGGCATCAGCTACTTCGATCCGCTGACCGGCGAAATCCGCCGCCGCGTGCCGCGGGCGACGATCTACGCGAAGAGCCATTACGTCACGCCGAAGGAGCGGACCATGGCGATGAGCGGCGCGATCAAGGACGAGCTTCAGGAGCGCATCAAGTACTTCGCCGACAACGGCAAGCTGCTGGAGGCGCAGCGCATCGAGCAGCGCACGACCTTCGATCTGGAGATGATCCAGGAGATCGGCTACTGCAACGGCATCGAGAACTACTCGCGCTACCTGACCGGCCGCGAACCTGGCGAGCCGCCGCCCTGCCTGCTCGACTACCTGCCGCCGGACGCGCTGGTGGTCATCGATGAAAGCCACGTCACCGTTCCGCAGATCGGCGGCATGTACAAGGGCGACCGCGCCCGCAAGGAAACCCTCGTGCAGTACGGCTTCCGGCTGCCCAGCGCGCTCGACAACCGGCCGCTGAAGTTCGAGGAATTCGAGCGGCTGGTACCGCAGACGATCTATGTATCGGCCACCCCCGGGCCGTATGAACTGAAGTTCTCCGGCGACGCGATCATCGACCAGGTGGTGCGCCCGACCGGGCTCATCGACCCCGAAGTCGAGGTTCGGCCGGCGGCCTCGCAGGTCGACGATGTGCTTGGCGAAATCCGCCTGAGAGTCGACAAGGGCGATCGCGTGCTGATCACCACCTTGACCAAACGGATGTCGGAAGACCTGACCGACTACCTGACCGAGCACGGCGTCAAGGTGCGCTACCTGCACTCGGATATCGACACCGTCGAGCGCGCCGAAATCCTCCGCGACCTGCGCCTCGGCGTGTTCGATGTGCTGGTCGGCATCAACCTGCTGCGCGAAGGGCTCGATCTGCCCGAAGTGTCGCTGGTGGCGATCCTCGATGCCGACAAGGAAGGCTTCCTGCGTTCCGAACGCTCGCTGATCCAGACCATCGGCCGCGCGGCGCGCAACCTCAACGGCAAGGCGATCCTGTACGCCGACACGATCACCGGCTCGATGCGGGCCGCGCTCGACGAAACCGATCGCCGCCGCGCCAGGCAGATCGAGCACAACCTGGCCAACGGCATCACCCCGACCTCGATCGCCAAGCGCATCAACGACGTGATGAAGATGGGCTACGAGGCAACCGACACCACGCCGTCGCGCAAGGTCGCCGAGAAAGGCACCGACTACGGCCGCATGGCGCCGGAAAAGCTGGCCAAGATCATCGCCAAGCTGGAGAAGGAAATGCGCCAGGCGGCTCAGAACCTGGAATTCGAGCTGGCCGCGAAGAAGCGCGACGAACTGCGCAAGCTTCGGGAAACGGCGCTCGGAGCGAAGTCGGCCTGAGGTTTTTGATGCGATAGGCTTGCACAGGCCAATCGGTCTCCCGTACTATTACTGACTACGCAGGCGCGTAGCTCAGCTGGTTAGAGCACCACCTTGACATGGTGGGGGTCGATGGTTCGAGTCCATTCGCGCCTACCAATTTGGCAACGAAAGGCTCCGGGAGACCGGGGCCTTTTTCGTATCCGGCGGCTCGGGCGCGCGGCAAGCGCAGCAGCGCAATTGCCCGAACAACAGCGCACTTGTTTCGCAGCGCCTGCATTCCCTATAATGCCGCTCTTTTCGGCGGGGGACCCTTGGGTCAACCCGCCTTGTCTATTGGTTTTTGGGAGATACGCGTATCAGCGCGGAACGTCAGGATCGCCGGAACGATGAAATCAACGTACCCCGCGTACGTGTCATCGCCGATGACGGCGCACAGGTCGGCATCATGCTCACCCGTGACGCCATCGCCAAAGCCGAGGAAGCCGGGCTTGACCTGGTAGAAGTCTCGCCGAATGCAGATCCACCGGTCTGCAAGATCATGGATTACGGCAAGTACATCTATCAGAAAGACAAGCAGCAGCAGGCCGCCCGGAAGAAGCAGAAGCAGATCCAGGTCAAGGAAGTGAAATTCCGGCCGACCACCGAGGAAGGCGACTTCCAGACCAAGCTGAAGCATTGCAAGGAATTTCTCGAAGAAGGCGACAAGGTCAAGATCGTGATCCGCTACAAGGGTCGCGAACTGGCTCACCAGGAATTGGGTTTCAGGCTGATCGATCGCCTCAAGGCCGAGCTGGATGAACTGGCGCTGGTCGAGCAGCACCCGAAACTCGAAGGCAAGCAGGCCATCATGGTGATGGGCCCGCGGAAGCACTAAGCACACTGCAAAGTCATCCTTGCGGTGGATGACTGATACGCCAATACATTGGCAACACATTGGAGCCGTAAGAAATGCCGAAGCTGAAGACCAACAAGGGCGCCGCCAAGCGCTTTTCCCGCACCGCGAAAGGCGGCTTCAAGCGCTCCAGCGCGTTCAAGCGCCACATCCTGACCAAGAAATCGCCCAAGCGCATCCGCGACCTGCGCGGGCCGACGATGGTGCATGCCTCGGACAACAAAGAAGTCCGTCAGCTGCTCCCGTACGCCTGAACCTTCGGGTTCACCGGCGTCACCCGGTGGTAGAAGCGTCGCTTACATAGAAGATTCGCTCAGCGAACAAGACAATCGAAAGGTAATCACCGATGGCACGAGTCAAACGCGGCGTCACCGCCCGCGCACGTCACAAGAAGTTGCTGAAGAAGGCCAAGGGCTACTACGGCGCCCGCGGTCGCGTCTACCGCGCTGCCAAGCAGCAGGTCATCAAGTCGGGGCAGTACGCCTACCGCGATCGCCGGGTCAAGAAGCGCGAGTTCCGCGCCCTCTGGATCCAGCGCATCAACGCGGCGACCAACGAACTGGGTCTGTCTTACTCGAAGTTCATCCACGGTCTGTCGCTGGCGGAAATCCAGGTCGACCGCAAGATGCTTTCGGACATCGCGATCCACGACAAGCCGGCGTTCGCCAAGCTTGTCGAGCAGGCGAAGGCCAAGCTCGCCGCCTAAGCTGTCCGGCTGCAAATCGGGGGAGCGGCGTCTTTCGCCTCTCCCCTTTTTTGTGCCCTCGTGTTGCCTTCCGAATCCCCGAGTTCCGTTGCCATGAACGCGACTTCCGCACCCAATCTCGACGACCTGCTGATCACTGCGCAGGCCGATATCGCCGCCGCCGCCGATCCGCGGGCGATCGAAGCGCTCCGCGTCGATCTGCTCGGCAAGAAAGGCAGGGTCACCGACCTGCTGAAGAGCCTCGGCGCAATGCCGCACGAGCAGCGCAAGGCCTTTGGCGAACAGGTCAACAAGGTCAAGGAACAGCTGTCGGCCCAGCTGGAAGCACGCGCCCGCGCGATTGCCGACGCCGAACTCGAGCGCCGCCTCGCCTCGGAAACCATCGATGTCACCCTGCCCGGCCGCGGCGCGCCGGCTGGCACCCTGCATCCGGTGTCGCGGACCATTCGCCGCATCGAGCAGATCTTCAATTCGATGGGCTTCGAGTCGGTCCAGGGTCCGGAAATCGAGGACGACTGGCACAACTTCCAGGCGCTGAACATTCCCGAATCGCACCCGGCGCGGGCGATGCAGGACACCTTCTACGCCCTGAACGGCGCCCGCCTGCTGCGCACCCACACCAGCCCGGTGCAGGTGCGGACGATGCTCGATCGGAAGCCGCCGATCCGCATCATCTGCCCCGGCCGTGTCTACCGCGTCGACTTCGATCGCACCCACAGCCCGATGTTCCACCAGGTCGAAGGCCTGTATGTCGCTGAAAACGTGGGCCTTGCCGATCTGAAGCACGACCTGACCACGTTCCTCAGGCTGTTCTTCGAGCGCGACGTCGAAGCGCTGTTCCGGCCCTCGTATTTCCCGTTCGTCGAGCCGGGCGCCGACGTCCACATCCGCTGGGGCGACCCAGAAAAAGGCACGCGCTGGCTGGAAGTGCTCGGCTGCGGCGTGATCCATCCGAACGTGCTGGCCGCGGTCGGCATCGACCCCGAGCGGTACACCGGCTATGCCTTCGGCATGGGTGTCGAACGCCTGACCATGCTGCGCTACGGCGTCGATGACCTGCGCCTGTTCTTCAACAACGATCTGCGGTTTCTGGAGCAGTTCAAGTGAAGGTGAGACCGGCAGCATTGCGAGTACTGCTCGCAAGCCGGTCGAACGCCAGGCCAGGGATGGCTTGGCAGTCGGTCGACACGAAGGATGAAGTTCCGCCACGGACGGCTACCACCCGCTCGACGAGTATCGAATCATGAAATTGAGTGAAAACTGGCTGCGCGAGTGGGTCAACCCGCCGGCCACCGCCACCGAACTCGCCCACAAGCTGAACATGGCCGGCCTCGAGGCCGAAGCCGAGCCGATGCTTGCGGTGCTGCCGAAGGGCATCGTCGTCGGCAAGATCCTCAGCACCACGCCGCATCCGCAGGCCGATCGGCTGCGCGTCTGCGGCGTCGACGCCGGGACCGGCGAGCTGCTGCAGATCGTCTGCGGCGCAGCCAATGCCCGTCCAGGCATCCTGGTTCCGGCGGCCCTGCCGGGTGCGGTGCTGCCGAACGGCACGCAGATCAGCAAGGCGGCGCTGCGCGGCGTCGAATCGAGCGGCATGCTGTGCTCCGCGTCGGAACTCGGCCTTGTCGAGAAGTCCGATGGCCTGCTGGAACTGGATCAGAGCGCAAAGCCGGGCACTCCGATCGAGCAGCATCTCGGTCTGGTCGACCACACCATCGTGCTCGAACTGACACCGAACCGCGGCGACTGCCTCAGCATTGCCGGTCTGGCCCGCGAAACGGCCGCGCTGTACGGCATTCAGGTCCACGCCCCGCGCATCAAGCCGGCGGTGGTCGAGCCGGAAACGCGGATCAGCGTCATCGTCGATGACATCAGCGGCTGCCCGCACTACGTCGGCCGGGTCGTCGAAGGCCTGAACGTCGCCGCGCGCACGCCGGACTGGATGAGCGAACGCCTGCGTCGCTCGGGCATCCGCACGATCCACCCGGTGGTCGACATCACCAACTACGTGCTGCTCGAACTCGGCCAGCCGATGCACGGCTTCGATGCCGCGCTGCTGAAAGGCGCGATCCGGGTGCGCCGCGCCAGGACCGGCGAACAGCTGAAGCTGCTCAACGAGCAGACCGTCACGCTCGACCCGCGCGACCTGCTGATCACCGACGACACCGGCCCTCTGGTCCTCGCCGGCATCATGGGCGGCGAAGCCTCGGGTTGCTCGTCGACCACCACGTCGGTCTTTCTGGAAGCGGCCTGCTTCGAACCGGTGTCGATCGCCACCAGCGGCCGTCGCCACAAGCTGCTCTCGGATTCACGCTACCGCTTCGAGCGTGGCGTCGACCCGGCGCTGCAGCGCCAGGCGCTGGAGCGAGCGACGGCGCTGGTGCAGGACATCTGCGGCGGCAAAGCCGGGCCCATCGTCGAGGTCGGCACCGCACCCGCGCATGTCGCCAACATCGCGCTGCGTCACTCGCAGGTCAACCGCCTGCTCGGCTGCGAAATTCCGGCAGCCCGCATCGTGCCCCTGCTGCACAGCCTGGGCATGGCAGTCTCACCGACCGGCGCCAGCAGCTGGAAGGTCAAGGTGCCGCCGCACCGCTATGACCTGCGCATCGAAGCCGACCTGGTCGAAGAGATCGGCCGTCTGCACGGCTACGACCACATTGCGCCGCGCGCCTACGCGGCGGAGCTGGCGCCGTTCTCCGCATCAGAAACGACGCGCCAGCTCGATCGCGTCAAGGACGCGCTGATCGCCCGCGGCTATCAGGAAGTGGTCACCTACAGCTTCGTCGATCCGAAGATCCAGGTGCAGCTCGATCCGGAAACGCCGGGCGTGCTGCTCGACAATCCGATCGCCGAAACCATGGCGGTGATGCGCACAACGATCTGGAGCGGCTTGATCCCGACCTGGCAGTACAACCGTCAGCGCCAGCAGAAGCGCGCGCGGCTGTTCGAGGCCGGTGCGGTCTACGCGCTCGAAGGCGACACGAACCGCGAGCAGGCCAAGCTGGCGGGTCTGATCGCCGGTCCGGCGCTGCCCGAGCAGTGGGGAGCCGCAGCCCGCCCGGTCGATTTCTTCGACGCCAAGGCCGATCTCGAAGCCCTGTTCGGCGGCGCACTGCGCTACGAGGCCAGCCAGCATCCGGCGCTGCATCCGGGGCGCACGGCACGCATCGTCCGCGATGGCGTGGCGGTCGGCTGGCTGGGCGCCCTGCATCCGAAGCTGGCGGATGCGTTGGACATTCCCGATGCGCTCTACCTGTTCGAGCTCGACTGGACGGCGGTTCGCGACATCACGCTGCCCGCCCCGGGTGGGGTGTCGGAGTTCCCCTCGTCGCGCCGCGATCTGGCTTTCGTGGTCGATGAATCGGTGACCGCCGACGCCGTCGCCGAGGTCATCCGCGACGCCGCCGGGCCGCTGCTGAAGTGCCTGCAAACCTTTGATGTCTATCGCGGAACCGGTCTCCCCGCAGGACGCAAAAGCATCGCCTTCGGCTTGATTTTTCAGGATTATTCACGCACGCTGAACGTCGAAGAAGTCGACGCCGCCGCGCATTCCGTTGCCGCCAGCGTTCATGCCCGACTGGGTGGTTTGGTGAGAGACTGACAATCGTGGCGTTGACCAAAGCCGAGTTGGCCGAAGCCCTGTTCGAGGAACTGGGCCTTAACAAGCGGGAAGCCAAGGAGTTCGTCGATTACTTCTTCGAGGAAGTACGCGAGCGCCTGGAGCATGGCGAGGAAGTGAAGCTGTCCGGTTTCGGTAACTTCGAACTGCGCGACAAGAGCCAGCGGCCCGGCCGCAATCCCAAGACCGGCGAAGAAATTCCGATTTCCGCTCGCCGCGTCGTCACCTTCCGGCCGGGCCAGAAACTGCGCCTGCGAGTCAGCGTTGATGAAGACGACGCATAAGCTCGCCCCATTGCCGGAGATTCCGGGCAAGCGCTATTTCGCGATCGGTGAAGTCAGCGACCTGTGCGGCGTCAAGGCACATGTGCTCCGCTACTGGGAGCAGGAATTCCCGCAGCTGAAGCCGGCCAAACGCCGCGGCAATCGTCGCTACTACCAGCAGGGCGACGTCGAGATGATCCGGCGAATCCGGAGCCTGCTCTATGAACAGGGGTATACGATCGGCGCGGCGCGGCTGCGGCTGAAGGATGCGGCCCGCAACGACAGTGCCGCCGAGCCTGTTGATCCGGCGACGGTCGCCTCCGAAGCGAACATCGGCCGCCAGCAGCAGTTGAAGGACATCCGGCTGGAATTGCAGTCCCTGCTCGATCGCTGGCCGTATTGATCAGCGGTCCGGGCTCGCTGACTTCGGTCCTGGCAGGCTACAATCGGATCATTCGGGGCGTAGCGCAGTCTGGTAGCGCACTTGCCTGGGGGGCAAGTGGTCGCAGGTTCAAATCCTGTCGCCCCGACCACTCATTCAGTATCAGCAACTCTAAACAGCCACCCTCCCGGGTGGCCGTTTCAGTTGGCACCGGTTTGCTTGGGCCGCTCGGCGGCTCGCGCTGCGGACAGGTCTCGTCTGACGACGAGCGGACGGCCCGCAGAGGAACGGTCTGCCTGCCCGGACCGCTCGCCGCACAGGACGCAGGTGAGCGGAATCGGAGACGTACGGCAACGGGCGTAAAAGATTCTCCCTCACCCGCAGCCGTCAGGACCGATTACGCCATTAACGCCACGGCCGGCAAATGCCGGCGGGCGCAAACGATCAGCGCGTCAGGTCGCTCTTGATCGCCTTCAGCACGGCGGCGACTTCGCGCGGCAGCGACTGTGCAAGCTGTTCGAGCACGTCGACTTTCCGCTTGAGGTCGGTCACCGGCGCGAAACGGCTGGCAATCGCGGCCAATGCGCCGCTCAGGCTGCCCGATTCGTCTGCAGGAGCCGCAGCGGCCTTGCGGCCACGCTTGCCCACCGTCTTGGCAGGGGCGGTTGCCTTGTTCTTCGAGCCCTTCTTGCGGCCACGGCGCGGTGCCTCGGCAATGGCAACCGCGGCAGCAGCATCCGCCAGGCGATAGATCACATTGCGGCCGGCGCGCTCCGTCTCCACCAGTCCCTGATCCTTCAGCTTCTTCAGATTCAGGAAAGCGGCCGCGCTCGAAAATCCACCGTCGTTGATCAGATCGGTGGTGGATTTCGCCCCGGCACCCAGCAGGCTGAGGATCTTGGCGCTGACGCCGCTGACGCGGGTCCCGGCGCGGGCTTCGGTGTTCTCGGAGTCGGACATGGAGTTCTTCTTTGGAGGTGGAGTGATCATTCTACACGCGTCGCCGATTCATCCAATCCTGGGCTATCCACTGCCCTGCCACGCCTATGAACTGCTGCCGCAACGCGCTGCTGGCGGCACAAGGTGCTGGTCTTCAGACGCGTCACCATGGAGTATTTGCGGCTGTTGACAATTGGCGTCATCCCCTCACGAACCCAGGCATATCTGGTACGGACAAGGAATCGCCCAACCGAGCGGAATCAGGAAACCCTCTTCAGCAATCCCTTGATGCTGCCTGCGCTCCACGACCGTACGTCCGAAGCGGAGAGGCCGTGTCGAGACAGCGGTTATCGCGCTTCCCAACGGATCTCAATGCACGCGCATCGACGACGCGTCCGACTGCATCGCTCCATGGATCCGAGTACTTCGTCGCCGGCGACAGTCTCCATGCTGCGCAAACGGATGCGGATCGTTGCGGCAAGACGTGCCGGCAAGATTCGGTGCTTCGCAGCCACCTTCCCGCAGATCGGATCGCTGCATGCATCCGTCGCCCGCACGAAACAGGATCAGTGACAGCACCACAATGGCCGCCGTCATCGGTGGCAACAGCAGTTCTCGATGCGAAGGCATCAGCACCACTTTCAACGCCATCAGTTCGTATGGCGCCAGCGCGGCGTCAGCAGGATGGATCATCCGATCCATGAATGCATGACGACTCGGATCGCTTAACCGGCAGCAGGCGATGACAGTCGTTCAGCTTCGCTTCCGGCGACAGCACATTGCCCCCTCGACACGACCAACATAAACGGCGGCCTCCACCTTGAGCCGCAACGATGGCCGCGATTCTCATAGCGCGTGCTGCTGGTCTCTGCCGCTCCGGAAAATACGACCGACGATCCCTCGACCGATCCAGCTCCAAGGAAAGCGCGTCAGATTGAGCGCTCAGAACGGCCGGCCATCGTCTTCGGTCATGAACGCGCGGACAGCCGCCAGCGTCGCATCACGTTCTGCTGCGGGCAGCGGCAGTTGCTCGACCGCACACAACTGCGGTCGCCATGCCAACGCCGTCACTGCAGGCTGAAGACCAGTTCGACCGCCCATATCCGATGAAGCACCAGCAGTCCGGCAGCCTCCGCCGTCGCTGGCTCAGCCGCCGTGCGGCAGGACCATCGGCCCAAAGTAGTAAGCCGTCAGCATCAGCGTGGTGACCAGCATCAGCCAGCCTTCGATGATCCGTCGCCACAGCGGCGGCGCATGGCGCAGTTCCATGAAATCGAGCACCACCAGGCGCGCCTTGATCCAGGTGATGGCGAACGTGACGGCACCGGCAGCGAGGCCGATTCCGCCTTCGACGCCGACCCAGAAGGTGGTGGCCGTGGCGATAATCAGGATCAGCCAGGTGCGATGCGGATTGAGCAGGATCGCGGGCATCGTCGTTCTCAGCGCAGCAGGTAGAGCAGCGGGAACAGGAAGATCCACAGCAGATCGACCAGATGCCAGAAGATGGCGCCGGACTCGATGCCGCGCATGTTGCCCGGATGATAGGCACCCTGTCGGGCATTGCTCCACAGCACGGTCAGCACCACCGTGCCGCCGATGACATGACCGAGGTGGATCATGGTCAGCGCGAAATAGAAGTTGAAGAAGGTGTCGGTGTTCAGCGAGATGCCGGCCGCGAACTTGGCCGAATACTCGAAGTACTTGATCACCATGAAGCCGAGCCCGAGCAGGATCGCCCCGGCCAGATAGCGCGGCACCTGCTGGCGGCGATCCGCCCGTGCGGCGCGCACCGCGCTGACCACCGCCCAGGAACTGGTCAGCAGGAACAGCGTGTTGATGACCCCGAGAGTGCGATCCAGGGTCAGCTGCGAGGCATTGAACACCTCGGTTTCCATCGCCCGATAGCCGACGTAGGCGACGAAGAACATGCCGAACGTCAGCAGTTCTGCAAGGATCAGGAACCACAGGTCCGGATCGCCCGGCAGATGTCGTTCGGCCTTGTCGCTGGCGGTGACGGGCGCAGTCAGTTCCACGGGCATCGAAGGATCATCCGGAGCATGGGGAACGGCGCGAGCCGGCGCGAACCGATCAGGGTCCGCGCCGGCTCGTTGCCTTCAGGGCTGGATCAGGCAGCAGCCAGACGGCTGGCAGCGACCGGCTCGGCGACATTCATCCGGCGGCGGATCTCCTTTATCATGAAAACGCTGGCGGTCGAGTACCAGCAGAGCCAGCAGAAGTACGGGAAGTAGAAGCTCAGCACGCCGCTCCAGGCGAACGGGCCGTCCTTCATCACGCCGGTCAGGCTGGCCGGGAAGAAGCTGATGCCGCACCAGATGGTCAGGTAGCAGACCCAGCGCGGGAACAGCGGCACCTTGCTCCTGTCGGCGAGGCCGACCAGCGCCGCAGCGACCATCTGCAAGGTGGTGCAGGCGTACTGCAGGTCGATGCACAGCCAGCCGGTGTCGGTCATCAGCTGGAACGTCGCGGCGTCGGCTTCCGGGCGGAATGCAGCCACGGCCCAGAACATCGCGCTGAACGACACCACCATCACCGTCAGGGCGCCACCGATCAGCTGCAGGTACGACAGCATCGGCATGTTCTTGCCTTCGATGCGCTGCATCTGACCGGCCAGCACGCAGGTCCACGGCATGTACAGGCAGACGGTGATCATCGAGATGATGAAGCCGAGGCGGATCTCGCCAAGGTTGTCGAGATAGCGCGCCTTGAGCACTTCAGGTGCCAGCGACGGCGACGGATTCGGGAAGTTGTGGCCGAAACCGAGCCAGAAAATGATGAAGGTGACGACGAACGCCGGGCCGCACCAGGCGCTGATCAGTTGGTACCGCAGACTGGTTTTCTCATCCATTTCTCGCTCCCCGCAGTGAAGTCGATCGCTGTCGACGTTGTTGTGAAAGACTGTCGTCGCTGGCCGCGTCAGGCGGCCGAACTCATGATCCGGGCACTGCTGTCGAGCGACACGATCAGCTTGCGCAGCAGGCGGTCGAGCAGCGCGAACTCCTCGGCGCTCAAGCCCGAAAACGCCCGCTCCAGCGGCTCGATCATCCGCGGCACGATGTCGCGCACCCGCTGACGGCCGGCGGCGGTGATCGCGATCTCGTGGCGGCGGGCATCGCGGGCGTGCACCGTGCGCGTCACCAGCCCGTCCTGCACCAGTTCTTCGACGATGCGCGTGGTGTTGGCGCGGCTGGTGCCGATCATCTCGCTCAATTCGCTCGGCGCGGCCATGCCCTGCTCGCTGGCCACCAGCAGACACAGCGCGTGGAAGGCGTGCTCGCCGGTGCCGAGCGCGCGGAACACCGGTTCGAAGAAGTTGCCCATGCCGAACGCGCTGATGCGGATCAGGCGGACCATCACGGTCGGCGCCATCGGCATGTCCGGCAGCGCCCGCGCCATGCGCGGCGTGCTTGATTCGACAGCGGACAGACGTTCGATGCCCTTCATGTGGTCAACTAATAGTTTACCGATGAACTATATGGTTATCGTGTGGCGTGCGAAATGCAAGCGCTTTCGGCGAAAGCCGGATCGGGTGCCGCGTCAGCCCTTCAGCAGCTTCTTCGCGAGGCTCCAGCGATGCACCTCGCTCGGGCCGTCGTAGATCCGGAACGGGCGGATATCGCGGAAGATCCGCTCGACGATGGTCTCGCCGGTCACGCCGCTGCCGCCGAGCACCTGTACGCTGCGGTCGACCACCGCCCAGGTCTTTTCCGAGCAGATCACCTTGGCGCGGCTCGATTCGAAGTTGGCGCGCGCCGCCCCGCCCTCGTCGCGATCGAGGATGTCAGCGCAGTAGAGGATCGCCATCCGCGCCAGATGCAGGTCCATGTCGTTGTCGGCGAGCATGAAGCCGACGCCCTCGTGGTCGCCGAGCCGCTTGCCGAAGGCCTGACGACGGCGCGCGTAATCCAGCGCCACATCGTGGGCGCGGCGGGCAGCGCCGAGCCAGCGCATGCAGTGCGTCAGCCGCGCCGGGGCGAGGCGGATCTGGGCGTAGCGGAAGCCTTCGCCGAGTTCGCCGAGCACGTCAGCGGCGGGCACCCGCAAGTTATCGAAGCGGACCACGCAATGGCCGCCGGCGAAGCAGCGGTCGAGCGAACCCATCTGCCGTTCGATGACGATTTCCGGCTGCGCCATGTCGGCCAGGAACATCGTCGCCCGGCCATCTTCGAGGCGCGCCATGATGATCGCGAAGCTCGCGCCTTCGGCACCGGTGATGAGCCACTTGGTGCCGTTGATCACGTAGTCGCCACCATCGCGGACCGCGGTGGTCGTCAGCATCGACGGATCGGAGCCGGCGCCTGGCGCCGGCTCGGTCATCGCGAAGCAGGAGCGGGTGTGGCCGGCCACCAGCGGCGCCAGCCAGCGCGCCTTCTGCGCCTCGGTGGCCACCACTTCCATCAGATGGATGTTGCCCTCGTCCGG
This sequence comes from Lysobacteraceae bacterium, assembly GCA_013823855.1. Lineage (GTDB taxonomy): Bacteria > Pseudomonadota > Gammaproteobacteria > Nevskiales > Nevskiaceae > Nevskia. The sequence goes on along the minus strand of PNMW01000043.1, from coordinate 12,102 downwards.
CGCGTGGATGTTCATCGCCACCGGGCCGAGCGGCGAGTAGCCGGCTTCCTCGAAGACGATCGCCTTCTCGATGTGGCTCAGGTGCAGGCCGCCGAGTGCCTTCGAGGCGTGGACGGTCAGCAGGCCGGCAGCGCGGGCCCGGGCGATCAGTTCGGCGCGCAGGTCTTCGCGCGGGCCGTGATCGGTCTGGCGCGGATCGCGCTCGTACGGCATCACCTCGTCGGCGATAAAACGGCGGGTGCGCGCCTGCAGATCGAGCAGCGCGGGAGTCAGCTGGAAGTTCATGGTCACGGGGTCCGGTCGATGCGGCGGCAACGATAGCGCGCGGCATCGACACGGACCACGAACCGGGTACCTGCCCTCGCCGCGCTCAGCGCGCGATCAGGGTCTCGACCGCCGGCAGCCCGGCCGATGGGCCTTCCCAGCCCTGCAGCGCGATCCAGGCGCGTTCGCGCAGCAGCTGGGCCTCGGCATGCGCCATCACCGTGGCATTGACCTCGCGCAGCGCGGCCGTATCCGCGGTGGCGGCAGCGGCGGTGATCAGCGCGCCGACCCGCTCGCGCAGCAGCCCGTTGGCGGCCTCGAGTTCACCGGGCTCGGCACCGGCGCGCGCCAGCAGCGCCCGGCCGTCGGCGGCCGCCTCGATCAGGGCCTGCCGAGCCGCGCCGGCCTCGGCGATGGCCGCCGCCTGGGTCACCAGCTGATCGGACAGCGCGACATAGCTGCCGAGTTCGTGGCGGTCGTACCGGTACTGCAGCGGCAGCCGCTGCGCCATCAGGTGCAGCATGCCGACGATCAGCTGGCCCTGCTCCTGGGCCAGCTTGTTGGCCGGATCGACGGCCGGCAGCACCACGTCGGTCAGCGACTTGATCAGCGCCGGAATCTGGAAGGAAGGACGCAGTTCCATCAGAGCACCTCCGCCATCTGGGTCCGCAGCTCGTCGAGCAGCGAGTAGGCAATGCCGGTGATCCACGCGACCAGCACGTCCTGATGGGTCTTGCCGTTGCGCGGTGCGCGGTAGCCGGTGGCCAGCACGATCGCGACCGCCTTGTAGTTGTTGAAGATGTCGTAGTACCGCATGCGTGCCGGATCGACTTTCAGGCCGGAAGCCTTTTCGTAGCGGGCAACGAAATCGGCCATCGGCAGGAAACCGCCGATCAGGAAGGTCTTGCCGTCCTCGGCCAGGTGACCGAACGGCCGCTTGGCGCACCACGACAGGTCCTCGTGGCGATCGCCGAGATAGGCCAGTTCCCAGTCCAGCCAGGCGCTGATCCGCAGATCGTCCTCGGTGTACAGGAAATTGCCGAGCCGGTAGTCGCCGTGGATCACCGACACGTGATCGACCGGCGGCATGTTCCGGCGCAGCCAGGCCATGGTCAGGCGCATCAGCGGCACGTCGAGGTTCGCGTCCTCCTCCCAGACGCGTTCCCAGTGGTTCAGCGCCCATTCCAGCGCCTGGGTGCCGGGCGCCGGCCGGTCATAGGCGGACAAGTCGGCCCGCTGCCAGTCGAAGCGATGCGTGGCGGCGAGATGGTCGACGAACTGCCGGCCGAGCGTTTCACGGATTTCCGGCGGCATGAAGGTGCCGACACCGGAAACACCGCTGCTCGACTTCGACGGCTTGGTCACGCCGTCGGCGAAGCCGTAGATGATCGCCGGGTACGGCAGATGCTCGCCGTAGGCGTCGATCCAGTAGGTCGGCGGCACCGGCACCACGCCTTCCAGCGCCTTGATGACCTGGAACTCGCGCAGCCGGCTGGTTTCGGTGATCGCCTCGGACGGCTCCATGCGCAGCACCAGCGGGGTCGAGACCGCGCCGGCAGCGGGCGGCGTCCAGTCGAGCGTGAAGGCCATCTGCAGCTTCGAGGCCCCACCCGACAGCCAGCGGCAGTCGCGTACCGTGAACGGCGTCGCCAGCTGCGTCCGCAGCAGCGCTTCGGTGCCGGCCTGCAGCTGCGCCAGCGTCACCGGCGCGTACGGCGGCCCGGCGCGGCGTTCGAGCTTGCGGGTCAGGACCCGGTCGATCTCGGTTTCACAAGGGAAGCGCCGACGCAGGTCGGCGATCCACTCGGGGCTGGGACGGTTCTTGTCCACGGTTTGCGACATGCCGCACTCCTCGTTTTGGTTTTCTATGCGACTCGAATCACGCCACGCTTTTGGAGGTCGGGTTTCAACCCGACGTCGCTGCTGCCGGTTGACGGTCGCGCCGTCGCCATGAATGGCAACCTGCAAAAGCCGGTTCGCCGTGCAGGCTAGCAGCGCGCCCGAATCGCATCGCGGTTGCGGGTCAGGTAGGCGCGGCTCAGGCCGATCTGCTGCACGCCGTAGCCGGTCCGGCCTTCGCAATTCACCCGCATGTAGCTCTGCAGATAGGTGTTCGATGGATACGGTGCCCAATAGCAGCTGTTCAGCGCCGAATAGCTCATCGCGAAACGCTTGCCGCGGACATCGACGATTGCAAGCGTGCCGCCCATCGGCACTGCCTTGCGGTACTCCTGGGTGCCACGGCACTCCTTGATGCCGAAGGTCTGGCCGTCTTCGAGCACATAGCCGCTGACCAGCTTGCCGTAATCATTGGTCTTCGCCAGATCATGGGCGACGAACAGGTGCGCGGTCAGGCTTTCGCCGAAGCTCGCGTGCCACCAGATCACCGAGGAATTATCGCGCTCCGGGCGCGGCCCCCAGCTGCGATCGCCGGTGTCGACGCAGTCGACGTCGTAATGCTGGCCACGCACCTTCAGCCGTCCCTTGATCCGGTAGGTGACGTCGTAATGGCCGGACCACGAGGTGTCCCAGGCCGGGCCGTGACGGGCGGCGGCCAGCGGATCCATGTCCGGATCGTTGAGGTCGTAGGGCGCGTGGATGGTCTGGAAATCCAGCTCGAACGCGGTATCGTCGATGCCCTCGTAGCGCACGTGATAGCGCTTCGTCGGATCAGTCGCGGTGATGCTCAGGCCATTCGGCAGCGTGAAATCGAGCAGCGACTTCGGACAGGGCAGATGCTGCTGGTTGTCGATGTAGATCTGCTCTTCCCAGAGATCGGTGATCCGGTCATGGATGGTCACATCGACCATGCAGACGCCGAGCATCGGCCGGGTCAGCACATAGACGATGCCGCTGACCGTGGTGCCCGGCACATGGAACGACAGCGCGATGGTCTCCACCCACTGCCAGTGGGAATCCGGCTTGAAATGGAACTCGGCATCCTGCGGCTTGATCATCGGTCTCTCTCCTGCACAACGATGGGGAACGTCCGCTTTTGCCCAGCCGGGTCGTTCTCGATGAACAGCGCGCCGGCGCCGGAACGGCAGGCCGGCGCGAGGCAGCGGCCGCTCAGGCCTTCAGCGAAGCCATGTAGGCGAGGTAGTCGGTCGGCCACATGAACTCGGTCCAGCCGACGGCCGCTTCGCCATCGATCGTGCAGCGCATCGCGCCTTCGACCAGCGAGCAGGTCGGCACCGGCGGCATCACCAGGGTGGCGAAGTACTCGCCATCGACCTTCAGCCGGCGGCCGATGCTGTCGGTGACGGTCGCCGAAAGGGTCTTCTGGTGATAGCGGGCGTCGGTGGTGAAGTCGACCGCGACGTCGACCACCTCGGCAAACAGCCCGTCGCGATTGACATAGCCGCGCAGCTCGCTGCGGCCGCCGATCTCGATCTTCCAGAAGTGCAGCTGGGTGTCGGCGTTGTAGGCATGCAGCCACTTCCAGTGCTGCGGCTGTCCCCAGTCGCGGGTGCCCCAGGAATGATCGCGGGCGCAGAAGGTATCGAACGGAAGCCGCCGGCCGTCGACGGTCACCGTGCCGCGGACGCGGCCGGCCTGCTCCAGCCGATCGGTCGCGGCGAATGCCGGGCAGCCGTCCGGATGGAAGCTGTAGGCATAGGCCGGCTGCACGGCCTCGTAGGCGGCGTCGATGGTGACGCGCGCGGTCGACACCTTGAAGCGCGCGGTCTTCATCTTCAGGTCCTGCGACAGGTACAGGTTGCCGACCTGCCAATCGTCGAAGTTCTTCTCCGGCCCCATCGGGATGCCGTCGACCGCCTCGAACACCGGCGTGTCGCCAATACCCGGGCCATAGGCGGCGAGTGCCGAGCCGGCGAGGTTGTCCTTGGTCACCCAGGTGTAGACGAAAGCGGCGATGCCGTGCTCGGGCAACGCGATCACATAGGGAATCGATTCGCGCTCCAGCGGCAGGTCGCGCAGCCGGTGGCGGCCGTCGTTGACGGGATCGAGGATGGGGAGGACAGGGGCTTGGGCGGGCATCGTCATGATCGCGTTCTCGGCGGAAGTTCGGGGTGGGGTGGGTGTGGCGTCAGCGGGCCAGCAGTTCGGCAAGTGGCGGGACGGCCTTCGGGTCCGGCTCCCAGCCCTGCATCAGCAGCATCGAACGCTCGCGCAGCAGCTGGTCCTTCGACATCGCCAGCACTTCGGCCTGCACCGCGGCCTGACTGGCGGCATCGCCATCGCGGTGGACCTCGGTGATCAGCGTGCCGGTGGCCGTGCGCAGCGCGCGCACCGCGGCTTCGAGGTCGGCCGGCGAGCTGCGGGCGGCATCGAGCGTGCGGCCGGCGGCCAGCGTGGTCTCGTTCAGCGCGGCAACCGCCGCCCGGGTCCCCGCCCCGCCCTGCGCCCGGGTTGCCAGCGCACCGCTGGTGGCGATCAGCCGCGCCAGCTCGTCGCCATCGAACGCGAACTGCACCGGCAACTGCTGCGCCAGCAGCGCCAGCAGGCCGATCGACAGCTTGCCCTGCTCGATCGCCAGTTTGTTGTCGGGATCGATCGCCGGCAGCACGACATCGCTCAAGGCCTTGATCACCGCCTGCAACTGGATCTGGGGACGCATCTGCATGTCAGCGGCTCTCCTCGATGAGGCTGCGCATCTCGTCGAGCAGCATCGGCCCGATGCCGATCAGCCAGGTGACGAGCACGTCCTGATGAGTCTTGCCACCGCGCGCGGCGCGATAGCCGGTGGCCAGGCTGAGCGTGGCCATCATGTAAGCGTTGTAGACCTTGTACCAATGCACGGTCTTCGGATTGACGCTCAGGCCGGTGGCCTGCTCGTAACCGGCGATGAACTCGGCTTCCGGCAACAGCCCGGAGGTCAGGAAGGTGGTGCCGTCCTCGGCCATCGCGCCGAAGGCGCGGCTGGTGGTCCAGGCGAGGTCCTGGTGACGATCGCCGATGCGACCAAGCTCCCAGTCCAGCCAGGCGCTGATCCGGGCATCGTGCTCTGTGAACAGGAAGTTGCCGAGGCGGTAGTCGGAATGGACGATCACCGCGCGGTCGAGCACCGGCATGTTGGCGCGCAGCCAGGCCGCAGCGAGACGCATCAGCGGCACGTCCTCGTCGGAATCCTCCTCCCAGACCCGCTCCCACCAGTTCAGGCCCCACTCGGCGCACTGGGTGGTGCCGACTTCAGGGACGTCGAAGGCATCCAGCCCGCGGCCGGAGAAATCGGTGGTGTGGATCTTCGCCAGATGGGCGACGAACTGCGGCGCCAGCTGCGCCCGCAGCGCGGCCGGCAGCTGGGTGCCGAGACCGCTGACGCCGCTGGCGGCGCTGCTCGGCTTGGTGACGCCGGGCGCGAAGCCGTAGATCAGTGCCGGATACGGCAGGTACTCGCCTTCCGAATCGCACCAGTAGACCGGCGGCACCGGGACCACGCCTTCCATCGCGCGGATCAGCTGGAACTCCCGCCTGCGGCTGGTTTCGACGATCGACTCGCTGGGCTCCATGCGCAGCACCATCGCCGTGCAGCTCAGCCCGTCCTGCGGATGCTGCCATTCGAGCGTGAACGCCATCTGCAGCTTCGAGGCGCCGCCGGACAGCCAGCGGGCATCGCGCAATTCGTAGGGTGTCGCCAGCTCGGCATCGAGCAGCGCGCGAACGCCGTCAACCAGCGTGTCCAGCGCCAGCGGCTTGAAGCCGGGGCCTGAGCGGCGCTGCATCTTGCGGGTCAGCACCCGATCGATCTCGCGCTCGGTCGGAAAGCGGGATCGCAGTTCGGCGATCCAGGCCGCCGTCGGCTGGCTCTTGTCGGGATGCATCAAGGTCTCCTCGTTCGCCACGATTGCCCGTGATCGGGTCAGCGGTGCCGTCTCTGTCCACCGCGAAAGCACTGCGGATCGGGGCACCTGCGGAAATCATGGGTCAGTAATTGACACTATGTCAACTATCGATAGACAAAATGACAATAATCGCTAAGCTGTCTTCCGGCGCCGGCGTTCCAGCGACGTATCATCGGCACAGCCCCCATTTCCGACTCCGTCATGGCGCAGATCGCACCCCGTCCGACCCGACGCACCCGAGCCAGGCTCGGCGACCAGCCGCGGCCGTCGATCGAAGACCGTCTGCTGGCGGCGATGGAGCGGCTGCTCGAACAGGGTCACCGCTTCGCCGCACTCAGCGTCGAGCAGCTGACCGACGAGGCCGGCATCGCCCGCGGCACCTTCTACCTGCACTTCCGCGACAAGGGCGAACTGGTGGCGCGGCTGATGAGCCAGGTGACCGAGGAAATCATCGCCAGCTCCGGCACCTGGATGAGCGATGCCGACGCCGCCCGCCCGCCCGAACTTCATCAAGCGCTGGTCGGCATGGTGGCAACGTTCAAGAAACATCAGGCGATCCTCGCCGCGGTCAACGACACCGCGCCCTACGACCAGACAGTGGCCGGGCTCTACAAGACGATGGTCGATCGCATCTGCGCGCAGAGCCGGGTGTCGCTGGACATCATCCAGCGCAAGGGCCTGAGCCGGCCCGGCGCCACCGATGATGTCGCCGAAGTGCTGAGCTGGATGATCGTCATGTACTGCGCGCGCTTCGTCGGCGAGCGCAACGGCGCGGAGCTGGAACGTCTCGCCGAATCACTGGGCTACATCAGCGCCAGCACCGCCTTCGCCGACAAGGCGTGATTCGCCGCACACCGGCAATCGCGCCGGGGCAACCGATCACGGTGGCCATCGATGTGCAACGGGTCCGCGCTGCTACGGTGGCTGGTGCACCCGCCGCGCCGCTGCATCCCGGCGTTTCTCCTTCCATCATTCCATCGAGCGCGTGGACGCCACCGAGCCATGCTGATCCACAGGCCATTTCATCAGCTGCCGCTGAACCGTCGCGGTCGCGACTTCGTCGTCGGCGACGTGCATGGACATGCAGCACTGCTCGACCATCTGCTCGCGGCCGTGCGCTTCGACACTGCCTGCGATCGCCTGATCGCGCTTGGCGACCTGATCGACCGCGGGCCGGACAGCCTCGCACTGCTGACCCGGGTCGAGAAGCTGCCGTGGTTCTATTCGCTGCGCGGCAACCACGAGGCGATGCTCCAGGATTCCTCGCGCAACGTGATGTCGGCGCTGCTCTGGTACCGCAACGGCGGCCAGTGGGGTCAGGAGATTGCCGATGAAACGCTGCACGCGCTGATCCGGCTGGTCGACGGTCTGCCGCTGGCGATGACCTTGCCGCTCGCCGATGGCCGGCGCATCGGCCTGATCCATGCCGAAGTGCCGGTCGGCATGAGCTGGTCCGACGTCGAGGCGCTGAACCGGCAGCACCGTCGCCCGCTCCAGGATCGGGATCGCGATCCCGACGACGATTCGCTGGCCGCCACCGTGCTCTGGGGCCGTACCCGGATCACCGCCTGCGAAGGCCTGCGGTCGCTCGTCCATCCGGAGCGGCTGTCGATGTCGCGACTGGCATCGCTGCGCTGTGCGCTGCAGCCGGTGGCCGGCATCGACCAGATCATCGCCGGTCACAGCTATTCGCAGGATCGCCGGCCGATCGCCTCCGCCAACGTGCTGTTCATCGATACCGGCGTGTTCGAGCACGACGGCCGCCTGACCCTGCTCGAACCGCTGCGCCAGCGCTGCTGGCAGGCCCGCTATGACCGCCATCGGCAGCCACAGATCATCGATGACGAGGGCGAACCCGCGCCACGGCCGCGCGCGCTGCCTGCCGCCTTTGCCTGAATCGCCCCGCCCTTGCGACAGGCGTTGCGAGTACGCCGACATGCGTCAACAAGCTTTGTGCAGCAATCTCGCGGCCAGTCCGTATACTCGCGGCTGCTGTGCACCGACGCAGCGTCGTCCATCCCACTGAACACAAGCAGGAGAAACATGGCCAAAGCATCCCCGGCACCCAAGAAAGCTGCAGCGACCAAGGCTGCTGCCACCAAGGCAGCTCCGAAGCCGAAGGCTGCCGCCGCGGCCCCCGCCGCGGCCAAGCCGATCAAGGAAACGCTCAACAAGACCGGCCTCGTGGCCCATCTCGTCGAGAACAGCGGCATCGACGCCAAGGGCGTCAAGAAGGTGCTGGAAGCGCTGGAAGGCGCGATTTCCGGTTCGGTCAGCAAGAAGGGTGCGGGCAGCTTCGTGCTCCCGGGCTTCCTGAAGATCACCGCCGTCAAGGTTCCGGCCAAGCCGAAGCGCAAGGGCATCAACCGCTTCACCGGCCAGGAGCAGACCTTCGCGGCCAAGCCGGCCTCGCTGAAGATCCGCGTGCGCCCGCTGAAGAAGCTCAAGGACGCGGTGGCCTGAAGCTGATCGCCGCAGGCGGCAAAAAAATCGGGCTCGTCGCCCGATTTTTTTTGCCCGCGGATCCGGCTTCGATCCGGCCGGAGATCAGGCCGCGAGACTGCGGCCGATGATGATCTTCTGGATGTCCGAGGTGCCCTCGTAGATCTGGCAGACCCTGACGTCACGGTAGATGCGCTCGACCGGGAAGTCCTCGACATAGCCATAGCCGCCGAAAGTCTGGATCGCCACCGAGCAGACTTCCTCGGCCACTTCGGACGCGAACAGCTTGGCCATGCAGGCCTGCTCCAGGCACGGCACGCCGGCATCCTTCATGCGCGCCGCCGACAGCACCAGCTGGCGCGCCGCTTCGAGCCTGGTCTTGGCATCGACCAGCCGGAAGCTGACCGCCTGATGGCCGAGCAGCGCCGTGCCGAACGATTTGCGCTCGCCGGCATAGCGGATCGCTGCATCGAGCGCAGCCTGGGCCATGCCGACCGCCTGCGAAGCGATGCCGATGCGCCCGGTTTCCAGCGCCGACAGGGCAATCTTGTAGCCCTCGCCTTCGCCACCGATCCGGAGCTCGACCGGGACTTCCATGTCGTCGAAGCTCAGCGACGCGGTGTCCGACGCCTTCTGGCCGAGCTTGTGCTCGAGCTTCGACACCGAGAAGCCCGGCGTCGATGACGGCACCAGGAACGCCGAGATGCCGCGCTTCGGGTTCGACGGATCGGTGACCGCGAAGACGATCACGTACTGGGCGATCCTGCCGCTGGTGATGAACTGCTTCGAGCCGTTGATCACATAGCGGTCGCCCTTCAGCACGGCGCGCGTCCGCAGCGCGCTGGCATCGGAACCGGCATGGGATTCGGTCAGCGCGAAGGCGCCGATGTATTCGCCGCGCGCCGCCGGCTTCAGCACGGCGTCCCTGTGGGCCGCCGAACCGTAGCGTTCGAGGATCGCGCAATACGGCGCGTTGTGGACCGACATCATCGTCGACACCGCGCCATCGCCCTCGGCCACCGCCATCAGCGCCAGCGCGTACGACACGTAGTCGGCGCCGGCGCCGTCGTAGTCCGGGGACACGGTCATGCCGAGCAGGCCCATCTCGCCAAGACCGGCGATCACCGCCGGTTCGATGGCCTGGGCCTTCTCGCGGGCTGCGGCGCCGGGGGCCAGCACTTCGCGCGAGAAACGTCGCGCCGCGTCCTGAATCTGGATCTGGTCGTCAGTGAGCATGGTCGGGGTTTCGAGGCAGGGAAAAGGGAAACGACAGCGCGCGGTCGCTCAGAGCGCCGGCCCCTTGAAGGTCGCCGGCCGCTTGGCCAGGAAGGCGCTGACGCCTTCGCGGAAGTCCCGGGTCTTGGTCGCGCTCTTGAACGAGGCGCGCTCGGCTTCCAGCTGGTCATGCAGCGTGTTGCCGAATGTCGATTGCGCCAGCCGCTTGTAGTTGCCGAAGGCCTGGGTCGGGCCGCCGGCGATCTTCACGGCCAGAGCCGCGCTTTCGGCCACCAGCTGATCAGCCGCCACCACCTTGTTGACCAGGCCGGCCGCCAGCGCGGCCTCGGCGTCGAGCTGTTCGCTCAGGAACATCAGCGCGGCGGCGCGACGGCTGCCGAGCAGGCGCGGCAGGAAGTAGGTGCCTCCGCAGTCCGGTGCCGCGCCGATGCGGTCGTAGGCGAGCAGGAAGCGGGTCCCCGCCGCGGCGATCACCAGATCGCAGGCGGCCATCAGCGACAGTCCGGCACCGGCGACCGCCCTCTGCACCGAGGCGATCACCGGCGCGTCGATCGCGCGCAGCGTCTCGACCACCGGATGCAGCGCGTCGAGCAGCGCGTCGATCACCGTGTCGGCGGTATCGAAGTCGGCCGCGAAGCCGCTCAGGTCGCCACCGGCCATGAACGCCCGGCCACGGCCCTGCAGCAGCACGGCGCGCACCCGCCGGTCGCCGGCCAGCGGCACCACGACATCGCGCAGCGCCTCGGCCAGCGCCACGTTCAGCGCGTTGAGCACGTCCGGGCGATTGAGGGTGATCGTCGCGACGCCGGTGGCGGCGTCCAGCGACAGTTCGGCAAGGCTCATCGAGGCAACTCCGGGAAAGTCCAGCAGGGGATTCAGTGGATCAGCAGACGGCTCGCAAGCCGGTCGCGCTGGCCGTCGTCGAGGCCGATGGCGCGGGCCAGATAGGCGTCGACCGAGCCGTGCGTGGCGGCGATCTGGCCGAGCGCGGCATCGAGGTAGTCCTGGCGGGCAGCAATGATCGCGGCCAGCATGTCCGGCGGCGCACGGGTGCCCAGCAGTTCGTGCAGCAGCCCGGCCACCTTCAGGCGCAGCGAATCGCGATTGCTCGCGTCGTTCGAGCGCAGGTAGTCGTCGAGCACCGCCTGCTCGGCGACGCCGACGGCGTTCAGCAGCATCGCCACGACGAAGCCGGTGCGATCCTTGCCGGCCGTGCAGTTGACGACCAGCGGCAGGTGTTCGGCCTGCTCGTCGAGCAGCAGCGCAAACACCTGCTTGAGCACCGGCACGCAGACGGTCGGCAGATCGCGATACAGATGTCGCATCAGCGCGCCGGCGCCTGCCGCCGTGGCATTGCCGCGCAGTTCCTGCACCAGTTCCGGCATCAGCACGCGGATGTCGGTCGCCACCGCCAGATTCATCACCCGCGGCTCGGCACCCGCCGGCCAGCGGTGGGGCCGCTGCAGCCGCTCGCCGTCGCTGCGCAGATCGCAGCAGACCCGCGGCGACAGGTCGGCGAGACGGGCCAGGTCATCGGCGTCGAGCGCGTCGAGGGCGTCGGAACGGTAGATGACGCCGGATCGGGTCCGGCGGCCGTCACCGGTCGGCAGGCCGCCGATGTCGCGGAAGTTCGGTGCAGTCTTGAGCAGGGTCATGATCGAGGTCGTTTCGGGAGGGGGCGGCGGGTTGACGCAACATTGCCGCCACCGCTCCCGATCAGCCGTCTGCCGCTGCCGTTTCAGGGCGTGCCGGACGGCACGAACTTGTCGGCGTGGATTCTATCGGCCTGCACGCCAAGCCCGATCAGCCGCCGTTCGACCGCCTCGACCATGCCGAGGTTGCCGCAGATGAAGGCGGCGGTCGTCGCGTAGTCGATGCCGAGCGTTTCATCGAGCGCAGCGGTGACCAGCCCGCGCGGACCGGCCCACGCCGATCCCGCCGGTTCATGCGACAGGATGGTGATCAGCCGGACGCGGTCGCCGCCTTCTCTCAGCAGCGCCTCGAGGCGATCGTTGGCGAACACGTCGGCGGCGGTACGGACGCCGAAGACGATGGTGAATTTCGCGGTCGTCGAGCGGCGCAGACGATCGCCGACGATCGACAGGATCGGCGCCAGCCCGGTGCCGCCGGCAACGCAGAGGCCGTCGCGATCGAGATCGTCGATGCCCATGACGCCGAACGGTCCCTCGACCCAGAACTTGAGGTCGGTGCGGTCCTCGGCGAACAGCCATTCCGAAAACCGGCCGCCCGGCAGGCGCTTGACCAGGAAACCGATCTCGGTGGCGCCGCTGCCATCGGCAGCCGGCGTGTCGTAGTACGAATAGCTGCGTCGGGTGAACGAGCCGGACTCGGCGAT
>PNMW01000048.1 GCA_013823855.1 Lysobacteraceae bacterium | reverse complement strand
GGCTACGGCCGCTTCTTCTCGTACATGAACCTGTTCGTGATGAGCATGGTGTTCCTGGTGCTCGGCGACAACCTGCTGCTGCTGTACCTCGGCTGGGAGGGCGTGGGTCTGGCCTCGTACCTGCTGATCGGCTTCTGGTACACCGACGCCGCCAATGGAGCAGCCGCCCGCAAGGCCTTCGTGGTCACCCGCGTCGGCGACACCTTCATGGCGATCGCGCTGTTCCTGCTGTGGCGCGATCTCGGCACGCTCGACATCCAGGACATCCTCAAGGCGGCGCCGGCGTTCTACGCCGACAAGCCGGAACTGATCACCGCGATCGCCCTGCTGATGCTCGGTGGCGCGGTCGGCAAGTCGGCCCAGCTGCCTTTGCAGACCTGGCTGCCGGATGCGATGGCCGGCCCGACGCCGGTCTCCGCGCTGATCCACGCGGCAACCATGGTCACCGCCGGCGTCTACCTGATCGCCCGCACCCACACCTTGTTCGAGCTGTCGCCGTTCGCGCTGCAGATGGTCGGCGCCACCGGCGCGGTCACGCTGCTGATCGCCGGCTTCACGGCGATGGTGCAGACCGACATCAAGCGGGTGCTGGCGTATTCGACGATGAGCCAGATCGGCTACATGTTCCTGGCGCTCGGCGCGGGCGCCTGGTCGGCGGCGATCTTCCATCTGATGACCCACGCCTTCTTCAAGGCGCTGCTGTTCCTCGCGTCCGGCGCGGTGATCCTCGGCTGCCACCACGAACAGAACATCTTCCACATGGGTGGCCTGCGCAAGAAGCTGCCGCTGGCATTCTGGAGCTTCGTGATCGGCGGCTCGGCGCTGGCCGCACTGCCCTACGTCACGGCGGGCTTCTACTCGAAGGACGAGATCCTGATCGGCGCCTGGGCCGGCGGCAATCACGCGCTGTTCTACGCCGCGCTGTTCGGTGCCTTCCTGACCTCGATCTACACCGCGCGGCTGATCTTCATCACCTTCTTCGGCAAGTACCACGGCCATGCCGACGTCCACGCCGGCCACGGCATCTCGTACAACCTGCCGCTGATCGTGCTGATCGTGCTGTCGACTGCCGTCGGCGGCTTCATCCACCCGCCGGTCGAGGCCGTGCTGCCGGCGAGCCCGCATGCCGAGCACAGCCTGCACACGACGATCGCGCTGGTGTCGGGCGCTGTCGCACTGCTCGGCGTCGGCATCGGCTACCTGCTGTTCTTCGGCGAACGCCGCTTCGTGACCGCGCTCGGCAAGAACCCGACGGCCAGCCTGATCGCCCGGTTCTGGTTCAGCGCCTTCGGCTTCGACTGGCTCTATGACCGCCTGTTCGTCAAGCCCTTCATGTACTTCGTGCACATCACCCGCAAGGACGCCTTCGACACCGCCGTCATGAGCATCACCCGTCCGTTGACCGCCCTGAACGGGCTGCTCTCGCGCACCCAGACCGGCCAGATCCGCTGGTACGCCGCCAGCATGGCCGGCGGTGCGGTGCTGATCATCGCCCTGGTGGTGCTGTCATGATCCTGGTCTGGTTGATGGTGATTCCGTTCGTCGGCGGCTTCCTGTGCTGGCAGGGCGAACGCTTCGGGCGCGGCTTCCCGCGCTGGGTCGGCCTGATCACGATGTCGATCGTGCTGGTCCTGTCGCTGTACCTCTGGTACGTCGGCGACTACTCGCAGACCCTGCTCAACGCCTCGAGCCCGCAATGGGTTGCCGAATTCAAGGCCGACTGGATTCCGCGCCTCGGCATCAGCTTCCATCTGGCGCTCGACGGCCTGTCGCTGGTACTGATCGTGCTGACCGGCCTGATCGGCGTGCTGGCGATCGCCTGCTCGTGGAATGAAGTGCAGCGCAATGTCGGCTTCTTCCACCTGAACCTGCTGTGGAACCTGGCTGGCGTCATCGGCGTGTTCCTCGCCATGGATCTTTTCCTGTTCTTCTTCTTCTGGGAAATGATGCTGGTGCCGATGTACTTCCTGATCGCGCTCTGGGGCCACAACATCCCGGGCGGCAAGGGGCGCGTGTTCGCGGCGACCAAGTTCTTTATCTTCACCCAGGCGTCCGGCCTGCTGATGCTGCTGGCGATCCTGGCGCTGGTGTTCGCCCACTACCAGGCGACCGGCACGATCAGCTTCGGCTATCCGGAACTGCTGGCCTGGACCCGCTCGGGCGCGATGTCGGCACAGCTGGAATGGTGGCTGATGCTCGGTTTCTTCGTCGCCTTCGCGGTGAAGATGCCGGTGGTGCCGGTGCATTCCTGGCTGCCGGACGCGCATTCGCAGGCGCCGACGGCCGGCTCCGTCGATCTCGCCGGCATCCTGCTGAAGACTGCGGCCTACGGCATCCTGCGTTTCGGCGTGCCGATGTTCCCGCATGCCTCGCAGGAAATCGCGCCGTATGCGATGTGGCTCGGCGTCGCCGGCATCATCTGGGGTGCGGTGCTGTCGCTGTCGCAGCACGACGTGAAGCGCTTCGTCGCCTACACCTCGGTGTCGCACATGGGCTTCATCCTGGTCGGCATCTATTCCGGCACCGAACAGTCGCTGCAAGGTGTGGTGATCCAGATGCTGGCCCACGGCATCTCGGCCGGCGCCCTGTTCATTCTTTGCGGCGAAGTCTACGAACGCCTGCACACCCGCGACATGCGCGAGATGGGCGGCCTGTGGTCGCGGCTGCCGTTCCTGCCGCCGATCGCGATGTTCTTCTCGGCGGCGGCGCTCGGCCTGCCCGGCATGGGCAACTTCGTCGGCGAGTTCCTGATCCTGGTCGGCAGCTTCCCGGTCAACCCGGTGATCACCATCGTCTCGGCGAGCGGCCTGATCCTGGCGGCGGTCTACTCGCTGATGATGATGCAGCGGGCCTTCTTCGGGCCGGCGAAGTCCGACGAGAAACTGCGCGACCTCAACGCGCGTGAAATGACCACCATGCTGAGCCTGATGGCGCTGATCCTGTTCATGGGCATCTACCCACAACCGATCCTGGATGTCACCAAGGCCGCGATGGCCGGCGTGCAGACCATCTACGCCACCGGCCTCGTGCCGCCTGCCGCCGCGGTGGCCGGGGTGCTGCCATGACCCGCAACCAGCTGCTGGCCCTGCTGCCGATCCTGTTCAGCAGTGCCACCGTCGTCTGGGTGATGACGGCGATCGCGATCAGGCGCCACCACTGGTGGAACGCGACGTTCTCGGTGGTCGGCCTGAACCTGGCGCTGATCGGCACCGTGGTGGCGTACTTCGTGTCGCCGCAGATCGTCACGCCGCTGCTGGTCGTCGACAGCTATTCCTGCCTGTACATGGCGATGGTGCTGGCCACGGGGCTCGCGACGGCGACGCTGTCGCACGCCTACATGGAAGGCTTCGATGGCAACAAGGAAGAGGTCTACCTGCTGCTGAACCTGTCGGTGCTGGGCGGCCTGGTGCTGGTCTGCGCCCGCCACTTCGCCTCGTTCTTCATCGGTCTGGAACTGCTCAGCGTGCCGCTGTACGGCCTGATCGGCTATCTGGTCAAGGAACGCCGTTCGCTCGAAGCCAGCATGAAGTACCTGGTGCTGTCGGCGGCAGCCTCGGCGTTCCTGCTGTTCGGCATGGCCCTGATCTATTCGCAGACCGGCGCGCTCGGCTTCGCCGAGATCGGCGTCAAGGTCGCCGAGATCACCGCCGGTGCCGGCTACACGGTGATGGTGATCGGCGGCGCGATGATCCTGGTCGGCATCGGCTTCAAGTTGTCGCTGGCGCCGTTCCACCTGTGGACGCCGGACGTCTACGAAGGCGCACCGGCGCCGGTCGCAGCCTACCTCGCCACCGCCTCGAAGGTCGCCGTGTTTGCGGTGCTGTTGCGCTTCTTCGTCGAAGCCAAGGCCTACAACCACGGCCTGCTGCTCGACGTGCTGTCGGCGCTGGCGATCATCTCGATCGTGGTCGGCAACCTGCTGGCGCTGCTGCAGGAGAACCTCAAGCGCCTGCTGGCCTACTCGTCAATCGCCCACTTCGGCTATCTGCTGGTCGCGTTCATCGCCGCCGGCCAGTTCGCCACCGAAGCGGTCGGCGTCTATCTGCTGACCTACGTGGTCACCACGCTGGCTGCGTTCGGCGTGGTCACGCTGGTGTCGAGCCCCTACAAGGGCCACGACGCCGACACGCTGTGGGACTACCGCGGCCTGTTCTGGCGCCGGCCGTACCTGACCGCGATCATGACCGTGTGCATGCTGTCGCTGGCCGGCATTCCGATGACCGCCGGCTTCATCGGCAAGTTCTACGCGATCACGGCTGGTGTCGAGAAGCGTCAATGGCTGCTGCTCGGGGCCGTGGTGTTCGGCAGCGCCGTCGGCCTCTACTACTACCTGCGTGCGATGGTGCAGATGTACCTGCGCACGCCGTGGGTCCGCAAGTACAACGCGCCGCTGGACTGGGCCTCGGGCACCGGCGGCGCGATGGTCGTGGCGCTGATGCTGCTGATGATCGTGCTCGGCATCTACCCCCAGCCGTTCATCTCGGCGATCCAGGCCGCCGGCCTGCAGTAGCCGGACCCGCTGCCGCCGCGTCGCCGTGGCGGCGCGGCAACGAAAAAGGCAGGCATCTCGCGATGCCCGCCTTTTTCGTTTCAGGCTCCCGGCTGCAAGCGCGCAGCCGGGATGCCGCTCTCCATCAACGACGGAACGACAGCCCTTCCAGGCCCGGCAGCGACGCCGAAGCGTTCGACGAACGCAGGGCGCCCAGACGCAGCGCGGTGCCGTCGATGGCGATCGCGAGCTGCACGGCGGCGTCGGCAATCGTCGCGCCGACCGGCGTCAGCAGCGGCTCGGCCGGCGTGGTCAGACGCACCAGCAGCGGATCGGCGGCCTGGTACAGCGGCAGCAAGGTGTCGTAGAAGGTGTTGAACATCTTCACCGAGCCGTCACGCAGGCCGTGCAGGCGCGGCGTGTCGGCGGTCAGCACGATGACGGCGCTGCTGAAGCCGTTGCGGCCGGCGGCGAAGCCGTCAACCGAATTGCCGGCAAAGAACAGCGGGACCGAATTGCCGAGACCGCCCGGCAGACCGGGCGTGCCCGCCAGCAACGCCGCCGCAGCGCCGCGGCCGTTGAGTAGCCCGAATTGCGGGGTGGTCGGGGCGGCTGCAGCCGTGCCTGCAGCGAGCAGCAGGGCGGCTGCGATGAGAGAACGCTTCATGTTGGGATTCCTCCGGACGACATCTGATTTGAATTCGTAGGGGCGGCCAATGACCAGCAGCCCGGCGCACTTGAGACGGGCAAAGCTTGCGCGGCGGCTCAGCTCCGCGCAACCCGCCTGACGGAGAATTCATCCGGAAATCGGCCAGCCAGCGCGGCTGGCGTCGCTCAAAGCACCTGCCGCAGGAAGCTTTGCAAACGTTCGTGCTTCGGCGCTCCGAAGAACGCATCCGGCGCGTCCTCGCAGAGGATCTCGCCGGCGTCCATGAAGATCACCCGGTCGGCGACCGCGCGGGCGAAACCCATCTCGTGGGTCACCACGCACATGGTCATGCCCTCGATGGCGAGCTGCTTCATCACTTCCAGCACTTCGCCGACCATTTCCGGATCGAGCGCGCTGGTCGGCTCGTCGAACAGGATCACCGCCGGCTGCATGGCCAGCGCCCGGGCGATGGCGACGCGCTGCTGCTGGCCGCCGGACAGCTGCGCCGGGTAACAGTCGGACTTGTTCGACAGCCCGACCTTGGCCAGCAGCGCCCGTGCCCGCTCATCCGCCTGCGCAGCCGACAGTTTCAGCACCTTGACCGGCGCCAGGCACAGGTTCTCCAGCACCGTCAGGTGCGGGAACAGGTTGAACTGCTGGAATACCATGCCGACCCGCTGGCGCAGGGCGCGCAGATCGGCCGAGCGCTGGTGCAGCACATGACCGTCGACGACGATCTCGCCACCGGTGATCGACTCCAGGCCGTTGAAGGTGCGCAGCAAGGTCGACTTGCCGGAACCGCTCGGGCCGACGATCACCACCACCTCGCCGGCCCTGACCGACAGCGAGGCGCACTTCAGGCCCAGCACGCCGTTCGGGTAGCGCTTCTCGATCTCGCGGGCCTCGATCAGCACCGTGCCTGCATCGTTCATCGTGGTCTGGGTCATCCCTGCACCGCGTAGCGCTTTTCCAGCCGCCGCACCGCCACCGACAGCACACCGGTCAGCAGCAGGTACATCAGCGCCACCACGAACCAGACCTCGAACGGGCTGAACGTCGATGACACCACCTCGCGGCCAGCCTTGGTCAGATCGGTCAGCGCCATCACCGACACCAGCGAGGAATCCTTGATCAGATTGATCGACTGCCCGGCCAGCGGCGGCAGGATGCGCCGCGTCGCCTGCGGCAGGATCACGTAGCGCATGATCTGCACGCCGGACAGGCCGACGCTCTGCGCCGCCTCGGTCTGGCCCTTCGGCACCGCTTCGATGCCGGCACGGACGATCTCGGCGACATAGGCGCCGGTGAACACCGCCAGCGCCACCACACCGGCCGCGAAGGCGGAGAGTTGCAGCACGGTGCCGATGAAGAAGTAGACGATGAAGATCTGCACCAGCAGCGGCGTGCCGCGAATCACCTCGACATAGAACGCCGCCAGATCGCGCGCCGCCGGGTTCTTCGACACCCGGCCGAGGCCGACGATCAGCCCGAGCAGCAGCGCGAACACCAGCGACAGCGCCGAGATCTTCAGGGTCAGCCACAGGCCGACCAGCAGCGGGCCGGCGCTGACCGCGTCGGTCTTGGCGATCACGTCGCCCTCGAAGACCAGATCGCCATTGCCGGCGACGATCGTGCTGAAGCCGGTGAACTGCACGGTCTCCGCACCGCGCAGCGCCGTCATCGACAGCTGCTTGCCGTCCTCGGACACCGCGACGAAGCCATCGAACGGCGCCGTCTGGTCGTCGCCTTCGGTAGAGATCAGATACTGCGGAATCCGCTCCCAGCGCCAGGTGTAGTCGATGCGCTTGCTGGCCAGGTACAGGGCGCCGCCGAGCACGGTGAGCAGCGCGATCGCAACGGCGTGCCACAGCCAGCGGGAAAGTGAGGGTGACATCGTGCTTGGCGCGTGCCTGGCCCGCGGCCGGCGCGGGCATGTCGTTGGGAGAGTCGCCGGACGATACCGGTTTTGCTCCGGGCTGTTAAGGAAACACCCGGAGCTCTCGGGCAAGCATGAACCGCGCCGCCGCCGACAGCCCGGCTAGCGCGCGGCGGGCAGGCTGAGCGTCACGGACAGGCCGCGGCCGACGCCACCCTCGCCGCCGTTGCCGAGCATGATCCGGCCGCCATGCGCTTCGACGATCTCGCGCGCCAGCGCCAGGCCCAGGCCGGTGCCGCTGCGCTTGGTCGAGTAGAACGGCAGCAGCGCATTGGCCAGCACGGTGTCGCTCATGCCGGGCCCGCCGTCGCGGACTTCGATGCGCCATTCGCCGGCCACCCGCAGCACCGACAGCGAGATCGCTTCGACCGGGCTGCCGGACTCGTGGGCGTTGCGCAGCAGGTTGATCAGCACCTGCTCGATCTGGGCGCGATCGAACTGGGCCGGCTCGCCCGGTACCGGGCCGTCGATGCGGAACCGCCACTGCTCGTTCAGACCGTCGAGAAACGCACGCCACTGCACCGCCTGCAGCTGCGGCGCCGGCAGCTTGGCGAAGCTGGCGTAGCCGCCGATGAAGCCGTGCAGATGCCGGGCCCGCTCGCCGATCGACGCGAACACCGCGCCGACCCGTGCCAGATCGCCGCGCCGCGCCAGTTCGGCGCCGGAGTGCGCCATCGAGGAAATCGGCGCCAGCGAATTGTTCAGCTCGTGGCTGATCACCCGGATCACCTTCTTCCAGGTCGCCACTTCCTGGCGCGACAGCTCGCGGGTCATGCGCCGGAACAGCAGCAGCCGGTGCGGCTGGCTGGCCAGCCGGAAGCCGCGCGCCGAGGCGTGATACATCTCCTCCTGCCCGGCCAGCTCGACGCCGAACAGGGCATCCTCGCCGCGCGTCACGGCGTCCCGCAGCGCCTGCGGGCAGTGTCCGAGGATCGCAGCGAAATCATGACCGTTCATGGTCCGGCCTTCGTTGAACAGATGGCGGGCAGCGATGTTGGCGTAGGCCACGCGGTTGCCGGCATCGACCAGCACCAGCGCCACCGGCGTGTTCTGCACCACGGTGTCGAGCAGCAGCTCGCGCTGCACCAGGCCTTGCCGCTGCTCGCGGAGCGTGGCGCCGAGCTGGTTGTGCGCCCGGGTCAGATCGCCCAGTTCATCGCCGCGGCGGCTGGCCAGCGAGATGCTGAAATCGCCGTCGCGATAGCTGTCGACCAGGCCGGTCAGTCCGCGCAGCAGCAGCATCACCGGCTCGATCAGCGACCGCGCGGCGATCAGCACCACCGGCAGGGCCACCAGCAGCGCCACCGCGATCGCCGTCCGCGGCTCGCTGAACAGCTGCGCGAAGCCGACTCCCAGCACGACACCGAAGCTGACCGCCAGCGCCAGCGCGATGGCGAGCTTGCCGTGCAGGGAGTAGCGGCGGTTCACGAGGGCGTGGGCGGCGTGGCGGGAAGGACAGCGAAGGCTAACCGACCGCGCCCGCACAGAGCCAAGATCGCCGCGCCGCGGTTGCGCCGTCCGGCGCTGCGGCGACAGGCTTCATACTCTGCAGCCATATCCGCCGTCCGGCGCCGCCTTTCCGATCCATCGCCATGAGCGACAACCGCCCTCGCCGCGTGCTGGTCACCGGCTGTGCCGGCTTCATCGGCTCCACGGTGATCGCGCAGTGGCTGCGCGATACCGACTGGCAGCTGATCGGCGTCGACATCCTCGGTTACGCCGGGCTGCGCGCCTCGCTGGCCGAGGTCATCGACGACCCGCGCTTCACGCTGCGGGTCGTCGACGTCGCCGATGGCGCGGCAATGGCCGAGATCTTTTCGCGCCAACGGCCGGATGCGGTGGTCCATCTGGCGGCCGAAAGCCATGTCGACCGCTCGCTGAGTGGCCCTGCGGCGTTCATCCAGACCAATCTGGTCGGGATGGCGGTGCTGCTCGATGCCGCGCGCAGCCACTACGAAACGCTCGACGGCAATGGGCGCGCCCGCTTCCGCTTCCTGAACGTGTCGACCGACGAGGTGTTCGGCGCGCTCGGGCCGACCGGCCGTTTCGACGAAGCCTCGCGGCATGCGCCGAACTCGCCGTACTCGGCGACCAAGGCCGGCGCCGATCATCTGGCCCGCGCCTGGCATCGCTCCTATGGCCTGCCGGTGCTGACCACCTACTCGCCGAACAACTACGGCCCGCGCCAGCTGCCTGAAAAGCTGATTCCGCGAATGCTGGTCGCAGCGCTGGCCGGCGAGCCGCTGCCGATCTACGGCGACGGCAGCCAGGTGCGCGACTGGCTGCATGTGGATGACCACGCCGTTGCGCTGCGCGCCGTGCTGGAGCGCGGCCGGATTGGCGAAACCTACTGCGTGGGCGGCGGCCACGAATGCGCGAACCTCGCGCTGGTGCAGCGGCTGTGCGCGCTGCTTGATGCGAGACGCCCGGAGCAGGCGCCGCATGCGCGGCTGATGCGATTTGTCGCCGATCGCCCGGGACATGACTGGCGCTACGCGCTGGACGGCTCGAAGCTGGAAGCCGAACTCGGCTGGCGCGCACAGCGGCGGTTCGACTCTGCCCTCGCCGACACCGTCGACTGGTATCTGGCCAACCCGGACTGGCTGGCCGCCGCGCAGCGCGCGCTGGCCACCGCGCCGGCCTGAAGCCGGAGCGGGGCCTGCGCTGCGATCAAAGCGCGCTGATCCGCGCTTCCTGCTCGGCCAGGGTTGCCAGCTCAGCCTTCTGCTGGGCGACGCGGGCGCGCTCCTTCTCGATTACCGCAGCCGGCGCGCCGTTGACGAACTTGTCGCTGGCCAGCCGCGCCTCGTTGGTCTCCAGATCCTTCTGCAGCTTGGCCTTCAGCTTGGCCAGACGCGCCAGCTCGGCGGCCTTGTCGATCAGCCCGGCCATCGGCACCAGGATCTTCATGCTGCCGAGCAGCGCGGTGGCCGACTGCGGCGCCTCGTCGGCGTCGCCAAGCACGCGGATCGACTCCAGCCGCGCCAGGAAGCTGACCGAATCGGTGAAGCGCGCGATCCGCTCCGCATCATCGGCGCTGGCGTTCTGGATCAGCACCGGCACCGGCTTGCCCGGCGCAATGTCCATCTCGCCGCGAATCTGGCGCACGCCGAGCATGAAGCCCTTGAGCCATTCGACATCGGCCTCGGCGGCCTCGTCGATCTTCGCCAGATCGGCGACCGGATACGGCTGCAGCATGATCGTGCTGCCGGTCTTGCCCGCCAGCGGGCCGACGCGCTGCCAGATCTCCTCGGTGATGAACGGCATGATCGGGTGCAGGAGCCGCAACGCGACTTCCAGCACTCGCACCAAGGTGCGCCGCGCGCCGCGCTTGGCCGCTTCGTCCGTACCCTGCATCACCGGCTTGGTCAGCTCCAGATACCAGTCGCAGTACTCGTTCCAGATGAACTGGTAGAGCGCGGCAGCAAGAAGATCGAACCGGTAGTCGGCGAACTGCTGGGCGGCCTCGGCTTCCAGCCGCTGCAGCCGCGAGATGATCCAGCGATCGGCGGTCGAAAGTGTTGCCTCGCCGTCCAGCGACACGCCGGGCAGCTCGGCCCCGGTTTCCGGATCGAGCGCGCCGACGTTCATCAGCACGAAGCGCGAGGCGTTCCAGATCTTGTTGCAGAAGTTGCGATAGCCCTCGGCGCGGGCGGCGTCGAAGCGCACGTCGCGGCCGTTGGTGGCCAGTGCTGCGAAGGTGAAGCGCAGCGCGTCGACACCGACCGCCTCGATGCCCTTCGGATAATCCTTGCGGGTCTTGGCTTCGATCTTCGGTGCAGTGGCCGGGTTCATCAGCCCGGTGGTGCGCTTGGCCACCAGCGCATCGAGCGTGATGCCGTCGACGACATCGAGCGGGTCGAGGACATTGCCCTTCGACTTCGACATCTTGTTGCCTTCCGGATCGCGCACCAGACCGGTGATGAACACGTCCTTGAACGGCACGTCGTTCATGAAGTACCGGCCCATCATCACCATCCGGGCGACCCAGAAAAAGATGATGTCGAAGCCGGTGACCAGCACGCTCGACGGGTAGTACTTCTTCAGCGCTTCGGTGTTGTCCGGCCAGCCGAGCGTGGCCATCGGCCAGATGTCGGAGGAGAACCAGGTGTCGAAGACGTCCTCGTCCTGCCGTAGGGCGGGTCGCGACCCGCCGCTTTCGGCCAACTCGGGATATTTCGCCCGCACTTCCTCCTCGGACCGGCCGACATAGACCTTGCCCGCCTCGTCGTACCAGGCCGGAATGCGATGGCCCCACCAGAGCTGGCGGCTGATGCACCAGTCCTGGATGTTGTTCAGCCAGTGGAAGTAGGTGGTTTTCCAGTTGTCCGGCACGAAGCGGATGCGGCCGGATTCCACCGCGTCGATCGCCGGCTGGGTGATCGCGACTCTGCCGCCCGGGCCGGGCTGGCCATCGTGGCGCGTGTCGCGGGTCAGGTCGACGAACCACTGGTCGGTGAGGTAAGGCTCCAGCACCGCGCCGCTGCGGTCGCCACGCGGCACTTTCAGCTTGTGATCGACGATCTTGTCGACCAGGCCGCGAGGGTAGATGGGCTTTGCGGGCTTGTCGCCGCCGGCCGCTGGCTGAGTGCCGCCGTTCTCCTCAACGTCATCCCGGCGAAGGCCGGGATCCAGTACCGCGCCCTCGGTCACTGGATTCCGGCTTTCGCCGGAATGACAGTCTGGGTAGGTGGTGTCAGCCTCCAGATCGGCGACCACTTGCTTGCGGGCGACCACGCGATCGAGACCGCGATAGCGCTCCGGCACCGCGTCGTTGAGGCTGGCGGTGCGGGTCAGGATATTGATCAGCGGCAGCTGGTGCCGCTGGCCGAGCTGGTAATCGTTGAAATCATGCGCCGGCGTGATCTTCACGCAGCCGGTGCCGAACTCGCGGTCCACATAATCGTCGGCGACGATCGGAATCCGACGGTTGCACAGCGGCAGGATCACGTCCTTGCCGACCAGATGCCGGTAGCGCTCGTCCTCCGGATGCACCGCCACGGCGGTGTCGCCGAGCATGGTTTCCGGGCGCGTGGTGGCGACCACGATGTAGTTCAGGGTGCGGCCTTCGGCATCGACATAGGTCACGCCATCGGCGAGCGGATAGCGGAAGTGCCAGAGCTTGCCGTTCTCCTCCTCCTGCACCACTTCCAGATCGGAGATCGCCGTCTGCAGCACCGGGTCCCAGTTGACCAGGCGCTTGCCGCGGTAGATCAGGCCGTCTTCATGCAAGCGCACGAAGTGCTCGATCACCGCCTTCGAGTACGCCGGGTCCATCGTGAACGCTTCGCGCGTCCAGTCGACACTCGAACCCATGCGGCGGATCTGCTGGCCGATGGTGCCGGCCGAGTACTTCTTCCACTCCCAGACCTTGTCGAGGAACTTGTCGCGGCCGAGTTCGGCGCGCGACGGCTCGCCGGCCAGTTTCAGGTTGCGCTCCACCACCATCTGGGTGGCGATGCCGGCGTGATCGGTGCCCGGTTGCCAAAGCGTGTCGTCGCCCGACATCCGGTGATAGCGGGTCAGCGCGTCCATCACCGTGTGCTGGAACGCGTGGCCCATGTGCAAGGTGCCGGTGACGTTCGGCGGCGGAATCATGATGCTGTACGGCTTGCCGCTGCCGCTCGGCTGGTAGCAGCCGCCCGCTTCCCAGTCCTGGCACCAGCGGGCCTCGATGGGCTTGGGGTCGAAGGTCTTGTCCATGCGTGTTCGTCGGTCGTGATCGGTCGCGGCAGCGGCTGAAGTCCGGCGCTGCGAAGGGGCGACATTGTAGGGCGCTCGCGGCGCCGTGACCGGCTCCGGGCCATCCGGCAGCAACGAAAAACGGCCTGGCCGCAGGGCCAGGCCGTCGGGACGCGATTCTGGCCTGCCGGCGCGCGCCGGCGCCGCGCCTCAGCCCTTGGCCGGCGCCTTCGGCTTGGCGCCCAGTTCGGCGAGCTTGGCGGCCAGCTGGCTGGCCGGAACATAGCCCGGATAGATGTCGCCGTTCGGCAGCACCATCATCGGCGTGCCGCGGATGCCCATGTCCTGCGCCAGCTGGAATTCCTCGGCGACCGGGTTGTCGCAGGCCTTGCCCTTCAGCTTGATCTGGGCGCCGGCCTTGGCTTCGGTCAGCGCCTTGCGCTGGTCGGCGGCGCACCAGACCGCTTCGGCGCTGTACCAGGATTCGGTGTCGGGCCCGGAGCGCGGATAGAACGCGTAGCGGATGGCGATGCCTTTGGCGTTGAACTGGGCGATTTCCGAATGCAGCTTGCGGCAGTAGCCGCAGTCGATGTCGGTGAACACGGTGACCGTGTATTTGGCGACCATCGGCGGCGGCGGCGCGAACTCGATCAGCTTCTTGCTGCCGAGCTTGGCCAGCACGTCGAGACGGTCGACCCGGCGGCGGTTCTCGGTCAGCTCCTCACCGGTCTTCAGGTCGACCAGATCGCCACGCAGCAGGTAGCGGCCGTCTGCGGTCACATAGGCGAACTCGCGCTGGTGCTGGATCTCGTAGAGCCCGTCGACCGGCGACGGCCGCACGTTGTCGGCGGAGATGCCCAGCGACTTGGCAATCGTGGCCGCTGCCGCAGCGTCGTCCGCAGCCTGCGCCGGGTGGAGGACGGCAGCAACGGCAAGCAGGGCGACGGCAAGCGGAATCGGATTCATGGCAAGTGGGAAAGCGGCGACGGGCGTGGTCGCGAGTATGACAAAAGCGGTCTGCGGGAGTTCGCCGCGACGGCGCCGGAAAATCTCGACTGCGTCTCGTCGGCGACGCGGATCGCTGCGCCTTGGCGCATCTGCACCACGCGATCCGCTAGCATCGACCCTGATCCGGCGCCATCCCGACCGGCCTGTCCAAGTACCCGATTCTCATGGAAGAAGTTGCGAGTCACGCCATCCTGGTCGCAGGAACGCTGTTCCTGATTTCGATTCTTGCCACGGCGATCACGCCACGGCTGGGCGTGCCGCTGCTGCTGGTGTTCCTGCTGGTCGGCCTGCTGGCCGGCGAGGACGGCCCCGGCGGCATCCACTTCACCGACTACAAGACCGCCAACGTCGCCGGTACCGCGGCGCTGGCGGTGATCCTGTTCGACGGCGGCCTGCGCACGCCGATGTCGAATTTCCGCGTCGGCCTGCGGCCGGCGCTGATGCTGGCGACTGTCGGGGTGCTGATCACCACGGCGATCGTCGGTGCGCTGGCCGCCTGGCTGTTCAGCCTGCCGATTGCCGAAGGCCTGCTGATCGGCGCAATCGTCGGCTCCACCGACGCCGCCGCCGTGTTCTCGCTGCTGTCGACCCGCGCGGTGCGCCTGAACAGCCGCATCAGCTCGGCCCTGGAGATCGAGTCCGGCACCAACGACCCGATGGCGGTGATGCTGACCATCGGCCTGGTCCACTACTTGCTGGCGCCGGACACCTACGGCGCGTTGGCGGTGGCCAAGCTGCTGAGCATGCAGGTGGTGTTCGGCGTCGCGCTCGGCTACGCCGGCGGCTATCTGCTGATCCGCACGCTCAACGAGGTCACGCTCGGCGATTCGCTGTACCCGCTGCTGGCGATGTTCGGCGGCCTGTTGATCTACGGCGTCACCGCCACCGTCGGCGGCAGCGGCTTCCTTGCCGTCTATCTCGCCGGCCTGATGCTCGGCAACCAGCCGATCCGGGCCTTCGCCAGCATCAAGCGCTTCCACGACGGCATCGCCTGGCTGGCGCAGATCGGCATGTTCCTGGTGCTGGGTCTGCTGGCGACGCCGAGCCGCATGGCCGAGGTTGCGGTGCCGGCGCTGATCACCGCCGCCGTGCTGACCTTCGTCGCCCGTCCGATCGCGGTCGGCATCTCGCTGCTGCCGTTCCATTTCCCGTGGCGCGAACAGGTCTACATGAGCTGGGTCGGCCTGCGCGGTTCGGTGCCGATGGTGCTGGCGACGTTCCCGCTGATGGCCGGGCTCAAGAACGCGACGCTGTTCTTCGATGTCGCCTTCTTCATCGTGCTGGTGTCGCTGATCGTCCAGGGCTGGACGGTGGCGCCGGTGGCGCGTCTGCTCGGCCTGCAGATGCCGCCGGTCTCGACCCGCGTGCGCCGCGCCGACATCGACCTGCCGGGCACCCGCGGCTACGAGATGGTCAGCTACCGGCTGGCGCGCACCAGCGCCTTGATCGGCAAGCGGCCGAAGCAGCTGCCGATCGAGGACAGTTCGCGGATCGTCAGCCTGACCCGCGCCGGCAAGCTGATGCCGTACAAGGACTGGGGCGTGCTGAAGGGCGGCGACTACCTGTCGCTGATCGTCTCGAAGGCGGAACTGCCGGAACTCGACAAGCTGTTCCAGCAGACCCGCGGCAACCAGGGCGTCGAGCAGCAGCGCTACTTCGGCGAGTTCATCATCAGCCCAGAAGCCCATGTCAGCGATCTCGCCAACGCCTACGGCCTCGATGTGCCGGCCTCGGCCGGCGTCTTCACGCTGTCGGCATTCGTCGCCAGCGTGGTCCACAAGCCGGTGGTCGGCGATCGCCTGCGGCTCGGCGAGATGGAACTGGTGGTGCGCAAGATGGAAGGCGACAAGATCGTCGAACTCGGTCTGCGCCTGCCGCATGGCTGAGCGACGAATGGCCCGCGCGGGTCACGGTGCAACGACGCGAACAAGCAATCGAGCCGGGTAGCGGGCAGCCGTTCGACGCCGGGATCGAGGCCGATCTTCGGCGGCTTCCCGTTCAGGCCTTTCCTTCCTGGCGTCTTGGCGCGCGCGCATGAAATCGGGCCTGGCTGTCCCGGCAAGCCGGATCGCCCGACAGCCGCCCGATAACTGCGACACTGGCAAGCAACGGGCCTGCTTCGTGCGGACCGCTCGCGGACGATCGCGGTCGACGATTCGGGGAGACGGGTTTCATGCTGGATGTGCTGGGTCAAATCGCGTTCGGACTGTTCGGCCTGTCGATGCTGCTGGGCATCGCCTGGCTGTGTTCCAACAACCGCCGGGCGATCGACCGCAAGCTGGTCGCCACCGGCGTGCTGCTGCAGATCCTGTTCGCCGCCTTCGTGCTCAAGGCGCCGCTCGGCCGCGACATCTTCGACACCCTGGCCGGCGGCTTCGTGGCGCTGCTCGGCTACGGCAAGGTCGGCTCGCGCTTCATCTTCGGCAACCTGATCGATTCCCGGGAACTGGGCTTCATCTTCGCCGTGCAGGTGCTGCCGACGATCGTCTTCTTCGCCTCGCTGACCGGCGTGCTCTACCACCTCGGCGTGATGCAGAAGATCGTCCAGGGCATGGCCTGGGCGATCACCCGGGTGATGAAGGTGTCGGGTGCGGAAACCACCTCGGTCTGCGCCAGCGTCTTCGTCGGCCAGACCGAAGCGCCGCTGACCATCAAGCCGTACATCGAGCGGATGACCGAGTCCGAGCTGATGACGGTGATGGTCGGCGGCATGGCCCATATCGCCGGCAGCGTGATGGCGGCCTACATCGGCCTGCTCGGCGGCGGCGACCCGCTGCAGTCGGCGTTCTATGCCAAGCACCTGCTGGCGGCCAGCGTGATGGCGGCCCCGGCGACCATCCTGATCGCCAAGATCCTGCGTCCGGAAGTCGGCGAGCCGCTGACCCGCGGCGAGGTGCGGATGGCGGTCGAACGCGACACCGCCAACATCATCGACGCGGCGGCGTCCGGCGCCGGCGAAGGCCTGAAGCTGGCGATGAATGTCGGCGCGATGCTGCTCGCCTTCGTCGCGCTGATCGCGCTGATCAACGCGCCGGTCGCCGCCCTCGGCCACTTCGATTTCGGCGGCGGCACCACCATCAACGCCTGGCTCAGCGGCATCTCCGGCCGCGAAGTGTCGTTGAGCCTGCAGCTGATCCTCGGCTACCTGCTGGCACCGCTGGCCTGGCTGATCGGCGTGCCCTGGGCGGATGCGGCGCTGGTCGGCAGCTTCATCGGCCAGAAGATCGTCATCAACGAGTTCGTCGCCTATGTCGACCTGTCGAAGCACCTCGGCAGCCTGCTGCCGGAAAGCCGGGTGATCGCGACCTACGCGCTGTGCGGCTTCGCGAATTTCTCGTCGATCGCGATCCAGATCGGTGGCATCGGCGGGCTGGCGCCCAGCCGCCGTGCCGATCTGGCGCGGCTCGGGCTGCTGGCGGTGCTCGGCGGCACGCTGGCCACCCTGATGACCGCGACCATCGCCGGCGTGCTGTCGCAGTTCTGAACCGCGACTGGCTGCGTCGGCGGCGCGGCGTTCAGCGGCTGTACTTGTTCTTCACCGCCGCCGGCAGGAATTCCTGATCGTTCATCGGCAGGCCGTACTGGATCGCCGGTGATTCCGAGAACAGGCGTTCGGCGAAATAGCTGCCGGATTTCAGGTCGTAGGTCAGGCTCGGCACCGCGAACGCCGCCTGCACGTCGTACAGCGGCAGCAGATGGCCTTCCTGGAAACGCCACAAGCTGCCCTTGGGATCGAAGTTCTCGACCAGCACCACGTTCCAGCTGTCCTCGTCGACATAGAACACGCGCTTGCCGAAGCTGTGGCTGTTGCCGGGCCGCAGCGAAGCTTCGACGACCCAGACCCGGTGCAGCTCGTAGCGGGTGCCGGCCTGGTTGAAATGGCCGCGGGTCAGCAGGTCCCTGTTCTTGTAGCGGCCGTCGCTGAGCCGGTAGCTGTTGTACGGGATGTACAGCTCGCGCTTGCCGGTGAGCTTCCAGACGTAGCGATCGAACAGGCCGTTGTACATGTCGACCATGTCGATGAACTGGATCGCGTCGGTTTCCGGAAACGGCTGGTCGTAGCCGATCGGCGGCACCCGGAACATCTTGCCGGCGTTGACCAGCAGCACCCAGATGCCACGCGCCCGCTTCAGCGAATTCGCCGTTTCGTGGAACAGCGCGACGAACTCCGGCCGGCTGCCCGGGCGGGCGACATTGAAGGTGCCGTAGGCGATGACGTTCTCGCGTTCGATGTCGCCGGGCTCGCGGACATTGCCATAGCGGAACAGCACCCGGAACACGGCATTGCCGAGCGCCCGGATCGCGCCTTCCGGCGACACCACGGCCTGCTGGTACTGCAGCAGCGCGCTGTCGCCGCGATAGCGCACCCGATGGTTCCACAGCACCTCGACACCGGTCTTCGGCTGCGGGAACGGAAAGCCGAGCGCGGCGCCTTCGAGCGAATCGGCGGCCGGCGCCCGCGCCCTGCCGTTGTTGGCCCTGGTGGCGTCGATGATCGCCCGCGGGAAAGCCACCGTCCGCCGCGTCTCGTAGACCGGTATCGTGTAGTCCGGATGACGGGCGAACAGCGCGCGATGGCCGTCCGACAGCCGGCTCGCGTACTGCGCCAGATTGGCAGCGGTGATGGTGAATTTCGGCCGGTCGCCGGGGAACGGATCGGCCAGCTTCTGGCCTGGCTGGTAGCCGGCGGGCCATTGCGAACGGGTGATGCCGCCGGTGTACGGCGGGATCGCGCCATCGCGGTTGCCACCCTGCTCGGCGCCGACCGCGGTCAGGCCGGCACTGCCGACCGCCGCCCCGGGTTCGACCGCTTCCGGCGTGGCCGGCGCCGCCACCGCGATCTCGACATCCTGGACCGCCACCGGGCCGTCGAGCAGGCCAGTGGCCAGCGGCGACCCGCCGTCGTCCTGGCGGTTCCTGCGCTGGGCCAGCGCGGCGATCGCCTGCTCGCGGGCCCGTCCGGAATCGAGGTACTTGACCCACTGCTCGGCGAGCTTGCGGCTGGCCGGAAACTGCGCGGCGTTGCGGAACGCCGAGACCGCAGCCTCGACCTCCGCCTGCTGGTACTGCGCGATGCCCAGGGTCATGTACGCCGGGCCGGTCTTGGCGCCGAGCGCGATCGCCTGCTGCAGCGCCTCGATCGCGCGCGGGTATTCCTCGCGATCCAGATGCAGCTGGCCGAGCTGCAGGTACAGCTCGGCGGACGGCGCGGCCCGGATCGCCTCGTTCAGCGCCGGAATCGCCAGCGCCGCTTCCCGCGCCGACACCCAGAGCGCGGCCAGCGAGCGCAGGTTGGCCGCCGACTTCGGCAGCTTGCCGCCGTCGATCCAGCCTTTCAGCAGCGAGCCGGCAGCGTACGGTGCGCCGATCCGGGCGGTCAGGCCGACCAGCTGCAGGCGCTGCTCGTCGCTGGCGAGGTAGCCGAGCCGGCTGGCGACTTCCATCGCCGCCTGGGCGCGGCCGGTGTCGCCGGCCTTCAGGTGCAGCGCCGACAGCCGGAACCAGTCGTCCTTCGCGCTCGGCTGGTCGCGCAGCACCGTTTCCAGCACTTTCGCGGCCTCGCCTTCCTGCCCGGCGCCGACGTATGCCGCGTACAGCGCGCGTCGCCACGACAGATCGGCCTGCGGCTTCGCGGCGACACCCTTGGCCAGCGGCCCGACCGCATCGCGATAGCGCTTCTGCTGCAGGTAGGCGGCGCCGAGCGCAACCAGCTGTTCCGGCGGCAACGGCTTGCCGGCCTTGAAGGCCGGCTCCAGGCCCTTGATGACACTGCCCGGATCGCCCTTGCCGACGCGCAGACGCCCCAGCGAGGCGCGCATCTCGTCGGCCGCCGGGCCGGACAGCGCGCCGGTGGCGATCGCCTGTTCGAGATAGCTCGCCGCCGCATCGAGATCCTTGCGATTGACCGCCTGGCCCGCCAGCTCGCGCAGCAGCAGCGCGCGGGCATAGGGATCCGTGGTGCCCTTGAGCTGGCTGGCCAGGTCCTGCGGCTGGGTGCCGCCGCCGCCCTGCGGAATCCGCGCCTCGCTCTTGTACTGGTCGGCCCTGACCGGGGCGACCAGCAGGCTTGCCGCCAGCGCGACCGGCAGGACTGCCCGCATCAGCGGAAGCGGACCGTGAAACGCAGCACCATCGGATTGACCGCGATCGAGATCAGCGCACCCGCGACCGCCAGTGCCTGCGCCTGCGGCGGCAGCAGGCCCAGGGTCAGGCCGAGGCCGATCAGGATGAAGCTGAATTCGCCGATCTGGGCGAGCGCCGCCGAGACGTTCAGCGCCGTGCCGTTCGACCAGCCGAGCAGGCGCACGATCGCGTAGGCCGCCAGCGACTTGCCGATCACGATCACCGCGACCACGCCGAGCACCGACAGCGGCGCGGTGATCAGGATCGCCGGGTCGAACAGCATGCCGACCGACACGAAGAACAGTGCCGCGAAGCTGTCCTGGAACGGCCGCAGTTCATCGGCGGCGCGATGGCTGAGATCGGATTCGTTGACCACGATGCCGGCGAAGAAGGCACCGAGCGCGAAGCTGACGCCGAAGGCCTCGGCGGACAGGAAGGCCACGCCGAGCGACAGCGTCACCGCCGCCAGCGTGAACAGTTCGCGCGAGCCGCTTTTCTCGACCTGTGCCAGCAGCCAGGGGAACACCCGGCGGCCGACCACCAGCATCAGCACGACGAACAGCGCGATCATCGCCAGGGTCAGGCCGAGCGAGCGCAGCAGCGCATCGAGATCGAGCGCCTCGCCGCGCAGCGGCCCGGCCAGCGCCGGCAGCATCACCAGCGCCAGCACCATCACCAGATCCTCGACGATCAGCCAGCCGACGGCGATCTGGCCATCTTCCGAATGCAGCATGCCGCGCGCTTCCAGCGCCCGCAGCAGCACCACGGTGCTGGCCACCGACAGCGCCAGCCCGAACACCAGCCCGGCGCCGAGCGACCAGCCCCAGTACTCGGCCAGCCCCATGCCCATCAGCGTGGCGACCACGATCTGGGCGATCGCGCCGGGGATGGCGATGCCCCTGACCCGCATCAGATCGCGGATCGAGAAATGCAGGCCGACGCCGAACATCAGCAGGATCACGCCGATCTCGGCGAGCTGCGGCGCCAGGCTGGCATCGACGATCAGCCCCGGCGTGAACGGCCCGACCGCGACACCGGCCATCAGATAGCCAAGCAGCGGCGGCAGGCCGATGCGGAAGGCGATGAAGCCGCCGACGAAGGCGAAGCCGAGGCCGATCGCCAGCGTCTCGATCAGCGCGGCATCGTGGCCATCGGCCGAAGCGAAAGCCGCCAGCGGCAGCGCGAGTAGGGTCAGCAGGAGTCTTGGGATCATGGTCAGCGGTAGTTGTACGCGCAGTCGGCCGGGTCCATCTCGACGCGCTGCTTCACTTCGGCGGCGGTCTTGCCTTTTGGATAGATCCAGTGGCCGACGCTTTCAATGGCGGCGCCTTCGTAAACCCCACGCGGATCGGCGTCGACGATACGGACATTCTCGACCTGCCCGCCGGGAGTGACCACGAACACCACCTCCACCCAGCCACGGATCCTCTTCTTGCAGGCCCACTCGGGCATCTGCGGACGGGCGGTCGACAGCGGCACCAGTTCGCGGCCCTTAAAGCCGCCGTCGCCACGGCCGCCGCCGCCGCCGCCACCATTGCCGCTGCCGTTGCCGCCGCCGGCAAAGCCGCCGAACACGCCGCTGCTGCCAAGGCCGGCGCCGATGCCGAGATCGGCGGTGCCGATGCCGATCGCCGCGACATTGACCTCGGGTACCGAGATCGGAATCGACGAGGTCGGAATGTTCGGCATGGAAGCGCGGGCCAGCGACGGCGGCGAATCCGGCGGCGGTGGCGGTGCCAGCTCCGGCAGCCTGGCGGCGGCGTCATCGGGCTCCGGCGGCTTCTGCTGCTCCGCCTTGACGATCTGCGACACCGGCAGCGCCTCATCCCCCGGCGGCCCTTCGATATGCGGCGACCAGATCAGCCAGCG
Source organism: Lysobacteraceae bacterium (assembly GCA_013823855.1). Lineage (GTDB taxonomy): Bacteria > Pseudomonadota > Gammaproteobacteria > Nevskiales > Nevskiaceae > Nevskia. The sequence continues at coordinate 14,694 of PNMW01000048.1, read as the reverse complement.
CATCAGCACCACCATCAGCAGCACGATCAGCGCGGCCAGCGGCAACAGCAGCAGCCACCGCCACGGCCCCCGCGATGCGCGGTCGCGGCGCGGCGGAAGCGCAGCTTGCGCGACGGCCGCCATCTCAGGGCGTGGCCGCCGGGGTCGCCGAGATCGCGACATCCGGCGCACCGGCCAGCCGCGCCTGGTCCATCGCCTCCACGACCAGCCCGGCGCGGGCGTCGCGATCGGCCTGGATCACCACCGGCGACTTCGGTTTCTGCGCCCGCAGCCGCTCGATCGTCGCGCGCAGCAGGCGGATGTCGACCCGGCCGCGGTCGACGAAGATCTCGCCGTTCGCCGAGATGCCGACGAAGATCGCCGAGTTGTCGAGCTTGACCGCGGTCTGCGCGTTCGGGCGGTTGATCTTCAGCCCGGATTCGCTGACGAACGCGGCGCTGATGATGAAGAAGATCAGCAGGTTCAGGAAGAAATCCAGCATCGGCGCCAGGTCGATGTGGGTGTCCTCGCGGACCTGGGAATGGCGGCGGACTTTCATGATCGGACGCTCATTCGGTCACGAAGCGATCGGGCAGGCGGTCCGATTCCCAGCGCACCCGTGCCGCCAGCCGCACCGAGAAGAACAGCCCGAGCAGGCTGACCACGAGGCCGGCCAGGGTCGCCACCATCGCATGCGACACGCCATAGGCCATCGCCCGGACATCGGCCTGGCCGGCGGCGGTCATCGCATCGAACACTTCGAGCATTCCGGCCACGGTGCCGAGCAGGCCCAGCAACGGTGCCAGCGGCACCATCACCTTGATCAGCGGCATCGTCGCGGTCATGCCGACCTTCAGCTCGGACAGCAGCTGGTCACGGATGCGTTGCGCGGTCCACGAACGGCGTTCGCCACGGCCGGTCCATTCGGCCTTCTTCTCGGCCAAGCGCTGCGGGTGGATGCGCTTCAGGTACCAGTAGCGCTCCAGGATCAGCGTCCACATCGCCAGCGCCGCGACCAGGATCACCTGCACGACCCAGCCGCCGAGGCGCAGGAAATCCTCCCAGGAATCGCGCGGCAGCTCGAAAGCGATGTGCAGCAGTTCGTTCACGGCGTGCCGCCCTCGCCGATCCGCGCTTCGAGCCGGCGCGCCAGAAGGCCGGCCGCCTGCTCGTCGAGGATCTGCACCAGCACTCGCGAACGGGCCCCGAGCACGCTGTTGATGAACAGGATCGGGATCGCGATCATCAGGCCGAGCACGGTGGCGATCATCGCCTGCGAGATGCCGCCGGCCATCACCTTGGGATCGCCGGCGCCGACTTCGGTGATCACCTGAAACGTGATGATCATGCCGGTGACGGTGCCGACCAGCCCGAGCAGCGGCCCGGCTGCGACCACCATGCTGAGGAAGCTCTGGAAGCGTTCGATGCGCGGCAGTTCCCGGAGCACCGCTTCCGAGACCCGGGTTTCCAGCACTTCCGGATCGTGGGCGCGGCCGTCGTCCTTCAGACAGGCCAGCACCCGGCCGAGCGGATTGTCCGGCGCCGGCTGCTCGATGGCCTTGAGCTGCCGGTTCATCCGGCCGCCGACGATCGCCAGATACCAGAGCTGGTACAGCGCCAGCCCGAGGCCGACGACGCCGAGCACGATGATCACGTAGCCGACTTCGCCACCCTGATGGATGCGTTCGAGGATGTCCGGCCGCAGTGCCGCAAGCCGGAACAGGTTGCCGCGGGTCGGGTCGATCGCGACCGGCCGCCATTCACCGGCTGCGGCTTCGGCGAAGGCCTGCGCCGGGCCGCGCGACTGTTCGCTGCGCTGCGGCGTGATCAAGCCACCGCCCGGCTGGGCGACCAGATAATCACCACCGGCGATGGCACCGAAGGCGCCGATGCGGGTCACCGTCCGGGTCGCGGTGGTGCCATCGGCCGCGGCCACCGGCGCCTGGAAGCGCACGACCTTGCCGTTCTCGCTGAGTTCCTGCTGCAGCAGGAACCAGAAATCCTCGAGCTGCTGGTTGCTCGGCAGCCGCGCCGGATCGGCGAGCTGGTCGAGCCGCTTCAGGCGCTCCGGAAACTGCGCGGTGACATAGGAATCGGCCGCAGCCGCGCGGAACTGGGTCGCCGCTTCGCGGACCGCGGCATAGACCTGGCCGAGATCGCCGCTCTGCGCCGCCAGCTGCGCCTTGTAGTCGGTGATCGCCTTCTGGCTCGCTTCATAGCGGCCCCGCACGCCGGCGGCCCTGGCTTCGGCGGCCCGCAGCTCGGCTTCGGCGCGCGCCAGCTCGGCCTGCTGCTCGGCCTTGTTGCGCAGGAAGCGGGCTTCGCGATCGGCGTTGATCCTGGCGTTCTGGGCGCTGGATTCGCGGATCGACTTCAGCAGCTCATCGATGCCGGCGGCCTGCTGGGCCTGGGCACTTGCCGCGATCAGCAGCAGCGCCGCGACGCTACACCTCAGCAGCGCCCTCATGGCTGCACCGCCGACGGGGTCGGCACCGGCAAGGTGACCACCAGCGGCGCAGCGGTTTCCCGAGCAATGCGCAGCGCTTCACGGATCTCGCCGCGATGCTGCTCGGCCAGCGGCTGCCAGGCCTTCTTCGGCACGTCCCAGGCCAGCGCTTCGCGGCCATCGAGGGTCAGCGCGTACATCGCCGTGCGGCCGACTCTGAGCACGTCGACCAGCTTCTTCGCGCCCTGGGCATCCAGCTCCATGCGCTCGGCGCCGAACACCCGGCCGTAGTCGGCCTCGATGCGATAGGCCTCGACGACTCTCCGGTACTTTTCGCCCTGGGTCACCGCCGGGTCGGTCATCAGGCGCTTGAGTGCCGCGATCCGCTCCTTGCGCTCGGCGACCAGGAACGGCAGGTCAAGCGCGATGAACTTGTCGAGACTGTCGATCATCTTCAGCAACAGCGGCGTCAGATCGCGGGTATTGGTCGCCAGATCGCGGGCCTGCGCCGCGAGCGCGGCGCGTTCGGCTTCCTGGGTCGCCAGCAGCGGCTCGATCTGCTCGGCGTAAACCTTCAGCTGCTGCGACTGCCAGATCGCCGCCCGGTAGCGTTCGAGCATGCTGCGGGTCTGGTCGTCGAGTGCATCGATGCGCGCCTGGGCCGCCTTCGCGGCGTTGTTGGCCTGCACGGTGGCATCGATCGCCGGCGAACCGCCGCCCTGCGCCGACAACTCCGGACTCGTGGCGCCCAAGGTGATCAGCAGGCCGACCAGGACTGCGGTGAGAGAGGTTCTTGCCATGGCGTCAGTAACCGGTGACCAGCTTGGTCGAGTAGCGGTTGACCATCGCCGGCAGCAACTTGTTCGCCCAGGCCAGCAACTTGGTCTGGATTCCCGGATACCAGTGGGTGCGCGGCCACAGCCGCCATTGCGACGCCGACCAGACCATCGCCGCGATGTCGTCGGCCTTCAGCTTGATGCCGAGCCGGCCGACGCTCTTCGGCGGCGCGGCGACGTTGTGGACCATCGGCGTGGCGACGAACAGCGGCAAGAGATCCATCACCCGGATGCCGTGCTGCGCCCACTCGATGCTCAGCGCTTCGGTCAGGCCCTTGACCGCGAACTTAGTCGCGCCATAGGTCGCGAACGCCGGCGTGCCATTGATCGCCGACGCGGAGGCCATGTTGATCAGCGCGCTGCGCCGGGTCTGCTTCAGGAACGGAAACGCGGCGTGGGCGCCGTTGATCACGCCCTTCAGGTTGACGTCGACCAGCGCGTGATGGCGAGCCAGCGGCATCTCGGCGAAATCGCCGGTGTGCAGGATGCCGGCATTGTTGAACATCACGTCGAGCCGGCCGGTCTTCGCCCAGAACCGGGTCAGCGCCGCCTCGAATGCCGCCACATCGGTGACGTCAAGACTTTCGGAGATCGCGAACTCCGGCCCGAACTGCTGCCGCAAGCCTTCGCAGGCGCTGCCGGCCAGGTCGTACAGGCCGACGAACCAGCCCTTCGCGGCATACAGCTCGGCGGTGGCGCGGCCGATGCCGGCAGCGGCGCCGGTAATGAAGATTGCTGGTCGGTCGATCATTCTGGCTTGGGCTTTCGTCAGGCTTCGTTGGCCGCTGCACGCGGCGGCGGTAATCTAACCCGCCCCTCGCCAAATGTCCGAACCCCCTCATGGCTGCCAATCACCCGCCCGCCTTCCTCGCACTGGTCGATGACGCCAAGACCCGGATCCGCGAAATCCACGCCCGCGATCTGGCCGCCACGCTGGCGGCCCAGCCGGCCGCGAAGCTGATCGACGTGCGCGAGGAAAGCGAATACGCCGCCGGCCATGTCGTCGGCGCCCAATGGATCGGCAAGGGCGTCATCGAGCGCGACATCGAAGCCCTGCACCCGGACAAGGCAACGTCGCTCTATCTGTACTGCGGCGGCGGCTTCCGCTCGGCGCTGGCCGCCGACAACCTGCAGAAGATGGGCTACACGCAGGTGGTGTCGGTCGACGGCGGCTGGCGGACGCTCAAGGACGTGATGCCCACGACATCGAAATGACGGCTCGATGAAAAATTGGTGCGAAGCCGCAAGAAATGCGTTGTCGTCACCGGACGAACCCCCTACAATCCGCGCCTCGCGTGGCTAGGTAGCTCAGATGGTTAGAGCGCGGCACTCATAATGCTGAGGTCGGCGGTTCGATCCCGCCTCTAGCCACCATTCGAATCAAGGACTTACGAGCGAAAATTTCGCTGACGAAAGTCCTCTGTGCCTCAGTTGTGACATGACTGAGGCACAGCCCCTCGGGGACTGCTCCCCGCCGTTGCAATGCGCTCCGCATGGTTCAGCAGGTGTTCCGCCGACAGGTGCGAATACCGAAGCACCATGTCGTAGGACCGCCAGCCGCCCATCTCCTGCACCACGTTCAGCGGCGTCCCTGCCTGCGCATGCCGTGACGCCCAGGTGTGCCGCAGGTCGTGCCAGCGGAAGTCGACAAGACCCGCCTCTGCCACCGCCTTACGCCAGCTTTTCGTATTCACCTGCCACACCGCGTGGTCGTTGTAGGTGAACACGAACTCGGCGTGCCGCCCCTTGAGCCGTTCCAGCACCGCTACCGCGTCCGCGTTCAGCGGTACCGCAATGGCCTTGCGGGTCTTGCTCTGGTCGGGATGAACCCAGGCGCAACGCCTGACCAGGTCCACGTCTTTCCATTGCAGGCGGCACACGTTCTGCTGACGCAAGCCCGTTGCCAGGGCGAACCGCGCCATCTCGGCCTGGTGCTCGGGCAGCTTCGACAGCAGCCGTTCCGATTCCTCGACCGTGATCCAGCGGACCCGCCGCGACTGCGCCCGAAACATCGGCGCCCGAGGCACGCGCTCCGTCCACTCCCAGACCTCGCAAGCCCGCCGCAGCACGGCCCGGATCAGCGCCATGTAGCGGTTGGCCGTCGCCTGGCCCGCTTCGCAGGCCTTCGCTTCGAGTATCTGGTGCAGCAGTGGCCGGTCTATCGACGCCAGCGCCTTGCCCCGTAGGTGCGCATCCACCCAGCGGAAAATCTCCTTGTCCTTCTCCAGCGACGCCTTGTGCCCCTTCTCCTTCAGCCATTGCACAACCGCGTCGTCCCACTTGCGAACCGGCTTGTCGCCCAAGTGCTGGACCCGCCACGACTCGGCCTTTACCTGGTCGTGCAGTTCCTGCGCGGCCCGCGAGTTCGAAGTCCGAGCAGACTTTCGTACTCGTGTGCCGTCCGGGGCGATGAAGTCGATCCACCACACTCCGCCGCGTAGCTTGATTGCCATGCTCCAGTCTCCTGCTTGGAGCCACTTAGCGGCGCTTGCCCACGTGCACGGTAAAGCGCACGCAGGTAGGCGGCAAGATCGTCTTCCAGGAAGACCCAGGCCTTGCCCGGCTTCGCCGCCGGGATGACCCCGGCAGCGGCACGGCGGCGCACGACGACGGGTGACAGGTGCAGGTAAGCCGCTGCCTCGCTGAGTCCGAGCGTCGGCATGGCTTACTCCGGCTCATGGCGGGTGATCGTGTTGAACCGGCGCTGCTTGGCCGTCACCTTGCGCTGTACATAACGATGCAGCGCGTTTTCGTGCGGGCGCTGCGCCATCTCCCGGTGATAGGCGGACGCTGCGTGGATGAATGCGCGCAGCCCGTCCTCGAAGTCATCGATGCCCTCGCGCGCCATGAACGAGGTCACGCCGGCGAGTCCTGGCCGAAACAGTGTGGCGTCTTCCGGTATCCGCTCTCGCCGAACCCGAACGGCACTCGGGGCGCTGGTGCCATCGAGCGCAGCCAGGACCGACCAGTCGGAATGCGTCGGCCACCGGGTCCGTGTGTCGTCGTCGGGATTGGGCACGGCCAGCCGCAGCCAGTCGGTCGTCAGATAGGACCAGATCGCGGTCAGACGTGCCAGCAACGCCGGCAGCGTTCCGGCTTGCAGCTCGACCAGGACTTCGCGCCGAAGCTGGAATTCCAGCCGCCATACGGCATCGCGACCATTCCAGCCCGCCGCTTCCCACAGCGGCCGCAGGTAGTGCTTTTCGCTGCGCTCGATTTCGAGCGTCTTGTCGTAGATGCGGCAGGACAGCGATCCCCCGAGGCCGAAAGCGACGCCGGTGAATGCATCGCGGTCTTCGAAGATTGCTCGCTTGTGGCATCGCTTGATCCAGTTCTGGCCTGGCATCCCGATGAAATCCGCCGGCGTCGTGAAGTCAGCAAACAGATCAGCGCGGCTGACCATTGCCGGGCCGGACAGCGAGCCGAGTTGCTCGGCAACGTCTGTCAAGGTGTCGAGCGCTGCGGTCGGGCAGACCGCGGTCAGCAATTCGCTGGAAATCTGGCAATGCGCCATCGGCAGGCTTCGAGCAGTCGACGAGGCCAGCGCGATGCTGAACCAGTTGTCTTCAATCACGAACGCAAATCGCCGCCGACCGTGGCTGGCCACGCAGAACCGATGCTCGCCGATCGGCAGTACGGCGGCTGCCGCCATTGCCTCGCGCTCGTTCTGCGCCAGTTCCTTCAGCTCCGCGAGTAGCGCCTGACTGGTTTCGGATAACTGACCAGGCAGCGACAGATACAGGCTGTCAATGCCGTGCCGCAGAACCTGGGTCATGCTGTTTGCTGGTGCTGTGATACTGGGGTGCGCACCAGCGGCAAGTGCCGATGCGCGTTCGGCCGTTATGCGCGCGTCCCTCGCGCAAACGGGCCGAACGCTGCCTTCGTCGTGTTTCAAGGGTGTGGCTCCGAGGTTGAACAGGAGCCAGAGAATTAGTCCTCGGACCTTCGGACGTTGACCCTACGAATTTGCGGATTCAGCTGGTGGCTTCCTTGTTCCAGTTGCGGAACAACTCGGACAAGCCTTTGACCGGATCGCCCCGCCTTCCGGTGTAGAGATCGAGCTTTTCGGCGAGGTCGAGTACCTGTTCCGGCCGACATTCAGAGATCACGCCAGATTCCTTGAAGACTCGATGCATGAGCCGGAGGTCCAGGTATTGCCGCCGCCCGCTGTGCGGATTCCTGATACGTCGGAACAGGCCCGACAGAAACGCCTTGTTTCGTTTCAGCTGCGCATGCGCTATGAGCTGCGCGCCAACATCGGTCCCGATGACAGTACGGTCGATTGATACGGCATTGCAGAAGGCGATGATATTTCCGGCGCGCGCCTTTTCCAGAAGCTCATTGATGGTGAGCCCGTAGTAGCAAAGAGCCTCAAGGCTGTTCATGACGGCGATCAAGACATTTATCAGCAGGACTTGGCTAGGGGGGTCAAGCGCGGCTACCGTGTTGTCGTCTAGCTCTTCCTGCGTGTCCATGAACTCCAGGAATGCGCGATGCGGATTTTCCGCTTTACCCACTTCGATGATCTGCTCTGTCCAGCCGACGAGATGCCCGAATAACGCCAAGTGCATCGGCAACGGCAGTTCGTAGAAGTGCCACCAATATGTCCCATGTTCTTTCAACAGATCGGCAAGCTTGCTACCCTCACGAGATGCCTCAGTTTCGATCTCGATGCGACTTAGGCGTGCCTCCTTCGCGTCGCGCAATAACCGCGCGTAGTCTGTCGCCTTAAGCTTTCCGTATTGCTCCGCACAGTCCACGGTGCCCATTGCGATTACTCGGATAACAGGCATCCAAATGATTGGCTCACTGCCGAACATGCCAATGTCCCGTACTGCGACAACATAGCGCCTAGCCTTTAACAACCTCCTTTACTATTCCCCGTTAGCGGGCACAAAGTCGATTGCTTGATTTGCCAATCAGCGTGCCCTGCGCAAAAAATTCAGTTGTTGCGCTGGACACTGGCGACGCGGAGATATTCACGCTCAATACTTTTCAGTAGTGTTTCCCGAGAATCAGGATCCTCCTCGGCCTGACGAGCAAGATCGGCAATTTTCACATGCCGTGCATTGCTCTCGTCAAACAGTGGAACAAACACGGGCGGCCTAATCTTGAACGAACGATTGTCCGACGACGCCATAATGAAGTGAATAACAATTTCACTGTTCAGCACGCCGGCGACAAAATACGCTTCCTGCAGAGTGATGTACTTGCCATCCACCCGCTCGCACATTGACGCGGCATGGTTCTGGAACAAATATCGCTTTGTTTCTCCCCATGGCAGTTTCTTTCCGCGCAGCACAGTGGCACACCACTTCGTGTTATCGCGGAAAGCCACGTAGCAGCCCTTAAAAGAATAAGGCCCAGTTCGCGCCAAACCATAGTATTCGCCGGTTCCGCGGATTGAGTCACTATAGGCAGTTTGTTGTTCAAACTGTCTTTTGAATTTTTCGTAATACCTGAACAGAAAAGGCGAACTCTTCTTGAGCTCGTTCGCCGGAATGGGCGCGTGAGGATTGCTTTCATCGTAAGGGAAAGCAACCAGAATGCCGGGATCGTTGTATTCGAGCCGGCCGATCGACGGGCCTTTCACTAGCGGGAAAAGATAGGTCGTTTCCAAAAGGATCTGTTGCTGCGCAATTCTGTATTTGGATTTCTGGACCTGAATGTTTTTAACCCACACAGTACCAGCCTTCGGCCCCGGACCTACATACTCGAATAGAACCAGCTCCTGCGGGTAAAACTCAATACCCTCTCGGCCGATATAGGAGCAAGAACCCGTAATCTTCGCAAACTTAGCCAGCTCGTCAGCGTCTGACGCGATCGTATACGAGGTACTACCGTCGATGATCTGGCCAGCAACCTCGTTTACTTCCTCTAACTTCTCTTGCGCCTCCGCTAGGCTTCCCCAGGTGGCAGCTTTAGTTCCGCGCCCCTTTCGCTTATGCCGAATGACCGGGACAGTCTCTAGACTTCGTCGTGTATGCTGGAACACGAATGTCATGAAGTCTTCTTTAACGGGATCGAAGGGATGCCCTGCGTCCGACCAATCGTGTAGAGCTACAAGCGAGCAGTCGGCGCCACCAACTGCCCGCCGCCAACCTTCATAGGACGCTTGGTTGGCAAGCTCTCGCGGCATCAAGAATGCCAAGTGCCCGCCTTTGGCGAGCCAGTTTGCAGCGGCCACATGTGTAATCAGGGCGCAGACGTTCAGATTAATGCCGCCCGTCCGCCCCGCGCCAGAAAACAGGCCCTTGTCCACGCAAAGCGCTTTCACTTTGTCGCGATACCCTGCAGGCAGGGATTTCCAGTCAATCCAGGGTGGATTGCCGACGATATTTGAGAACGGCCCAATGCACGCCGTCGCGATAAAATTTCCGATGATCCGAGCCCATATCCCGTTCCACTCCTTGCGCTCCAGCTCGATGATCTGGTCGGCAAGGCTTTCCAGTTTTTCTTTGACGACGGGCGGCGACCCTGTAGCGCCACCAGATACAAGGAGGAATTCCTTAGCCTCGGCGTACTGACCCTCCTTCACTAGGCGCTCGAACTCGAACATATAAGTTGTGAAACGCCGATAGTCGCGCGCCATTGCAACCGGCACAAAAACAGTGACGGGCGTCTTTAGGGTTTTCAGCTCGTAGTATAGGAAATCTATCCCACCCTCTTTCCTAATAACCGGAAGGTTCGATGCATCACCCAGAAAAACGGGAATCACAATATCGCCCAAGTCATCATCGAGCAGATCCGCGATGTGGATAAAATAGTGAATCCGCGAGGTCAGCACCGCGAGCGGATTCAGGTCTATTCCAAAAACTCTATCCAGCACTTGCGCAGCCATCTCGCTAGGCGTCAACCCTGCACTCTCATTCCGGAGCCGCGAGATCGCCGCGATGACAAACGTCCCAGACCCACAACATGGATCGAGGACCGTCCATACACCCTTCGGCTTCGAGCTTTCGAGAACGTGCTGCGCCAGCCAATACGGGGTATAGAACTCTCCGAAACTCGCCCTGATGACCTGTGGCACAGTGGCTTCATAGAGGGAGCGAAATAGGTCAACAGCATGCGACTTCTCGAAAATGCTTTTCACATCCTCATAGCGCGACAGCACAACGAGAATTTCTCGGGTGCTTTCTGCAATCTTGTCATTCCATTGCTTACTATCGGCATACCAAGAGAAAAAATCGCCTTCCAGCAAATTCAGGATGCCAATTTGACGAAACAGCTCCCCGTCTTCCAGCGATTCGCAAAAGGTCCGCAGCACGTCGCTAGTGGCCGAGGTTAGAGACTTAAAATCCTGTAGTACCGTGCCGAACTTCACGTCGCAAACGACACGGTAAGCAATTAGCTTCAAAATAATCGCATACGCGGTATGGAGTGAAAACAGCGCTCGATATTCCATCGTAGCTTCTGTGATCGTGACGCCGAAGATCTGTCCCAGAATGTCGCGGCGAGACTGAATTCTTTTCTGCTGAGATTGATCTTCGTGCGCCAGGCGGAAAAGTGCCTCCCACTCCGTCCGCAGCATTTCGGTCTTGATGGTCGCTTTATAGGCGACGATTTCATTCAGCTCCCGCGCAACGCGAAAAACGATACCGTCGTAGCTATCACCGCAGAAATCGCGGATCAAATTCCGCGCATTTAGGGCAACATTGTTGAGCGAAATTACCGCGCGGACAAGGCGGCCGAGCGAAGCTTCGTCAAGCGGGGTGAGCGCCGACTCGGAGACAATCGCCCCGTCAAGCGCTCGCATTTCCTGCACTTTTGTACCATCAGTCAAGATGCCGATGACTTCGTTCTCCATCTCTTTTGAGATGGCGAAAATGTAGTCACGAAGCTGCTGCTGCGCCTTCGTTATGTCGCCCTTTGTGGCGAGCGTAGAAGGTTGCTTGTATTCAATGACAACAGCGCCTATACGGCTATCGGTGCGCCCGCGCGCCGTGTGGCGCCGCGTTTTCACCGACATTTCTTTTTCGGGATGGAATGCGATCCCTATGTCTCGAAGGATGCCGTACAGGACCCGCTCGAAGGCGCCCTCGATCGTTGCCTCATTGGCTGCTGTGAGGCTTTGGTTTTTAATTTCGTTGGCCGCGTCGCGCAGCATCTGTTTAAACAGGGGGTCTTGGATCGCGTGCGATACAAGCCTGCTCTTGAGCGCTGAGATGGCCGATGCTGAGGTTTGCAAGTGACTTTCCCGATGTTCTAGTCGTCGTTCGAATTTTGCGAAGCCAATAGCGGCCATTGGTCACCGACGTATTTTTTGGCGGCGTCCCGGATCACCCAGGCCACAGATACTTTCTTGCCCTTGGCGATTTGTTCAAGGGTTGCGTAGAGGTCCTGCGGAAAGCTGACTGACGCGCGCGCTGTGCGTCTCGGTCGCAGCTCGCGTTTCGTTTCCGTGGCCATGCTTCCTCCTTGAAGAAAATTGCACCACATTACACCAAGCAGGTGCAAAGCAGAATGGCCCCAAGCTCACCCTATTTTTTCTTAGCTATGGTCAGGAGACCCTGCGCGTGCAGCTGCACGCGTCGCTGCGGGTCGCCTCGACCAACGACGATCAACCGTCGGTTATACCGACCGAGCGAAAAATGGTCTTTGTCTGGAATCGGATCGCATCCGCGAACCGATGATTTAATTGTTATCGAGATCGCTAGCGCGAACTCGCCCCCTGCTCACACAGCCAGCCGCTGGTTCAGAGCAAGGCATCCAGCCCCTTCCGGTCCAGCACGCTCAGGAGCTTAGCAGCGGGTCCGCTTGGCTTCTTGTGACCAATCTCCCACTGGCGAACCGTCGAGATACTGGCGTTCAGCGCGGCCGCCATCACCGCCTGGCTGAGCTTGTGTTTGGCCCGAATCGACTTGATGTTGGCCGGCGTGTAAGTCGGCACCGGCGGGAGGCACAGCACGTCGAACTCGCGCATCTTGTGCGAGTCGATCAGCCCAGCCCGATAAAGGCCTTGCGCTGACTCATGCACCGTTTCCAGGATCCGGCTACGGCCGGGCGTCTTTTTGGTCATTGCAGATCTCCATCAGCTCGGCGCAATCAGTCAGCCGGTTCAGTTCTGCGCCGGTCAGCTTCAGCAGTTCCCCGGAATAACGTTTCAGCGCTTCGAGTTCGACCGTCGAAATGTTCGCGCGCTCGTTCTTGGCGAAGCCGAACACGAAGAACCAGCGGCTGCCCTGGTTCGTCGCGATCAAGGTCCGCGCGCCAGCGCTCTTTCCACGACCGGGCAGTGCGACGCGCTTCTTGACCAGGCCGCCACCCAGATCGGCATCGATCAGCCCCGACTCGATCTCGGCGACCGCCGCGCACAGTGACGAATCCGGCAGGCCGAACTTCTTCGTCTGGTTGGCGAACGCTCGGGTTTTGAATACGCGCTTCACTGCCGGACTATATCGCTCAGTGATACAGCGCGCCAGCGTGTGGATCCCGGAAGCGCCAGGCAAATGCCGGACACGGCCCGATGTCGATGACGCGCCGGTTCCATGTCACAAATCAGGCACAGCGCGATTGGGCAAGCGCCGCAAGCAGCTGATTAGTTTAAATAAATCAAAGGACCAACCTCGCTCTCATAATGCTGAGGTCGGCGGTTCGATCCCGCCTCTAGCCACCATCAAGACATCCAAGCAGGTCCAAAGAAGTCCAAAAGCCCTGAGAAATCAGGGCTTTTTTTGTGCCCGTTGTCCGTAGCGGTCCGGGTAACTCCGCTTGAATCCGGCCAATTACCGGGTAACTATCCGGGTAACTGGGTAAGGCAGACGGGTTACTCATGCCGAAACCGATTGGATTGGCGGACTCGGAGTGCGACAACGCCGGCGTCCGTCTCGATGCGGCCTGGAAAATCGAGGTGCCGGAGTTCAAGGCTTTCGGACTCTGACCACGGTTCGCCGTGGCAGGCTCGCAGGGCGCTTCGCCAAGCGCGAGGCAGAAAGGCCGCTCAGGGCTTTCGCGCGCGCGGCTGGAACTGGATCGGGGACTCGGATGACGGCGGCGCCGACGGTGCACCGCCGCAATGATTGCAGCTGCCGCAACCGCTGCCGCAAGCGGCAGTCGACGCCGCCTGCGCAGCCGGCTTGAGTCCGAGCACTGCGCGCAGACGCGCCAGCCCGCGCCGGCTCGCCGCCGGGAACAGCTGGAACGCCGCACGCAGCGCGAAGGCCAGCACGATGACCGCGACCGCCAGCGATTCGGTGTTCATGGCGATCTCAGCTCAGCGCGCTGGCGATCCGGAAGGTCAGGAACGACGCTCCGTAGGCCAGCGCGAACAGGTAGAAGGTCGCGATGGCGACGATCTTCCAGGAACTCGTCTCGCGGCGGATCACCGCCAGCGTCGACACGCACTGGGGCGCGAACACGTACCAGACGATCAGGCTCAAGGCCGTGGCCAGCGACCACTGCGCGGCGATCAGCGGCAGCAGCTGGCTGGCGGCGTCATCACCGGTCGCCGAGACCGCATAGACCGTCGCCAGCGAGCTGACCGCGACCTCGCGTGCCGCCAGGCCGGGAATCAGGGCGATGCAGATCTGCCAGTTGAAGCCGATCGGGGCGAACACCGCTTCCAGCGCGCGGCCGATGCGGCCGGCATAGCTGTAGTCGATCGCCGGGCCGGCGACATCGGCTGGCGCGATCGGATAGGTCGACAGGAACCAGAGCAGCACGGTCAGGGTCAGGATGATGCCGCCGACCCGCTTCAGGAACACGCTGGCCCGCTCCCAGAGGCCGATCAGCACGTCGGTGACATGCGGCACGCGGTACGACGGCAGTTCCAGCAGCAGCGCGTGCTCGGTGCTGTCGCGGCGGACCAGCTTCATCGCGTAGGCCACCGCCAGCGCCGACACGATGCCGGCGACATAGAGCCCGAACAGCACCAGGCCCTGCAGGTTGAACAGGCCGGCGATGGTGCGCTCCGGAATGAACGCGCCGATCAGCAGCGCATAGACCGGCAGCCGCGCCGAGCAGGTCATCAGCGGCGCCACCAGGATGGTCGCCAGCCGGTCGCGCGGGTCCTGGATGGTGCGCGCCGCCATGATGCCGGGCACCGCGCAGGCAAAACTCGACAGCAGCGGAATGAACGAGCGGCCGGTCAGCCCGGCGCCGACCATCAGCCGGTCGAGCAGGAACGCCGCGCGCGGCAGATAGCCGGATTCCTCGAGCACCAGGATGAACAGGAACAGCAGCAGGATCTGCGGCAGGAACACCACGACACTGCCGGTACCGACCAGCATGCCGTCGACCAGCAGGCTGCGCAGCGTGTTGTCGGGGATCACCGATTTCAGGTATTCCGCCAGCACGCCGATCCCGGCGTCGATGCCGTCCTGCAGCGGTGCCGACCACGAGAACACCGCCTGGAAGATCAGGAACATCACCACGGTCAGCAGCGCGAGGCCGAACACCGGATGCAGCGCCCAGCGGTCGATGGCGTCGTCGAGC
>PNMW01000029.1 GCA_013823855.1 Lysobacteraceae bacterium | reverse complement strand
ATGCAATGCCCAGTTGTGGAGCAGGAAGGCGTAGTCCCGGTCGATCGTCAGTTCCTCACCCGCCTTCGGGTGGATGATGAACAGCCCCATCATGCCGAACGCCATCTGGGTCATTTCATCGGCGTGCGGGTGATACATGTGCGTGCCGTGCTGCTTCAGCGTGAACTCGTAGACGAAGGTTTCGCCAGGATTGATATGCGGCTGATTGAGGCCGCCAACGCCGTCGTAGCCGCTGGGCAAGTCGATGCCGTGCCAGTGGACGCTGGTCCATTCCTTGAGGGTGTTGGTGACGAAGATCCGCACGCGGTCGCCCTCGACCACTTCGATCGTCGGCCCCGGCGTGGTGCCGTTGTAGCCCCAGCAGATCGCCCGCGAGCCGGGCGCGAATTCGTGCTCGATTTCTTCAGCAACCAAGTGGAATTCCTTGACGCCGCCGTTGAGCTTGTAGGGCAGCGTCCAGCCGTTTAGCGTGCGCACCGGCAGATAGCCCTGCGGATGGCGGCGCAGGGCTGTTGGCGGTGGCTCGGCAGCGGTCGGTATCGCTTCGTCAGCCGGAATCTTCATGCCGGCCATGGCCGACATGTCATGCCCTTCGTGCTGTGCCTGGGCGAGATGCGGCGCGCCGGCCATCAGACCGGCACCTCCGGCAATCTGCAACAGATGGCGTCGTGTGAGCCCCTTAGGCGTTGTCTCGTCCATCAGTGACTCCCGTGAGCGCCGTGCGCCGGGGCGTCGGGCGCGGCCGGGCTGGCCGGTGTCTTCGAGTGGTCCATGCCCTTCATGTCATCGTGGTTCATGGCGCCGCTGCACTTGGCCATCATGGCTTTCATGACCGGGTCCTTCGGGTCCATCTTCGAGTGATCCATATCCTTCATTGCAGCGCAGTCGGGGGCCGCCTTGGCTGCCGCCGCTTCCTTGGCGTGCTCCTTGGGGTCATGGGCGTAAGCGAGCGGCATCGAGACGCTCAGCGCGAGGATCGAGAAAAAGCGGGTGCTGTGGTTCATGGCAAAACTCCAGTGGGATCGGCGCGATGCGCCAGGGATGAAAATTTCAGTGCTCATGCGGGGTCTCCGGCGTGGTTGCCGGTTCGCTGTTGTTCGGGGTGCCGTGATCCATGCCTTTCATCGGCATGTCTTTCATATCGTGGCCGGCATGCGGATCGGCGCTGACGGGAGCTGCGCTCCCGGCTCTTCCTGAGCCCTTGCACTGCTCGCGCATCGCTTTGACGACCGTCGGATCAAGCTTGGACAGGTTCATCTTCTTCATCGCCGCGCAGTCCGGTAGTGCTTCCGTTTTCATCTCCATGCCGCCCATGTCATGACCGGCGTGGGGGTTGCTCGAAGCCGGCGCCGCCTCGGGAGTGGCAGGCTTTCCCATCTGGGAATGGTCCATGCCCTGCGTGCCGTCCATACCCGGCATGTCCGTCGACACGCCCCCCATCGAATGCTGGCTGTGATCCATGCCGCCGCTCTTGGGAACGATTAGCTGGACCGGATCGAGCACCGGCTGTGCAGCTTGGGCGCTGCTCGGAAGGTTCCGACCGACGGCGCGGGCCAGCTCGACACGGGCTATCCAGTAGTCGCGTACCGACTCCAGATACCCCGCGTAGGCGTCGTATTCCTGCTGCTTGGCGACCAGCAGTTCAAAGATACCGATGAACATGAAGTTCACTTCCTGCTGCATCCTGGCGACGACTTCTTCGCGCTGCGGGATCAGCTGCGTGCGGTAGCCAGTGGCACGCGCCTTGGCTGCCAGGACCTGCGCCTGGGCGAGCTTGATGTCGTTGGCGCGATCAAGCACCAGACTGTCGAGTTCGGCTTCCGCCTGCTGGAGTTGGGCTTGCGCGGCAGCGACACGGCCGCTGCCCCAGTTGAAGATCGGGATGCCGAGTGACAGCGTCGGGCCGTCGTTGACGCTGCCGTCGTAATCCTTCTGCCGCTGGTAGCCGATCTGGATGTTGTCGACCAAGCGGGAGTGGCGTTCCAGCCGGTAACGGCTGGCGAACGCCGCAGCGCGCTTGTCAGCGGCTGCAACATCAAGCCGCCCGTCGACCGCGAGCTTCAGCAACTCGTCGGTCGAGTCTTCGTCGACCAGCGGCTCGGCGAGCCGGGCATCGAGTACCCAGCGGTCGTCGACCGCTGGTAGGCCCATCAGGCGAATGAGCGCCGTACGCGTTTCCACAGCTTTCGCCTGAGCACCGATCAGATCCAGATAGGCCTGGCTGGCAGCAGCCTGTTCCAGCGCCAGCTCTCGCTTGGACAAGGTGCCGGCGTCGACGAATCGTTGAGCCAGATCAGCCGAAGCGCGGGTCGCCTTCGAAACGGTTTCCCTCATCACGGCGAGCTGCTGGGCACCGACAGCTTCGTACCAGGCGCGCTCGGTGTCGGCAGCAAGATTGATGGCGACGGAGCCGACCGACAGCTTCGCGGCTTCGAACTGAGTGTCGGCATAGCGCTGACGGGCTGGAAGGAACAGCAGGTCGATGAAGCTGACGGCGACGCCGAGCGTGACCTGACGCGCGACCGCATCGGGTGGCCCCGGGGTTAACAGTGCAAACGAGAACACCGGATTGGCAAGACGGCCCGCTTCGTAGACATCTGCGGCCGCAAAGCCCAACCGTGCGGTCTCGGCCCGGACTGCCGGGTTGTTGACCAGCGCCAGTTGCACCGCAGCGGTGGCTGTCAGCGGCTTTTCGAGCAACTCGCGGTTGAATGCTGCGATATCTGAGGGCTGCGGAAGCGCTCGACCGCGGTCGGCAGTCAGCTTCGCGACCTCAGGGCGTCCCCAGTCCGCGGGGAGGCTGGCACAGCCAGCCAGCGTCAACGCGAGCAGGCTCGCGGACGCGGAAAATCGAATGGAAAACACAAGAACCTCCAGACCAACCTGACGACGGGGCTCCGGAGAAACAAGGAGCACCCGGTGAGCAAGGCGTCGAACGGCAACGGAAACCCGTCGCCGCCGACCGCGGCTTCACATCAGGCGATACTGGGTGGACGCAACAGACCTGACCCGTGTGCGGCGGTCAGATTGACGACGATCAGCGGTAGGCGAACATCGTCGCCTAGACCTGTCAAAACGAATTGAGATGACTTGGCCACCGAGATCGTGCCATGGCTGGCGCAATGACCGACCTGGCACGAGCAATCACAGTTGCAGCCGGAGTCACTCTTTGTGTTTGCCTTGGCAGCACCGTCGTCAGGTATGACGTGACCGGTCATGTGATGTCCCTGGTGAGGGTCATCGGCCGAGGCAAGAGCTATGTGACCCGCAACTCCCTGGTGCGACGTTCTCGACGTGTGATCGCACTTACCTCGGGCCATGCCACCGGCAGCCTGGAGCGAGAAGCTCAAGGCCAGCAGCACGGTCAGCAAGGTACGGAGGAATCGCATAGCGGCAGTCTGAACCGAAATCGGCAGGGTGTGCAACGAAGTTCAAGATTGACGGCCGTTGCGAGACCGCCACCGAGCGGATCAACCAGCTGACCTGCCATGGCAACACTGTAAACCTTGGACCATAGTCCAGAGTCAAGCCGCGTCATTGATCGGAGCGAGCTCAGGCGCAGCGCTGATCACATCGACATCGACGCGCCTTGGTCCTCACCCTCATTGTCACCACGAGTAGCTGGATGTTCGCGAGCACTGGCCATCAACGCGTATCGAACTGACGAGGTGTCGGGCAGGTCGACCATTTCCAATGCCTGGCGCCAATTTGAACGAATGACGGCGAGCATTCTCTGAACCCGCTCCTCTGCTTGATCACGCCGCAAGCCAAACTCTGCGTGCTGCGACAGGACGTTCTCCAGCGAGCCTTCTTTTCCAGCCCGACCGATGACCATCTCATGCAAGCGGTCCTCGGCTGCACTGAGCTGAGGCTCAAGATCGAACGCGGGCATGAGCGACAAATGACGTCCGTCCCATCCAAACAGATGATTCAAGGGATGGTCGTCGGTGTTGCCGATCGCGACATTGAACAGCATGCGATCAAACCAGCGGGAAGCTTCGTCGGGTCTGAGCCCGTGGCGGCGCAACTGTTGTGCAACCGAGACATAAGAGCCGTCGGTCAGGCTCTGACGTTCGCTGAGATTGAGAAGCGTGCGCGCCGAGAGCACATGATGCCGACGACCCCCTGACTGCCGGTCGAATCGTTTGACCAGAAGCACTGGCTTTCCGACAGCTTCGACCAGCTTGAAATCCGGTACATCGAGGCCGCAGTCCCGGGCTAGGGTCAGACCGAAAGCTTCCATCCGCGGCGGCTCCGGACCGCGATCTTGCACGCTGCAGAATTTGCCGATCCAGGGTTCGCCGTCGATCGCGATCGTTGCCTTGGGCCGACGACCGCCCAGACTGGGCCCGTGCCGAAAGACGGCTCTGAGTCGGGGATCGACGGGACGCTCTGCATCAAGGTCGGCTACCGCTGAGGCGATGGTCTCGAAATCGAATGCGCTGCCGTCATCGGAAGGCGGCTCGCGGTGACTTGGCCCGAATTCAAGCGCACCCGTCCGCGCGTGCACCCCCTGAAGCAATTGTTCGTAGGCATTCGCTTTCGCGCCGTTCAATCGTTCGAGCACGAATTCGGCCCAGCGCCCTGGGGCGACATCGGCGATAAAGCCGGGCAACGCGTCGTCCTGAGCTGGATACAGAGAATCCGAGCCTTTCGTAAGCGACCAGTCAGGCAGCACGGAGATCGCGCTGGGGTTGGTCTGATAGCTCTTCACGTACGCGAAATCGGCTGCACGCCCCTGCCAACGCAGGAACCCGCACAGAGTTGGATTGCCGTCTCCTGGCAGCCAGATCCAGACGTACGAGCCAACGGCTTTCATCGGTCAAACGTCAAGCTCGGGCCGCGAAAGCTTTCGTCGAACCCTTTTCGGCGCGTACTTCAGAGCGTGCTGCCGCACGTCCTCGTTGCTTCCTGCCGCTGGGTCTGGGGACAGCCCAAGCAGGTTGCATGCTTCGATAATGGTGCCGAACGCGGTACCCGGTGCTCCGGATTCGATCTTCTTGATCGTGGTGCCAGAAACGCGCAGTCGCTCCGCCATTTCGGTCTGCGTCCAGCCCCGCTCGGCACGAGCAAGCCGCATCGATTCTCCGAATCGCGAGGCAAGGGAGAGGACACTGGCAGGATATTTGATCGCTTCCATAATGGCTTTAATAGTACACTAATTATGGTTTAAGGGTAACTATAGCACCCATTAAACAAACAGAAGATGCGATCGTACCTTGGTGTGCTCGTCGATCGATGCGCCGCAAGATCACGCCGGCCGAGTGCACAGCGGCATCGGTCGACGACGCCCATCGCGGTGCCAACATCGGCACGCGCAAGTGAGTCAAGCGAAATCCGTCCGCAGTCGTCGCCGTTTCCAAGATTCCGCGACCGCAACCCCTCAAAGTACCGTACGTCTACGAGACGGGCGCGTGCAGGCCAATGGTGGCTTCAAATTCGGATGATCGACCTCAGGCTTTTAGTTGGACCGAATGACCTTAAGGCTCGGAGCCCCATCGATGACCAGCGACTGCCGGTAGCGATCGATCGGGAAACGGAATGTGCCCCGGAAATTGACGCTGGAATACCGAACCGGACTGATGTGGCGCAGCATTTCTTTGCTGACCGAGACCCCTTTGGCCTCCAGCGACGTGACAGCAGCCTGCATGCGATTCGCCTGCCAGGCGATTACCAGGTTGGAAAGCAAAGTGAGGGCACCAGAGATGGCAATCATCTCGTCAGGACGGCGACCGCGGTCATGCCGCACAGCCCCGAGATGGATCGCATGCTGTAGCGTGTGAACATGCTCGCCGCGATTTAACAGCCGCGTGATTTCGCGCCGAAAGATCGGATTGGTGAAATAGTCGCAGAGGTAAATGGTCCGCAGCAGGCGACCCAACTGCTGCGCAGCCCGGTAGATCGGATCACCCTGCGCCGCAGACCCAAATCGCTGCAGCGCAGTGACGGCACTGATCGTTCCGTTGCTGATGGAGGCCAGAACACGCACCAGATCGTCCCAGTGGGCGCGCACATGTTCGAGATTGAGGGTCGAATCGACCACCTCCTTGATGGATTCAGGAACGGCCATGCCTCGCGGCACCGTCAAGCGCCGCTCGCGCAAGTTGCGGAGGCGCGGGCAGAGGTCGAATCCCAGACCGTGGGAAACAGCCATCGCCACGTCGGTGTAGCCATGGGTGTCGACAGCCAGACGATTCAAGTCGAACTGGGTCTGACGAATGACGCCTTCAATGGCGACACCAGCTTGGCGTTCGCCGAGCACAATTGGCTGGTGGTAGATGATCGACCAGCGATCATGCACATGGGTGTACATGCCCACCGAAGGCGTCTGGCGGCGCGGATCAAGCCGTGCGTTCCAGAGATGCCGGGAGGTTGTCAGGCTCATCATGTCGGAAGACGCCGACTTGCCGTCGCCCCACATCGCGATGATCGGCAGCTGGTTGATGAACTCCAGGACGAGGGTATTGGCCTTGTCGATGGCGTTATCAAACTCCAAGCCCTTCATCGCGCCTGCGACATCCGCTGAAGTCAGCTCCGTCACCATCATGGCGACACCCGAAGCTGTCATGTCTGTGCCCAAACCCAGGACGCCAGCGTAATTCAGGAGCAACTCGCGATCGCTTCTTGGAAGCCGGCCTTGCAGTGCTTTGGAAAACCGCGTCAGCACATCCATCTCAAGCATCAGCTCAGGCAGCTGGATGCTGCCGATCTCCTGATCGATCATGAGGCGCACTGCGGCGACTTCGGGCGCCTCTCCCTCGGCCTCAAGACGGTCGAGGCTGATGTCGTTTTCCTTGATGTCCAGCTCGCCGCGCCTCAGCGCCGAAGCGACTGCTTTAAGCCCTTGCTCAGCGGCCTTGATTAAGGGATTGAGATAGTCGTCGACGTTGTGGGGGAGACGCAGCAGGCCATAGTGACGACGCTTCTGTTTTTCCCACTCTGCAGCCGGAATCAGCAGATGGTCGCGATCACGGAAAGTGTTGCTGTAGTCCACCCAGCAGCTGCCACGACGGAAGCCTTTCCTGAGATTCAAAAGGGTCTCTGCCTCGAACGCGCGCATCGCGCGCTCGCGATCCGCCTGCTCCCCAACCAGCGGTTCCCAGAGTTTGGAATGCCCCTTTACGTGGTCCGGCAGGGCCGTGCGGTTTTTCTCGTAGAGATCGCGGAGGGTGCCGAGCCCGGCGAGACCTTTGTCGTCGTCGTTGCCTTTGACATCCAGATTGGCCAGCCGCTTGAGAAGTGGGCGGATCGACTTGTTCTGATCGACCAATTCCGAACGCACTGCTGCTGCCCGTGTCGGGAACACCTTGTCGCCGAAGGTCTGCTGAAATTCGAGAATTTTCTCGCGCAGCGCAGTTGCCTCAAGCTTTTCGTTGTTCGCCATGCCGAAGATGGCGGTCAGTGCCTCGCGATAGCTTACGACGGTGGTGGCATCTGCCTTTTTTACGTTCTGGGCCGCGCGGCTGACAATGTCGGAGGTCATCTTGCCGGTCAGCTGGATAGCGGCATCTGAGGCTTGGCTGAGACTGACCTTGAGAAATGACACCAGCTGCAGGATTTGCGATTCCAGCTTCAGACGCTTGAAGCTTCGCGGGCTTCGCTGCTGCATCAGGCGCGCATAGTCCTGTAGTCGCTGCGAGGAAACACCGGGTAGCTCGACCGCGTGGATGCCAAGGCTGGTCAGAAAGTCGATCTTCTCGAATATCGACGCAACATTTTTCGGGGAGCGTCGCCGGGGCGCGCTTTGCAACCATTCCAGGGTGGAGCGACCGTCTTTGCGGCTGGCGAGCAGCGCATCTGCCCATACTTGGCGTTGCTCCGGCGTCGTCGCCTTGCAGATCGTGACATAGGTGGACTGCTCGGTATCACTTGAAGCTCGGACGCAAAGTTCCCGAATCGCATAAAGACCAGGGATCAGCACCTTGCGATCCACCAGCCATCGACAGGCGAGATCTATCAGCCGGTCAACCGAACTCGTGCCATTGCTCGCAGCCCTCATGGCAGCGAGCAGCATGGCTTCCTGCCTTTTGGTAATGGCCTGGATTCCCAGATAGGTCATCGCCCAGGCTTGATGTTGAATGCGGGTATTCTTGCGTTTGTAGATCCCTCGAATTGAAGCGATAGACGGCGCTTCCAAGCCTAGCTGATCACCAACGAACTTCAGCAGCGGTCGGGGGAGGGTATTGAAGGAGTTGAGTCGGCCACCAGACAGCCGGACAAACCCCAGCTGGATCGCAACAGCAATCCTGAACTGCTTGTTGAACCCCGCGCAGATCGCCTCGATGTCCTTGGGGGCGAGCGTGAAAAACTCTTCCATCTCAAAGG
The DNA here is from genome assembly GCA_013823855.1 of Lysobacteraceae bacterium. Taxonomy (GTDB): domain Bacteria; phylum Pseudomonadota; class Gammaproteobacteria; order Nevskiales; family Nevskiaceae; genus Nevskia. The sequence goes on along the minus strand of PNMW01000029.1, from coordinate 28,515 downwards.
GAGTCAATTCGCCGGGCAGTTCATCGATCCCGAGAAACCGTTCTTTCCACTGCGACACTGGCATCCCCTGTGACGGAGTTACCCGAATGTATCAGCGCGCTCTGGGAATAAATACTGAACCCGGTCCGGTCTTCGGACCGACCAGTCTGTGGGTTTCGCTTGCCCGCAAACTTAGGGGGCTACCATAACCTATTGATTATTATAGGTTATCTGAAAATAATGCTTGTAAGTCATTGATTTATAAAGAATCGCAAACCGCCGCTTTTTCCTTCTTCAACCAGATAACCCCATCTACGAGCGCATCGAACTGCTGCGCGGGCCGGGCGGCCTGTTCCAGGGCGCCGGCGAACCGGGTGCCTCGCTGAACCTGGTACGCAAGCGGGCACCCGGCAAGCCCCTGCTCGGCGGCGCGGTCACCGTCGGTTCCTGGAGTCTGTACCGCGCCGAGCTTGACGGCGGCGCGCCGCTGACCGATGACGGCGCGCTGCGCGTGCGCGGCGTTGTGGTCCACGAAACGCACGACTCGTTCCAGGACGTGGTCAATGCCCAGAAGAAGATCGGCTACGGCACGCTCGAATACGACCTCGCGCCGGCCACCACGCTGTCGGTCGGCGGCGTCATCCAGCGTGTTGACTCGGTGATCAACCAGGGCCTGCCGGCCTACGCGGACGGCCGGCTGATCGATGTGTCGCGCGCGACCTTCATCGGCGCCGACTGGAACGAGCTGGTGCCGGAAACCAACGATCTGTTCGCCGAGCTGGAACATCGGCTTTCCGGCGGCGGCGATCTCAAGTTCGCGGTCCGCCGCCTCGACCGCAAGATGCTCTACAAGGTGGCGCGGGCCAACAGCGCCGTCGATGCCAACGGCGACACCGCGATCCAGACCGGCATCTACACCACCGATCGCGAGAATGTCAGCGCCGATCTGTATGCCAGCCTGCCGTTCGATCTTGGCGGCCGCAGCCACCACCTGATCGTCGGCGCCAACTGGCGGGACCAGGATCAGCGCAACGACAGTTCGGCGTTCGCCAACACGGCGACGCAGAACGTCTTCGATCCCGATCACGCCGTGACCGAACCAACGTTGCCGTACATCGGCAGCGACGACGTCAAGACCACGCAGTTCGGCGGCTACGGCCAGCTGCGCCTGCGCGTGCTCGAGCCGTTGACCCTGGTGGCTGGTGGCCGCATCAGCTGGTGGCAATCACGCAACCGCAATCTGACGGCAGGCACGACCACCGCCGATTACGCGGTCGACGGCCAGCTGACGCCATTCTTCGCGGTGATCTGTGACCTGCTGGAGCAGGTGTCGCTGTACGCCAGCTATGCCGACATCTTCCAGCCGCAGAATGCCGTCCAGGCCAGTGGCGAGCAGATCAAGCCGCGCACCGGCAGCCAGTACGAGACCGGCATCAAGGCGGAGTTCCTGAACCAGCGGGTCATCGCCCAGTTCGCGCTGTTCCGGCTCGAAGACCAGAACCGCGCGATTGCCGATCCCAATGATTCCCTGTTCTCGGTGCCATCGGGCAAGGTCCGCAGCCAGGGCTTTGAAAGCGAAATCACCGGCATGCTGCTGCCGGGCTGGAATCTCAGTGCCGGCTACACCCATGTCGACACCGAATACCGGGTCGGCACGGCGGCGCAGCAGGGCCAGGCCTTCGCACCGTTCACGCCGCGCCATTCGGCGAACCTGTGGACGCGCTACCGGATCGGCAATGGCAGCTTGCAAGGCTTGAGCATCGGTGGCGGCCTGCGGGCGGTCAGCTCGTTCTACAGCCAGTCCGGCGGCGTCTCGCCAACGCGCTTCGTGGCCGATGCCTACACGCTGCTGTCGGCACAGCTCGGTTACGAGCTGAACCGGCACTGGAGCGCCAACCTGACGGTCAGCAACCTGCTCGACGAGAAGTACTACGAGAAGGTCAGCATCGCCGCCCGGCAGAACTTCTATGGCGAGCCGCGCAGCGTCGTGCTGGCGCTGCGGGCCCGGTTCTAGATGGCGGTGCCGGCCGGGCATGCCCGCGGGTTCCGACGGTATCGCGGCAGTCCTGATCCGGCGATGCGGCGCTGCGATGGGGCCGGCAACCGATCACAGCGTGGCGATCCGCTTTTCGATGCGGCACTTGAACATTCAACGTGAACACGCTCGCTGGGTTGCGAGTGGCCTTCGCAGCGACCTGCGGTAGTGCCGCATCAATAACGAAAACAGAGGTTTGTGATTATTGAGTCGGCATTTCGGCAGGTTTTGAAAGGATCATCCGGTCGTCCAGGCTGCGCATTCGTTCAACGTCAGCATGCCGACTCAATGATTCGGTTTCAATTGCGAATACTTATCATTTAATCTTGAGCATGACTTCGACAATCGCATTGCCCGCCCGCGCCGGAACGGTCCGCGCCTGGTCGCGCGGCCTGCTCGCCGGGCCGATGTGTTTCGCCACCTCAGCATTGGTGATGGCTGGTGGCGCGTTGTGGCTGCCGGAAGGGCCGGCAAGGATCGACAACATGGTGCTGCCGATCGTGCTGTTCCCGGTGATCTGGGCGGCGCTGTTCTTCTACCTGATGCTCGACCGCCGGCTGGCCCGCGCCTGGCTGGTGGCCGTGCTGCTGTTCGCCGGCCATGCCGGGCTGATCGCCCAGCACCTGCGGGCCGGCAAGGCTGCGGGCGGGCAGGGCGAAACCACCTCGGAAGCGGGAGACGCGCGATGATCGCCCTGTCCCAGGCACGCACCAAGGAACTGCTGGCGATCCACGGCTGGAGCGCGGTATTTCTCGGCCTGCTGCTGTACGCGGTGATCCTGACCGGCGTGGTATCGGTGTTCGCCCGCGAGATCGGCGCCTGGTCGGCCCCGCTGCCGGCGCCGGCTGGCGCCGCGTTGCTCGAGCGCGGTCTCGATGCCGCGCTGAAGCGGCTGGCGGCCGAGGTGCCGGCCGAGTTCCACGAGGACAGCTTCTTTTTCCCCGACACGGCCGGCCGCATCCGCAGCTTCTTCCACAAGCACGACCAGCGCGCCGGTGAAGCGCAGCCGCTGGACCGCGGCGTGGAGTTCGATCTCGATCCGGCAACCTTGGCCGTGCTCGATCGCCGCGAAGGCTGGAGCGACGAGATCCGCGCACGCAACCTGCCGTCGGCGCTGGCCGATTTCTTCGTCGAGTTGCATGTCAGCCTGCACCTGCCGGATCCCTGGGGCCTGCTGCTGACCGGCGTGCTCGGCCTGGCGATGATGCTGGCGGCGGTCACCGGCTTCCTGGTGCACCGCCATCTGATCCGCGAGCTGTTCACCCTGCGCCGCAATCGCGAGACGCTGCTGGTCCGGCGCGATGCCCACGTGATCGCCGGCACCTGGAATCTGCCGTTCGCCTTCGTGCTGGCGTTCACCGGCAGCTTCTTCAGCTTCGCCGGCTCGTTCGGGATTCCCGCGATCGCGATGGTCGCCTTCGGCGGCGATCAGGAAAAGCTGATCGAGACCGTGGTCGGCACTCCGGCGAGCGAAGATGCCACGCCGGCGCCGTTCGCCGACTTGGACGCCATGCTCGCCGATGCCCGCGATCGCGCCGGCGGCGATGCCGGTTTCGTGTCGATCGCCCACTACGGCCGCGCCGACGCGCTGGTGACGGTGTCGATGTTCGCCCCGGACGGCAAGCTCAGCGGCGCGACCTACACCTACAACGGCGCCAGCGGCGCCTTCATCCAGCAGAAGCCGACCTTCGGCCTGGTGCCGTCGCTCGGCAACGATCTGTTCACGCTGATGGCGCCGCTGCACTTCGGCAACTTCGCCGGCCTGTGGAGCAAGGCGGTGTGGTTCGCGCTCGGCTTCGCCGGTGCCTACGTGACCCTGACCGGCATCCTGCTATGGACCACCCGGCGTGCTTCGGAGCCCGGCTGGCAAGCTCTGGCCCGCGCCACCCACTGGGTCGGCTACGGCCTGCCGATGGCGCTGGCCGCGGTGCCGATGGCGCGCTTTCTGGCGCCGCTGTCCGGGCTCGACATCCACGCCGCGCAGAACCTGAGCTTCATTGCCGGCGTCGTGGTCGCCAGCCTGCTGGGCGGGCGGCTGCGTGATCTCGACGTCCTGCGCCGCGCGCTGCTCGGCGTCACCGGAACGCTGCTGGTGCTGACGCCGGTGGCGCGCTGGCTGTCCGGCGGCCCGGGCTGGACCACGGCCGCCGGGCACGGCCTGGTCACGGTGATCGCCATCGATGTCGCCGTGCTGCTCGCCGGTCTGCTGTGTCTGCGCAGTGCCGCGCGCCGGCCGACGGCAACGATCGCCATGCCGGTCGTGGCGACCGCCGATGCCGACGGGGTGCAGACCGCATGAGCCTGACTGCCACCGCGGCCGGCATCGCGCTGCTGATCAGCCTGCTGCCGCTGTTCGTGCTCGGCCACCGGGATCCCAAGCGCCTGCGCAGCCGGCGCGGCGCGGTCGTCACCACGGCACCGCTGGCCCGTCGCCCCCGGCAAGTGCTGACGCTGCTGGTGCTGGCGCCGGGCATCGTGCTGATCGGCAGCAGCCTGTGGCCGGCCCTGCTGATCTGGCTCGGCGCGCTGATCGCGCTGGGCTGGGCGCTGGTGCTGCTGCTGGGACGGCAGGCCTGAATGCGCCGGCCACGCATCGGTGCAGGCCTGATGGTCTGCGGCTTGTTCGGCATCGCCGATGGTCTGCAGGCGGCACCGCCGCTGTCGGCACAGGATCGCGCGGCGCTGGCCAGCCGCACGCCGATCACGCAGCCGTCGCCGGCGCTGATCCGGGCGCTGTCGCTGGCGGCGCAACCGGCAACCGGGGACCGCGCCAGCCGTCCGGTGGCCGAGGCGGCACTCGCCGCGCTGCAGGCGCTGCCGTCGTCAGCCGCCAGCACCACTTTCGATCGCGCCTGGGTGACCCTGGAGACGGGTGCGGCCCTGCAGGCGCTGGGTCGCGATGACGAGGCGCGGAAGGTCTACGAGGCCGCGCTCAAGCTGCCGCGCACGAAACTGCAGGTCCGGCGCACGCTGATCGCGCTGCACGAACTGGGCGATGCCGAGCGGCCCGGTCGCTGTCCGGCCGGACGCTGGCAGACGCCGCCTGCTGCGAGCACGGCGCCGTATCCGCCGCCAGCGCAACTGCGCGGTATCGAAGGCTGGGTCGATCTGATCGTCGATGTCCACGACGACGGCCGGGTCGCGCAGCCGATCCTCGTCAGCTCCAGTCTCGCGATCTTCGAGCCGGCGGCCAGCGGCTGGGTATCGGCGCTGCGCTATCGCACGACCGATGGGGCTGGCCCGGGCCGTCCGTGCTTCGTCGACTATCGCGTGACCTTCCGCTTGCCGGACGCCGCCGACGTGCAGTACCCGATCGAGATGGTGGTCGCCGACCCGTCGTACAGCTTCCGCTCGATCGGCGCGGCCCGGGCAGCCGCGCCGACGCCTGGCCGCTAGGAGGCAGGCGTCGGCGAAGGCTTCAGAGACGCTCGATGATGATTGCCGGGGCCATGCCGCCGGCGGCGCACATGGTGACCAGGCCGCGCCGAAGATCGCGGCGCTCCAGTTCATCGAGCACGGTGCCGATCAGGATCGCGCCGGTCGCGCCGATCGGATGGCCGAGCGCGATCGAGCCGCCGTTGACGTTGACCTTGTCGCGGTCGAGCTTGAGGTCGCGGATGAACTTCTCGGCAACCACGGCAAAGGCCTCGTTGATCTCGAACAGGTCGATGTCGTCGACCGTCAGCCCGGCCTTGGCGAGCACCTTGCGCGCAGCCGGGACCGGCGCGTTGAGCATCAGGGTCGGGGAGTCGCCGACATTGGCGGTGGCGACGATGCGCGCGCGCGGCGTCCAGCCCTGCGCCTGCGCATAGCGCGGCGATGCCAGCAGCAGCGCGGCGGCGCCGTCGACAACACCCGACGAGTTGCCAGCGTGGTGGATCGGCTCGAAGTGCAGGTCCGGATAGATCGCCCGCACCAGCTGGCGATAGGTGGTGCCCGCCTCGTCGAGCGGGCGATCGGCGAAGGCGCCGAATGCCGGCTTCAGCTGCGCGAGGCTTTCCAGCGTGGTGCCGGCGCGCGGGTACTCGTCGCGATCGAGCGCCAGCGAGCCGTCGTCGCGGTACACCGGCACCAGACTCTTCGCGAAACGGCCTTCGCCGATTGCGCGGGCAGCGCGTTCCTGGCTGACCAGGCCGAGCTGGTCGCAGGCCTCGCGGCCGATGCCCTCGAGCGCGGCGACGACATCGGCGCAGACGCCCTGATGCGGCTGCGGATGGAGCTGGCGCAGATGCAGGTTGCCGTTGTCGAGGAAGGCCGGCAGATCGTTACCGGCGAAGCCGTAGTTCGACATCATTTCGGTGCCGCCGGCGATCACGCAGTCTTCCATGCCGGACAGCACCGAAGCGGCTGCAAGGTTGACGCTGGTGATGCCGGAGCCGCAGAAGCGGTCGAGCGTCACCGCGCTGGCGCGCGGGTCGTAGCCGGCATCGAGCGCCGACATGCGACCGAGATCGCCGCCCTGCTGGCCGCGCTGCGAACTGGTCGCCCAGATGATGTCGTCGACCTCGGCGGTGTTCAGCCGGTTGCGCTCGGCCAGTGCCTTGAGCACGGTCGCGCCGAGGCGCTGCGGGTGGATGCCGGTGAAAGCGCCCTTGCCGGGCTTGCCGATCGCGCGGGGGGTGCGGCAGGCATCGATGATCCAGGCTTCGTTCATTCTGCATTCCTGTTGTGGGCCCACAGGTTCGCGAATATCCGGTCGATGCCGACCGGCAGAAAGTTTGGCGCTGCGCCCTAGCGTGGCGTTCGCTGGCGGAGGTCCGCCAGCACCGTCTTGAGTCGGATCAGGCCAAAGAAGCTCAGCAGATGGGTCAGTGCGGCCTGCGCCATGTCGGCGGTCGGGTCTTCCTGACGCTGCCCGGACACGCGGTCCAGAAATATCTCCAGTTCCTGATGCGCCAGCGCCTCGGCGGCGGCGACGTGCAGCTTGCAGATGTCCGGCGTGAAGCCGAGTTCCTCGGTGAAGCCGGCGGCGCGCATTTCCGCCCACAGGCCGATCAGCTGGGCATCGATGCGGCTGACCTGGGTACCGTTCGGATGTTCGCAGAGCTTGACCGCGCCAACGCTGGCGAGGACCCGGGCATCCGCTTCGGCGTGCGGATTGCGGGCCGCCAGTGCGGCGAGCGGAATCTGGTCGTCATTGACCCCGGCACGGGCGGCGATGAGGCTGTCGAGATGCGGGAAGGCGCTGGCATCGACCGGCATCGCCTCGGTATCGCCATCCATGGCACGCCGGATCCGCTCCAGCGGCAGCTTTTTTTCCTTCTGCAGCTGGCGTATCGCCAGCACGCTGCGCACGTGTTCCTCGCCGTAGTCGGCGACGTTGGCCTTGGGCCGGTGCGGCTCGGGCATCAGCCCGTGGCGCAGGTAGACACGGATGATTTCGCGGCTGACCCCGGTTCGTTGTTCAAGATCCCGCATTTTCATGTGCGTAGCTTAATCACCGGCGTCCTGTCCGGCTGTGCGCAGTTTAATCGTTAGGCAATTCAACGATTTGCCGGATTCCTGCCAAGTCTTTTCCAAAAACGCGTTGACGACATACGCAATAACGCGTTTATGATGAACGCATAAATTATCGCCTCCCTATGGGGGAGACCCAAGTCAAGGCTTCCGCTCGGCCCTGCTTGGGCGGCCGAAATAGCCGGGCGTTGTTCCAGTGCTGAGGAGAAACAATCGATGACTGCGCCAAGAATCCCGACGGAGCTGATCGCTCCTGCCTTCAATCCCGCCACCTTCGGCATCGGCAAGCGCGAAGTGATCGACCAGCTGTTCACGCGGCTGCGCAAGGATTACCCGCTGGCCGTGGCCGAAGTGCCGGGCTACGACCCGCACTGGATCGTCACCAAGTACGACGACATCCGCGAGATCACTCGCCAGGACGCCATCTTCCACAGCGCCGACCGCTCGAAGACCCTGGCCTCGCAGCTGGCCGAGCAGCTGATGCGCAACTACACCGGTGGCCTGCCGACGATCTTCAAGACGCTGGTCCACATGGATGATCCCGAGCACGCCGAGCATCGTGCCGTGACCCAGCCGCACTTCTATCCGCAGGCGATCGCCAAGCTGGAACCACAGATCCGGGAAACGGCGCGCCGCTACATCGACGAATTCCTGGCCAAGGGGCAGGGCGCGGACTTCGCGACCGAACTGGCGTTCCGCTATCCGGCGGAAATCGTGCTGAGCCTGATCGGCGTGCCGAAGCAGGACCACCAGAAAATGCTGGACCTGACCCACTGGCTGTTCACCTACGCCGATCCGGACCTGTGCCGGCCGGGCGCGAACATCACCGACCCGCAGGAAATCATCAAGACCTGGGACATCGTCTACAACGAGTTCAAGAGCTACTACGAGTCGATGATCCATGCGCGGCAGCAATGCCCGGTCAACGACCTGACCTCGGTGATCGCCAACGGCAAGATCGGCGGCTGCCCGATGAACGAGCGGAACATGATCAGCTACCTGGTGATCGCCTCGACCGCCGGCCACGACACCACCTCGGCGACCACCGCGATGGGCATGTGGACCCTGGCCGAAAACCCCGACATCTTCCGCAAGGTAAGGGACCAGCCAAGCCTGATTCCGGGCTTCGTCGAAGAAACCATCCGCTGGACCAGCCCGGTGCAGCAGTTCGTGCGATCAGCCACCGAGGACTACGTGCTTCGCGGCCAGCAGATCAGGAAGGGCGACCTGCTGTACCTGTCGTACGTCTCCGGCAACCGCGACGAGGACGCCTTCCCGGAGCCGTTCAGGTTCGATCCGGAACGCAGCCCGAACCGGCACATCGGCTTCGGCTACGGCCCGCACATCTGTCTGGGACAGCATCTGGCGCGGCTGGAAATGAAGATCCTCTGGGAGGAACTGCTGCCCAGGCTGGCATCGGTGGAGATGGCCGCGCCGGGCAAGTTCGCGGAATCCGAATTCGTCTGCGGACCGAAGTCCGTCCCGATCAACTACACGCTGGCCTGAGCGGGCAAGGAAAGAACGATGAACACCCAGCCCTATCTGAAGTACCAGTGCATCCTTTGCGGCGAGATCTACGACGAGGAACTCGGCGTGCCCGAGTTCAACATCGCTCCCGGCACCCGCTGGGCCGACGTGCCCGAAGACTGGCTGTGCATGGCCTGCGGCGCACCCAAATCCGAATACGTGCTGCTCGAAGACTGAGCGGCCTCGCGCCGATCCAGGGCGTCGACGCGGGCAGGCCGGCACGGCTGCCCCGGGTGCGCCATGCCGGCTCCGCCGGCGTGGCGGGGCGACGTCCGCGGCAATGACCGGAGTACATCTCATGACTGCATTTCGCGCTGTCATCCGCGCGCTCGCGCTGCTCGCCCTGCTGACCGGCAGCATCGACGTGCTGCTCGGCCTTGCCGCCCAGCAGACCATCGGTGCCGCCCTCGAGGAAGGCTATGGCGATCCGCTGCTGAACAGCCAGATCCGCTACCTCGGCGCGATCTGGTTCGGCTTCGGGGCGCTGCTCTGGCATTGCCTGGGCGATCTGTCGAAGCAGGTCGCGATCCTGCGCGGCGCGCTGCTGATCGTGTTTCTCGGCGGCCTCGGCCGGGTTGCCTCGGTGGTTCAGTTCGGCTTCCCGGCCTCGACCGTCGGCCACGGCTTCGTGGTGTTCGCCATCGCCGTCGAGATCGTCGCCATGCCGTTGCTGCTGCTCTGGCAGTGGCGCCTGTTCGGACGCTGAGCGAAAGAAGCCTACCGCCCCATCGGGCCGCACCACGTCGACGCCCGCGCTCGGCGCCAGCGCCGGTCAACAACAGGAGCACAGGATGCATTTCAGGAACAAGGTGGTGTTCGTCGCCGGCGGCACCACCGGCATCAACTTCGGCATCGCCGAAAGCTTCGTCGCCGCCGGTGCCCGGGTGGCGGTGCTGAGCCGCAAGCAGGACAAGGTCGACGCCGCCGTCGCCCAGCTCAAGGCCAAGGGCGGCGAAGCGATCGGCTTTGCCGCCGACGTCCGCAGCATCGAAGCCCTCGATGCCGCGATGGCAGCGACGGCCGCCCAGTGGGGCGCGATCGACGTGCTGATCTCCGGAGCGGCCGGCAACTTCGTGTCGGAGGCCGAGAACCTGTCGGCCAACGGCTTCAAGACGGTGATCGACATCGACCTGCTCGGCTGCTTCAACGTCATGAAAGCCGCGTTCCCGCATCTGAGGAAGCCGGGCGCTGCGATCGTCAACATCAGCGCGCCGCAGTCCTGGCTGCCGACGCCGATGCAGATCCACGTCTGCGCCGCCAAGGCCGGCATCGACCAGGTGACGCGCACCGCGGCGATGGAGTGGGGGCCGAAAGGCATCCGCGTCAACGCCATCGCGCCGGGGCCGATCGAGGGCACCGAAGGCATGAGCCGTCTGGCGCCGACGCCCGGTGCCGAACAGGCCTGGACCGACAGCGTGCCGCTGCGCCGCTGGGGCACCAAGCAGGAAATTGCCCAGGTGGCCCAGTGGCTGTGCAGCGACGAGGCCGGCTACATCAGCGGCGTGATCCTGCCGGTCGATGGTGGCTGGTCGCTCGGCGGTTCCAGCGCCATGTCCGGCGCGCTGCTCGCCCATTGAGCAACTGTCGGCTCGAACGGCCGATCCCGTTTACCGCGACGTCGGCGACAACGGGTTCTCTGCCGTCTGCCTCCGTCACAGCAGGCTCGTTCACCAGAACAGCTTGACCGGCGTCATCTGGAAGTACTTCAGTTCCCAGCCGAAGACGGACAGCACGGCCAGCAGCACGGTGATCGGGCGGCCAGGTGACCGCCGGAAGCGCAGCCGTTCGCCTTGGGCATTCATCGCCAGCAACAGCAGCAGGCTCAGGCCGGTGATCAGGATGTGCAGCAGCCGTCCGTGGTCGGCGGCCACCGCATTCAGAACCGTGACCCGCGCCACCACCGTCGCCAGCAGCCAGACCAGTCCGCGCGGTCGGCGCCTGCGCGGGAAATCGACCGCATTGCTAAACGTCACGACCACCGCCAGCGGCACGCAGAACAGCAAGGTCGCCACCGCGTAGCAGATCACCGCCGACGGCGGCGTGTGCTTCACGGCATAGGCCATGGCGGTCCGGGTATCGACGGCGAGGAAGCTGATCGCCCACAGCAGCGGGTCCTGTCCCTGGCAATCGCGGGGTGCCTGAGCAGCCCACCAGGCGCAGATCGCCGCCACCTGAGCGGCATCGCCGCGATGCAGCAGCACTTCCTTGCGAAAGCCGCCATGCGGGTTGTGGATGTAGAGCAGCAGCAGCGCCGGCGATGCCAGCAGCACCACCAGCGGCAGGGTCAGCGGCGGCGGCCGGGCCAGCCGGTACAGGCCAACCAGCAACGCGGTCAGACTCAGCAGCTGCAGCACGCCGGTCCAGGCCGCCGCCATGCCGGTCAGGCTGCGCCGGACCATGCCGCCGGCATAGTTGATCAGCCAGTCGCCCACCAGCCAGGGATCGTCATCGGCGCGGACAATGGTGCAGGTGAGCATCCGCATTGCGATCGCGCCGAGGAACAGCGGCAGCGCCAGCATTCCCCAGAGCGGGCGGAGAGCGGCGGGCTGACGCTCTCGATCGGGACAATGGCGGCGGCTTCGGGGACGTCGGACATCGAGGATCTGTTTCCATCGTTTTGGACAGACCCGATGCTCGGCAGCCGGGCGACCCGGAGTCCTGTCGGATGGCTAACGGATTTGCACCGAATTCCGGTGCGGCGGCATCACCGTGAACGAGACGGCCGATCGCCCCGCCGCCGGCCCGCCGGGCGGCACCGGAGCGCGCACCGACCCGGTCACCGGCGGGGTCGCTGGCATACTCCGGCCCTGCCGCGAGACGCTGCCTGCGTCTCGCATCCGAGGAGACCCGCACCATGCAGTCCCTGTCCGAATCGGGCCTCGACCGCGCGCAGGACGACCTGCTGCAGCGGCTCGATGCGCTCGCGACGTCGTCGGCCACGCCCGCTGCTGCGAAGGCGCAGCTGTTCCGCCCGTTCCTGCGGGCTTACTACGAGACCGCCACCTACGAATCGCTGATCCAGCGCGATGATCCGACCCTGGTCGCGATCGCGCTCAGGCATCTGACCCTGGCGCAGCATCGGCAGACCGACGAGATCGCGGTCCGGATCACGCCGCCGGCGGCTGGCGAGCGGCTGGCGGCGATCGAGACCGTGGCGCGCGACCAGCCGTTCCTGGTCGACACGCTGAGCATCGCGGTGCGCGCGGCAGGTGCCGCGATCGACTGGAGCGTGCATCCGGTGATCCGGCTGTCGCGCGACGGCGACGGCGCGCTGACCGGAGTCGGCGACGGCGGCCACGCCGAATCACTGATCCGCCTGGAGTTCGAGCCGCTGGCCTCGGCCGAGGCCTATGCCCGGCTGGAAGCGGACTGCCGCGCCGCGCTCGGCGATGTCCAGCAGACGGTGGGCGATTTCCCCGCCTTGCTGGCGCGCACCCGGGCGCTGGCAGCGGAACTGGCGCGGGTGCCGCCGGGTGGCAAGGCCGAGGACTACGCCGAGGCCCGGGATTTCCTCGACTGGCTCTGCGATCACCACTTCACCTTCCTCGGTGCCGTCGACAGCCAGGCGCAGCGCAGCGCCGATGGCCGGCTGCATTTCCGCCGCGACGCCGCGTCCGGCCGCGGCCTGCTGCGTGCCGAGTCGCCGTGGGTGACACAGGAACTGGTGGCGCCGCAGGCCGAACTCGACAAGTACGCCGACTCGACGCGCCTGGTGGTGATCACCAAGGCCAACCTGCGCTCGACGGTCCACCGCGCCGAGCTGATGGACGTGATCTCGGTCAAGCGCTTCGATGCCGGCGGCGAGCTGGTCGGCACCGTGCGCCTGCTCGGCCTGTTCTCGACCGAAGCCTATGTCGACCGGCCGCGGCAGATTCCGCTGATCCGCCGCAAGGCCGATTACGTGATCGCCCGCTCGCGGCTCGGCGAGCAGTCGCATTCCGGCAAGAAGCTGCGCGACATCCTGCACGGCCTGCCGCGCGACGAGCTGTTCCAGTCCAACGAGGAGGAACTGTTCCAGCTCTGCCGCGGCATCCGCGCACTGCGCGACCGCCACGGCCTGCGCCTGTTCATGCGCCGCGACCGCTACGGCCGCTTCTATTCGTTCCTGGTCTACCTGCCGCGCGAGCGCTACTCGCGGGAACTGCGCGACAAGGTCGGCAGCAGCCTGATGGCGATCTGCGGCGGCACCGCGCTCGATCGCAACATCGAAGCGGTGCGCGGTGATCTGACTCGGCTGCACCTGATCGTGCGGACGCCGCCGGGCACCACGATCAGCCTCGATGCTGCGGCCGTCGAGGCGCAGGTGATCGCCGAGACGCGCAGCTGGCGCGATCGCTTGCGCGAGGCGCTGATCGACCAGCCGATGCTCGCCGGGCGCTACGCCGACGCCTTCCCGCTGTCCTATGCGGAAGTCGCCAGTCCGGCGGTCGCCGCCGCCGACGTCCGGGTGCTGGCCCAGCTCGCGTCCCGCGACGGCCTGGCGGCAAGGCTGGAGGTCGCGGTGGTCGACGGTGGCCTGCCGCGGGCGATCGGCCTGAAGCTCTACGCCGCCGATCATCCGATCGCGCTGTCCGACGTGCTGCCGACCCTGGAGAACTTCGGCTTCCGGATCACCCGCCAGGACCCGACCGAAGTCAGCCCGCGCGACGGCGGCCGGCAGTGGCTGCAGGCCTTCGACGTGACCCACGGCGGCTGCGCGCTGGCACCGGCGACCCAGGCGGCCTATTTCGAGGCGGCGTTCCTGGCGGTCTGGCGTGGCGAGATCGAGAACGACGGCCTCAATCGCCTGGTACTCGGCGCCGGCCTGTCGGCGCGGCAGGTGACCCTCCTGCGCGCGCTGACCAAATACCTGCTGCAGACCGGCCTGCCGTTCAGCCAGCCGTACATCGAAGGCATCCTGTCCGAACATGCGGCGATCGCGCGGCTGCTGGTCGCCGCGTTCGAAGCGCGCTTTGATCCGGCGCTCGATGCGGCGGCGAGAACCCGCGAGACCGTGCGCCACGGCCAGGCGCTCGACCATGCGCTGGACCAGGTCGCCAGCCTCGATGCCGACCGCGTGCTGCGCGCCTTCCTGTCGGTGATCCGCGCCGCGCTGCGGACCAATGCCTGGCAGACCACGGCCGCCGGGCAGCCGAAGCGCTGGATCAGTATCAAGCTCGATCCCGCAAAGATTCCCGAACTGCCGGCACCAAGGCCGATGTTCGAGATCTGGGTCTATTCGCCGGAGGTGGAAGGCGTGCATCTGCGCGGTGGCCGGGTCGCGCGCGGCGGCCTGCGCTGGTCCGATCGCCGCCAGGATTTCCGCACCGAGGTGCTCGGCCTGATGAAGGCGCAGCAGGTCAAGAACACGGTGATCGTGCCGGTCGGCGCCAAGGGCGGCTTCGTGGTCAAGAAGCCGGTCGACGCCGCCAACCGCGACGCCTGGCTGGCCCAGGGTGTCGACTGCTATCGAAGCTTCCTGCGCGGGCTGCTCGACCTCACCGACAACCGGGCCGGCAGCGGCATCGTGCCGCCGGCCGATACCGTGCGCCACGACGGCGACGATGCCTATCTGGTGGTGGCCGCCGACAAGGGCACGGCGAGCTTTTCCGACTACGCCAACGCGGTGTCGGCCGAATACGGCTTCTGGCTCGGCGATGCCTTCGCCAGCGGCGGCAGCGCCGGTTACGACCACAAGAAGATGGGCATCACCGCCCGAGGTGCCTGGGAATCGGTGAAGCGGCATTTCCGCGAGATGACGCCGGGCATCGACATCCAGCGCCAGCCGTTCACCGCAGTCGGCGTCGGCGACATGAGCGGCGACGTGTTCGGCAACGGCATGCTGCTGTCGCCGACCCTGCGGCTGGTCGCCGCCTTCGATCATCGCCACATCTTCCTCGATCCTGATCCGGACCCGGCGCGCAGCCTCGCCGAGCGCAGCCGGCTGTTCGCGCTGCCGCGCTCGTCGTGGGCCGATTACGACCGCGCGCTGATCTCCGCCGGTGGCGGCGTCTTTCCGCGCACCGCCAAGCACATCGAGATCAGCCCGCAAGCACGGGCCGCGCTCGGCATCGAGGCGCAGTCGCTGACCCCTGCGGCGCTGATGAAGGCGATCCTGACGGCGCCGGTCGACCTGCTGTGGAACGGCGGCATCGGCACCTATGTGAAGGCCAGCCAGCAGAACAACGCCGAGGTCGGCGATCGCGCCAACGACGCGATCCGGGTCAATGGCCGCGAGCTGCGCTGCAAGGTGATCGGCGAGGGCGGCAATCTCGGCTGCACCCAGGCGGGGCGCATCGAGTACGCGCTGGCCGGTGGCCGGCTGAATACCGATGCCATCGACAACGCGGCCGGCGTCCACACCTCCGATCGCGAGGTGAACATCAAGATCGCGCTGGCGCCGCTGTCGGGCAGCGGCGCGCTGCGGCCGGAGGATCGCGATCCGCTGCTCGCCGCGATGACCGCCGACATCGCCGGCTTCGTGCTGCGCGACAACTACGTGCAGAGCCAGGCGATCAGCCTGCTGCAGCAGAACGCCGCCGCGCGGCTCGACGACCATGCCGAGCTGATCCGCATGCTGGAGCGCGAAGGCCGGCTCGATCGGGCGATCGAAGGTCTGCCGGACGAGGACGAGATCAAGCGCCGCCGCGCCGCCGGCGCCGGCCTGACCCGACCGGAGCTGAGCGTGCTGATCGCCTACTCGAAGATCTCGCTGTACGACGCCATCCTCGCGTCGGCGGTGCCCGACGATCCGTTCTTCGTCCGCGACCTGCTGGCCAACTTTCCGCCGCTGCTGGTCAGCCGCTTCCGCGAGCCGCTGAGCCAGCACCGGCTGCGGCGCGAGATCATCGCCACCATCCTCGCCAACGCGCTGGTCAACCGCATGGGGGCCGGCTTTGCCCAGCTGTGGGCCGACGATCACGGCCTCAGCCGCGAGGAAGTGGTCAAGGCCTATGCGACGGCGCATCAGGTGGTCGACGGCGACCGCTACTGGCATGGCCTCGAGGCGCTCGACAACCAGGTGCCCGCCGCCACCCAGTACCGGCTGATGAACCTGGCGATCGGCCTGCTCAAGCACGTCACCGGCTGGTTCGCATCGAGCCGCTGGGCCACGGTGCCGGTGGCCGCGGCGATCGACCGCTTTGCCGGGCCGGTCGCCGAACTGGAACTGCTGTTGCCCGAACTGCTGCCGCCGAGCTATCGCGAGGACTGGGACCGCAGCCTGAACGCGATGCTCGGTGAAGCGGTGCCGGCGCCGCTGGCGCGGCGGCTGGCCAATACCCGGGCCATGGGCGCGGCGCTGGATATCGCCGAACTGGCCGAGCAGGCAGGAGTGGCGATCACCGAAGCGGCTGTGGTGTATTTCCGGATCGGCGAGCGCTTCCGGCTGCTCTGGCTGTTCGCCGCGATCAACGAGCTGCCGACGATGGGCAAATGGCAGGCGCTGTCACGAGTGAACCTGCGCGATGACGCCTGGCGGATTCATCGGCGGCTGGCCGCTGCGGCGCTGGCCAGCGAGGGCCTGGACGCCGACAGCCGGATCGCTGCCTGGTTCGCGAGCCACGAACGGGCCGCCGCGTTCGCCCAGACCCGGCTTGGCGAACTGCAGGCCGCCGGCACCCGCGATTTCGCGGGCCTGTCGGTCGGAGTACGGGCGCTGGCCGGTCTCGGCTCGTCCACCGGTGCGGTGGATTAGCAAACGCCGTCGACCATTCGACGGACGCGCATCGACTGCAGGCAATCGTGAAGCTGCCTGCGGTCGGTGGCGGTGCGACGGGGCTGGCGACAGCGACTCGACGATTCGGGCAGCGGGAGCGGCCTCAGCCCGGACCGGCCGCCTCGTCCTTCAGCGCTTCGACCTGGATTTCCAGGGTCACCTTGCCGTCCGGGATGGTCTTGCCGACGCCGTAGCCGACGCCGAACTCGGTGCGATCGATCACCGCGCTGGCGTCGGCGCCGCAGACTTCGCGCTTGTAGAACGGATGCGGAATGCACTTGAACTGGTTGACCGTCAAGGTCACCGGCTTGGTCACGCCATGCAGCGTGAGGTTGCCTTCGACCGAGGTGATGGTGTCGCCGGTGAACACGACCCGGGTCGACTTGTAGGTCGCATTCGGGTATTTGGCGACGTCGAAGATGTCGTCCTTCCTGGCGTGCTCGTTCATCTTCTCGTGGCCGAAGTCGATCGAGGTCATGTCCATCAGGATCTCGATCGAGCCGGTCTTGGCCGCGCGGTCAAGGGTGACGGCGCCGCTGTTCTTGTCGATCTTGCCGCGCCAGAACGAGATGCCGCCGATATGCGCGGCCTTGAAGCTCGGATAGGTGTGGCTGGAATCGATGGTGTAGGTCTCGGGGGCGGCGACGGCAGCACCGCTGGCAGCGGCGGCGGCAACGACGGCGGACAGCAGCAGGCTCTTGTGGCGGGTCACGGGCAGATCCTCGGGGCAAGGTGATGGGCAGGCAAGCAACGGGACGCCGCAATCAGCGCGCGGCGGGCACGAATATCTGGAACTTGATCTTCACCGGGTCTTCGACCGTGCCGTCCCAGGCCGGATCGCCGATGCCGAAGGTCTTGCGCGACAGGGTCGCGACGCCGCTGTAGCGGCTGCCGCCGGCCTCGGCCTTGATCGTCACCGGTGCCTTGAGCTCCGCGGTGCGGCCTTTCAGGCTCAGCTTGCCGGCCGCCTCGAAACTGCCGTTGCCGGCGGGCTTGAGGCCGCTGGCGGTGAACGAGGCCTTCGGGAACCTGCCGCTGTCGAACCACTCCGGCTTGCGGACTTCGGCGTTGTAGTCGTCATCGCCGATGTCGAAGCTGGTGGTGTCGATCTCCAGCACGGCGCGGGCGTCGGCCGGCTTCGCGGGATCGTGATCGACACGGCCGCTGAAACGGGTGAACGGCGCTTCGACCGGCACGCCCATCTGGGTGAACACGGCACTGATGCTGCTTTTCGCCGGATCGATGGCGCGCTCGGCGGCAAGCAGATCGCCGCTGGCGACCAGCAGCATCGCGGCGACGGCGACGGCGGCGGGAATCGGAAGGGTCATGGCGGTCGTACCGGTTCGGTGCCGGCTCAGGCGGCCGGGTCGCGGCGCAGCCAGGGCAGCATGCGGGAAAGGGTGCCGTCGCGATCGATCAGCTGGTGCTTGAGCGCGGCGGCGGCGTGCACTGTGACCAGCGCCGCCATCGTCCAGTTCAGCAGTTCGTGCACTTCCTTGAGCGTCTTGGCCAGTTCCTTGTTCTTGTCGACCAGATCCGGCAGCTGCAAGGCCTTGATGCCGAAATAGACCACCGGATAACCGCTCGCCGAACTGTACAGCCAGCCGCTGAGCGGGATCGCCAGGATCAGCAGGTACAGCGCCAGATGCGCGGCCTGCGCCGCCAGCAGTTGCCAGCGCGGCTGTCCGGGAAGCGGCGAAGGCGCCGGATGGGTCGAGCGCCAGACGATCCGCAGCAGCGCCAGCGCCAGCACGGTCATGCCGCTCCACTTGTGCCAGGCGTACAGCTTCAGCTTGTCCGGCGACAGTTTCAGGCCGGTCATGTACAGGCCGACGAGAAAGCCGCCGAGGATCAGCACGGCGATCAGCCAGTGCAGGGCGATCGCGGTGCCGCTGTAGCGGCTGGATGTGGAAGAGGTGGTCGGCATGGGCAGGGGACGCTGGGGATCGCGTGAACCCTACCGTCCCCGGTCGGCAAGTGCCACAGGGTGTTTGCCCAATCGTGCCGTTGTCACCGGCGGCGGCGCGTTGGTCGCGGACAGAGCGGAAAAGCAATCCGGATCTGCCCCCGATCCAAAGGCATTGACCGCAAGATGACGATTAATGACAATCGTCAGATGAGAAGCGCAGCCATCACGCAGCCGGCGATCCGCGATCGCATCCTCGCCGAGGCGGAACGCCTGTTCCGCGCCTACGGCTATTCCAAGACCACCGTTGCCGATGTCGCCGAGGCCTGCGAGATGTCGCCGGCGAATGTCTACCGCTTCTTCGAATCGAAGGCGGCGATCAACGAAGCGATCACCGAGGTGGTGCTGGCGCGCATGGAGGCGATGGCCCAGGGCATCGCCCGCGAAGCGCGGCCGGCGTCGGAGCGCCTGAAACGGCTGGTCATGGAAGGCCATCGCTTCACCTGCGAGCAGTATCTGAATGAATCCCGCGTCCACGAGATCGTCGCGATCGCGATGGACGAGCAATGGGGCGTCATCGATGCCCACATCGAACGGGTGCGCGCCTGCTACCGGCTGGTGATCGAGGATGGCGCACGCAGCGGCGAGTTCTCGGCCGACCGGCTGGAGGATCGCTGCCAGTGCGTGTTCAACGCGGTGATCCCGTTCTGCCATCCGCAGATCGTCGCCGAACGCTACTCGCAGGACCGCGGCCGGCAGGCCGCGCTGATGGCCGAATTCCTCGTCGATTCGCTGCTGGCGCGCCCGGTCTGATGGGCGCGTGATCTAACGAAAAACAATGTTTCGTCAGCCTGGAGGCATTCGCCCGGGCGACCACCGAGCAGCATGGAAGGAGTGTCCGTGAACCGTTTCTTGCCCCCGTTGCTGCCTGGCCTGGGCGCCGCCGCGCTGCTGAGCCTGCTGGCCGCCTGCAGCAAGCCGCCGGTGGCGCCGGAAGAGATCCGCGCGGTGCGCACCGTGCTGGTCACGGTGGGCCGGACCGACGCGCACAACACCTATGCCGGCGAAGTGCGGCCGCGTTACGAGTCGAACCTCGGCTTCCGGGTCGCTGGCAAGATCGAGGCGCGCTACGTCAATGTCGGCGACCGGGTGAAGAAGGGCGAACGGCTGATGCGCCTGGATCCGAAGGATCTGGCGCTCAATGAAAGCGCCAGCCGGGCAACCGTCATCGCACAGGAAGCGCAGTTCGCGGTCGAGAAGGCCGACTTCGAGCGATTCGCCAAGCTCGCCGAAACCGGCTTCGTCAGCCGCGCCGAGTTCGACCGCCAGAAGACTCGTTTCGAGGCGGCGCAGGCGCAGCTCGAATCGGTCCGCGCCCAGGCCCGGGTCAGCGGCAACCAGACCGGCTACGCCGAACTGCGCGCCGACGCCGACGGCACCATCACCGGCATCGACGGCGAAGCCGGGCAGGTGGTCAATGCCGGCCAGATCGTCATCCGGCTGGCCCGCAGCGGCGCGCTGGAAGTCGCGGCCAACGTGCCCGAGCAGCTGGTCGGCAGCCTGAAGGCCGGACAGCCGGTCGAAGTGATGCTGTGGGCTGGCGGGGACACTCCGAGCGCCGGCCGGGTCCGCGAACTGGCCCAGTCCGCCGACCCGGCGACGCGCACCTACGCGCTGCGGGTCAGCGTCGACGCGCCGCCGGAATCGATGCAGATCGGCATGACCGCCAGCGTGCGGATCGTCGACGACCGGCAGCCGGCCTTGATCCATCTGCCGCTGTCGGCCTACATCGAGAACGCTGGCGCCCAAGGCGTCTGGGTGTTCGACGAAGCCAGCGGCGGCGTCAGTTTCCGGCCGGTGAAACTGGTCGGCTTCGAACGCAACGTGGCGCTGATCAGCGACGGCCTGAAGCCCGGAGAACGGGTGGTGACGGCCGGCGCCGCGCTGCTGCGTCCGGGCCAGAAGGTGAAGCGGATGGTGGAGCCGACCGCGCCGGCCACGCCCGCAGGCTGAGTCGACCATGAGCGCACCGAAAGCGGCGAGCGAAGGCGGCTTCAATCTGTCGCGCTGGGCGATCCAGCACGATTCATTCACCCGATTCATCGTCGTGCTGCTGATGCTGGCGGGGGTGGTCGCCTACCTGAACCTCGGCCAGAAGGAAGATCCCGAGTTCACCTTCCGGATCATGGTGATCCGCACCATCTGGCCGGGCGCGACGGCGACCGAGATGGAGCAGCAGGTCACCGACCGGATCGAGGAAAAGCTCGCCGAAACGCCATGGCTCGACCGCACCCAGAGCTATTCCAAGCCGGGCGAGTCGCAGGTCTTCGTGTTCCTGCGCGAGGACACGCCGCCGAAGGACATCCGCCCGACCTGGTACCAGGTGCGCAAGAAGGTCGGCGATGTCCAGGGCCAGCTGCCGCAGGGCGTGCAGGGCCCGTTCTTCAACGACGAGTTCGGCGACACCTACATCGCCATGTACGCCTTCGAGGCCGATGGCTTCACCTATACGGAACTGAAGGACTACGTCGACAACGCCCGCAAGGTGCTGGCCTCGGTGCCCGGCGTCGAGAAGGTCGACCTGCTCGGCGAGCAGCAGCCGCGCATCTACGTCGAGTTCAGCTACCGCAAGTTCGCCCAGCTCGGCATCACGTTCCAGCAACTGGGTGAAGCGCTGCGCGGCCAGAACATCGTCGCGCCGTCCGGACGTCTCGACACCGAGGATCGCGCGCTGTTCATCCGCGTCGGCGGCGAGTACGACAGCATCCGGCAGATTGAGGACACCCGTTTCCGGGTCGGCACTGCAACCTTCCGGCTTGGCGACTTCGCCGAGGTCTACCGCGGCTGGGAAGATCCGCCGCGGACCAAGATCCGCCACCGTGGCCACGATGCGATGGCGCTCGGCGTGGTGATGGAAAAGGACGCCGACGTGCTCAAGGTCGGCCGCGAGCTGGACGCGATCGTCGCCCGCCTGAAGACCGAGCACCCGCTCGGCATCGAGGTCAGCCAGATCACCGACCAGCCGGAGGTGGTCAGGCACGCGGTCGGCGAGTTCGTGCAGTCGCTGGCCGAAGCGGTGGTGATCGTGCTGGTGGTCAGCTTCTTCAGCCTCGGCCTGCGCACCGGCATGGTCGTCGCGCTGACCATCCCGTTCGTGCTCGGCGTGACCTTCCTGGCGATGGACTGGGCCAGCATCCAGCTGCAGAAGATCTCGCTCGGCGCGCTGGTGCTGTCGCTGGGCCTGCTGGTCGACGATGCGATGATCGCCGTCGAGATGATGGCCAGAAAGCTCGAGGAGGGCTACGACAAGCTCAAGGCCGCCTCGTATGCCTACACCTCGACGGCGTTCCCGATGCTGACCGGCACCCTGATCACCGCCGCCGGCTTCCTGCCGGTCGGCTTCGCGAAATCGGCGGCTGGCGAGTACACGTTCTCGATCTTCGCCGTGGTCGGCATGTCGCTGATGATTTCGTGGCTGGCCTCGGTCTATGTCACGCCCTGGCTCGGCATGCGGCTGCTCAAGGAACGCCCGGCCGGCGAACACCACGAGCTGTACGACACGCCGTTCTACGCCCGGCTGCGTCGTGTCATCGACTGGTGCGTCACGCACCGGATCACGGTGATGGCGGCGACCTTCGTCGCGTTCGCGCTCGGCGTCGCCAGCTTCAGCCTGATTCCCAAGCAGTTCTTTCCGGAATCGGTGCGCAACGAGATCATGGTCGACCTGTGGCTGGCCGAAGGTTCCAGCTTCGCGGCGACCGAGGCCGTCGCCAGGCGCATGGAAGCCAGGCTCGCGCAGGATCCGGACGTGCTCGATTACACCGCCTGGGTCGGCACCGGCGCACCGCGCTTCTATCTGGCGCTCGACCAGCAGCTGCCGCACGTGAATTTCTCGCAGTTCATGGTCGTCGCCCGCAATGCCAAGGCGCGCGAAGCGCTGCGGCTGCGCATCCGCCAATGGCTGCTCGACGAGTTCCCGGAAGTGCGCGGCAAGGCCGATCCGCTGCCCAACGGTCCACCGGTCGGCTGGCCGGTGCAGTTCCGCGTGCAGGGCCCGGATGCCACCGTGGTGCGCAGATTCGCCGATGAAGTATCGGCCGTGGTCGCGGCGAGCCCGCAGACCCGCAACGTCCACGACAACTGGCACGAGAAGATCCTGGTGATCCGCGACGAGATCGATCAGGACAAGCTGCGCGTGCTCGGCATCACCAGCGAGCAGGTGCGCGGCGCCGGCCAGACGATCCTGTCCGGCACCACCATCGGCACCTACCGCGAAGCCAACCGCAACATCGAGATCGTCGCGCGCCAGCCGCTGGCCGAGCGCGACAACATCAGCGAACTGGCCGATGCCTACATGCCGACCGCGAGCGGGGTGTCGGTGCCGTTCTCCCAGTTCGGCACCGCGAAGCCGGAGTTCGAACCCGGCGTGATCTGGCGGCGGTCACGGCTGCCGGCGATCACCATCCAGGCCGAGAACCTGCCGGGGACGCAGCCGCCCGACGTGACGATGGCGATCGACCGGCAGCTCGACGAGATCCGCGCCCGGCTGCCGGTCGGCTACGAGATCGGCATCGCCGGCTCGCTGGAGCAGTCCAAGCTCGCCAATGACTCGATCAATGCCCAGATGCCGCTGATGCTGATCGCCATCCTGCTGCTGCTGATGATCCAGCTGCAGCACTTCGGCCGCACGCTGATGGTGCTGCTGACCGCGCCGCTCGGGATCATCGGCGCCGCCGTGGCGCTGCTGCTGACCGGCCTGCCGTTCGGCTTCGTGGCACTGCTCGGGGTGATTGCGCTGGCCGGCATCATCATGCGCAACTCGGTGATCCTGGTGGACCAGATCGATCAGGACATCGACGAGGGTCACGATCCGTGGACGGCGATCGTCGAATCGGCGGTGCGCCGCTTCCGGCCGATCGTGCTGACCGCCGCCGCCGCCGTGCTGGCGCTGATCCCGCTGGTCCGCAGCGCCTTCTTCGGGCCGATGGCCGCGGCGCTGATGGGTGGCCTGGTCGTCGCCACGGTGCTGACCATGACCTTCCTGCCAGCGCTGTACGCGGCCTGGTTCCGGGTCAGGCGTCCGATCGCCGCCTAAGACGGGCGGCTGCCGGACTAGCATCCGGCAGCCGCCTGCGCATCACGGCGCCGAGTAGCGGCGCGCAAAGACCCGCTCGTTCAAGAACTGACCCTGCCCCCATGCAGCGACGAAACTGCCGTCGTCGGCCATGTCGACCTGGGGCTCGTCGACCAGGTTGCCGGCAACCAGGATCGACGCGCCGGTCGGCTGGCCGCTGCGATCGAGGCGCCGCGCGGTCAGCTGTGCCGGCTGGCAGCAGAACGCGCTCGGCGTGCTCGGCCAGATCAGCACGGCATCTCCGGTGCTGCTGACCGCCAGATCGATGTCCGGCGAGGTCGCCAGATCGCCGTCGAGCTTGATGATTGGACCGGCCCGCCCGGCGCCGTCGTAGCGGCGCACGAACACGTCCTCGTTGCTGTAGCTGTTCGGGCCTTGCGGGTGCGGCTGGGTCCAGGCGATCAGTACGTTGCCGTCGGCGTCAGCATCGACGGTCGGCCGGTTGGCACCTGGGGTCTCGCGACCATCGACCCGGAACGCCAGACCGTCGACGCGGCCGTTGGCCGTGAGCCGGCGGCCGAACACGCCACGCGGGCCGACACCATCTTCGGTTTCCCAGACCACCAGCGCGGCCCCGCCCGACATGAAGGCTGCCGCCGGCGGTGCCGTGCTGAGGCCGCGGTATTGCAGGCCGGGGTCGGTCAGGCTGGTGAAAATGCGGGCCGCCGGGCCGGCCGGCGCACCGCTCGCGGTATAGCGACGGGCGCTGACCATGGTCTGCGCGTAGCGGACATCCGAATAGCCGATCAGCGGCACGCGCACGCCGCGGACAGCGCGGGTCGCCACCAGCAGCTCGCCATCGATGTCGATGGCGACATCGCTGGTCTGCAGACCTGCAACGTCGTCGTTGCGGATGAAGGCCGCTGCCGGGTCGGCCCCGATCCGCCGAGGTCGTCGTCGACACCACTGGGCGGCGCGCGCGCGCGTTCGATCGGACATTTTGTCCCAGTCCGCCGTGAACCGGCCGACATGGCCCTTTTCGTGCACTGCAACATGGCGACGCGCCGATGCCGGTGCGGCCGCGGACGGCAGGTTCGCCGCCGCAGGCCGCAGCGGCATCTCGACAGCGGCGGATGGCAGATCGAGGGGGTGAGCAGATGTCGCGATGGCTGCAGTACTCGAAGCAATGCTTGGCGATCGCAGCAATCAGTGTCGCGGGTCTGGGCGCGCTCGGGCTCGCGCGTGCCGACGACGCCCGTTTCTCCGAAGCGGTCCGCTTCGCCGGCGGCGATCAGGCGATCGAACTGGCCGGAACGCTGGAGCGGCCGTCGCACATCGCGCTGGACCAGCCGCTGCCGGCCGTGGTGCTGATCCACGGCAGCGGCCCGAACGATCGCGATGAAACCATGTACGGCCACAAGCCGTTCCGCATGCTGTCCGCCGTGTTCACCTCGGCCGGCTATGCCGTGCTGCGTTACGACAAGCGCGGGGTCGGGGAATCCGGCGGCGTGGCACAGGGCGCGACGATCGTCGACTTCGCCGCCGACGCCGAGGCCGCCTTCGATTACCTGCGCAGCCGCCCCGACATCGACAGCCGTCGCGTCGGCCTGCTCGGTCACAGCGAGGGCGGCATGGTGGCGCCGCTGATCGCCGCCCGTCGCGCGGAGGTCGCCTGGCTGGTGCTGCTGGCGCCGCCAGCCGTCAATGGCCGGGAAATCTCCCGCTACCAGAACAGCCAGGGTGCGATCGACCGCGGTGCCAGCGAGCCCGATGCGCTGGCCGCCGCCGATGAAGCGACCCGGCTGTTCGACATCGTCACCGGCAGCCCGACCCCGGCCGAGCGCGACCAGCAACTGCTCGACGCGCTGCATGACATCGCCGGCCGGCGGCGGATGTCGGAAGCGGTCGTCCAGGCCCAGCGCGAATCGCTGAGTTCGGCGTGGTTCCGCCACATCCTCGCTTACGATCCGGCACCGGCGCTGCGCCAGATCCGCTCGCCGACGCTGGTGCTGTTCGCGGCGCTCGACCATCAGGTCGCGCCGTCGCTCAACGAGGCACCGGCCCGCGCCGCGCTGAAGGACAATCCGGCAGCCGACGTGCGGGTGCTGCCGGGCGTCAATCATCTGTTCCTGCGCAGCAACTGGGGCGCGGTGGCGGAGTATCCTCGCGTCGCCACCGGACTCGCACCGGTGCTGCGCGATGCGCTCGATGAATGGCTCGGGCAGATCGCGACCCGGCGTCCCACCCTCACTGCCCGACGATGACCTCACTGAAAGACGCGACCCTCTGGATCACCGGCGCCTCCAGCGGCATCGGCGAGGCATTGGCGCTGGACGCCGCCCGGCGCGGCGCGCGACTGGTGCTGAGTGCACGCCGGATCGACGAACTGGAGCGGGTGCGGGCGGCCTGTCCCGATCCCGGCAAGGTCGCCGTGCTGCCGCTGGACCTGATGGCCTTCGACGCGGCCGATGCGGCCGCCCGCGCCGAACGCTGCTTCGGCCCGATCGATGTGCTGGTCAACAACGCCGGCAAGTCCCAGCGCAGCCTGCTGGTCGATACCTCGATGGAGGTCTATCGCCAGCTGATGGAGCTGGACTACTTCGCGCCGGTGGCGCTGACCCGGGCGCTGGTGCCGTCGATGCGGGCGCGCAAGGCCGGTCACGTGGTGATGATCTCGTCGATCGCCGGTCGCATCGGCGCGCCACTGCGCACCGGCTACAGCGCCGCCAAGCACGCGCTGGCGGGTTTCACCGAAGCCGCGCGCGCCGAGCTGTGGCGCGACGGCCTGCGCTTCACCACGGTGTTCCCGGGCTATGTGCAGACCGGCATCTCGGCCAATGCCCTGTCCGGCGATGGCAGCCTGTTCGGCGATGGCAGCCTGTTCGGCGTCACCGACCGGAACATCGCCGGCGGCATCGCGGCGGCCGACTGCGCGGCCAGCATCTGGCGTGCCGTCGAGGCGGGCGACGAGGAAGTGTTCATGGGCGGCAAGGAGGTCGCCTACGAGCGTCTGAAACGCTACCTGCCGGGGCTGTTCTCGTTCGCGCTGAAGCGCAGCAACGTCAATCGCTGAACGGTCCGCCGCCTCAGGCCGCCGGATCGCTGAACAGCGTCGACACCGGAAGCGCGTACTTGTCGGCCAGCTGATCGATGTAGCGGGCGAGTCCGCGCAGGTTCGATACCAGCAGGTCGACCTGGGCGATGTCGTCGTTGTCGCCGACGAAGTTCAGACGCACGACGCCGCCATCGTTGGAGATCTGCTCGGAGACGGTCTTCAGGTTGATGCTCAGTTCCACGGCGTGCTCCGGCCAGTTCGGGAGATGCAGGTGTCAGATGCGGGACAGCAGGTCGACGACGCGTTTTTCGGCCCAGCTTTCCAGCGCCAGATTCTCGATGAAGCCGCAGTGGCCGCCGCGCTTCGGCGCGTCGTAGGCGATCACCGAGCCGCGCGCGCCCAGGCCGTCGAAATCGGCGAACGGGATCACCGTGTCGTCCTGCGCCGTCAGGATCGCCAGCGGACTCGCGGCCCCCATCAGCATCGGCGGCGTCAGCGTGTAGCGGCCGAGGTAGTCCTCCAGACACCCGAATTCGGTGTGCTCGGCGACGAAGCGGCGGGTGATCTCGACGAAGCTGGTGATCGATGCCAGCGCGGTGAGATCGTGGCGGCCGGGCCAGGCTTCGGCCTTGGCGGCCAGGGTCTTGCGCCACTTGTCGAGGAAGTAGCGCTTGAACACGGCGGGGCCGTTGTCGATCGCCCGCAAGGTCGCGCCGGGATCGATCGACGGCGAGATGCCGATCGAGAGCTGTGGCGTGACTCCGACGGCCGGCCCCTGCAGGCCGACCCGCAGCGCGAAGTTGCCGCCCAGCGAAAAGCCGATCACCGCCAGCGGCCGTGACGGGTTGTCATCGATCAGCCGGGCGGCGCGAACGCCGTTCAGCACTTCCTCGATGCGTGCCGAGTGGAACAGGCGCGGATTCAGCGCGTGGGTGCCGGCATGGTCGCGCAGGTTCAGGCGGAACACGTTCCAGCCGGCGTCATAGACCTTCGACGCCATCGAATACAGATAGGCGGAATCGTGGCTGCCTTCCCAGCCGTGGATCAGCACCACGAGGCCGCGCGGGGCCCGCGATTCCGGCTGGCGCGCGTACATGCCGGTGAGCCGCACCGGATCGCCGTCGGCGATGCCGCAGTCCAGCAGATGCTGCACCGAGGCCCGGTGCATGGCGTGCGGGTGGCCGGCAAACCGGCCGCGCACCGGACGCTTGGTGGCCAGCACGGTCTGGATCAGCTGCGGCGCCAGCAGCGGATTGGGCCGGAAAGCGTGCAACGCGCCGGCGCTGCTCACGCGCGCCCCAGCAGGCGCTGCATCACGCCTTCATAGACCGCGCTCAGGGCGTCGAGATCAATCACCCGGACATGCTCGTCGACCTTGTGGATCGAATCGTTGACCGGGCCGATCTCGACCACTTCGGTGCCCATCGGCGCAATGAAGCGGGCGTCCGAGGTACCGCCGCCGGTGAACAGGCTTGGCGTCAGGCCGGTGACCTCGCGGATCGCCGCGCTGGCAGCTTCGATCAGGGCGCCCCGGCGGGTCAGGAACGGCAGGCCGGACAGCCACCAGTCGGCCTCGTAGCGCAGGCCGTGGCGATCGAGCACCTCGTGGACCCGGGCCTTGAGGCTGTCGGCGGTCGACTCGGTGCAGTAGCGGAAGTTGAAGACCAGCTCGGTGGTGCCGGGGATGACGTTGGTCGCACCGGTACCCGAATGGATGTTCGAGACCTGGAACGAGGTCGGCGGGAAATGGGCATTGCCGGCATCCCATTCGATCGACACCAGCTCG
>PNMW01000057.1 GCA_013823855.1 Lysobacteraceae bacterium | reverse complement strand
ATGACGATGCGTCCGGCTGATTCGGCGGCGCTGCGGAACTCGGCGGCGACCGACTTGAGCGTCGGCGCGTCGATGTTCTCGGCGAAGTACACCGTGGCCCCCGATTCACGAAGTGCGGCGGCGACGATCTCGGCATCCGGAATCGCGGATGGCAGCCTGGGCAGCGCAGGATAGTCCGCCTCTGCGGCCACGAAGGCGACGGTGCCGCCGGCACTGGCCGGAACGGCCCGCAGCAGAACCGTCGCGAGGCCGATCGTCATGCAGCGATGCAACAGCGCCGGACGTGGCGAACGGGTCCTGCGATTCCTCATGTCGGGCACGGCGTCGGATCGGTCAATCGGGGTGTGGGTTGAGGTCGGGACGGGCGGCGGTGGAAACCCGCGTCACTGCTCGGTCGGGAACGGAATGCGCCAGATGCCTTCGCGGAAGCCGCGATCGGAGACGAAGTAGATCCATTCCTGTTCCGGGTCGAGCGCCGGATTGCGCTCCTCGGAACCGTTCGAGGTCAGCTGCTTCGGGATACCGCCGGACTTCGGGATCAGCCAGATGTCGTAGTTCGGCAGGCCCTGTTCATCCTTGCCGTCCGCTGCCACATAGACGATGCCGGCGCCGTCCGGTGTCCACGTCGGACTGTGCTTGGTCATGATCTGGCCAGGCGCCGCCGGGTTCGACGGATTCTTCGTGGTGGTCAGCTGTACCGGATTCTGACCGGATACCGGCATCGTCCAGAGCTGGCCATCGGTGCCGATGTAGGTGATCTCCGAGCCGTCGGGCGAGATCGAAGGCTCGCTGCCTTCGCGCAGCTGCGTCGGATAGGCGGCCGAGCCGCCTTGCAGCCAGATCTGCGGGGTCGATTCGCCGACGATGCCCGGGTAGATCGGACGGAATTCGTAAGCCATGGTGCCGTCACGCGCCAGAGAGGGGTTGGAACTGAGCCCCTCGCTGCCCTGGCGGACCACCGACACGCCACCCGGGCGATCGGAGGAAATGCGGAACAGGTCGACGCCTTTCGGACGCATGCGATTGGCCGCGAAGGTGACGGTGCCGCCGGGACCGACGGCCGGCTGGACGTCGGTCCAGCTGCCGTTGGTGATCGTGGTGATGCCGCCACCCTGGACCGCCTTCATCAGGCGGATGTTGGCCTGCACCTTGCGCCCGTCATCGGCGAGGCCCAGCGTGACGCCGCCCAGTTTCGCGACTTCCTCGGCCCGGCGCTTCGCTTCCGCGTTCTGCTTCCCTTGCTTCTTGTCGTCGACCTCGCCGCTGTTGATCGTTTCAATCACCGAAAACAGCAGGGCATCGCCGGTTGCCGTCAGCGCAAGTCCGCCGATCGACTGATTCGGCTGGACTCGTGCCATCAGCGTCGCCGACGCGCTTTCGGCGCCGACCGTCTCGATCCACGACCGCACCATGCGTGGGGCGATCCGGATGCCGTCATTGCCGACGCGCGCGTCGTAGCGCTGCAGCAGCTGCATGCGCGGCGGCTCGGAAGTGGTCGCGCAGCCGGACAGCACGCTCGCTGCGGCAAGGCAGGCGGCCGGAAGGATCGATTTGTTCATTCATCAACTCGCAGGACACGGGGTGAATTGCGCAACGCAGGGAGGCGGGCCATCGCCTCGGTCGTCGGCAACCGCGGCGACGTTCGTTTTGCTCGCCATCTGCTTGATTTTGGGCTCAATCGAACGCGTCATGAGTCTAGCAGAGCAGCCTCCTGCCCCCGCCAAGATTACTTGGATCTGTGAACTGAATCACGGCTTTCGCGGTTGTGCGGCGGCGGCTGGCCGACCAGTTGCACCGGCCCCGCGCGTCGTCGATCAGCCGACGATCTCGCCGGAGCCCAGGCATTCCGGGCCGTCGTAGAGCACCAGGTACTGGCCTGCGACGGCAGCCCGCTGTGCGTCCTCGAAACGGAAATCCACGCGATCGGCGTCGATCGCGGTGATCGAGCAGGATTGCAAGGACTGGCGGTGACGAATCCGCGCCTGCAGCACGGCCGGCAGGCTGGCCGGCCTGCGGATCCAGTGGAACGGGCGGGTGGCGATCTGCCGGGTCATCAGCCGCGGATGCGCCGGGTCCTGCGCCACGATCAGCGCATTGCGGTCCGGCTCCTTGGCGATGACATACCAGGGGGCATCGAGGGCGCCACGCCGGCCGCCGATCGCCAGTCCTTTGCGCTGGCCGATCGTGTGGAAGGCCAGACCCTGGTGCTGGCCGATGACCGCACCGCGGTCGTCCTCGATCGGGCCGGGTTCGGGCTTCAGGTATTGCCCGAGAAAGTCGCGGAACTCGCGTTCGCCAATGAAGCAGATGCCGGTGGAGTCCTTGCGGCTGTGATTCGGCAGGCCGGCCTGCCGGGCGATGGCACGGACTTCGGGCTTGGTCAGTTCGCCGAGCGGAAACAGCACGCGCTCGAAATGCTCGCGCGCCACGGCGGCAAGAAAGTAGGTCTGATCCTTGTTGCCGTCGACCGCCCGCAGCAGATGCGGCCCGTCGGCTTCATGGCTCACCCGGGCGTAATGACCGGTGGCCACCCAGTCGGCGCCCAGACGCAGCGCATGTTCGCGAAACGGCTGGAACTTCACTTCGCGGTTGCACAACAGGTCCGGATTCGGCGTCTTGCCTGCCGCATAGCCGGCGAGGAACAGATCGAAGACCCGTTGGCGATACTCGGCAGAGAAATCGACGCGATGCAGGGGAATGTCCAGTTCGGCGGCAACCGCGCGTGCCGACTGGAAGTCGTCGGCCGAGCTGCAGTATCCGGCCTCATCCTCGGTCCAGTTGACCATGAACAGGCCGGACACCCGGTAGCCCTGTTCCTTCAGCAGCCAGGCGGCGACGGCGGAGTCGACCCCACCCGACAGGCCCACGACGACATGGCCGCGCACGTCCGGCGCTCTCAATCCACCAGGTGGGCGATCGTCGACAGCGGCAGCGATCGTCCGGCCAGGGCATCGTCGACCGCCCGCTGCACCATCGGGCTGCGATGCCGGTCGGTGGCGGCGCGCAGTTCGTCCGGGGTCAGCCAGACGGCAGCGGCGATGCCATCGTCGAGCGGACGCTCGGGATGATGGCGCAGCGCATCGGCGAGGAAGGCGAAACGCAGGAAGCCGTAGCCGAGTGCCGGCGGCTCGTACTCGTAGATGCCGAGCAGCGCGGTCGGGCGAACGTCCCAGCCGGTCTCCTCCAGCGCCTCGCGGATCGCGCCATCGATCAGCGTCTCACCGTCCTCCCAGTGCCCGGACGGCTGGTTGAGCACCCGCCTGCCGCCGACCGATTCCTCGACGAACAGGAACCGACCGTTGCGCTGCACGACGCAGGCAACGGTGATGTGGTGTCGGGCGCCCATCAGAACTGCGCTCGCGTCTTGATCCGGAAATAGCCTTCGGTATCGGCTTCGCCAAGCGTGCGGATCAGGTTCTGGACCGCCGGCGCCGCACCGGGCTTGGCCTTGACCTTGAGATCGACTTCGTAGTTGCGGTCCGCCATCACCCGGATTTCACCGCCGACGTCGAGCGGTCCGGAGGTCGGCGCGACGCGCGCGACGATGACATCGGCTTCGGTGCTGACGCTGATCGCGAAGTCGCCGAGCAGTTGCGGGTCCTTGGTCAGGCTCCAGCGGACATTGCTGACCGTGAGGTCGCCGGTCAGCCGCTTCGGGAAATTGTTGATCAGGCGCAGGCTATCGATCGATAGCGCGACCTCGCCGTCGACCGGCAGGAAGGAATCACCGGTGAGGTTCAGCAGGCTCTTCAGCGAGCCGCTGCCCTGCATGGCGTCGATGGCCAGGTCACCGCCGATCGTCCGGGCGACCTTGCCTTCGAAACTCAGGCCGTCGAGGCTGCCGGAGACATGGAAGCCGAGCCGGGCCGCGAGCAGCGCGAGCGGGCTGAATGCCCAGTGCAGCGGGCGGGCGATGGTGCGGCCGTTGACGCTGACGGCACTGGCTGAGCCCGCGAGCACGGTGCCGGACAGCCCGGCCAGATTCAGCGCCGGCTGGCTTGCCGAGACCCGTGGCCAGATCGCCGCCACCGGGGCGCTGGCGACCACGAAGCCGATGAAGCTGGCGACCCCGATCAGGATCAGTGATCGGGTCTTCATGGTGCCCGCAGCACCGACAGCCGCGCATTGACCAGGCCGGCCGTCTCGCGCTTCTCGATATCGACGACGTCGATGGTCACGCCATAGCGCGTCTGCAGTTCCAGCATCCAGCGCAGCAGCACGTCGAACTCGACATCCTCGAACCAGATGCGCGCTGCGCTTTCGCCATCCGGCTGCAGTCGGGACGGAGGCTTTTTCAGCGTCCCGTTCTTGGCGGCCTGATCGACGGCGGTCAGCAGCGACACGTCGGCGCCGACGGTCGGAGCGCTCTGCGGCGCCGCAACCCGTACTTCGGCTTCCGCCTGCGCCAGCTTGGCGGCCACGGCATGGGCGGTTTCGAGTTCGTCTGCCAGCTGCCGGTGCGCGCGCGCCAGCGGCTTCCAGATCCCCGAGTAGAGCAGGGCGACGACGATCATCACGGCGGCGATGCCGACCAGAACCTGCTCGCGCGGCTGCAGCGCGTCGTAGCGGCTGCGCAGCGGGGCCAGCCGGGTCGCCAGAGTCGCGGACAGGCCGTAAGCGGCCAGCCGTTGCCGGAATGCGCCGATCATGCGGCCACCGGCGTCAGTTTCAGACGGATCTGCACGCCGTTCTCGTTGGAATCGGCGGACTCGACATCGAGCTTGGCGCCGCGATGGCTGTTGAACCAGATGCGCAGCCGCTCGAGCACCTGGAGGTCGGTCCCGGACAGGTCGAGAAACAGCACGCCTTCCCGGAACTGGATATTGCGCAAGGTCAGGCCGGGATTGTCGGCAAGGCCGCTGGCCGCCGACTGCATCAGCTCGAACAGCCCGCTCTGGCTCGATCCGCCCTGCAGCAGCCGCAGTTGCTGGTCGACCTGGGCATCGAGGTTGATGATCCGCGTCTCGCGCGGGAACAGGCGGCGGAAGTTCTGCTCGTTGACGGCCTGCTGCGCCGCCACTTCCCGCTTCAGGCGAGTCGAGTCGGCGATGTGCAGGCCGATGCCGACCAGCAGCGCCGCAGCCGCAAGTTTCGCGGCGCGCTTCCACGGCTGCCAGTAGCGGTTGAGGTCATCGCGTTGCGAATAAGGCCCCTGCAGCAGATCGATCGACTGCACCGGCTTCCAGTGCCGGATCAGCACTTCGAGCGGATGATCGAAGCCGGGCAGCAGTTCCAGCCGACGGTTCAGCCGCGTGTAGTCGGTGGCGTCATCGCGCGCCACCAGGATGCGCAGGCTGGACTGCTCGCCGTTCTCGGCGAGTTGCAGCAGCAGTTCGAAATCATCCGGAACGCAGGAGAACCCCGAGTAGGCGCCGTTGCGCACGATCATCTGGCCGGCGTCGGGCAGCACGCTCCACGGGCCGTCGTTCTGCCACGGCAGCGCCAGCGTATCGGGCACCAGCGCGGCGACCCGGACCTTCGCGGCATTGAACGGCGCCAGCCATTCGTCGACCTGGGCACGGCCGACGACGGCGATCGGGAAACTGCCGTTGCCCTGGCGGCCGCCGATCGCGAAATGCAGCGTGTCGACGTCCTCGGCGAACTGGTCCTCGAGCACGAAAGGAGCGGCCTGCAGGACTTTTGCCGCCTGCCGGGCCGGCACCGTGACGGTGGTCAGGCGGACGTCGACCCCGGGCACGAAGACCACGACGCGACGACCGCTGCCCAGGGCAATGACCTCATCGAGCGGCAGCTCGCGGACCACCACGCCGGGGCGGGTGAGGTTGCCGTCGAGGGGATCCGAGTTGACGAGCGCATGCGCGGTCGGCGCGTCCGGAGCGGTATCGCGCAGGCGGATGTAAAGGGTGTCGCGCAAGGGGTTCGAGCAGTCGGTTCGGGGTCAATCGGCGTCGGTGGCGTGAGTGATCACGATCGGATCAGCACCACCCTCGGGCCGTATGTAAACACTGTACAGCGCGACCCGGCCGCTGCCAATGAACACCTCGGCGGTCAAGCCGAAGTAGCGGGAACGCACGTCGATCTGGGTTTCCGGCTTCAGGTCGTTGTCGGCGCCGAGAAAGCTGTTGGCGCCGCCATTGAGCACTTCCTGGGCCGTCTTCACCGGCGCGCCGGTGCGGGCCTGGACGAACTTGGCGAGGGCGCTGCGATCGACCGTCTTCGACAGCGCCGCCAGTACCTGCGGCGGTGCGGTATTGACGTTGATCCGCGTACCGACCGTCGGCAGCGCTGCGACATACGGCCTCAGCGCGGCATACAGGCCCTTGGTGACGCCGCGCACCTGCAGCAGTTCGGAGACGCTCTGCATCGGCCGGTTGGCGGCGCGATACGGCGGATCCAGGCCCTGGTACTCGTTGTCCTCGGCGCCGTTCAGATCGATCCGCTCGCTGTCGGCATCGACCCAGTCGCGGATCGCCGCACCGACGCCGGTGGCCTTGGCCGCATCCTCGCCACCGACGGCGTCGAGCAGCAGCTGGAACTGCAGCAGGTAGATCTTCAGCTGGTTGAGGTCGGTGGTCGCCAGATTGTTCAGGTTGAAGCGGCCCTGGAGATCCTCGACGCGACCACGCAGCGAGCCGTTGTCGATCGGCAGGAAATCGACCGGCCGGGCCCAGATGTCGGCCAGCGAATCGGTGTCGTTGTTCTTGGCGTCCTGCTTGAGAATGCCCTTGGTCCACGATTCGACCCCGACGGCGTACCAGAGCGCGGTTTCCGATTCGACCAGGTTCGAGGCGCGGCGAACGGCGATGTTCGAGCTTTCGAACATCGCAACGGCGGCGATCGTGGCCAGCGCGACGACGAACATCGCGGTGATCAGCGCCACGCCGCGCTGCCGGACTCGCTTGCGTGTGCTCATGTGGCCGGTTCCTGCTCGCCGTCTGCCGGGGGCGGCGGCATGTTACCGCCGTTATTTCCGGGTTGGCCAGGGGCCGGGGGCGGTGGTGGTGGCGGCTTGCTCAGCTCCGCATAACGGGCCGTGCCTTCGGCACCGACGCGAAACATCATCCGCAGTTCGCCCCAGTCCCTGGTGGTGATCTTCAGTTCGACGGCGGTCGGCGTCGGGAAGGTCGCCCCCGGTGTCACCGGCGTGCCGTTCGACGGCGGCCAGGTTTCGGAACGCTGCCCGCTGGGATCGAAGAAGCGCCAGTCCACCGACTGCACGCGATCGAGCAGCGTGACCTCGACCGGCTTGGTCTGCGAGGCGCGATCGAGCACATACCAGCTGCGCCGGACCAGACGCTTCTCCTGGAAGCGGGCGCCACGCGACTTGTCGGCGGTCTCCGAGTCTTCCAGCGCGTAGCTGACCCGTTCCAGCGTCGAGCGCGGCAACGACAGCAGATTCTGCCAGCCGCCGCGGGTGAACTCGACGCGGGCGCCGTAGCTGTCGAAACCGAACGCCGGCTGCGGCTCGCCGTTGCCGTCGCGGATCGGCCGCGGCACCGCGTTCTGCAGATCGTTGCGCAGGCGCAGGTAGGCGCGGTCGTACTCCTCGGTGCGCAGCAGGTTCTGCTCGATCTTGGCGCGAGTGCTCAGCACCGTGTTCAGGCCGCCGTAGGCCATGGTCGCGAACACGCCGAAGATGCCGATCACCACGATCAGTTCCAGCAACGTGAAGCCGCGCTGGCGATTCACGGCGAGGCCTGCCGGCCGACATTGGAGATGAAGCCGCTGAGGGTCGCGAAGGCGACACCGGACTTGTCGTTCTTCTTCTCGACGCGGACATCGACGCGGCGCAGGTTCGGGTCCGGCGTGGTCTTGACCTCGGTGCGCCAGATCCACTTGATGCCGCCCATCTCGACATCGTCGTTGGCGCGGCCGGTGGCCGGCCAGGTGGTCGACAGCTCCAGCTCCGCCATCCGGTTGCGGGCGACGAACAGGGCGATCGACTTGTCGCGCAGGCCGGCGGCGCTGTCGGCATAGCGCGCGGCATTGCCGATGATCGCGCCGAGCGCGATCGCCAGCACGCCGACCGCGACCAGCATCTCCATCAGCGTGAAGCCGGCGTGGCGACGGCGGCTCATCGATCGGTTCCGGGCACGACCTGGCGACGTTCGCGGGTCACGCGGCCGAGCAGGTCGCCCTCGATGCGGAAATACGACGGGTAGTTCGGGGCCTTGAGGTCGAGCGTGAACGGCGTCATCTGGCCCCCCGGCAGCAGCAGCACCTGCGGCTTCAGCTTCTTGGCTTCGTCGTCGTCGTCCTTGTCGTCGTTGTTGCCGGCGGCGGCAGGGCGGGGCGCATCGTCCTCGCCGGCCGACGGCAGCGGCGGAATCAGCCGACCCTCCATCCGCAGTTCGACGAAGAACGGCTGCAGCAAGGGGCGGCTGCGCAGGATGCCGCTCTGGGCGTAGTCGACCCAGTTCTGGCTGGTGTTGGCGGACAGGAAGCGGTAGCCGTCCTTGGTGAACGCCAGGCCGATCGCGAGACCCTTCAGATCAGCTTCGTCCTCGGCCAGTCGCAGCAACTGCTCGATGCGCCTGGACTCGGCCTCGAGCCGGTCGTCGAGCGCACGATTGCCGATCGACAGGCTGGCAAAGGTCACGATGATGCCGATGATGACGATCACCGCGAGCAGCTCCAGCAGCGTGAAGCCGCGCTGCCGGAAGGCGGTGGCAGCGCTGGCGGGCAGCGCCCGCGCAGCGCCGGAGGTCACTGAGTGGAGGTCCAGTTGCCGATGTCGGCCGCTTCGCCGTCGCCGCCCGGCTTGTTGTCGGCACCGAGGCTGAACACGTCGATCTCGCCCTTCACGCCGGGGCTCAGGTACTGGTACGGGTTCTGCCAGGGATCCTTCGGCACCGACTTCAGATAGCCGCCCGGCTTCCAGTTGCGGGCTGGCGGATCGCCCTGCGGCGGCGCTACCAGCGCTTCGAGACCCTGCTGGGTGCTCGGGTAGTTGAAGTTGTCGAGCTTGTAGAGGTTCAGCGCGGTTTCGATCGCCGCGATGTCCTGCTTGGCCTTGACCTGACGGGCCCGGCCCGGCTGGTCAAAGATGTTGGGTGCGACGATCGCCGCGAGGATGCCGATGATCACGACGACGACCATGATCTCGATCAGCGTGAAGCCGCGCGAACGGCGCGCACAGGTCTGGTTTTTCATGATGCGCAAGGTGATGGATACCCACGATAATGCAACGGGAACAATGACAACGATGATACCAGAGGCCTCCCCGGCCACTCCTGCCGTGTGGCTGCCGCCGCTGCTGATCGTGCTCGTCTCGGCGGCGCTGGAGCTTGGCGGGGCATCGGTGACCGAACTGCTTCGCTACGACCGGGTGGCGATCGACGACGGCCAATGGTGGCGGCTGCTGACCGCCAACTTCGTTCATCTCGGCTGGTGGCACTGGTTTCTCAATGCGCTGAGCTTCGGCCTGCTGGTCCTGTTGTGCCCCGAAAAAGCCAGTCCGGGGGCCTGGCTGCTGCGGTTGATCGTGGTCGGCGCCGGGATGTCGCTGTGCCTGCATCTGTTCTCTCCACGACTGTCTTATTACGTCGGCCTGTCGGGCCTGGTCTATGGACTGTTCGCGCTTGGCTTCGGTCGCCAGATCGCCGCCGGCGATCGCTTTGCGATGGCTTGTCTCGCCTTCCTTGCGGCGCGTATCGTGTGGGAGCTGATGATTGGCGCGCCA
Source organism: Lysobacteraceae bacterium (assembly GCA_013823855.1). Classification (GTDB taxonomy): domain Bacteria; phylum Pseudomonadota; class Gammaproteobacteria; order Nevskiales; family Nevskiaceae; genus Nevskia. The sequence goes on along the minus strand of PNMW01000057.1, from coordinate 28,067 downwards.
GCGTCAGAAGAGGGCCTGATCGGCGGCTCCGTGGTGGCGGAGTCGCATCTGTACGGGGTGTTCTCGGCGGCCCTCTACGGCCTTGCCGCAGGATCATTCCGGCGCCCCGCAGCCACCGCCGACACACCGTGAAAGCGACAAGAATCCTAAAGAGATCAACTTAATGAGATATGCCTTGCTGTTCCCGGGCCAGGGCTCCCAGGAAGTCGGCATGCTCGGCGCGCTGGCTGCCGAGCATCCGGTCATCGATGACACCTTGCGCGAAGCCTCCGCGGTGCTGGGCCGCGATCTGCTGGACCTGATTCGCAACGGTCCGGCTGAGGAGTTGAACCGAACCCAGCGGACCCAGCCGGCGCTGCTCGCCGCAAGTGTCGCCGTGGCCCGGCTCTGGCAGGCCCAGGGGCTGCCGAAGCCAGTGGCGCTGGCCGGTCACAGCCTGGGCGAGTACTCGGCGCTGGTGGTGGCCCGGTCGCTCGATTTCGCCGATGCGCTCAAGCTCGTCGAGCTGCGCGGCGAACTGATGCAGGCGGCGGTGCCGCAGGGCGTCGGCGCGATGGCGGCGGTGATCGGGGTCGACGACGAGGTCGTCGAGAAGGCCTGCGCCGCCTACGACGGCGATGGTGTGCTGGAGCCTGCCAACTACAACGCGCCGGGCCAGGTGGTTGTAGCCGGCAGCAAGCCGGCGGTCGACTGGCTGGTCGCCAACGCCAAGACTTTCGGCATCCGCAAGGTGATGCCGATTCCGGTATCGGTGCCGTCGCACTGCTCGATGATGCGCGGCGCCGCCCGGCAGCTTGGCGAGCGCCTGCTGCAGGTGGCGATTCGCGCCCCGGAGATTCCGGTGCTGCACAATCTCGACGGCGCCTCGCGCGCCAACCCTGACGACATCCGCACGGCGTTGATCGAGCAGCTGTACCGCCCGGTGCGCTGGGTGCAGACCATCCGGCAGCTCGAAGCCGACAGCGTCGGCGCGTTCCTTGAGTGCGGTCCAGGCAAGGTCCTTGCAACGATCAACAAACGCATCGTCAATGTCGCGCCCGGGGCGGTCGCATCGATTGCGATCGGCGACCTCGAGGGTTACGCGCAGGGCAAACAACTTTTCACGGCGGAGACGGAGCAGGCATGAGCAATACCAACCCCGGCCGATTCGCGGCGGGCGCAGTCGCACTGGTCACCGGCGCCACCCGAGGCATTGGTCGTGGCATCGCCGAGCGCCTGGCGCGCGAAGGCGTCAAGGTGATCGGCACGGCGACCAGCGAAAGCGGTGCGGCGCAGATCAGCGAATATCTTGCCGCCAGCGGCGGTGTCGGCCGCATGCTCGACGTCCGCGACCCTGCCGCCGTCGACACGCTGGTCGGCAGTGTCAGCAAGGAATTCGGCCCGATCGGCATCCTGGTGAACAACGCCGGCGTCACCCGCGACACACTGCTGCTGCGGATGAAGGACAGCGATTGGGCGGACGTCATCGAAACCGACCTGTCCAGCGTGTTCCGCCTGTCGCGCGCCGTGGTCCCCGGCATGATGAAGGCGCGCAGCGGCCGCATCATCTCGATCGGCTCGGTGGTCGGCACGATGGGCAATGGCGGGCAGACCAACTACGCCGCCGCCAAGGCCGGTCTGATCGGCTTCTCGAAGTCGCTGGCGCGCGAGATCGGTTCGCGTGGCGTCACCGTCAATGTCGTGGCGCCGGGCTTCATCGACACCGACATGACCAAGGGCCTGAAGGACGAGCAGCGCGCCGCACTGATCGAGCAGGTCGCAATCAAGCGGCTCGGCGCGGTCGATGACATCGCGGCTGCCGTCGCCTTCCTGGCCTCCACCGATGCCGCCTACGTGACCGGGGAAACCCTGCACGTGAACGGCGGCATGTACATGATTTGAAACCGTTTAGACGTACCTGCCCGACGAACGCGGCAGGTTGTTGCCAGCAACGCGCTTGAATCTCTTACACTAGCCCCGCTTTTAGCCCCATAACTCCGAGGGAGTCCCGATGAGCAGTCTTGAAGAAAAAGTCAAAAAGATCATTGCCGAACAGCTTTCCGTGGCTGAAGACCAGATCACGCCCGAAGCCTCGTTCGTCGAAGATCTCGGCGCCGACTCGCTGGATACCGTGGAACTGGTGATGGCGCTCGAAGAAGAATTCGAAATCGACATTCCGGACGAGGAAGCCGAGAAGATCGTGACCTTCCGCGACGTGCTCAGCTACATCAAGTCGCACACCAATCAGGCGTCCTGATCGCCTGCTCTCCCGCGCCCCCTCCCACTTTCATACGCCTTACGGCTCATGACGCGACGTCGAGTGGTCGTTACCGGCCTCGGTATTGTTTCGCCGGTCGGATCGGATGTCGAAACGGCCTGGACCAATGTCCTTGCAGGCCGCAGCGGCATCAAACCCATCACAGCCTACGATTGCTCCACCTATCCGACGCGGTTTGCCGGGCTGGTTGAAGGCTTCGACACGCTGAAGTGGATGGGGCCCAAGGAAGCACGTCGAAACGATCCCTTCATTCATTACGGCCTTGGTGCCGCAAAGATGGCGGTGATCGATTCCGGCCTGGAAATCACCGATGCCAACCGTGAACGCATTGCGGTGATCGTCGGCTCCGGGATCGGCGGCATCGGCACCATCGAAGACCAGTGCACGCTTCTGAACGGCCCGGGCGGCGTGAAGAAGGTGTCGCCGTTCTTCGTGGCGGGCTGCATCATCAACATGGTTTCCGGCGCGATCTCGATCGAGCTGGGGCTCAACGGCCCTAGCTTCGGCATCGTGTCGGCCTGCACGACCGGCTCCCATTCGATCGGCATGGCCCATCGGATGATCTCGTACGGCGATGCCGACGTGGTCATCGCCGGTGGTGCCGAAGCCGGTTCCGCTCCGGCGGGAGTTGCCGGCTTCTGCGCTTCGCGGGCGCTGTCGACCCGCAATGAATCACCGTCTACGGCCTCGCGGCCGTGGGATCGCGACCGCGACGGCTTCGTCCTCGGTGACGGTGCCGGCGTGCTGGTGCTCGAGGATTACGAGCATGCCAAGGCGCGCGGCGCGCGGATCTATGCCGAACTGATCGGCTTCGGCATGACCAGCGACGCGTTCCACATCACCCAGCCGGTGCCAGGCGCGCCGCAGGTGGCGCGCTGCATGAAGAATGCGCTGCGCGATGCCGGGCTGAATCCGTCCGACATCGATCATGTCAACGCCCATGCGACGTCGACGCCGCTGGGCGACGTCGCCGAAAGCGACGCCATCAAGTCGGCACTCGGCGAGCACGCCTACAAGGTCGCGGTCAGCGGCACCAAGTCGATGACCGGCCATCTGCTCGGTGCGGCGGGTGGCATCGAGGCGATCTTCTCGGTGCTGGCGATCCGCGACAACGTCGCGCCGCCGACCATCAATCTGGAAAATCCTGACGAAGGCTGCGATCTCGATTACTGCGCGAATGCGCCGCGCGAGCGTCGCATCGATATCGCCATGTCGAACTCCTTCGGCTTCGGCGGTACCAACGGCACCGTGGTGTTTCGCCGCATCTGACGCGCCGCCGGCCGACGCCGGCGCGTCGCTCCAACGGAACCTCGATGCTTCGACGCGCACTGCCAGCGACGGTGGATCTGCTGGCCTTGCACCGCCGGTTTCCGTCCCGTTACCCGTTCCTGCTGCAGTCGGTGGCCGCGCATCCGCAGGCCGGACGCTACGACCTGCTGTTCGCCGGCCCCGAAGGCGCGATCGAAGCGCGCGCCGGCGACGATGATTTCTTTGCCCGTCTCGACGAGGTTGCGGCGTCCTTGCCCCGCGTCGCCGGTGGCGATCTGCCGTTTGCCGGCGGCTGGTTCCTGCTGCTTGGGTACGAGGCGGCGCGCTGGGCCGAGCCCCGACTGCGACTGCCGCCGTCGCCGCATGCCTTGCCGGATGCGCTGGCGGTGCGCTGCACCGCCGCCGTGGTCGTCGATCGGCTGCGCGGCACGGTCACCGCGATCAGCGAAGCCGCCGAGTCTGCGCTCGACCAGATCGAGCAGGACTGCGCAGTGCCGGGTCCCGCCGTGGTGGCGCTCCGGCAGGCACCGATCGAACTCCGCGAGGACGACGAGCGCCGCTTTCTGGCTGGCGTCGATCGGGTGCTCGACTACCTGCAGGCCGGTGACGTGTTCCAGGCCAACCTGTCGCGGCGCTGGCAGGCGCGCTATGCGCAGCCGGTCGACGCTGCGGCGCTGTACGAGCAGCTGCGCCAGGCCAACCCGGCGCCGTTTGCCGGGCTGGCGCGCTGGGGCGGCAGCACGGTGCTCAGCTCGTCGCCGGAACGGCTGATCGAGATCGCCGGCGGCGTCGCCCAGACCCGGCCGATCGCCGGCACCCATGCCCGCGACCGCGCCGAGGATGACCGCGACCGCGAGCGGCTGATCGCCAGCCTGAAGGAACGCGCCGAGCACGTGATGCTGATCGATCTCGAACGCAACGACCTCGGCCGGATCGCGGTGCCAGGCAGTGTCGAGGTCAGCGAGCTGATGACCATCGAAAGCTACGCCCACGTCCATCACATCGTCTCCAACGTCCGTGCCCGGCTGCGCGACGGTGTCGGTCCTGGTGCGGCGCTGCGCGCGGTGTTCCCGGGCGGCACCATCACCGGTGCGCCGAAGGTGCGGGCGATGGAAATCATCGCCGAGCTGGAAGCGGTCGGCCGCGGGCCGTACACCGGCGCGATGGGCTATCTGTCGCGCTGCGGTCGGCTCGACACCAATATCCTGATCCGCACGCTGGTCTGCGAGGGCGACACGGTGTCGTTCCGCGCCGGAGCCGGCATCGTCGCCGATTCCAAACCGCCGGCCGAACTCGCCGAAACCCGCGCCAAGGCGCGCGGCCTGCTGCTGGCGCTCGGCGTCGCCCGATGAGTGGCGCGCTCGCGATCCGCTGGAATGGCCAGCCGGTGGCGCAGATTCCGGCGCTGAGCCGCGGCCTGCATTACGGCGATGGCGTGTTCCGGACCCTGCTGCTGCATGACGGCGCCATGGTGGCCGCCGACGCGCAGCTGGACCGGCTACTGGCGGATGCCGCCGCGCTGGGCATCGCCGCCCCGCCGCTGGCCCGGCTGCAGGCCGAACTGGTGGCCGCGGCGTGCTTCGGCAACGGCACGGTCAAGCTGCTGCTGCTGCGCGCCGGCGAGCGCCGTGGCTACCGGCCGGAGACCGATGCCGCCGACTGCCTGCTGATCGTCTATCCGCCGTCGGCCAGGGGATCGGCAGCCGCGATCGAAGGAATCAAGGCGATCCGCTCGCCGGTGACCCTGGCCGCCCAGCCGCTGCTGGCCGGCATCAAGCACCTGAACCGCCTCGAACAGGTGCTGGCCAGCCGCGACTGGCCGGCCGGCGTCGATGAAGCGATTCTCGGCGACGATCGCGGCCAGCCGGTCTGTGCCACCCGGGCCAACCTGTTCTGGGTCCGCCACGGCGTGCTGCATACGCCGGCACTGGATCGCTGCGGTGTTGCCGGCGTCACGCGCAGCCGGCTGCTGGCGCTGGCGGCAGCGGCGGACATCGAATGCCGGATCGGCAGCCAGCCGTGGTCGGCGCTGCTGGCCGCCGACGAAGCCTTTCTCAGCGGCAGCCTGATCGGGATCTGGCCGTTGCGCGCCATCGACGGCCACTGCTATGAAGCTGCACGACCGGTGACGCGCCGGCTTCAGGGCCTTCTGGCCCATCCCTCCGATGTCGTACCCCTGAACGCCCGATAACGCTGATGAGCCGCGCCGCGCCGAAGCAACGAAACGAGCCGCGCCTGATCGGTACGGTGATCCGGCTGATGATTCTGGTGGCGCTGCTGGTCGTCGGTCTGACGCTCGACGTCAAGCGCGAGCTGGCGGCGCCGCTGGCGATCACCGCGCCGGTCCGCTTCGAGATCGCGCCCGGCAGCAGCCTGCCGAAGGTGCTCGCCGATGCCCGCGCCCGCGGCCTGTTCGGCAGCGATCGGCAGTCGCGCTACCTCGGCGTGCTGGCCCGCATCGAGGGTACGGCAGCGGCGATCAAGGCCGGCGAGTACCTGCTGGAGCCGGGCCTGAAGCCGCGCGAGCTGCTGGCGCTCTGGGTGTCGGGCAAGACCGTGCTGCAGGAACTGCAGCTGATCGAGGGTTGGCGCTTCGCCGACGCCGTGAAGCGGGTCCGCGCCGCGCCCGCCCTCATCCATACCTTGCCGGAGTCGCTCGACGCCGCCGCGCTGATGGCCGCGCTCGGTCGTCCAGGCCAGTTTCCGGAAGGCCGGCTGTTCCCGGACACCTACCGCTTCACCAAGGGCATGAGCGATGTCGCCTTCCTGCGCAATGCACTGGCGGCGCAGGACAAGGTGCTGGCCGAGGAATGGGCGCAACGGGCGCCGAACCTGCCGTACGACGCCCCCGAGCAGGCGCTGACCATGGCCTCGATCATCGAGAAGGAAACGGGCGTGGCCGCCGAGCGTCCGCAGATCGCCGGCGTGTTCGTCCGCCGTCTGCAACTCGGCATGCGCCTGCAGACCGATCCGACGGTGATCTACGGCATCGGCGACACCTACGACGGCAACATCCGCAGCCGCGATCTGGTCACCGACACGCCGTACAACACCTACACCCGCGACGGCCTGCCGCCGACGCCGATCTGCCTGCCGGGCCGCGAAGCGATCCACGCCGCGCTGCATCCGGCCGAGGGCGAGGCGCTGTACTTCGTCGCCAGGGGCGACGGCACGCACCACTTCTCGGCGACCCTGGCCGAGCACAATGCCGCCGTGAAGCACTACCAGCTCGGCGGCGGAGGACTGAAGTGACGCGCGGCCGCTTCATCGTGCTCGAAGGCGGCGAGGGCGGCGGCAAGTCGACCCAGGCGCGACGGCTGCGCGATCACCTCGAAGCCGGCGGTCGCCGCGCGCGGCTGACCCGCGAACCGGGCGGCTCGCCGCTGGCTGAAGCGATCCGCGAGCTGGTGCTCGGTTCGTGGCCGGAAGGGATCGATGCGACGACCGAGCTGCTGCTGATCTTCGCCGCCCGTGCCGCGCACCTACATGCGACCATCCGGCCGGCGCTGGCCGACGGCATCGATGTGATCTGCGATCGCTTCGTCGACGCCAGCTATGCCTATCAGGGCGCAGGCCGCGGCATCGCGCCGGATCGCATCGCCGCGCTGGAACAGCTGGTGCTGGGTGATCTCCGGCCCGATGTCGTGCTGGTCCTCGATATCGACCCGGAACTTGGCGTACGGCGGATCGCCGAGCGCGGCGGCAACAACCGCTTCGATGCCGAGTCGATGGCGTTCATGCAGCGGGTCCGCAATGCCTACCGGGCACGCGCCGCCGCCGCCCCGGAACGCTACCGGGTGGTCGATGCGTCGCGCGATGTCGATGTCGTCGCCGCCGATCTGGCCGCCATCGTCGGAGCGCTGCGATGAAGCCCTTGCCGTGGCAGCGCGAGGTCTGGGCGACGATCGCCGGCTCAATCCGCGAACAGCGCCTGAGCCATGCGCTGCTGCTGGCGGGGCCGGATGGCGCCGGCAAGCGTCACTTCGCCGGCTGCATCACCGCTGCGCTCTGGTGCCGCCAGCTGGCCGGCGACGGCAGCGCCTGCGGGCAGTGTGCGGACTGCCTGCAGGTCGCCAGCGGCGCGCACTCCGGCTATTTCCCGGTGCAGGTCGAGGACGGCAAGCGCGACATCTCGATCGAGCAGGTCCGGGTCTTGAGCGAAAAGCTGACCATGACCCAGTACGACGGTCGCGCCAAGGTCGCGATCATCGAGCCGGCCGACGCGCTGAATGTCAACGGCGTCAACGCGCTGCTGAAGACCATCGAGGAGCCGACACCGGGCAGTCACCTGATGCTGATCAGCGCCCGGCCGCAGGCACTGGCGGCGACCCTGCGCAGCCGCTGCCAGCGGGTGCGGCTGCCGGCGCCGGCCCGCGAGGTCGCGCTCGACTGGCTGCGCAAGACCGCGGGCGGCAAGCACGACGACGCCACCTTGAGTGCCGCGCTCGACCACGCCTTCGGCGCGCCGCTGAAAGCGGTCGAGCTGCTCGACGGCGCCGGGCTCGCGCAGCGCAGCGACTGGTCGCGCGGTCTGCTGGATCTGGCCGCGGGCCGCGGCGAACCGGCGGTGATCGCGGCGGCGATCAACGAGGCCGACCCGCTCGGCTGGCTGCAGTGGCTGTACGGATGGATCAGCCGGCTGCTGCGGATGCGCATCGCAGCGACGGCCGACGGCGATGCGGCGCTGGTCAGCCTGGCCCGGCGGCTGCCGGCCGAGCTGCTCGATCGCTATATCGCCGAGGTCCAGGCCAGCCTGCCGAAAGTCCACGGTGCCGCCGACAAGAAGCTGCTGGTCGAATCGCTGCTGATCGGCTGGCTGGCCTTGCTTGCGCGGGCCGGTCGGCCTGCCCAGAATCGGCCGTCATGAGCACTCCTCCTCCCCGCAGCGGTCCGGCGTCGCCCGGCATCCTGACCCTGGCGATCAAGGACAAGAACGCGCTGTATGCGTCCTACATGCCGTTCATCAAGAACGGCGGCCTGTTCATCCCGACCAACAAGGAATACCGGCTCGGCGACGAGGTGTTCATCCTGCTGACCCTGATGGAGGACCCGGAGCGGATTCCGGTCGCCGGAAAGATCGTCTGGCTGACGCCGCGCAATGCCCAGGGCAAGCGCCAGCAGGGCATCGGCGTGCAGTTCAGCATGCAGGACAACGGCGATACCCAGCGCAAGATCGAGTCGTATCTGGCCGGCACCAACAGCGAGCGCGCCACCCACACGATGTAGGGCGGCGCGCAGCGGTCGGACTCAGGTCACGCGGCCTTGGTCGCGATGCAGCCGATCAATTCCCGCCACGACTTCACGAACGAGGCGGCACCGTCACGCTGCAGCTTCACAGCCAGCGCGTCGATGTCGACTCCGGCGGCGGCGATCGCGGCGAGCACCGCTTCGGCGTTGCCGCCGTCATTCGCCAGCACCGCGCCCGGATTGCCGCGCTCGGCGTAGGCCAGCAAGGTCTTCTCGGGAATGGTGTTGACGGTGTCGGCGGCGGCCAGCGCATCGACGTAGTAGCACTCCGGCAGTGCCGGATCCTTGGTGCTGGTGCTGGCGAACAGCAGCCGCTGCGGCGCGACGCCAGCCGCGATGACCTTCTGCCAGCGCGGCGAGGCCAGCAGTTCGCGGTAGACACGGTGGCAGCGGCCCATCATCGCCAGACCCAGCTGGTTCTGCAGGGCGGTCGGCAGTGCGTCCTTGGCCGCGCCATCCCAGCGGCTGACGAACACTGAGGCGACTGAGGACACGTTGCCGTCGAGCCCGGCCGCCAGCCGCCGTTCGACGCCGCGCAGCCAGGCGTCGGCAGCGGCGGCGTACTGATCGGCCGAGAACAGCAGGGTGACGTTGACCGGCACGCCGGCGGCGATGGCGTCTTCGATCGCCTGCTGGCCGGCCGGCGTACCGGGAATCTTGATGTACAGGTTCGGCTGCCCGGCCTTGGCGTGCAGCGCGATCGCGGCCTTGACGGTGCCGGCCGTGTCATCGGCGAGCAGCGGCGACACTTCCAGCGACACCCAGCCATCGACACCTCGGGTGCGCTCGAACTCGGGCAGGAACAGCTGCGCGGCGGCGCTGAGGTCCTCGATCGCCAGATCGAAGAACAGCGCTTCATCGGCGAGACCGGCGGCTGCCTTTTCGCGAATCGCGGCGTCGTAGGCCGTGCCCTTGGCGATCGCCTGCTCGAAGATCGTCGGGTTCGAGGTCAGGCCGGTGACGGCGATGGTGTCGATGTAACGGGCGAGGGTGCCGTCGGCGACCATCGTCCGGGTGATGTTGTCGAGCCAGAGGCTCTGGCCGAGGGCGTGCAGGCGCTGTGCGGGGTTCATGTGTCGCGGTTCGCAGGTGGACGCGGGCGCGTCGTGGAGGTCGGATTCTAGCGGGCAGCGGCCTCGTCCTTGCGCGGCCAGGCGTCCGGGCGTGGCGGCGGCTGCCGCACGCCTTTCCTCGCACGCATGATCAATGCCGCCTGCCGAGACCAGAGGTCGAGATGGGACTGGACCCAGGCGCGGTCGTTCATCAGATGGGCCTGGGTGGCGAGGCCGACGAGGAAGAAGCTCAGCTGCACGAACATCGCATGCAGGTCGGCCTTGCTGGCATTGATCGGCTCGAAGTAGTGCTCGACCGCCGGCGCGTAGACGCCCTGCACCAGCTTCAGCCGGCCCTTCAGCGCTTCGGCGAGGTCCTGGTCGCGCAGCGAGGCGATCAGCAGTTCGCTGTAGGCGTGGAACAGGGGCGTGGAGAACACCTGCTCCCAGGCGGCGTCGACCAGCCGCGTCAGGCGGTCGTCCTCGTCCTTGATCGACAGCAGCAGTTCGCCGAGCTGGCGATAGGTGTGGCGCACCAGATCCTCGGCGGCGTCGAGCATCAGCGCCTGCTTGTTCGGGTAGTGATGCACCTGGGCGCCGCGGGACACGCCGGCCCGGCGAACGATCGAACTGAGCGTCGAGCCGGCGTAGCCGTCCTCGGCGAGGCTCTGCAAGGTCGCTTCGAGCAGGCGCTGGCGCATCTGGTCGCTGCGTTCGGCCTGGGTGCGGCGGGGACGGGGCGAGGCGGTCATCGAGTCGTCGGTTGATGGATACCGTCCAGACTGTATGTAAAATCGCGACGGGCGAACAGCCCATCGCTTCCGCCCACCAACCGACCGAATCCGATGACCCAGAATCCGCTGCTGAATGGCATCCGCGTGCTTGATCTGTCCCGGCTGCTGCCTGGCCCGTTCTGCACCCTCTATCTGGCGCAGCTGGGCGCCGAGGTGATCAAGATCGAGGACCCGAAGGGCGGCGACGGTGCGCGTGGCATGTCGGCCGACCTGTTCTCGCTGGTCAACCGCGGCAAGAAGTCGGTGACCATGGACCTGAAGCTGGCCGAGGACGTGGCGCTGTTCAAGAAGCTGGTCGCCGATGCCGACGTGGTGATCGAATCGTTCCGGCCCGGCGTCATGGACCGGCTCGGCGTCGGCTACGAGGTGCTGAAGGCGATCAACCCGAAGCTGGTCTATGCGGCACTGACCGGCTACGGCCAGACCGGCCCGTATCGCGACCGCCCGGGTCACGACATGAACTATCGCGGCTATGCCGGTGAACTGGACATGACGGCCGGCTTCGAGGGCACGCCCGCGGTCGGCAACCTGCAGGTGGCCGATCTCGCCGGCGGCGCGCTGACCTGCGCGATCGGCATCCTGGCTGCGGTGATCGGCGCCAAGGCCAGCGGTGTCGGCAGCTTCGTCGACGTCGGCATGCTCGACGGCACACTGGCGCTGCAGGTGCTGTCGCTGAACAGCCTGCGCAGCTTCGGCAAGTCCGCGCCCAAGGGTCGCGACATGCTCAGCGGCGCGCTGCCGAACTACGGCGTCTACGAGTGCGCCGACGGCAAGTTCCTCGCCGTCGGCTCGCTGGAAATGAAGTTCTTCCACGAAACCCTGCGGCTGGCCGGTCGCGAGGATCTCAAGAAGCTGCCGCCGGTGCCGGGCAAGCAGGGCGATGTGCTCCGGGCCGAACTGGTGACCCTGTTCAAGAGCCGCACGCGCGACCAATGGGAAGCGCTGATGGCCAACGAGGACACCTGCGTGTCGGCGATCCTGACCCCGGAAGAAGTGCTGGACAACGAGCAGGTGATCGCCCGCGGCATGATCGTCGACGACAGCGGCAAGCCGGCGTTCAACCTGCCGATCTTCTTCGACAACGCCACCGCCGTGAACGGCAAGGCGCCGAAGCTGGGGGCCGACAACGATGCGGTGCTGGGGCCGTTGAAAGCCTAGGCGGCCCGGCAGCGAGGCTGGCCCGCGCTGCCGGTCAGCGTCCGCCTTTCGGCACGACCTTCAGGCGCCGCTGCTTCGGTTGCAGCGCCTCGGCTTCCAGCTGCTTCACGCAGCGATTCAGCGTCTGCGAAATCATCGACTGGTTGCGGATCATCGCGATCCGCTTCCAGGTCGCGCGCTCGCCTTCGAGGATGAAGCGGGTCACCGCTTCGAGCTTCGGATTGGCGGTGACATGCGCATATCGCCACACCGTCACCTTCGGCAGGATGGTGATGTGGCCGCGATAGTCCTGATCGAGGATCGACGAGGCATTGTCGAGCTGCTGGCGCACGCCGGGCAGCGGCAGGCTGAAGCGGCCGAGGCCGAGCACCGACTGCGCGCCGCCGCGGATGGCGCCGAAAGCGGCATCGCGCACCGCGCCGGTGAAGCCGCCATCGCGGTGCAGGTCGCGCAGGAACGGGATCACGTGCGGGTTGGTCTGGCTGACGATGAAGTGGTTGACGTTGTGCAGCCGGCGCAGGCGGATGCCGGGCAGGTCGGATTTCAGCGAACCGTCGGTCCAGCGCAAGGACGGCATGTACGGCACCCGGTCGCCGTGCTCGTCCTTGGTCATCAGCTGCACCGGCGGGAACAGCAGCGGCACCGCCGACGAGGCCAGCACCGCTTCGCGCAGGTACAGATACGGCGTGGTCAGATAGTTCAGCAGCCGCGGCTGCTGGTTGGAGCCGGCCGGCGACACGGTGATGTTGACGATCCGGCCGGAGCGCGCATAGCTCTCCTCGAAGGTCAGGTCGTGGGTGTTGCGGGCGATGCCGAGGGCGATCTGCTTCTGGTCCATCAAGGCGCCCTTCTTCAGCATGTCGCTGAAGCCGAGCGGCTTCCAGAAGTGGTAGTACGAGTTGTCCGGATCGAGCAGTGATTCCAGTTCGTCCGGCGCCCGGGTGGCGACCACCGAGGCGACGATCGAACCGGCACTGGAGCCGGAAATCACGTCGGGCAGCAGATCCTCGCGGACCAGTGCCTTGACCACGCCGACATGAAACAGCCCGAGCGTGGCACCACCGGACAGCATCAGCGCCGAACGGCCGAACGAGGCGGCGGTGTCGCGGAAGAACTGCAGCTTCTCGGACGCCTGCAGTTCCGGGAAATGGCCATCGGCGATGAACTGCAGCGACGCGACCACTTCGGCCAGATAGGTTTCGATCAGCCGCTTGGTGCCGACGTAGGCGTGGCTGTAGAGCGCGGAATTGGCGGTGTTGCCGAGATTCCAGTGCAGGCCCTGGCGCAGGTGGCGCATCAGTTTCACGACTTGCCGCGTGTCGCGGTACTGACGGATCTGGGTCAGGCGGCTGCGGATCAGCGGCCAGTCGTAGTCCGGCGATTCATCCTCGTGCTTCCAGTCGTTGAAGCCGCTGGCGTCATCGAAGGCGAGGGCGGCTTCGCGCCAGCTTGGATAATCGGCCGCGTGGCGCATGGCCAGCCGGCACTCGCGGATTCGCTTGTTCGTGTTCATGGTCAAAAAGTGAATGCTGTTCACCGATGCTCGCTCAAGCATGCACCTGCGACAACCGGGCACGGCCCCCTGAAAGACGGGTGGTAACATCCGGCCGCCCAAACCTGGCCCGCGTGTGGCCTGCACCTCCACTCCAAGGGAACAAACGTCTTGAATATCACCATCTTCGGCTCCGGCTACGTCGGTCTGGTCACGGCGGCCTGCTTTGCGGATGTCGGCAACGACGTGCTCTGCGTCGACGTCGACCAGGCCAAGATCGAAGGGCTGAAGAACGGCGTCATTCCGATCTACGAACCGGGCCTGACCGAACTGGTGCTGAAGAATGCAGGCGAAGGCCGCCTGCGCTTCACCACCGATGCCGCCGAAGGCGTGGCCCACGGCCTCTACCAGTTCATCGCCGTCGGCACGCCGCCGAACGAGGACGGTTCCGCCGACCTGAAGTACGTGCTGAAAGTTGCCGAGACCATCGCCAGCCACATGCGCGAGTACCGCGTCGTGATCTCGAAGTCGACGGTGCCGGTCGGCACCGCCGACAAGGTCCGGGCAACGATGAAGGCGACGCTCGCGGCGCGCGCCGCCGCGCTCGACTACGACGTGGTCTCGAACCCGGAATTCCTCAAGGAAGGCGATGCCATCGGCGACTTCAACAAGCCGGACCGCATCATCGTCGGCGCCGACAATGCCCGCGCGGCCAAGGCGATGCAGGCGCTGTACGCCCCATTCAATCGCAACCATGACCGCGTGATCGTCATGGACGTGAAGTCCAGCGAGCTGACCAAGTACGCCGCCAACGCGATGCTGGCGACCAAGATCAGCTTCATGAACGAACTGGCGAACCTGGCCGAGAACATCGGCGCCGACATCGAGAAGGTGCGCATCGGCATCGGCGCCGATCCGCGCATCGGCTTCCACTTCATCTATCCGGGCGCCGGCTATGGCGGCTCCTGCTTTCCGAAGGACGTCAAGGCGCTAGTCAAGAGTGCTGCCGATGCCCACTTCGACGCCAGGATCCTGAAGGCGGTGGAAGCGGTCAACAACCGCCAGAAGACCACCCTGCATACCAAGCTGGTCAAGCACCTCGGCTCCCTGCACGGCAAGACCGTCGCGATCTGGGGGCTGGCCTTCAAGCCGAAGACCGACGACATGCGCGAGGCGCCAAGCCGTGTGCTGATGGAGGCGATCTGGGCCGAAGGCGGCAAGGTGCAGGCCTACGATCCGGTAGCGATGCACGAGACCGCGAAGATCTATGGCAAGCGCGCCGACCTGGCGCTGGTCGGCTCGGCGCCGGAGGCGGTCAATGGCGCTGATGCGCTGGTGATCTGCACCGAATGGCGCGCCTTCCAGAGCCCGAATCTGGCCAAGCTCAAGACCTTGCTGAAGCAGCCGATCATCGTCGACGGTCGCAACATGTACGACCCGGCGTGGGTGCGTGGCGAAGGCTTCATCTACGACTGCGTGGGCCGCCCCGCCAGCACCTGATTTGCGCGGCGGTTGTCACAATCGCCGGACGCCGGCGTCGCCGCGGAACCCGGCCCGCTCGGTCATCGAGCGGGCTTTTTCATGCCCGGTCGGTCCCGAAAAAAGAATGTCGGATCAGCGATTTGGCGATTTTCCGGCGGCGGTCTCGGCAGCCCCTGAGGCAGGCTTCCGATCATGCGACGAGCACCCGATAGCACAGTTATGTGACAGTAATATTTCAGTTTGTTGACTCGTTGATGAAGGCCGTCTACATCTTCGCCATCGGGCCCCGGAGCACAGGTCTCCGGCGGTTGCCCCGATGGACCGGAATGGAGTGGCGACGATGATCGACAAGAAGATGCTGGCCGCAGTCGCGGCGTTCTCGATGCTGGGTCTGGCCGCTGCGGCGCAGGCCGACGAATCGGCCTACCGCGTGCTCAAGCCGGTCTCGGTCACCGGCAGTGCGACGGCACCCGTCAGCTACCGATCGCTGCCGCTCGATCGTGCCTGGGCGCAACTGTCGAGCAGCGACGTCGAACTGGTCCGCAACCAGTACGAAGGCCTGCGGGCCCACGAGGAGCCGCCGTTCCCGGCCGGCGGGCTTGCTCAGCTCGCACGCGAACTGTCGGCCCTGCAGCGCCAGCAGAACCTCCGTGGCGAGCTGCAGGCCCTGCTCAGCGTCGATGCCGGCGGCAGGGTCACGGCGGTCACCTGGCAGCTGTCCCCGGCGCAGGGGGCGGTGGCCGGACTGAACGAGATCCTGGAGCGCACCCGCTTCGAGCCGGCGACCTGCGCCCACAGCGCCTGCGCGATGGCGTTCCCGCTGCATGTCGAGTTCGGCGACACGCTGCTGGCGTTCAACTGACGCTAGCGGGCGTGGCCCAGCCGTCGCGACGCATGGCGTCGCGACGGCTTTTCGTTGGCAACGCCGCTGTCGCGCTCAGGCGCGGCTGTAGACGCGGCCCGATGGCAGATTGGGACGATAGCCGCTGCGGCCGTAGGTCGATGGCGGCTCCGGCGACAACGCCACCAGCGCGCTCTTGACCTGCTGCTCGCGGACTTCGAGCAGCACGCCGTTGCGGCGGTTGCTGTCGGCAAGCTGCTGCGCCAGCCCGATCAGCGTTCGCCAGGCCTCGATCAGGGCCTGCCCGCCGGGATGGCGCGCCAGCCAGGCTTCGAACTCGGCACCCGAGCGGCGCGGGCCGGCCAGGATCTGCAGGCGGTCGCCGAGACGTTGCAGCTGCTGCGCGGCGACGGCCTTGGCATCGCAGGCGGCCTCCAGTGCTTCGATCGAACGGCCGGTCAGGGCGGCGTGTTCGTCATCCAGCACCGTGATCAGTCCGCTGGCGCAGTGGATCTGGGCGTCGATCACTTCGGGAAGCGTCAGGCTGGATTCGTTCATGGCGGGACCTCGGTTGCGCTTACGCGGGGGCTAGATCCCATTCGAAGCGGGCGAACTTCGCGGCGATCGACGCGGGATTCGGGGTGTAGCTGCCGTCGGCCAGCGCCGCCTTCAGGCGCTCGACGCGGCCGCCGTCGACCTCCGGGATGGCAGCCAGCGCCTGATCGATCTGCTGGCGCTGGACGGCATCGCCGGTCAGGCGCAGCCGATCGCTGGCAGCCGTGGCCGAGACCGGCTGGCTGCCGCTGCTGCCGGCGAGGCCGGCCGACGACTTCGCCACCGCGGCCGGTCGAAGGGGATTGCTGCCGGGAAGGTCGATCTTGATGCTCATGGCGGACTCCGAAGGCGCGTGCAGCGCTGCTTGGAATCCCTATCGACGCTCGCCGGGGAAACTTTAACCGCCGGGCTTCGGTGCTCATGGCAAAAATTGCCTATCGAAGTGCATGGCGTCAGATGCCGACATCGACGGTGTCGCCGCTGCGAACCACACCCTGCACGACTCTTCGCGATGACGGGTTCTCGACCGGGATCCGCTCGCCGCTGCCGCCGTCGGCCAGGGCCTTGCCCTGGGCGCGCACTTCGAGGCCGCCGCTGCGTCCGACCAGGGTGATCAGATCGCCGCGCTTGATCAGCCGGGTGACCGCCAGCGCATCCGGCGTCAAGGCCGCACCCGGCGCCACCGGCCGGCGCAGGCTGCGGCCGACCGCTTCGTCGATCGACGACAGGTAACCCATCGACAGTGTCGCGACATCGCGTTTCTCCAGACGCAGCAGCTCGGCGCTGATCGGCTGGCCTGGCGCGACACTGCGGCTCATCACCACGACCGACCGCAGATCGGCGACCTTGACCGGCACGAACACCGCCCACAGTGCGGCGCCGTTGTCGCGGCAGCTGACCAGGATGCTCCAGGCGCCGCGCGCCGCCGGATTGGCGGCCGAGGTGTCCAGCGGCCGGGCACAGGCCGGCAGGCGCAGGCGGTTGTCGAGGGCTTCGGCGGTCACCGTGGCGGTCGACGGCACCTGGGCGGTGACGTAGCGTTCCGCCGCTTCGCGAATCCGGCTGGCCGACTCGACGCCGGCATCGGCGCGGGCGGTCGACATCAGCAGCAGACCGACCAGCGCAGCCAGCAGGGCGACGACGGCGGGCTTCGGTGTGGCGCGACGGCTCATGGGTGACGACCTCGTTCGGGCTTCGGGACCGTCGCTACAAGCCGCATGCCACGGCGATCCGCGCCGTTTTTGCGGCACCTTGCCCGGCTCGCATCCGGGAACCGAAGTTGCAAAGGCCTGCCCGTTTGCCCGCGCCCACTTCACTGGACCCCGACATGGCCACCGGATTGCTCGAAAGCATCGACCGCAGCACCCAGCTCGCAGGACACAACCGGCTCGCGCTGCTGCTGTTCCGGCTCGACGAGCGCCAGATTTTTGGCATCAACGTGTTCAAGGTGCAGGAGGTGATTCCGAAGCCGGCGCTGAGCTGGCTGCCGTCCTCGCATGCGCTGGTGAAGGGGGTGGCCGACATTCGCGGCCGGATGATCCCGGTGATCGACCTCAGTCGCGCGATCGGCCAGCCGAGCGACGACAAGGCTGCGCATGTGATCGTCACCGAGTACAACCGCTCGATCCAGGGTTTTCTGGTGCGGGCGGTCGAGCGGATCATCCACGTCAATGTCGAGCACGTGCGGCCGCCGCCGGAAGGTGCCGGCGAGGGCGGCTACATGACCGCGATGACCCAGTACAACAACGAGCTGGTCGAGATCATCGATGTCGAGAAGGTGCTCAGCGACGTCGTCGGCGTGCAGGCGGCGTTGTCCGACGCGATCCGCGACGAGGCGGCGAGCATCGGCCACTCGCGGCGCCGGGTGCTGGTGGTCGATGACTCCCGGGTGGCGCGCAACCAGATCGAGAAGACGCTGAACCAGCTCGGCATCGAGTGCACGACGGTCAACGATGGCCGCGAGGCGCTGCGCTACCTGCAGGCACTGGCGGCCAAGGACGAGCCGATCACCGATTCGCTGCTGATGATGATTTCCGATGTCGAGATGCCGGACATGGACGGCTACCGGCTGACGACGGAAATCCGCCGTGATCCGAAGATGAAGGATCTCTACGTGATGCTGCACACCAGCCTGTCCGGGGTGTTCAACAACGCGATGGTCGAACGGGTCGGCGCCAATCGTTTCATTGCCAAGTTCAGCGCCGATGAACTGGCGACCGGTGTGCTCGATCGCCTGAAGGCAGTGGCGCTGGAAACGGCCTGACGGGTCGCGAGGCGCCGGCAAGTCGCCTCACGCCAGGGCGCGAAGACGCAAAGGAAAAGCCGAAGCCGCGAGGGCCGACTGCAGAAGCGCCGTCGGCGCGCTCGACGCATCCCGACGAGCGTCTCACCCGCTGCACCCGTTCATGCGCTTGCCTTTCTTCGCGTCCCGGCGCCCTTGCCCGAGACGGCGGTTGCCACCCGCGCAGCAAGACGCCACTTTTCCGTCGCGAATCCGTACTGGCACAGCGCTTGTAACAGTCCTCCCGAACGCAAACGCGGGAGAACGTCATGGCCAACCTCGATCCGATCTTCGGCATCCACGCCGATGCGATGAACGTGCAGCGGCGGCGCATGGAGGTGCTGTCGGCCAACATCGCCAATGCCGATACGCCCGGCTTTCAGGCGCGCGATGTCGATTTCGCCGCCGCGCTGTCGTCCGCCGCCAGGGGTTCGACGGCCGGCACGGCGCCGCGCCAGCTGACCACCGATCCGCGCCACATTCCGCTGACCCTCGACAACCTCGGCGGCCCAAACGGCGGCCCGCTGGCCTATCGCGTGGCGACCCAGCCGAGCGTCGATGGCAATACCGTCGACGTGCAGGTCGAGCAGGCCAGGTTCGCCGACGCCGCGCTGCACTATCAGGCCTCGCTGCAGTTCGCCGACGGTCGCATCCGCGGCCTGATGACGGCGATCACCGGCCAGTAATCCCGTCCTGGAGCGCGCCGCCATGTCCAGCTTCAAGATCTTCGATATCGCCGGTTCCGCGCTCAGCGCGCAGTCGCTGCGGCTGAACACCGTCGCCTCCAACCTCGCCAACGCCGACGCCATCAGCGGCACCGCCGACGGCGCTTACAAGGCGCGCCTGCCGATGTTCAAGGCGGCGATGGAAGCCGGCGGCGAGGGCACGCCCGGCGTCCAGGTGCTCGGCGTCGTCGAAAGCCAGGCGCCGGCCAACAAGCGCTACGAGCCCGGCCACCCCCTGGCCGATGGCGACGGCTACGTCTACGCGCCGAACGTCAATGTCGTCGAGGAGATGGTCAACATGATTTCTGCTTCGCGCTCGTATCAGTCGAGCGTGGAAGTGATGAATACCGCCAAGGAACTGGCCAGCCGCACCTTGTCGCTCGGCCGCTGATCGCCACCGAACTCCACGAGAACGCCATGACCACCGCCGTTGGCAGCAACCCGTATTCCGACCTCGGCCTGAGCCTGAAGACGGCCGACAAGAAGGCCGATTCGCTGGGCCAGGCCGACTTCCTGAAGCTGATGACCACGCAGCTGCAGAACCAGGATCCGCTGAAGCCGCTGGAGTCCAACGAGTTCCTCGGCCAGATCGCCCAGTTCTCGACGGTGTCCGGCATCCAGGGCCTGCAGGACTCGTTCACCGCGCTGTCGTCATCACTGACCTCCAGCCAGTCGCTGCAGGCCTCCGGGCTGGTCGGCCACGGCGTGCTGTATCCGTCGAAGACCGGCTATCTCGATGGCGAGGCCGGCCTGAGCGGCGGCGTCGAAGTCAGCTCCGGCGGCCAGCTGGCGGTGGAGATCGTCGACGCCAGCGGCGCCGTCGTGCGCCGTCTCGACTACGGCACCCAGGCCGCCGGCACCCGCTACTTCAACTGGGACGGCAAGGATTCCAGCGGTGCCACGATGCCCTCGGGCAGCTACGGCATCCGCGCCACGCTGACCCGCAACGGCGCCACCGAATCGGCCTCGACCCTGGCCGCCGGCCTGGTGCAGAGCGTGTCGCTGGGCAGCAAGGGCCTGAGCCTGAACCTCGCCGGGCTCGGCACGGTTCCGTTCGGCGACGTCCGCCAGATCATCTGAACCCTTTCGATTCCTGTCCGGAGCCCGCCATGAATTTCTACAGCCCGCGTCCCGTCACCCAGCCGCCGCATCGCATCCCCGGCCTGTTCGACATCCCGCAGGTGGGTCGCCGCCGTCGTCGTGCCGAACTGTCGGAACTCGTCGAATCACTGACCGCGCCGCTGCGTGCCGCTGCTGCCGCCGCCCCTGCCTCGAATACCGGAGCCCACTGACATGTCCTTCAACATCGCGCTGACCGGCCTGAACGCCGCGTCCTCGGACCTCGCGGTCACCTCGAACAACATCGCCAACGCCAACACCGTCGGCTTCAAGGAATCGCGCTCGCAGTTCGCCGACTTCTTCCTGGCCAACGCCTACGGCGTCTCGGACACCGCAGTCGGCGGCGGCGTGCGGGTGGCCAAGGTGTCGCAGCAGTTCACCCAGGGCGCGATCAGCGTCACCAACAATTCGCTCGATCTCGCGGTCAGCGGTACCGGCTGGTTCACGCTGGCCAAGGATGGCGCGGTCAGCTACACGCGTTCCGGCCAGTTCGGCACCGATCGCAACGGCTACATCGTCAACGGCTCCGGTGCGCGCCTGCAGGCCTATCCGCCAGCGGCTGGCAGCACCGCGTTCGACACTGCCAGCCTGTCGGACATCCAGCTGTCGACCTCCGACAACCCGCCGAACGCGACCACCTTGCTCAATACCGGCGTCAATCTGCCGGCCGAGTCCAGCGCGCCGACCACCACGCCATTCTCGGCCAGCGATCCGGCCAGCTACAACAACACCACCTCGGTGACCGTGTACGACTCGCTCGGCACCGCGCATCCGGCCAACCTGTTCTTCGTCAAATCGGCGACCACGCCGAACGAATGGACCGTGCATACCCAGATCGACGGCAGCGATGTCGGCACCGGCACCACGATCAGCTTCGATGCCGACGGCGCGCTGGCCACGCCGAGCGACGGCCGGATCGTGCTGCCGTCCTACGCCACCTCGACCGGCTCGAGCCCGGTGACGATGACCGTGGACCTGAGCAGGAGCACGCAGTACGGCAACAGCTTCTCGGTCAACAGCCTGACCCAGGACGGCTACGCCACCGGCCGCCTCAGCGGCATCGAGGTGACCCAGGAAGGCATCGTCCAGGCCCGTTTCACCAACGGCCAGGCAACCCGGCTCGGCAAGATCGCGATGGCCAACTTCGCCAATCCGCAGGGCCTGCAGCAGCTCGGCGACACCAGCTGGGGCGAGACCTATGCGTCCGGCCCGGTGATTCGCGGCGCGGCCAATTCCTCGAACTTCGGCCTGATCCAGAGCGGCGCGCTGGAAGGCTCGAACGTCGACATCACCAAGCAGCTGGTCAACATGATCGTCGCGCAACGCAGCTTCCAGGCCAATGCCCAGATGATCTCGACGACCGACCAGATCACCCAGACCATCATCAACATCCGTTGATGCGGCGCTGACCGCGAAAGGAAAACGCCATGGATCGCGCGCTCTATGTCGGCATGTCCGGCGCCATCGCCACCCTGCGGGCGCAGACGGCGAACAGCCACAACCTGGCCAATGCCGGCACCGTCGGCTTCCGTGCCGAGCTGGCAGCGGCGCAGGCGATCAACGTCGACGGCCCGGGCTTCCAGACCCGCGTCAACGCCCGGCTCGGCGACAACGGCTGGGATTCGGCGCAAGGCAGCCTGATGCAGACCGGCGAACAGCTCGACATCGCGCTGAAAGGCGAGCACTGGCTGGCCGTGCAGGCGCCGGACGGTTCGGAGGCCTACACCCGCGCCGGCGACCTGCGGCTCGATGCCAACGGCCAGCTGCGCACGTCATCGGGCCTGGCCGTCCTCGGCGATGCCGGTCCGCTGGCGATCCCGGCCTCGACCTCGGTGACCATCGGCAACGACGGCACCATCACCGCCGTGCCGAACGGCCAGAGCGCGGCGGCACAGGTGGTGATCGGCCGGCTGAAAGTGGTCAGCGGCAGCCAGCAGGACCTCGATCGCGGTGCCGACGGGCTGATGCGCGCGAAGTCCGGCGTCGCGCCGGACCCGGCCGCTGGCGATGTCCTGGCCAGCGGCGTGCTCGAAGGCTCGAACGTCAACCTTGCCGGGGCGATGGTCAACATGATCAACCTGGCACGGCAGTTCGAGCTGCAGTCGAAGGTAATGCGTGCTGCCGAAGACAATGCCCAGGCGGCGACCAGCCTGGTCAAGCTGGCCTGATCCGCTGCCGTCGGCGCGGCGATCGCCGCTCAGAAGCGGATCTGGACGCCGGCTTCGATGTTGAGCTTCGCGCCACGGTCCGGGAACGGCTGCTGGTCCTGCCAGCGGACCGACAGGTCGAACAGCAGGCGATTCCACGGCAGGCTGATCCCGCCTTCGACCTGATCGACCTGCACCGGCCGGGCGCTGACCACGTTGCGCCGGAAGCCGCCTTCGGCCTGGATCGCCGCCAGTTCCGTGGTGCTGATCTGGGCGTTGTAGTACGCCAGCCGGTACTGGCGTCCGGCGCTGTCGGTGATCGCACCGGCCAGCGAGAACAGCACCGAGTCGCTGTCCAGCGAAAAGCCCATCGTGCGGCCGCGATAGCGGAAGCCGTCGATGTATTCGTCGTTGTTGTAGGCGAAGCCGGGCAGGCGCTTGCCGAAGCTGAACCAGTCGAGCGTGGCACGGCTGTCGGTGTATTCGGCGGTCAGACTCCATTGCGTGCCATTGCTGCCCCAGGGGCCGGTCCAGTGCAGGCCGCCGAGGTAGCTGGTGTAGGAATGGGTGAACGGGCCGGTGTCGTCGTTCAGGAACTGCACGTACGGCGAGAACATCACCTTGTTGAAGTCCTTGACGTACTTGAACTCGATGGTGGCCTGATCGTTGGAGTTGTTGCGGTCGGAATCGGTGTTGTTGATCGCGAATGCCGCTTCAAGGGGATTGCAGTTGTTGCCGCCGCCGCAGAACTGCACGACGCGGGTGATCGCGATCTCCAGGCCGTCGGCAGGCACGAAAGCGAAGCGTAGCGAGCCGACGCCGGTGTTGCCTTCGAGCCGGGCGTCTTCCTCGAGCAGGCCGACATAGAAATCGAGCTGCCAGGTGCCGAGCCAGCTCAGCCATTTCGTTGCGAACGCTTCCGGGCTGTTCCGGGTGATGCCGATCTTCGGGAACGGCCGGGCGTTGTTCGACAGGATCAGGCTGCTGGCATGGCCCGGGCCGTACCATTTGTCGATCCAGCCGCCGTACAGCTGCCAGTTGCCGATCAGCGTGCTGGCGTAGCTGCCGTCGAGCGCGAAGCGGTAACGATCGCCGTCCAGCCCGGTCAGCGCGCCGACCCTGAGATTGACGGCGAACGCGTCGCCGTCGTAATCAAGCCCGGCACGGACATCGACCTCGTCTCGGGCGGCCGCGCCGAAGTCACGGATCAGGTTCGGTTCGCTGGCGACACGGATCTCGGCGGCTGGCCGCAGGCCGGCCTGGCCGTCGAGCCGGGCCAGCACCCGGTCCGCTGCCAGCCGCACGTATTCCGGCTGCTCGCCGAGCGCGGCGCTGTCGCGCAGCCTGGCGAAGAAGCCGACCGGGATCGGCCAGGTGGTGACCGGTCCGTCGATCAGGTGCCGTGCCGCCAGGATCTCGATGTCGTTGCGCAGCGCCCGGTCACCGACCTCTGCCCACGGCGAGGCCGATGCCGTGCCAGCCAGCAGGCTCAGGGTCAGACCGAGCATCGGCGGCGATCGCCGGAGGTAGCGGCGAATGGCGCGAATCAGGGGAGACGAAAACATGGCGCGTCCTTGGACAATGTGGAAAGGGGAATGAGAGCGGGGCGGACGCGCGGTTCAGGCGGCGACCAGCAGTCCTGCCGCCACCGCGTCGCGACGCGAGGTGCCGGCCAGTTGTTCGATCAGGTCGAGGGCAAACGCAATCGCCGTGCCCGGCCCCTGGCTGGTGGTGATGTGCGCATCGCGGACCACGGCGGCGTCGACATAAGCCGGAAGCCATTCGCGGAACGACGGGTAGCCGGTGGCGCGACGGCCATCGAGCAGGCCATTGGCCGCCAGCACCAGCGCCGGTGCGGCGCAGATCGCGGCGATCGGCAGATCGGCCTCGTTGCGCGCTTCCAGCAGCGATACCAGCGGCGGATGGCGCCCCAGCGCGGCCGCGCCGCCGGCACCACCGGGCAGCACGACCAGCGTCCAGTCGCGGTCCTGCAGGTCGGCCAGCCGTTCATCGGCGATGAAGCGGACGCCGCGGGTGCCGTCGATCACCGTCGTCGTTTCGATCGTGGCTACCGTCACGGCGAGCTCGGCACGGCGAAGCAGATTGACGATGACGATCGTTTCCAGACTTTCCGAACCGTGGGCAACGACAACCAGAACCGTGGCTTGCGACGACATGACCGGACGCGATCGAGGGATGGGCGAGCCCCGAGCCTAGCCTGATCGAAGGGGCGGGGCACAGCGCGAATGGTGAAATTCGGAGTCTGGATCACACGCCATCGGTGGCCGGTCGCGGCGTCCGGCCGGTCGCGCCGGGCGCCGTCAGGAGCACAGCGCCGTGAGCCCGGGATACCGCGACATCCGGATTCCGGCCGGCGCCGAGAAGATCCGCGTCGTCGAGGCAGGCTCAAGCTGCCGCTGCAGTCGATCGTCGTCCGCATCGAAGGCGACGGCATCGGTCCGGACATCACCCGCAGCGGCCTGCGGGTCCGGGATGCGGCGGTCGAGAGGACCTGCGGCAGCGAGCGCAGGATCCACGGGCGCGAGGCCTTCCCCGGCGAAAAATCGGCCGGCCTCCACGACGGCAGCGACTGCCCCGATGAAACCGGGCCGTCGAGAAGCTCGGCCGGGCCGCCGAACAGCGCCGCCGTGGCTGCCTGCCACACGGCCTTCCTGCAGGCCGGACCAAGCGGCACACCGCTATCGCGCGGGCGATGGTGATCGGTGAGACTACCGGCCAACCCGGCGCGGCGCGCCACCGCGATCGATGCTGCGGCAGCCGGCCTCGGTCCGGTTGCAACCATCACCTTTGGAAATATCAGGAGCGAGGCATGTCATCGGTAGGTCTGATGATCGTGGGCGACGAACTGCTGTCCGGAAAACGGCCGGACAAGCATCTTCCGAAAGTCATCGAGATGCTCAATGCGCGCGGCATGAGCCTGGAATGGGCGCATTTCGCCGGTGATGACGAAGGCCAGATTGCCGAGGTGATCCGCAGCGCCCGGGCGCACGGCCATGTGCTGCTGTCCTGCGGCGGCATCGGCGGCACCCCGGACGACCGCACCCGCCAGGCCGCCGCGCGCGCCTTCGACGTGCCGATCGCCCGCCACCCGGAAGCGCTGGCGATCATCGAGCGGCAGTACGGCGAGAAGGCCTGGCCGAACCGGGTGCTGATGGCCGACTTCCCGCTCGGTGCCGGCCTGATCCCCAATCCGGTCAACAACATCGCAGGCTTCTACATCGGCAACTGCCATTTCGTGCCCGGCTTTCCGGAGATGGCCTGGCCGATGCTCGAATGGGTGCTCGATACCCGGCTCGCCGCCCTGCACAACGCCGAGCCACCGGTGGAGTTCACGTTCCGGGCCTACGGCTCCGGCGGCGAGGGCGACCTGATCGACCTGATGGAAGCCACGCTCAGCGCCTATCCGCCGATCAAGCTGGCCAGCCTGCCGTTCCGGGGCAGCCCGGACCGGGAGCGGCACATCGAGTTCGGCATCAAGGGCCCGCGCGCCGAGGCCGAGGCGGCGACCCGCTGGTTTCGCGAGCGACTGCTGGCGCGCGGCGACATCCGCATCGAGGACCTGAATCGGCCGTGACCGTGCCTACGGCCGCCGAGGCTGTCGCGCGGCCCGCCGCCGTGCGGGATCTGTGCACCGACTGCGGCATTTCGCGATCCAGCGATCCCGGCCGCTGCGGCCGCGCCTGCCAGTTCATCAAGCCGGATTACCCGCGGCTGGAAGCGCGGGTGCACGGACGTGCCCGCGATGCGCTGAACGCCGACGAGGTCTTTTTCGGCACGCACCAGCAAATCCATCGCGCCGCCCTGGTCGATCCGAAGCCTGGTGCCCAGTGGACCGGCATCACCACGCGGATCGCCGAGCGGCTTCTGGAAACCGGCGCGGTCGATGCCGTACTGACGATGACGGCCGATCCGCAGGACCGCTGGCGGCCGGTGCCGGTGCTGGTCACCCGCGCCGCCGACCTGGCCGCCTGCCGCGGCATGCGCATGGGCTACGCGCCGCTGCTGGCGCTGCTGGAGCCGGCCCGGGCGGCCGGTCATCGGCGGCTGGCCGTGATCGGCATTCCCTGTCAGGTCTACGCCTTGCGGGCGCTGGAAGCGGAACTGGGCTTCGAGAAGCTCTATGTGATCGGCACGCCGTGTTCTGACAACACCACGACCGAGAACTTCCACCGTTTCCTGGCACTGCTGTCGGCGCAGCCGGACAGCATCCGCTACCTCGAATTCCGCGCCGATTATCACGTCGAGCTGCGCTTCGACGACGGCCGCCGGCAGACCATCCCGTTCCTGCAGTTGCCGATCTCGAAGCTGCCGCGCGACTTCTTTCCGCTGACCTGCCGGACCTGCGTCGACTACACCAATGTGCTCGCCGACATCACTGTCGGCTACATGGGCGGCGAGGGCGAGCAATGGCTGCTGGTGCGCAATGCCCGCGGCGCCGAACTGCTCGGCCTGCTTGGCGACGAAGTGCGGCTGACTGCACCGGGCAGCCACGGCAAGCGGGCCGGGCCGGTGAAGGGCTTTCTCGCCAACACCGAGCGGGCGGCCGGCGGCCTGCCGCTGCGGCGGATGCCGGACTGGCTGAAGCCGATCGTCGGTTGGCTGATGCCCCGGATTGGCCCTCGCGGGCTGGAGTTCGCCCGCGCGCGGGTCGAGATGAAGGCGGTCGAAACGGTGGTTCACCTGCGCCGCGAACAGCCGCGGCGCATGAAATCGATGATTCCCGAGCATCTCTGGCGTCTGGTCGAGGCATATGGGCTGTGCCCGCGCAAGGGCGAGGTCGCCGACCGCACGCGGCCGAACGAACCGAAAGCCCGCTGATCGCGTATGCTTGCGAACCATTCTCATTAACCTGCCAGTTCGTGGAACAACGCCTTCGGGATTTGCCGCTGCGGATCGATGCCGTCGTCGAACGGGTCGAGAACGCGGCCGTGTCCGATCCGATCGCCGACCGCCTGCGTGATCTCGGCTTCGTGTCCGGCGAGCCGGTGCGGCTCGTCGCCCGTGGTCCGCTGGGTGGCGATCCCCTGGTCGTGCAGATCGGCTACACGCGCTTCGCGCTGCGCCGCGCCGAAGCCGCACGGGTGTTCGTGAGGCGGGCGGCATGAGCGCGCTGGCGATGCAGGTGGCGCTGGTCGGCAACCCGAACTGCGGCAAGACCGCGCTGTTCAACCGCCTGACCGGCAGCCGCCAGAAAGTCGCGAACTACGCCGGCGTCACCGTCGAGCGCAAGGCCGGCCTCATCCGTACGCCGTCCGGCCGCAGCGTCCAGCTGCTCGATCTGCCCGGCGCCTACTCGCTGGCCGCAACCAGCCCCGACGAAGCGATCACCCGCGATGTCTGCCTGGGCCGGTTTCCCGGCGAGACCCGCCCGGACCTGCTGATCTGCGTCGTCGATGCCACCAACCTGCGCCTGCACCTGCGCTTCGTGCTCGAAGTGCGGGCGCTGGGTCTGCCGATGCTGGTGGCGCTGAACATGTGCGATGCCGCCGCCAAGCGCGGCATCGTCATCGATCGGCTGCGGCTGCAGGCCGAGCTGGGCCTGCCGATCATCGAAACCATCGCTGTGCAGCACGACGGTGCCGACGCGCTGGCGCGGGCGATCGACGCCGCGTTGCCGCCGCCGCCGG